>NZ_CP106738.1:1287651-1931476 GCF_025639885.1 Roseovarius pelagicus | reverse complement strand
CACGCCTGATCTGGTCTTTGGCACCGCCAATGCCGCCAAATGGGAGGCGGCGCTGACCTCGCTCGGGATCAGCCCACTGACATTATCCGCCGACGCCGGGCGCGCCTGATGCGGTGCCATATGGAATGCGCTGCGCGCATGCCGGTTTTCCTCGCCCCTGCCTTTGGCACGGGCGTCGGGCCGCGTGGGGCGGGTGTGACACGAGAGTGCGCCCGTGCCGGTACCATCGAGACCTGACGCCTTCGGCGAGAGTATTTGGCGAAAACTGAAGAGCGGCGGCTGCGTCGGTCAGAACCGGTCGAGCAGGCGTTGCAGATAATCGCGTTCCACTTCGGGGCGGTCCCCCTGACCGGACCGGCGGCGGATTTCGTCCAGAAGCTCGCGGGCGCGACGATAGACGTCCTCACCCTGCAACAGACTGTCCTGCGTGCCCGCCTGATCGCCCTGACCGGCGATGCGTCCCAACGGGTCGGATTGCTGTGCACCATCGGCACCACGCGCCTGCCCCTGACCGCCCTGATTGTTGCGGTTCGCCTCGGCCATCGCTTCGCCGAGGTTGCGCATACCCTCGCGCAGCGCGTCCATTGCAGCAGATTGCTGATCGATCGCTTCGGCGAGGTCATTCTGGCGCAGTGCGTCCTCGGCACCGTCCATCGCGCGGCCCGCACGGTCAAGCGCATCGCGCGCCGCATCGCCGCCCTCGGAGCCCTGACCGGGCAGGTTGCCGCGCTGGCGTTCCAACTCGCGGCGCAGCGCCTCTTGCCGGTCGGCCAACGCGCCTGATCCGGTTTGCGCGTCGCCTTGCTCCTGACCTTGCTGCTCACCCTGACCGCTGCCCTGACCGCCCTGACCCTCGTGGCTCTGGCCACGGCCTTCGCCGCCGTTGCGCCCTTCGTTATTCTGGCTTTCGCCGGCCTGCGCGCCGGGATTGAACTGTTCCTGCAGATCGCGGAATGCCTGATCCGACAGCCCTTGTTGCTGGCGCAGGGTATCGGCCAGCCCCTCCATCGCCTGCTGACCCTCTGAATCGCCTTGCCCGCGCTGGCCTTCGGTCACGCGCAGGTTCTCCATCATTTCCTGAAATTCCTGCAACGCTTGCTGCGCCTCGGCCATGCGCCCCTCATTCATCAGTTCCTGAATGCGGTCCATCATGTCCTGCAGGTCCTGCTGGCTGAGCTGCATCGCGTTCTGGTCGCCCTGATCGGGCTGATCGGCGTCATTTTCGCGCTGGGCCTGTTGCGATTTCTGGCGCAGGTAATCCTGCGTGGCATCGCGCAATTCCTGCATCAGCCGCGCGATGTCCTCTTCGCTGGCGCCGTTTTTCATCGCTTCGCTGAGGCGTTCCTGCGCCTGACGCATCCGTTCCAGCGCGTCGCCGATATCGCCATCCTCCAGCAGCAAGGCCAGTTCCCACATCGCCGCCGTGATTTCGTCGCGCGCCTCTGGTGTCAGCGCGTCATGGCGCACCAGCGTTTCTAGCCGACGCAGGATCACCCGCAACCGCAGATAGGCGGTTTCAGAGCGAAACAGCCCGCCCTCAGGCCGGTGCGATACGGCACGCAGAATCTGGGTCACATCGCGTGCGTTATGGCGCGACCACAGCAGCGATTGCCGCTGTTCGATCACCGCCGCCGCGAGCGGGTCAAAGAACCGGCGCGCGGGCAGGGCCATTGGCACAGGCGCGCTGCTGCCGATCTGCTCGCGCGCATCCGTCACCTGCAGTTCCAGCGTCACCGGCAGATGTGCCCAGGCATGTTCTGACAGGTTCTCGATCAGGGCCTCGGTAAAATCATCCCGCCCTCCGGTGATCGGCATCGGCAGTTCCAGCACGATCGCCTCACGCGGCTCCGGGTCGGTGGCCAGACCGTAGCGCCGTTTCACCCGGTCAGGATCCAACCGAAAGATCGCGGTGCCGCCCGTCACGCCGTAATCGTCGCGGGCGTGAAACGGCTGACGCATCTGGCCGTCAAACGTCGTGCGTTTGCCCTCATCGACCAGCGTGACATCGGGCGCCGCATCGGGCAGGGCCGTGATTGTCCAGCTACGCCCACCGGCACCGTCGATGGTCAATGTCCCGCTCTGCGTGACGTCGAAATCCTGCGCAGGATCCGTTGCATTGCCAATACCCGTGGTCCGCCCCGAGACGGTTTCAGAGGCGCTGAGCGCACCCAGCGCACCATAGAGGCGCAGGGTGATACGGCTGCCGACGGGAACGTTGATGCGGTCCTTCTGATCCGACAGATACAGGCTTGGCAGGCCGGTATATCGTGGCGGCTCGACCCAGCCTTCCCAAGTCGGGCCCGCGGCAGCGGGTTGTGCGTGCCCCGGCCCAATCAATGGAATCGTACTGACCCGCCAGGCCGATCCGAAACACAGTGCGGCCACCAGACCCAGCAGTGCGATGTAACGCAGGCCAAACGGGTCGCGGTCAGAGATGCGTAAGTCCGGCGCGATGGTGTGCGCGTGACTGGCTGCCTTGGCCATTCGTGCCAAATGCGCGCGCCACAGCGCCTCGGATGCGGCATCGCCACTGCCGATGGCCTGTCGGTCGCCCAAGGCGGCCAGCGGACGTTCGGCCAATGCGCTGTCCATCCGCGTCACGGCTTCGGCCCGGCGTGGCCAGGCAAAGCGCCGGACGCCCAGCACCGCAAAGACCACTGCGCCAATGGCGGCCCCGATCAGGGACGCGCCCACCAGTTCGACCATCGCCCAGTCGTGAAACCCCAGCATCAGCGCCGCCGCCACCGCCGCAATCAGTGTCCAGAGCGGCCAAAACGCCTGTACCAGACGTTCTGCCAGAAGCCCCGCCCACGTCAGGGTGAGCGGCGCGCGCAATCGCGCCAGCGCATCGTTCAGGAGGGGGGTGCGTTCCGCCATGTATCTGTTCGGCCACCTTTCCGGCAGGGCCTTGCGCATTGGCGCGCTATAGCCATTCGGGGATGGTATCGCGATTTATCATTTCGTCAAAGGTCGGACGTGCCCGGATGACGGCGAATTGATGCTCATGCACCAGCACCTCGGGGATCATCGGGCGGGTGTTGTATTCGCTCGACATGACAGCGCCGTAGGCCCCCGCACTGCGGAACGCCACCAGATCGCCCGCGACCAACGGCGGCATCATGCGCTGCTTGGCGAAGGTATCACCGCTCTCGCAGACCGGGCCGACGATGTCATAGGGTTGCTGTTCGGTGCCGGCCTCTGGTTCAATCACCGGGACAATATCATGCCATGCGTCATACATGGCCGGGCGGATCAGGTCATTCATCGCCGCATCAAGGATCAGAAAATCGCGCCCCTCGCCAGATTTCACATAGATCACCTCGCTGACCAGCAGCCCGGCATTGCCCGCCACCAGACGCCCCGGCTCGATCTCGATCTCGCAGCCCAGATGGCCCAGCGTGTCGCGGATCAGCGCACCGTATTCCGTCGGCAGTGGCGGGGCACTGTTCGACCGCGTATAGGGAATGCCCAGACCGCCGCCCAGATCCAGCCGCCGGATGTCATGGCCATCGGCGCGCAATGTCTCAGTCAGTTCCGCGACCTTGGCGTAGGCCAGCGCAAAAGGGGCCAACTCGGTCAGTTGGCTGCCGATATGCACGTCGATCCCGATCACGTCCAGCCCCGGCAGCGCCGCCGCCTGCGCATAGACCGCGCGGGCGCGGGCAATCGGGATGCCGAACTTGTTCTCGGATTTGCCGGTGGCGATCTTGGCATGGGTCTTGGCATCCACGTCGGGGTTCACCCGCACCGTGATCGGCGCACGCACGCCCAGATCCAGCGCCGCAGCGTTCAGCGCGATCATCTCTGGCTCGCTCTCGACGTTGAACTGCCGGATGCCACCTTCCAGCGCCAGCCGCATCTCGTCTGTCGTCTTGCCGATACCAGAGAACACGATGCGATCGCCGGGCACGCCCGCCGCTTTGGCGCGCAGGTATTCGCCGCCTGATACCACATCCATGCCCGCGCCCAATGCTGCCAGCGTTTTCAGGATCGCCTGATTGCTGGCGGCCTTCATGGCGTAGCACACCAGATGGTCCATCCCCTCCAGCGCCTCGTCGAACAACCGGTAATGTCGCTCCAGCGTGGCGGTCGAATAGACGTAGAACGGCGTGCCGACACTGGCCGCGATCTCGGCCAGCGGCACGTCCTCGGCATAGAGCGCGCCATCGCGGTATAGAAAATGATCCATAGTGAAAATCCAGTTGTTCCGTTGGCGTCATATCAGAGAAATGGCCTGCTGCAACAACCGCCCCGCATTTCGCCTTACGCAGCCAGCCCGCGCCCCTTCAGCAGCGCCGCAGGTCCGGGCATCTGACCGCGAAACGCCAGATAGAGCGCCTCGGCATCCGCGGACCCACCGCGCGACAGGATGTGCCGCTCCAGCGCCGTCGCGCGTTCAGCGTCGAACGGTCCCCCAGCCTCCTCGAACGCGGCAAAGGCATCGGCATCCATCACTTCGGACCACATATAGCTGTAATAGCCCGCCGAATATCCATCACCCGCGAACACATGCGCGAATTGCGGCGTCGCATGGCGCATGGTGATCGCAGGGGGCATGCCGATATGGGCCAGAACGTCAGCCTGCCGCGCCATCGGATCGGCGGGCGGCGCGCCCTCGTGGAACGCCAGATCGACCAATGCCGATCCCAGATATTCGACTGTCTGGAACCCCATGTCGAATGTCGCCGCCTTCAGTACCTTGTCCAGCAGTGCCTGTGGCATTGCCGCACCAGTGTCGGCATGGGTCGCGAACTCGGCCAGCACTTCGGGCACTTCCAGCCAATGCTCATATAGCTGGCTGGGCAACTCGACGAAATCGCGCGCGACCGACGTGCCGCTGACGCTCTCGTATCGCACATCCGACAGCATCTGGTGCAACGCATGACCGAACTCGTGGAACAACGTGCGCGCGTCATCATAGCTCAACAATGCCGGGTCATCCTTGGCAAAGTTGCACACGTTGATCACCACGGGCGCCTGCACCTCGGGGAATTTGGCCTGCCCGCGCATCGCCGAACACCACGCCCCCGACCGCTTTGATCCGCGCGCGAAGTAATCGCCGATGAACACTGCCACATGATCGCCCCCGCGTGTCACCTCCCACGCGCGGCAATCGGCATGATGCAGCGGCACGTCCAGCGCCCGGAATTCCAGCCCGAACAGACGGTTGGCGCAGGCGAACGCCGCCTCGATCATCCGGTCCAGTTGCAGATAGGGCTTCACCTCGCTCTCATCCAGATCGTGCTCGGCCTGCCGCCGCTTCTCCGCGTAATAGCGCCAGTCCCACGGCTCTAGCGGGCCGTTGACCTCATCCGCCTGCATCATTTGCGTCAGCGTGTCCGCATCGGCCAGCGCCTGCGCGCGGGCAGGGGCCCAGACCTGCATCAGCAGATCGCGCACCGCCTGCGGTGTCTTGGCCATCTCGGTTTCCAGCTTGAAATCGGCAAAACTGTCATAACCCAACAGCTCCGCCCGCTCGGCGCGCAGCGCCAGCGTCTCGGCGGCAATTTCACGATTGTCTGTCTCACCGCCATTCGCCCCGCGCGCCGCCCATGCCGCAAAGGCGCGGCGGCGCAGATCACGTCGGTCGGAAAACTGCAAAAACGGCACGATCAGCGACCGCGACAGCGTGATCACCGGACAATCCAGCCCCTTTTCAGCCCCCACCGCGCGCGCCGACCGGACCAGAAAATCAGGCAAACCGCCCAGATCATCCTCGCCCAGTTCCATCTGCCACGCGGCCTCATCCGCCAGCAGGTTCTGGGTAAACGCCGTGCCCAGTTCCGCCAGCCGCGCCATGACTTCGCGCATCCGCGCGTCCGCGTCCCCGGTCAGTGCCGCACCGGCACGGCGAAATCCGCGATGGGTCAGCATCAGCACGCGGGCCTGCTCGGGCGTCAGGTCCAGCGTCTCGCGCGCTTCCCACAGCGTCTCGATCCGCGCAAAGAGCGCTTTGTTGCCACTGACCCACGATGAATAGGCCGCCAGCTTGGGCGAGAATTCGCGTTGCAACGCCTGCCGCGCCGGATTGCTATCGGCCCCGGCAAGGGTGAAAAACACCGACAATACCTTGTCCAACGCCGCACCGGACGCCTCCAGCGCCTCGATGGTGTTTGCAAATGTCGGCGCCGCGTCTGCGTCGGCAATCGCCGTGATCTCTGCCTGCGCCGCGCTCAGCGCCGCGTCAAAGGCTGGCGCGAAATGACCATCCTCGATCTCGGCGAACGGCGCCAACTCATAGGGTCCGGTCCAGTCACGCAGCAGCGGGTTCGTCATGTCGTCTCCTTCTCGCCGGTCCGGCGATTTCCACAAACCGGGCAGTCGTCGCGCGGTGTCAGTTTGAACTTGCGCGCATCGGCATATAGCGCGTCATAAATCAGCATCTCGCCCCGCAGCGGCGCCCCGGCTCCGGTGATCAGCTTGATCGCTTCACCGGCCATCATCGCCCCGATCACACCGGGCAGCGCCCCCATCACACCCGCCTCGGCACAGGACGGTGCCAGATGGGCCTCGGGGGCCTTGGCGAACACGCATTCGTAGCAGGGCGCGCCCTGCGCCGGGTCAAACACGCTGATCTGCCCCTCCCATTGCGATAACGCGCCCGAAACCAGTGGCTTGCCCAGCCCGGCGGCCACGCGGTTGACCAGATAGCGGGTCTCAAAATTGTCCACGCCTTCCAGTACGATGTCGTAATCGGCGATCAGATCGGCAGCGATCTCCTCGGTCAGCCGCCGCTGATAGGGCCGCACCGTCACATGCGGGTTCTGCGCGGCGATGGCCGTGGCCGCCGATTGCACCTTGGGCAGGCCGATCGCTGCATCAGGATGGATCACCTGCCGTTGCAGGTTCGACGCATCCACAACGTCATCGTCAATGACACCGATGGTGCCAACTCCGGCCGCCGCCAGATATAGCATCGCAGGCGATCCCAGCCCGCCGGCCCCGATCACCAGAACCCGCGCCGCCTTCAGCTTCTTCTGTCCCGGTCCACCGACTTCGCGCAGCACGATATGACGCGCATACCGCTCCAGCTCCGCATCCGAAAAACTGCCGGTTTGCTGCGGCACCGGCGCGCGCTGCCCGGACCGCGCCCGCAACCAGCCCAGTACCCGGCCATAGCCCAGCCCCAACGCCGCGATACCGCCCAGCAGCAACCACGGCGCGGCGCTGCCGCCTGTCGCCAACCGCAGTGCATGATCGTCGGGCAGCAACAGATGCAGCACCACAACCCCGATCCAGAGACAGGCAATCATCCCCCAGCGCACCCGCGCAGGCGTGCCCAGCAGCGCACCCAGCGCCCAAAGTGCTGCGGCCAGACCCAGAACCAGCAGCATCAGCCCGCGCCTGTCGAGCCAAAGCCACCCGCCCCGCGCGCAGTGTCATCCAGATCCGCCACCAAATCGAACTGCGCCTGAACCACCGGGGCCACCACCATCTGCGCAATCCGCGCGCCATGCGCTATGTGAAACGCCGCATCGCCCGCATTCATCACGATCACCCCCAACGGCCCGCGATAATCGCTGTCGATGGTGCCGGGGCTGTTGGGTAACGTGATCCCATGTTTCAGCGCCAGACCCGACCGCGGCCGGATCTGCACCTCGTACCCCTCCGGGATCGCCAGCCGCAGCCCCGTGGGCACCAAAGCCCGCGCACCGGGCTCCAGCGTCACACCGTCGCGCGCGCCTGCGGCAAAATTCGCCCGCAGATCAGCCCCCGCCGCCCCGGCACTGGCATAGAAGGGCAGTCCCATTTCCCGGTCCGCCCCATCGTCCCAGACAACAGATACGCACACCATCCCCTGTCCTTTCATCTTTCCAGAAATACCTAAATCCTACGCCAGCGCCTTTGCGATCCGCTCGGCCAGACGCGCTGCAACCTGCGCCTTGCCCATACGCGGCCACGCCTCGGCCCCCTCCGCGTCGATCACGGTCACGGCGTTCTCGGTCCCGCCCATGATGCCGGTCGCGGCGCTCACGTCATTCGCCACGATCCAGTCACAACCCTTGCGCGCCCGCTTGGCCGTGGCGTTTTCCACCACATCATCGGTCTCGGCCGCAAAGCCCACGACCAGCGCAGGGCGCCCGGCCTCCATCTGCGCCACCGTCGCCAGAATGTCAGGATTCTCGGCGAACTCCAGCACCGGCAACCCGCCGTTGGTCTTTTTCATCTTCGACGCGGCCGCGCTGGCCATACGCCAATCTGCAACTGCCGCGGCAAAGACCGCCGCATCCACCGGCAGCGCCGCCTCTACCGCCTCCAGCATCTCCTGCGCGGTCTGCACGGCGATCACCTCCACCCCGCCGGGCGGTGGCACATCCGCCGGGCCGGTGACGAACACCACCTCGGCCCCCAAGGCCGCCAGCGCACGGGCCAGCGCGGTCCCCTGCGCACCGGACGACCGGTTGGCGATATAGCGCACCGGATCAATCGGCTCATGCGTCGGCCCGGACGTGACCAGCACCCGTTTGCCGCGCAGCGGCCCGTCCGCCAGCGCCGCCTCGATCGCGGCCACGATCTCCATCGGCTCCGCCATGCGGCCCGGTCCATGCTCGCCGCAGGCCATGTCGCCCGCGTTCGGCCCGACGAACCCGATGCCATCCTCCTGCAACACACCGAAATTGCGCTGCGTGGCGGCGTGTTCCCACATCCTCACATTCATCGCCGGTGCGATCAGCACAGGCGTGTCGGTGGCCAACAACAACGTCGAGGCCAGATCATCCGCATGCCCCTGCGCCATCTTGGCCATCAGGTCTGCCGTGGCTGGTGCGACCACGATCAGATCGGCACTGCGGCTCAACTCGATATGCCCCATCTCGGCCTCTGCCGTCAGATCGAACAACTCCTGAAACACCTTGCGCCCGGCCAGCGCCGACACTGACAATGGCGTGACGAACTCCGCCCCGGCCCGCGTCAGAACCGGCGTCACCGACGCACCGCGTTCGCGCAGCCGCCGGATCAGGTCCAGCGATTTGAACGCGGCAATCCCGCCGCCGATAATCAATAGAATGTGTTTAGAGGCCAGCATCGGCAACGTCCTTGTGGATACCGATCAGAGACTATGCGCCCCCCCCGTCAGAGACAAGGGCACGCGCCGCCCCGCAACAACCACGCAGCAGCCACGCCGATCACCGGAACGCGGCGCAGGGACCCTCGCGCGCGGGTGCGGGCGCATCCGTCACCCGGTCAAACACGCCGTCGGGTGGCACCCCGTCCTCGCCCTGACCCAGCGCCACGATGCCCAGCGTCGGCGCCGCCCGCGCGATCAGCGCCGTGGCCCCCCAGTCACGCCGCGCATGACCATTGCCGGTAATCACCACCACTGGCCCGCCGGTATCGCGCCATGCCTGCAACGCGGCCCGCGCCAAAGACGCGTCGCGCAGCCGCTGGATGGCCACCATATCGGGCAGCATGTCTGCGGGCAGCGCGTCGCAATGCGCTTCCATTTGTACCGCCTCGCGCGCGGTCTGTTCCTCTGCGGGCAGCGGCTGGGTCAGCCCGTAGTCATCCGCCTGCCCGCCAAATACCATCGCGATGTCGCCCGCCATCGCGGCCCGCGCCATCGCCCTTGGCACGCCTGCGCCATAGACCGGAACCGCAGGTGCAGCGGTAAATATCGGGTAATACAGTCCGAAGTCAGGCCAGCCACTCTCGGACCAGCCCAATGCCTCCTCCAGCGCCGCCCGGTCGTCGCGCAAGGCAGGTAATGCCGCGCGTGACTGATCCGGCGTCAGCATCTCGAATACCAACGCCGCCGGCGCGATCTCGGTGGTCATTTCGGCTTGGGTCTGGTGGTGATCGGGGTTGTCATGCACTTCGCCCAACACCCAGATATCCTGCGCAACAGCAGGCATCGCAGCCAGAACAACAACAATTGCGATACGAAGAATCATACCAGCAGGCTATGCACCTCGCTGCCTTTCTCCTCAAGCGTTTTGCGCATTTTTGCAAAGGCCGCCGCTTCCAGTTGGCGCACCCGCTCTTTGCTCAGGTTCAGCTCATCGCCCAGACTTTCCAATGTGCGCGGCTCGTCGCGCAGCTTGCGTTCGCGCACGATGAATCGCTCGCGCGCGTTCAGCTTGCCCATCGCCTGCGTCAGCCAATGGCGCAATGCGGCGTGATCATGGGCCTGTTCGACCTGCTCATCACCACGCGGGCCGTCATCCTCGATCGTGTCGATCCACTCGCGGCCCTCGTCCTCGGCACTCTGCGTCGCGTTCAGCGAAAAATCAGACCCCGATAACCGCCCCGACATCATCTCGACATCGCGCAGCGGCACGCCGACCTCGCGCGCGATCATCTCGCGCAGCTGATAGCCGTCCAGTTCCACACCTTCGGCCATCGCCTCGCGCTCCAGCCGGGCCTGCACCCGGCGCAGGTTGAAAAACAGTGATTTCTGCGAAGATGTGCTGCCGGTGCGCACCATCGACCAGTTGCGCATCACGTAATCCTGTACGCTGGCCTTGATCCACCAGACTGCATAGGTCGAAAACCGCACACCGCGATCAGGATCGAACTTGTCGGCGGCCTTCATCAGGCCCAGCCCCGCCTCTTGAATCAAATCATTCATCGGTGCGCCGTACCGGCGAAACTTCGACGCCATCGAAATCGCCAGTCGCATATAGGCGGTGATCAACCGATGCAGCGCCGCCTCGTCGCGGTGATCGCGCCACGCATAGGCCAACGCCCGCTCGGTTTCGGCGTCCAGCAGTTCGGCCTTCATCGCCGTGCGGGTCATGGTGCGTCCGTCTTGCGTATCCTGTGCCATCGGTCCCCTCGACATGGCGGCGTTTTCGCGCGCGCCCTTTCTCAGTCTTTCACCGGATGGTAGGCAGGACAAATCAACCCGGATCAAAAAGAGTTCATCAATATGACCGCACAACGCGCCTTGGTCCTCGGTGGTTCCGCCTCGGGCAAATCAAATTTCGCCGAAGCACTGGCAACAGCCACTGGCAAGGATCGCATCTACATTGCCACGGCACAGGTTTTTGATGCGGAAATGGCAGACAAGGTCGCGCGCCATCAGCAGATGCGCGGGCAGGGCTGGCACACGGTCGAGGCCCCGCTCGATCTCGGTCCGGCGCTGGCAGAGGCACGCGCCGATCAGGTCGTGCTGCTTGATTGCGCCACCATGTGGCTCAGCAATCACATGCTGGCCGAACATAATCTGGACAGGGCAGAGGCGGCGCTGATGGCGGCGCTGGCCGACTGCGCCGCGCAGGTGATCATCGTGTCGAACGAGCTGGGCCTGTCGGTCGTGCCGGACAACGTGCTGGCGCGACGGTTCCGCGACGCACAGGGGCGACTGAACCAGCGGCTCGCGGCGCAGGCCGATCTGGTCGCGCTGGTGATGGCCGGGTTGCCCGTCGCCCTGAAAGGGACGCTGCCAGATGCCCTAAAAGGGACGCTACCGTGAGCCGCCTCTACTGGGTCCGCCACGGCCCGACCCATGCCAAATCAATGGTCGGCTGGTCCGATCTGCCCGCCGATCTCAGCGATACTGCCCTGATCGGGCGGCTCGACGCCTATCTGCCGCGGGATGCGCTGGTGGTGTCGTCGGACCTGATCCGCGCACGTACCACTGCCGACGCGATCCAGCAGGAGCGCACCCGCCTGCCGGATGATGCGGGGCTGCGCGAAATCCATTTCGGCGCGTGGGAACTGCTGGCCTTTGACGCGGTCGACGACCCGGACCATCTGCGCGCTTTCTGGGACAACCCCGGCGATATCCGCCCCCCCGGCGGCGAAAGCTGGCATGAGGTCAGCGCCCGCGTCAACGCCGCAGTCGTCCGTATATGTGCCGCCCATCCGGGGCGCGACATCATCGCCGTGGCCCATTTCGGCGCGATCCTGACACAGGTCCAGCAGGCCTTGCAGATCGACGCCTATCAGGCATTCGCCCACCGCATCGACAATCTGTCAGTCACCGTGATGCAGACCGACGGCCCCGGCTGGCGGGCAGGGGCGATCAATCACCTGCCGTGATCGTGCTGCGCACAAAATTTTGTTGTGGTCACAGCGCCGCCTGCCGCTAATCTGCGCTGCATGACATATGAACTCATCCTCGGCGATTACGCCTATTCCAGCTGGTCGCTCCGCGCTTGGCTGTTGTTCGACCGCTTCGGCATTTCCCGCAACCTCACCCTGGTGGATTTCAGCCTTGGCTCGGTCCCCGACCAGATGCCCGGCTGGGCCCCGGCCAAAACCGTGCCCGCCCTGCGCACGTCCGACGGCGCGATCATCGGCGAATCCATCGCACTGGCCGAGGAACTGGCCAGCCGCCATTCCGACCTGCCCCTGTGGCCGTCCGACCCCGCCGCCCGCGCCACTGCCCGCAGCCTCACGGCCGAAATGCACGCAGGCTTTGGCGCGCTGCGCAGCGATTGCCCGATGAACCTGCGCCGCGCCTATACCAACGTGCCCCCCTCGGCGGCGGTCGAGGCCGATCTGCGCCGGATCGAGGTGATCTGGGATCACGCCCGCCAGACCTGCGCACCGTCCGGTCCGTGGCTCTGCGGCGATTACTCCATTGTCGACGCGTTTTACGCCCCTGTCGCCGCGCGCATCGCGGGATATGGCCTGCGCGTATCAGACAGCGCACAGGCTTACGTGGATGCTCATCTGAACGACCTGTCCTTTCGCCGATGGCGCGCGATGGGGCTGGTGCGCGGACCTGACCTGAACCGGTACAAGATGGATCATGCCACCACCACATGGCCCGGTCCCACGCCAATCGCGGCGCGCGCGGTCGAGGATGGTACGCCAGAGAACACCGCCTGCCCCTATTCCGGCAAAGCCATCACACATCTGATGGAGACGGACGGCCGCATCTTTGGCATGTGCAACCCGTTCTGCCGCGATAAAACCGTGGCCGACCCCGACGCATGGCCCGCCTTCACCACGATGCGCGATAGCTGACCACGACACCGCGCATTAACCATTCCTAAATCCCTCCCGCCCTACCGTTAACCAAGATTGTCGCAAAACGGGGGGCAGGGATGGTCGCGCGCGCCTACACGGTCGCCTTCGAGGGTGTCGAGGCCAGACAGGTCGAGGTGCAATGCGCCGTCACGCCCGGACTGCCCGCCTTCTCGGTGGTCGGCCTGCCGGACAAGGCCGTGAGCGAGGCCCGCGACCGGGTGCGCACCGCACTCAGCTCGATGGCCATCGCCCTGCCCAGCAAACGGATCACGATCAATCTCAGCCCCGCCGACATGCCAAAGGAAGGCAGCCATTTCGACCTGCCCATCGCGCTCGCGCTGCTAGCGGCGCTGGAAATCATTCCAAAGGACGCGGTCGAGGAAACCACATCGTTGGGCGAATTGTCGCTAGACGGCTCGCTGATCCCAGTTGTCGGCGCGCTACCCGCCGCCATGTCAGCCGCAGCAGAGGACCGCACGCTGCTCTGCCCGCGTTTATCCGGGGCAGAGGCCGCATGGGTCGGTGCCGCCCGCGTGATCGGCGCGGCCAACCTTGCCGATGTCGTGCGCCACTATACCGGCCAGTCACCACTGCCCCCGGCTGAACCGGGCGAGGTGATCCAGCCCCCCGGCGGTCGCGACCTGCGCGACGTCAAGGGACAGGAACGCGCCAAACGCGCGCTGGAAATCGCCGCTGCCGGTCGCCATCACCTGCTACTGGTCGGCACACCCGGCTCGGGCAAATCCATGCTCGCCGCCCGTCTGCCCGGTATCCTGCCGCCGCTGGATCCGCGCGAGGCGCTGGAAACCTCGATGATCCACTCGCTCGCCGGTCTGCTGGACGAGGGCGGTATCAACCGCACCCGCCCGTTTCGCGAGCCACACCATACCGCATCCATGGCTGCCATCGTGGGCGGAGGTCGCCGTGCCAGCCCCGGCGAAATCAGCCTCGCCCATAACGGCGTGCTCTTCATGGATGAATTCCCCGAATTCCCGCGCACCGTGCTCGAAACCCTGCGCCAGCCGATCGAAACAGGCGAAGTGATGATCGCCCGCGCCAACGCCCATATCACCTATCCCTGCCGTTTCATGCTGATCGCCGCCGCGAACCCGTGCAAATGCGGCTATCTCAGTGACCCGGCCCGCGCCTGTGCCCGCGCGCCTGCCTGCGACGACGACTATCTGGGGCGGATCAGCGGCCCGCTGATGGACCGGATCGACCTGCGGGTAGAGGTGCCGCCCGTCGCCTTTACCGATCTCGATCTGCCCGCCGCGGGCGACAGTTCTGCCACTGTTGCGGCGCGGGTTATGACCGCCCGCGCCCTACAGGCTGCGCGGTTCGATGGCGCGGACACCGCGCGGCTCAATGCCGATGCCGAAGGTGCGCTGCTGGATGAAATCGCCAGCCCGGACGCAGAGGGCCGCGCCCTGCTGCTAAAGGTAGCCGAACGCTTTGGCCTGTCGGCGCGCGGCTATCACAGGGTACTGCGCGTGGCCCGTACGATTGCCGATCTGGATGGATCCCCAGAGGTCCGTCGCCCGCATATTGCCGAGGCCGTCAGCTACCGCATCACAGCCGCGAAAGAGATGTGATCCAACCCGCCAGTTCCGCCAATGTCTGCCGCGCCTCGGGCAGAATTGTCTGGAACAGCGGCCAGACATGCGGCAGATCGCCCTCGACCAGACAGGTCACATCGACGCCCTGACCCATTAGATGCTCGGCCATACGGCGGCTGTCATCCAGCAAAATCTCGGTATCGGCCACCGCCAGCCAGATTGGCGGCGCACCAAGGAACCCGGCAAAGAGCGGCGAGGCGATCGGGTCATCCGCCGGATGATCCCCCAGATACATGCCTGCCATGTCGCCGACGCGATCAGCAGGCAGGATAATCTCGGCCCGCGCATTGTCACGGATGCTGTCGCCGCTGAACGTCACATCGGTCAGTGGCGAAAATGCGAAACAACCCAGCGGTAGTGGTAGTCCCAGCGCGATGATCCGCGCCAACAGTGACAGGACCAGCCCGCCCCCCGCGCTGTCGCCGCCGATGATCACCCCGCCGGGATGATCCATCACGGCGCGATACGCACTCAGCGCATCCTCTGGCGCGGCGGGGAACGGATGTTCAGGTGCCAGCCGATAGCGCGGCAGCACCGCGCGCAGCCCGGTCAGGGAGGACAGCCGCGCCAACATCGCCTTATGCGTGTCCGGAGAACCAAAGACATAGCCACCGCCATGAAAATACAGGATCACCGGCCCGTCGCGCTGCACCTTCGGCGTCACCTCGACACCCGAGAGCGCTGCATCGCCGCTGCCAACGTTCAGATAGCGGAATTGGGTGCCCGCCACGGCGCGAAAGAAAATCTTCGCCTTCAGCTCGAAACTGTGCCGCAATTTCACCGGATCCTGCGCTCGCGCCAGATGGCGTTTCTCTGTCAGGCGCAGATAGGGACGCAGAATCCCGAGGCGCCGGCTCACGCGCGCTTGGCCTCGATGGCCTCCCAGATCTTCGCGGCGATGTTCACATTGTCGAACCGCTCCAGTTCCTGAATGCCGGTGGGCGAGGTCACGTTGATCTCGGTCAGATAGTCGCCGATCACATCGATTCCGACGAAAACCTGCCCCTTTTCAAGCAAGAGTGGCCCGATCCGGTCGCAAATCTCGCGGTCGCGGTCTGTCAGCGCGACCTTCTCGGGCCGTCCGCCCACATGCATGTTCGATCGCGTCTCGCCCTTGGCGGGCACCCGGTTGATTGCGCCGACCGGCGCACCATCGACGAGGATCACGCGCTTGTCGCCCTTGGCCACGTCAGGCAGAAATTTCTGCACGATCAGCGGCTCGCGGCTAAATCCGGTAAAAAGCTCGTGCAGTGACGTCAGATTGCGATCCGCCTGCGTCAGTAGGAAAACACCCGCGCCGCCATTGCCATAGAGCGGCTTGAGGATAACATCGCCGTGCCGGTCCTTGAACGCCCGGATGGTGGCGATATCACGCGCGATGGTGGTGGGCGGCATCAGGTCCGGAAAATCGAGAATCAACAGCTTTTCGGGAAAATTCCGTACCCAGAACGGATCATTGACCACCAATGTGCCCGGTGCCAGCCGGTCCAGCAGATGCGTCGTGGTGATATAGAACATATCAAACGGCGGATCCTGACGCAGCCAGACCACATCGAAATCTGCCAGATCAACCACGGTCTCTTCTCCGAGGATCGCATGATCGCCCTCTACGCGCTGCACCCGTAGCGATTGGCCCCGCGCCGTGATGCGCCCCTCGTCATAGGCGAGGTTCTCGGGCGTGTAGTAAAACAGCTCATGCCCCCGCGCCTGCGCCTCTTCGGCCAGACGAAAGCTGCTGTCGGCATTGATATTGATCGGCCCGATCGGGTCCATCTGAAAGGCGATTTTCATGGCGAGCGGCCCCTTGGGATGTTGCGCCGCCATTACATGCGCTACCTGCGCGCGCTGTGCAAACCGGAAATGTGCAGATCAGATATGCGACAGCGCCCCTTCCATCACATCACAGTGACCGGTGCCATCGACCGTCACCAGATCGAACCTCACATCGCTGAGTTGCCCATTTGGCTGCTGGCCGAGGAATTCTGCCGCCGCCGCATGAATGCGTCGCATCTGTGCCGGGCGCAGGCTGGCGCGGGCCGCATCATGGCTGCGGGCCTGCTTTACCTCTGCAAAGACGATCACATCCCCGTCCTGCAGGATCAGGTCGATTTCGCCGCCCTGACCGCGCCAGCGACGCTCTAGCAACACAAGGCCCGCTTCGTCATAGATGCGCGCGGCGATATCCTCGGCGGCCGCGCCTGATTGCCACGCGCGGGCACCACGGTCGCGGCGGGTCTGCAAGGCCGTGGATGGCAGTGCCGCAATATCCACATGATAGGTCATGTCCGGTCCTTCCCGTCTATGTACCGCTGCCTGTTTCGTCCGATTCGGTGTCACCGGCCAGTTTCAGCGCCATTTGATACACCTGACGTCGTTTCAGCCCCAGCGCCTGCGAAACAGTGTCGGCGGCATCGCGCACCGACATCTGTGCCAGTGCGTCCTGCAACATCTCTTCTATCTCAGAAAAGCTAATATTTTGCGAAGATGCCCGATCCACCAGCACCACCATTTCACCCTTGCGCGGATGAGCGGCCGCCTCTTCGGCCAGCGTGTCCAGCGTACCGCGCTGAACCTCCTCGAATTTCTTGGTCAATTCACGCGCCAGCGCCGCCGGGCGCGACCCACCCAGCACGGTGGCCGCATCGCGCAACATCGCGGCAATCCGCTTTGGCGATTCGTAAAACACCAAAGTTGCGGGCACGTCCACCAGCGCCGACAACGCGGATTTTCGCTGAGACGCGGTATTTGGCAAAAAACCCGCGAACAAGAAGCGATCCGTCGGCAAACCCGACAGCGTCAGCGCGGTAATCACCGCCGATGGCCCCGGAGCAGAGGTCAGCGGCATCCCTTCGGCAATCGCCGCCCGCGCCAGATCGAACCCCGGATCGGCCACCATTGGCGTCCCGGCCTCGGACGCATAAACCACTGATTTTCCGCCGCTAATGTCGGCCATCAACCGGGGCCGCACCCGTGCACCATTGTGATCGTGGTAGGCCAGCAGCGGTCGATCCCCCAGCGCGATCCCGTGAATCTCCATCAGCTTGCGCAGGCTGCGGGTGTCTTCGGCGGCGATCACATCGGCGCTGGCCAGAATATCCAGCGTGCGCAACGTAATGTCGCGCGCCGCCCCGATAGGCGTCGCCACAAGATAGAGCCCGGGCTCGAGTTTCCGCTCAACCTGTTTAACCACTGGACCCGACCCACATGACGTTTATTATCCTAATCGAACTGCGGCGGCCCGCCGGGCCTGCCCGCCATCACGGAGTGAGATACCCCAATGTTTTCTGTTTTGCCATCCGCGCGCAAGGTGCTGAACCTGATTGTCCTGCTGATCGGGGGGCTGTTGATCGCCGCCTGTCAGCCGGTCTCGATGGGTGGCGGGGGCAATAGCGGCCCGTCCATCGACCCCGGCGCGCCGGTGGCGGTGGCGCTCTTGGTGCCGCACGGCTCTGCCAATGCCCAAGAGGCGGCACTGGCCAAGGATCTGGAAAGCGCCGCGCGACTGGCCGTTGCCGACCTCCAAGGGGTCAAGATCGACCTGCGCGTTTACGGCACCGCCGGGCAGGCGGGACAGGCGCAACAGGCCGCATTGAACGCAGTCGGCGACGGGGCAAAGATCATTATCGGCCCGCTGCATGCCGAATCGGCCAATGCCGTCGCCGTTGCCGTGGCGAACAAAGGCGTGAATGTGCTGGCCTTCTCGAACAACGCCTCTATCGCGGGCGGCAACCTCTTCGTACTGGGCCAGACCTTTGACGACACCGCGCGCCGCCTGACAAAATACGCCACCCGTCAGGGCAAGAGCCGCATCCTGACCGTGCATTCCAGCAACCTCGCCGGCCAGTTGGGCCGCGAGGCCATCGCCAAGGCCGCGGCTGCTTCCGGCGCTACCATCGTTGGCAACGTGCCTTATGATTTCTCGCAGCAGGGCGTCGTGTCGGCTGTACCGGTCATCGCGTCGAACGTGCGCAGCACCAGCGCCGATGCCATTTTCCTGACAGCAAACACCGCCGGCGCGCTGCCGCTCTTTTCTCAGATGCTGCCGGAAAACGGTCTGGCGCCGACCGATATCCAATATATCGGCCTGACCCGCTGGGACAAACCGCCCCAGACGCTGGACTTGCCCGGCGTGCAGGGCGGGTGGTTCGCAATGCCTGACCCACAGAAATCCCAGAGCTTCGAAAGCCGTTTTCACGCCGCCAATGGCAAGTTTCCCCACGCCATCGCAGGTCTGGCCTATGACGGTGTCGCCGCCATCGGCGCACTGGCCAAACGGGGCGGCAAGGACGCGCTGAGCCGTGCCAGCCTGACCCAAAGTGCCGGGTATCAGGGCACCGGTGGCGTCTTTCGCCTGATGCCAGATGGCACCAACCAGCGCGGTCTGGCTGTCGCCACGATCCGGGACAAGAAATTGGTAATTCTCGAAGCCGCGCCCAAAGGCTTTGGCGGAGCCGGGTTCTGACCGTCGTCGCAGACCCCGCAGCCAACGCCACAGCCAACAGCGCCGATTCATCGGCGCTGATCTGCCCGGCGTCTGACATTTTCGATGACGCGCGTGTGATCGCCGCACTGGCACTCGGACCCGACGGCGACCATGCCGCGCTGCGCAAACACGCCGTCGATGTGCTCAGCGCAGAGCAGACGCGCGGACGCGCCGCTATCGCTGCGGCGCTGACCGACCATCCATTCGCGGCCCGCGCCGCGACCCGCAGCTATACGTGGCTCACCGACTGCATCCTCAGAACCGCATTTTCGCTGGCGACAGAGCGGCTGCACCCGAACCCGACACCGACCGACGCTGAACGGCTCTCGGTGATCGCCGTGGGGGGCTACGGACGCGGTGAAATGGCACCGCAATCGGATGTCGATCTGCTGTTCCTGACACCCTATAAGATCACCGGCTGGGCCGAGAGCGTCATTGAATCGATGCTCTATATCCTGTGGGACCTGCGGCTGAAGGTCGGCCATGCCAGCCGTACGATCCGCGATTGCCTGCGCCTCGCCGAAGAGGATTTTACCATCCGTACCGGCCTGCTTGAACACCGCTGGCTGACCGGCGATGCACGTCTGGCAGGCGATCTGGCGCACCGGCTGTGGAATGATCTCTTTGAGGGCACCAAACGCGAGTTTACCGAGGCCAAGCTCGAAGAACGCGACCACCGCCACGAGAAACAGGGCGAACGCTACATGGTCGAGCCCAACGTCAAAGAGGGCAAGGGCGGGCTGCGTGACCTGCAATCGCTGTTCTGGATCGCCAAATACGTCTACCGCGTCACCGACACCGCCGATCTGGTGGCTCAGGGTATGTTCACCCAGGACGAATTCGAGACGTTCACCGAGGCCGAGAATTTTCTCTGGGCGGTACGCTGCCACCTGCACCTGATCACCAAACGCCCCAATGACCAGCTGACCTTTGATCTTCAGGTCGAGGTGGCAGAGCGTATGGGCTATACCGACCGCGCCGGACGGCGCGGCGTCGAACATTTCATGCAGCACTACTTTCGCCACGCCACCGCGGTGGGCGATCTGACGCGCATTTTCGTGACCAAGCTGGAAGCGGCCCATGTCAAATCAGAACCGCTGTTGCAGCGCCTCTTTCGTCGCAAGCGCAAGCTGAAGAACGGCTATACCGAGGTGCATGGCCGCCTCGCCATCATTGATGAAACCGCCTTTCTCGCCGATCCCCTGAACCTGCTCCGCGTGTTCGAAGAGGCGCTGCGCACTGGCCTGCTGATCCACCCGGATGCGATGCGGCTCGTGACGGCCAATCTGGATATGATCGACGACACCATGCGCGCCGACCCGCAGGCGCAGAAACTCTTTCTCGATCTGTTGCTGAAACAGGGCAATCCCGAACGCGCATTGCGGCGGATGAACGAACTGGGCGTGCTCAGCGCCTTTATCCCCGAATTCGAGCCGATCGTGGCGATGATGCAGTTCAATATGTACCACCACTACACCGTGGACGAACATACCATCCAATGCATCAGCCACCTCAGCCGGATCGAACGCGGCAAGCTGATCGAGGAACTGCCCGTCGCCTCGTCAATCCTCGAGGAAGGGATCAACCGCCGGGTTTTGTATGTGGCGATGCTGCTGCACGATATCGGCAAAGGCCGAGATGAGGATCACTCGATCCTTGGCGCACAGATTGCCCGCCGCGTCGCCCCCCGGCTGGGGCTGAAACCCAAGGAAGTGGACACCGTCGAGTGGCTGGTGCGCTATCACCTGCTGATGTCCGACATGGCCCAGAAACGCGACATCGCCGACCCGCGCACAGTGCGCGATTTTGCCAAGGCAGTGCAGACACAGGCGCGGCTGGATATGCTGTGCGTCCTGACCGTCTGTGACATTCGCGGCGTCGGCCCCGGCACCTGGAACAACTGGAAGGCATCGCTGATCCGCGCCCTCTATCGCCAGACCCGTCGCGCCATGGAGGGCGGGCTGGAGGATCTCAACCGTGAACAGCGCGGCTCGGACGCCAAGCGCAACCTGCGCGACGCGCTCAAAGGCTGGGACGCAAAGGCGCTCAAGACCGAGACCGCCCGGCATTACCCGCCCTATTGGCAGGGGCTGCACGTCACCGCCCATCAGGTGTTCGCCACCCTCCTGCGCACGCTGGACGCGGGCGAGATCGGCATCGACCTGCACCCCGACGACGACCGCGATGCCACCCGCGCCTGCTTTGCCATGGCCGATCACCCCGGCATCTTCTCGCGGCTCGCGGGCGCACTGGCGCTGGTCGGCGCCAACGTGGTGGATGCCCGCACCTATACGTCCAAGGACGGGTTCGCCACGGCGGCCTTCTGGATTCAGGACGCCGATGGCCACCCGTTCGAGACCGCCCGCCTGCCGCGCTTGCGCCAAACCATCCTGAAGACGCTCAAAGGCGAGGTCGTGGCCCGCGACGCGATCAAATCGCGCGACAAGATCAAGAAACGCGAACGCGCCTTTCGGGTGCCCACGCATATCACCTTCGATAATGAAGGGTCAGAGATCTATACCATCATCGAGGTCGACACCCGCGACCGCCCCGGCCTGCTCTATGACCTGACGCGCACACTGGCCGCCGCCAACGTCTACATCGCCAGCGCGGTGATCGCGACCTACGGCGAACAGGTGGTCGATACGTTTTATGTCAAGGATATGTTCGGCCTGAAATTCTATTCCGAAGGCAAACGTCAGACGCTGGACCGCAAACTGCGCGCCGCCATCAGCGAAGGCGCAGAACGCGCAGTAACGTAGGCCGGGCTTCAGCCCGGCACCACGCCACACACGCGCATCACCCCAACCCGCATAAACCCGACCAACGCCGGGCAGCACCCGACCGCTGGGTGGGCGCACCTCCGGTGATGAGGCACAGTTTATCCTGCCACTACATCCAACGATGATAGTCAGACCCAACGCAGCCAAACTGCCACGCACCGCCCGCACCCGTAGGCCGGGCTTCAGCCCGGCACCACGCCACACATGCGCGTTACCACCCCAACCCCGCATAAACCCCACCAACACCGGGCAGCCCCCGACCGCAGGCGGGCGCACCTACGGTGATTAGGCACAGCTTATCCTGCCACTACATTCAACGATGATAGTCAGAGCCAACACCGCCAAAGCGCCTGCCCATCAGGGCGGTCGGGCGCTGCCCGGCGGCGCGCAAAGCGCGCCTTTGTTCCGGGCGGGGAGAAGATTGCGGCCCACTGCGACCATAGGGGCAGGGTGCAGTGGACGACCGTTTCAGCCTGAAGCGGGCGCGCTCCGTGATCGCGCTAGATCTACATCCTTAGTGCAGGTTGTTTCGAAAAAGAGATATCTTTGCGGCTAAATCCAGCGTCGTATGTTACTTCAGCCACAGTATAGATTGGGCCAATCCTCAAGTCGCACGGGTTCCGGGTTCTTGGCGATTGCACTCTCGTTCAGACCTAAACTCACCGGGAATTCGCTGAACCTGATCATTATTCCGTCGATATTAAGCAAGCCGTGTGCGATTTCTTCACTATGCCCTCCGACTATCTCCCGAATGACTACTTCTGCAGATGATCCACCTAGCTTGATGTAGCCATCAAGCAGTAGCCCAGAATATAGGCCATTAAAAGCACATGACCCTTGCCACCAAATGCGACCGTCGAGTCGGTTGCCTTCGACGACTTCTAATTCCAGAGCTGCATCGACATTAGTCGAAATGCCGAGTGATGCCATGTCCGCCAAGCCCTCGGGATACTTGTCGAATGTTCCAGCCCAAGCTTCCGAACTGTAAACAATGCTAGTGACGTACGCATAGGCGTCAGGAAGATTATTCTCAAAATCTACTATTTTTCCTGGAAGCAGCAGAGCTGCCATTCCTAATCCACCAACTAGCGCGAGAATAGCAAATACTTTCTTGATTGTGCCCATTTCGCCACCCGCGGTTTTCTTGCTGGATAAGATGCTGATAGCACTATGAACCCATCACTGACAACGCACGTGGCGCTAAGTTGGTATGGCGGGCGGATCGTATTGGAAAAGAGATGTTTGTTTGCATTTCCATCCGGCGCCCAAGGAAGCACACACTACATTGGCCAGCTCGAAAACCTGCAGCGATCGGCAGCTTTCGTAACCGAAGGGTGGAGGTTCTTGGCTCACTATTTGCGAAGCCCGTTATCTGCGCATAGCAGCCGTCCGCCCAAGTCGCAGCGAACGACAGTTCTCACCGCCCCCCCTCACCGCCCCGTCTCAAACCCCGCACGCCTCTTGCCTTCACCCTCCTCCAGAACCGCCAGTCGCAAACGCCGTTCATCATTCAGCCGGTGCAGCATCTGCCATTCGGAATAGGCCTCTCGGGTATTGGCCACCCGCCACAGCGCGCGGGCCTCGTGTGCGGGCACCAGTCCGGCCATCGCCCGGCCCCGGCGCGTCACGATCAGCCGCGCGTCCTGCATCCGCACCGTATCCAGATAATCGCGCAGGTAACTGCGCAGATGGTCGGTGCTGACCTCGGGTATGGGCGTGGTGTCGGTCTGGTGCATGGCGTGCCTTTCTCTGGCCGCTGGGAGGATATGCCGGGATGCCATCCTGCCGCACAGGGTCTTGCCTCGTGCTTACCATGCCGTGCGGTGCCCTGTTTCCCGCCTGCGAACCGTCCGGTTCATCCGTCCGAACCGCACAGGTCTGGTCGCGGTGGTGGCCAGCGCGCGCCGGATCGCGCCACTTACAGTGTTTTTTCGCGCCTCTGTACGGCGGTTCCGTCCGGTTCGGGCGGGGCAATCGTGCTATTCGGGCCTTTTCGCCGGGGCTTTGGTCCTTTAACTCCGTGCATATTGCTCCTTTGGACAGAGGTCCGTTGATGAAACCGCCCCGCCTGCTTTCCGGTGTTCTGACCGTCGGCGTCTGGACCTTGCTCAGCCGCGTTCTGGGCTTTGTCCGCGACGTGTTGATCGCCGGATTCCTTGGTCCCGGTCCGTTGATGGATGCCTTTGTCGCCGCGTTCCGCCTGCCCAACATGTTCCGTCGTTTCTTTGCCGAGGGCGCGTTCAACGCGGCCTTTGTGCCGATGTTCTCCAAACGGCTCGAAGCGCAGGAGAATGCAGACGGTTTCGCCAGCCTCGCAATGAGCGGCCTGGCCCTTGTTTTACTGGCTCTGGTGGGGTTGGCGATGGTGTTTATGCCCGCGCTGGTCTGGGCCACAGCCGAAGGTTTTGCAGGCGATGAACGGTTCGATCTGACCGTTGAATTCGGGCGTGTCGTGTTCCCCTATATCCTGTTCATCTCATTGGCCGCGCTGCTCTCTGGCGTGCTGAATGCGACCGGGCGGTTCACCGCCGCCGCCGCTGCCCCGGTGATCCTGAACGTCATGCTCTGCACCGCGATGGGTTATGCGGTCGTGACCGGCGGTCAGGTGGTGCAGGCACTGGTCTGGACCATCCCCTTTGCCGGTGTCGCCCAACTCGCCCTCGTCTGGGCCGCTGCCCATCGTGCTGGCCGTACCGTACGACCCGTACGACCCCGCTGGACGCCGGAGATGGCGCAACTGGTGCGCATCGCCATTCCCGCCGCCCTTGCGGGGGGGGTCATGCAGGTAAATCTGCTTGTTGGTCAACAGGTTGCCAGCAACTATGAAAACGCGGTCAGCTGGCTCTATGCCGCCGACCGGCTCTATCAACTGCCGCTCGGTGTGGTCGGAATTGCCGTGGGCATTGTCCTGTTGCCCGACCTGTCCCGCCGCCTGCGCGCCCAAGACGACAACGGTGCCCGCGAGGCTCTCAGTCGCGCAGGAGAGATTTCATTGGCTCTGACCATCCCCGCCGCCGTGGCGCTGATGGTCATCCCGATCCCCCTGATCACCGTCCTGTTCGAGCGTGGTGCATTCGGCACGGACGATACGGCGGCCACCGCGCTGGCCGTGGCGATCTACGGTTTGGGCCTGCCGGCTTTCGTGCTCCAGAAGGTGCTGCAACCGATTTACTTCGCCCGCGAGGATACCAAACGCCCGTTTCACTACGCCGTGGTCGCGATGGTGGTGAACGCTGCGATTGCCATCGGTCTTGCCCCCTTTATTGGCTGGATCGCAGCGGCGATCGGCACCACACTGGCAGGCTGGGCGATGGTCTGGCTGCTACTGCGCGGAACGCGCCCCTTCGGCGACGTCGCGCGTTTCGATGTACGATTTCGCCGACGCATCTGGCGGATCGCGCTCGCTGCGACATTGATGGGGGTGGTTCTATGGCATGGGATGTTGGCGATTGGCCCCCTCTTTGGGCTGGACGGCTGGCGGTGGCTGGCTTTGGCGGTGCTCGTGTTGTTGGGGGGGCTCAGCTACGGCCTCTTTGGCAGGCTCCTTGGTGCCTTTGACAAAGGCGCCTTGCGAAAAGCATTCCGGCGCGGGTGACAATGCAATTGGTTAACGCCCACGCAGCCGGGCGTGGATTTTCTGCCAGCCGCCGGGGCTGACAAAGAACGACAGGGCAAAGCCCGCGCCAAATCCGGACACATCGGCCAGCCATTGCATGTTCGCGCCAAACACCAGACTGAACAGCAATTGGGCGCCCATCAGAAAACCGATAAGACTAAAGGCCCGTGCCTGCCTTGCCCCCACCTGTCCCAACCGCAGCCACAAAAGATAAGTGAACGCGCCGATAAGGCCGTAAACGCCTGGAAATCCACCATATATCCACGGTGGATCGACCACGAACATACCATAAACCGCAGCACCTAGCGCGGCAGAGGCCATGAACACGACAAGGACTGCCCAACCGCGAAATACCTCGCCCACGAACTTGCCCATTGCCAGCAGCATCACCCCGACAAAGAGGGCATGGGTGAAATCGCCATGCACGAATGGATAGGTCACGAACCGCATCAGATGCTCGGGCGGATAAACGTGATTGGTCAGCATCCACTGCATAATTTGCGCGTTGAACCCGTAATCCTGTATCGCGGCCTGCCGCCATCCAATCGCGCCGGGGCCGCCGACAATGCCGCGCGCGCCCAGCGAAAACACAATCTCGATTCCGATGATCGCAAGAAACAGTGCCATTACCACGGGTGGCATTGGGTTCAACGGGCTTTCGGTGTCTGGGTTGCTCATCATCGGGCCTCTGCTTGACGGGGCTTTGGTGCATGGGTAAGCGAGGCAGACACAGAAATCCAGACAGGAGAATGGCCATGTCCGGCCCGACCTACACCCCGCGCGTTTTTTCGGGCATCCAGCCTTCCGGCAATCTGCACCTTGGAAACTATCTCGGCGCCCTCAAGCGTTTTGCCGATAGCCAAGGTCAGGGTACGCCGACGCTTTATTGCATGGTCGACATGCATGCGATTACGGTCTGGCAAAACCCTGCTGATTTGCGTCACGCCACGCGTGAACTCTGCGCCGGATTCATCGCGGCAGGTCTCGACCCGGCAAAATCCATTTTGTTCAATCAAAGTCAGGTTGCCGAACACGCGCAATTGGCGTGGATTTTCAACTGTGTCGCGCGCATGGGCTGGATGGGTCGCATGACCCAATGGAAGGACAAGGCCGGCAAAAATGCTGAAAACGCCTCACTCGGTCTCCTTGCCTATCCGGCGCTGATGGCGGCCGATATTCTGGTTTACCACGCCACCCATGTTCCGGTCGGTGAAGATCAGAAACAGCATCTGGAGCTGGCCCGCGATATCGCTGCCAAGTTCAACCACGACTACGGTGTGGATTTCTTTCCAATCACCGAACCAGTGATTGAAGGCGCTGCCACCCGCGTGATGAGCCTGCGTGACGGATCAAAGAAAATGTCGAAATCCGACGCATCCGACATGAGCCGGATCAACATGACAGATAATGCCGACTTGATCGCCAAGAAAATCCGCAAGGCCAAAACTGACCCGGAACCGTTGCCCTCTGATCTGGATGGTTTGGCAGAGCGCCCCGAGGCGCGCAATCTGGTGAACATCTACGCAGGCCTCGCGGATATGAGTGCCGCAGAGGTAATGGCCGAAATGGGTGGCAAGTCGTTCTCTGAGTTCAAACCGGCGTTGGCCGAGTTGGCCGTCACCAAGCTCGCTCCGATCTCTGAAGAAATGTCACGCCTGATGCAAGACCCGGCCGAGATTGACCGGATCCTTGGCAAAGGCGCTGATGCCGCGCGCCAAATCGCGGCGCCGATCCTGCAAAAAACCTTTGATATTGTGGGTATGGTCGGGGCCAAGCCGAGCTGATGTCCCCCGACCGCTGTCAATGTTCCCAACATACCTGATCGGGCGTGCCGTCATGCGGTTCGCCGGATCAGGTATTACCCCCCGGCAGCGCGTGTCAGGGCTTGCTCCAGATCCACGATCAGATCGTCTACATCCTCGATCCCAATGCTGATCCGCAATAGGTTCGGGTGCACCTTGAACCCTTCGCCCGATACGGTTTTGCGGTGCTCAATCAGGCTCTCGACGCCTCCCAGTGAAGTGGCGGGATAGAAAACCTCGCAGGCCAGCGCCGTATCGATCGCAGTCTGTTCGGTGCCGCAGGTGATGATCGACATCATGCCGCCATACATGCCCCCGGTCTGGCGTTTTGCAATCTCATGTCCAGGATGGGACGGCAGGCCCGGGTAGAGAACCCGCTCAACCAGCGGGTGCCCTTCAAAATGTGCGGCAAATGTGAGGGCGTTCTGCGTCGCCCTTTCGACCCGCAGGATCAGCGTACGCATGCCGCGGATCAGCAGAAACGCATCAAATGATTGTAAAACGGTGCCTTGCAGTTTGCGGATATTGAAGACCTCGTCCCACCAATCGCCCGTCTCCCGGACCGACAGGGCACCTGCCGTCACGTCCGAATGTCCGTTCAGATATTTTGTGGCCGAATGAAACGAAATATCTGCCCCCAGTTCCAGCGCGCGGGTGCAGCACGGCGGTGTGCCTGTGCAATCGGTAAAGAGCCGCGCACCAGCATCATGGGCGATCTTGGCCGCGGCGGCGATATCAGTCACGTCCCAATCAGGATTGTTCGGCGATTCGACCCAGACCAAAGCGGTCTGTCCCTTGCGCATCGCAGCCTGCATCGCCGTCAGATCGCCAGTGCTGTAATAGGTGACATCGAGACGGCCAAGCGCGTGCAATTTCTGAAACTGTTGCAACACACCATGATACATCACGTCGGGCGCGAGCACATGAGCGCGCGCGGGTAGGGCATCCATCACCGCACTGGCCGCCGACATGCCAGAGGCAAACAGCATTGTGTCTGCCGCACCTTCGAGGTCAGCGATGATCGCTTCGGCGTGGTCCGTCGTCTGGTTGCTGTCTCGGCGGTAGATATACGGCTTGCGTTCAGAATAATCGTTAGCGCGGACATAGGTGGCCGAAGGGTGTATCGCGGGGATGATCGCGCCGGTATCTTCATCCAGATAGTGCAGAGCCTGCGCGAGCCGTGTGGCGGGCGAGAGTTGGCGGTTCTTCATCTGTTGTTTCCTTTGCGCAGGACACCTATCCGAAAATGTCGGTCAGCAATTCAGGGCGGCACATGGTGCCGCCCTGTCATAAATCAGCTAAGCGCGGCGTCGCAGCGTCCGCAGGTACCTGCATGCTCATGCGTGCCAACATCAGGCAGAATTTTCCAGCAGCGTTCACATTTGCCCCCCTCGGCCTTGCCAAAGGTGACAGACACGCCTTCGGTTTCCGGCAATGTGAATGCGTCTTCTGGCGCATCCGCATCGGTCAGCGTTATGTCCGATGTGATGCAGATATCCGCGAACGGAACTGATCGCAGGGCGGCCAGTGTTTCGGCATCAGCAACATAAACTGTCGGTGCCGCCTCTAGTGAGGAGCCGATGACTTTGGCCGTGCGCTGGATCTCCAGCGCAGCAGTTACGACACGACGCGCGCGACGAATGCGCGTCCATTTTTCGGCCAATGCGTCATTGCGCCAATCTTGCGGTGTGTCCGGCATGTCCTGCAGGTGCACCGAGCTACCCTCGCTTGGAAACCGCTCTAACCAGACCTCCTCCATCGTGAAGACCAGCACTGGTGCTAGCCATGTGGTCAGCCGATGAAACAGCAGGTCGAGTACGGTGTGCGCGGCGCGCCGTTCAACGCTGTCACCATCGCAGTAAAGAACGTCCTTGCGGATATCAAAATAGAACGCGCTCAGGTCGAGCGTGCAGAAGTTGAAAAGAGCCTGAAACACCCCTTGGAAATCAAAGGCGGCGTAGCCCTCGCGTACCCGCACATCCAATTCGGCCGTGCGGTGCAGGACAAGGCGTTCGAGCTCTGGCATCTGATCGGGATCGATACGATCGCTCTCTTTGAAATGCGACAACGCGCCCAGCAGATAACGCATCGTATTGCGCAACCGGCGATAGCTGTCGGCAACGCCTTTCAGGATCTCTGGCCCGATACGCTGGTCAGCGGTGTAGTCCGTCTGTGCTACCCACAACCGCAGGATATCCGCGCCGTATTGCTGCACGATCTTTTCCGGCACAATGGTGTTGCCCAGCGATTTGGACATCTTCATGCCCTTTTCGTCGAGCGTGAAACCATGCGTGACAACCTGCCGGTAAGGTGCGCGGCCAGTGGTGCCAACCGATTGCAACAGTGACGAATGGAACCAGCCGCGGTGCTGGTCGGTGCCCTCCATGTAGACATCGGCGATGCCATCATCGGTCCCGTCCGGGCGATCCCGCAGAGTAAAGGCATGGGTCGAGCCGCTGTCGAACCACACGTCAAGGATATCCATCACCTGATCATAGTCATCCGGGTTGACGATCCCGCTCAGGAACCGTTCCTTGGCACCGTCCTCGTACCATGCGTCCGCACCTTCGGCCTCGAACGCTGCGGTGATGCGCGCGTTGACCTCTGCGTTGCGCAGCAGGAAATCGTCTTCTGTTGGCAGCAGGCCCTTGCGCGTGAAGCAGGTCAGCGGCACACCCCATGCACGCTGGCGGCTCAGCACCCAGTCGGGCCGTGCCTCCATCATCGAATGTAGGCGGTTGCGTCCCGATTTCGGCGTCCATTTGACGTTGTCGATCTCGGTAAGGGCGCGCTGGCGGATGGTGGTGCCATGCATGTCCTGCCCGTCGCCCACGGTCTTGTCGATGGCGGCGAACCATTGCGGCGTGTTGCGATAGATGACCGGTGCCTTGGAACGCCACGAATGCGGATAGCTGTGCTTGATCTTGCCGCGTGCCATCAGGCCGCCAACCTCTGCCAGCTTGTCGATGACCGCCTTGTTCGCATCGCCCTCGCCGCCCTTCCGGTTGAGGATGTACTTACCGCCAAAGAACGGCAGACCGGGCCGGAAAGAGCCATCATCCAGCACGTTGTAGGTGATGACCTCCTGCAGCATGTTCAGATCGCGGTATAGCTCGTATTCCTCCATCCCGTGGCTGGGGGCGCAGTGGACGAAACCGGTACCCTCGGTGTCGGTGACGAAATCGGCAGCGCGGAAATCGCGCGGTGTGTCCCATTCACCATCGGACCCTTCGGAGCCTGCCAGCGGGTGTAACAGGCTAAGACCAGCCAGTTCACCAGTGGTGACATCGCGCACCCGCGTCCACATACCCTCGTCCAGTCTCGCGCGGGTCATCACGTCGGCGGCCAGATTGTCGGCCAGCAGATAACGGTCGCCGACATTGACCCACGATTCCTCTGGCGTGCTGGTAACTTCGTAGAGGCCGTAGGAAATGCCCGCGCCGTAAACCACGGCCTTGTTCGAGGGGATGGTCCAAGGCGTTGTCGTCCAGATCACTACATGAGCACCCACTAGGTCTTTCAAGTTTGAGGCGGACAGATCAGCGTCATCTGGGCGTGGGCCATCAAGAGGATCCCAAGCGCCGCCTCGAGCCGTTGCAACCTTGAACTTCACCCAGATCGTGAAACTGTCTTTGTCGTGATACTCGACCTCGGCCTCGGCCAGCGCTGTCTTTTCGATTGGTGACCACATCACCGGCTTGGAACCTTGGTAAAGCGTGCCGTTCATCAGAAACTTCATGAATTCCTCGGCGATCACGCGCTCGGCGTGAAAATCCATCGTCAGATACGGCGCGGCCCAGTTGCCGGTCACACCGAGACGCTTGAACTCGTCGCGCTGGATATCGACCCACCCGGCGGCAAAGTTGCGGCACTCGGCGCGGAATTCGTTGATCGGCACCTCGTCCTTGTTCTTGCCTTTCTTGCGATACTGTTCTTCGATCTTCCACTCGATGGGCAGGCCATGACAGTCCCAGCCGGGGATATAGCGCGACTCAAAACCCATCATCTGGTGGCTACGCACGATCATGTCCTTGATCGTCTTGTTCAGCGCATGCCCGATATGCAGGTGCCCGTTGGCATAGGGTGGGCCATCATGCAGAGTAAAGGGCGCACGCGAACCGGGGGCTGCGGCAGCCTTGTCGCGCAGACGGTCATAGATGCCGATCTGCTCCCAACGTTCCAGCCATTCCGGCTCGCGTTTGGGAAGGCCGGCGCGCATCGGAAAATCGGTCTGCGGCAGGTTCAGGGTGGATTTATAATCGGGTGTTTCGGTTTGGTCGGCGCACATCTGGGGCGTCCTTTGTCTTTCGGGTCATATCGGAAAAGGGGTGGGGCGGCGCGATTGGTCAAACGCCTTGTCCCGGCGGCTCATGCTGTCAGAGCGCCGGGCAAATAATTCGAATAATGATCGCCGTGGCGTACATCATGTCTGACCTTATAGGGCGCGGGTTTCGCGGCGTCCAGAGCCGCGCGGCCCTGCGTCCATCTGCCCGCTGGCCAATATCCACAGATTGCCACAGTGTCAGGCCGGACAATGTGCAGGAGGGCTGAGATGGCCAATCCGCTAAGACAGTTCGACATCACGGAGGACGAGATCACGCAGGTGGTCACGGTGTTCTATGCGCGCGTCCGCAAGGACCCCGATCTGGGCCCGGTCTTTGGTGCGCATATAGCCCCCGCTGAATGGCCCGCGCACGAGGCCAAGATTGTTCGCTTCTGGTCGAACGCGATCCTGCGCACACGTAATTATTCGGGCAACCCGATGCAGGTGCATATGTCCGCCAGCGATGTGCAGGCCGAGCATTTCCCCGTCTGGCTGGGGCTGTTTGATACGGTACTGGCCGAACGCCTGCCGGAGGCAACCGCTTGTGCGTGGTCGGCGCTGGCCCACCGGATCAGCAAGGGGTTCCTCTACGGGCTTGAGATACGCAAACCTCCCGGCGAGGTCCCAGTATTCAGCTAGGCGGTGCATGGTTCCCGCCCTCGCGCATCAACCTTGCAACGCAGCGCGTGAGTCTGGCAATCTGTTGGCAAGATTTTTGAATAAGGATTTTGTCATGCGGATATTATTGTTTTTTGTTGCGTTGCTAATTGCCGGTCCTGCAGCGGCCGGGTGCAGATGTTCCGTAATTCCAGACGAAGGTGTCTACCGGGCGATGGGGTCAGATGTACGTCTGACCTATCTAAACAACGAGGCTGAAGAATGCCCGACCGAAATCAACCTGAGGGCAAACCCACCTAACAGACCCCCTGTCAACGTGAACCTGCAATGTCTGGGGGATAGTTTCGAGGGGGCTGAAACCACGCGTGTCGGCACATTTGTCTGGCGCATCAGCGGCCAGTCTGGCCATCAGGGGCTACTTCAGGCGGGTATCGCGTCTGCCGAAACCTTGACCATGACCTTGGAAGTGCCCGCAGAGCTAAAGGCGGTCGGCAAGGCGGACCGACAAACAGTGTTGGAACGGACCGGCGGGGGCCGTGCTGCAGAATGTATCTGCAGGCGGGTGCGTGATGAACTGGAATGGGCCGAAGCTATACGAGATGCCTATGCCGACAAAAAAGCGCTGGCCCGCGCCAAGGCAACGGCAATGCGCGGCAACAATTCCAAACAATCGTTCTATCTCGACAACAATGGTGTGCTGCACAAATTCGACGAGGGCACAGCAGGTGAACTGAGCTATCTGGAAGACGCAGAAACCCGTACTGGCGAGGCGCTAGAGAAAAAATGGGCTGCTGAGGGTGAATTCGTTGCCGTCAAAAATCAGGGCAATACCGCTCCGGCCCAGAGCGGAAGCCTGAATGAAGTGCAATCTGGTGCATCGGCCTCTACCGATCCAGTTGCATGCAAGGTCAACATGCCAACGCTAGCCAGAGTGCGTGCAAACTGCACACCCGCGATTGTTCTGAATGCATTTAGCTCACATGAAAATGTTCATGCGGCAACCTGTCGTAAGATGAACAATCGTCCGATTGATACCTGGGATGGTTACACGATCCAGCTAAAACCACGCGCCGAGATCAGGGGTTTCGCAGCACCTAGCAGCAACTATGATGCCTATATGCAGTCACCGGCCAATCTGGCAGCAGACGAAGTTGCCGCATACACTGCCGAGATCGGCGTTTACACGGAGTTCATTAAAAAGCGATGCGACGGGTAGTCCGGGAGGAAGCGATTTAGTTTCCCGATCCCGGAAACAGCCCCGCGAGTGCGCGGCTCACCAGTCGCGAAACCGAGGGGCGTTTGCCCGCAGAAAAGGGCAGCGGGCGGCAAACCTCCATCGCGGCCACGCCTACGCGGGCGGTCAGGGCGCCATTCACGATTCCCTCGCCAAAGCGACGCGATAGCTTGGACAGCAGGCTGCCTCCTGCGACGGACCCGATCAGGTCGTCGCCCACTGCGACGGCGCCGGTGGCCACCAGATGTGCCATGACCGCGCGCGCCAGTCGCCAGCTACCCAGCGTGCCGGATCGCCCGCCATAGACCTCTGCAACTCGCCGGATCATTCGCAGGTTCGAGGTGAGCGCGGCGAACACGTCAGCCAGTGCCAATGGGACGATGGCCGTCACAGTGGCAACCTGCCGGGCGGCGGCCTCGACCTCTTTTTTCGCGGCAGCATCCAGCGGTGCCAGCAACTCGGCCTCGGCCAATGCCAGCAGCGTGGCGGGGTCGAACTGATCGGCTTGTCGCTCTTGCAGGCGCTGCCGGCCCCATGCGGTGTCCTCGCGGGCCGCGTATAGCTGCGTCAGCCCCTCGACCACCTTGCGCGCGCCCGCCAGATCATCATCGGCCAGCGCGGTGTCAGCGGCGCGGTGCAGTGTGTCGATCCGGCGCAAGCGGGAAAAAGCCGCCAGTTCGCGCACGGCGATCACCGCCAGAACCAACACGAGAACTGCGATCAGCACTGTGACTGCGTATCCCAACAATGGCATGCGCGCGATCAGGTCGGTGACGAAATCCCACGCGGCGACAGACACAACCACCCCAAGCAGGGTCAACAACAGTGACCAAAAGAACCGCCCCAGACGCGTTGTTTTACGCGCACCAAGGGCTGCAACAGTTTGCATTGCACGCCCTTCCGGAGTGGGCCCGCCCACCGGGTCGTGGTCAGGTACGGGTGGAGCTTCGGCCGGATTGATCGCAGGCTTGCCGAGTTCTTCGGTCTCGATATCGAACAGAATGGGACCTTTTCTCATGGTTGGGCACTCCTTGCCTGCGCCCGTTCTTCGGGCGGCCAGACCATCAGGATGTCCGGCAGATTTTCGTCGTTGCCACCACCCTCGGTGCGGGCCGCTTCGGTAAAGTCGTGGGCGGCGTAAAAGGCGCGTGCCGGGTGGTTTGCCTCAGCCACCCACAGTTCCAGCCGCTTGGACCGGGATTTGGCATCCTCCAACAGTGTGGTTCCCAGCCCGCTGCGATGCGCACGCGGATGCACATAAAGCGCGTGGATGCGTGCGCCGTCGCGGGCAATGAAACCCACCGGGCCACGTCGCCCCGGCACGATCCGCACCCAGCCACGGTGCGTGATTTTCGCCATCAGTCGCAGATCGGTGCGTCGGGCCCGCACACGCGGCAGCCACGGGGCTCTGCGGGAAAACGCCCAGAGGATCGCGGTCAGTTGCGGCACATGGTGCAGCCGGGCCGGGCGGGGCGCGCTCAAAGCTTGTCCCCGATCAGAAACTGTGCAGCCCGGTCCAGCCTGATATGCGGCGGCCCGTCACCGGCCCGCAATGTCAACGGCGCGGGTGCGAATTTCATGATCTGATAATCTTGATCTAGCCAAGCCTCTTTACCCTTTTGCGCCGCGCTGATCAAAGCAGACGGGTTTTCCGGCAGCGCGCCGGGGTAAAACGCGGCCTCCTTGCCGCTGTCCAGCAGCTTGCCGCGGACACAGTCCAGTGCTGTGCCATCATGTTCACGGGTCTCTTCGATCGTGGCACGCAAGGCGGCAATAGCCAGAGCCTGTGTTTCAGCGCCGCTAAAACGGGCGCGATCGCGGGCGGAGCGGGTCAGGGCTTCCATGATAGCAGTCAGACGCGCATGCTGGCTGTGGTGCAGATGGTCTGCCTTGGTCGCGGCAAACAGAATCCTTTCCACCCTACGCCCCATCAACAGACGACTGAGGAATGCGTTGCGACCCGGCCGAAAGGCCGAGAGAATTTCGGTCATCGTCTCTTGCAGGTCTGCCACGGCACGGGGGCCGGAATGAATAGCACCCAATGCATCCACCAAAACGATTTGCCGGTCGATCCGAGAAAAATGGTCGCGAAAGAATGGTGTGACCACTTCGCGCCGATACGCGTCATAGCGGCGCTCCATCTCGCGCCAGAGGCTGCGGCGGCCGGGACGGTCGGGCTGGGGCAGCGGGGCAAAGGTCAGAGCCGGCGAACCCTCCAGCGCGCCGGGCAACAAAAAGCGACCGGGCGCGATACCCGTATACCCTGCGTCCCGTGCGGAGGTCAGATAATCCGTGAATGCGGCGGCGAGTGCCTTGATCTGCGGATCGTCCCACTCTCCCGCCGCGTCGGTTGCACGGACCAGCGACAGCGCGCCTGCTGCCTCCGCGCGTTTTTGCATCGCGGACAGGGTTTGCGCCGACCACTCGGCATAGCATTTATCCATCAGCGCCAGATCAAGCAGCCACTCACCGGGGTAGTCCACAATATCAATGTGGACCGTACGCGGGCCGGTTAGTCCTGCCAGCATTCCGGCGGGGCGGACCCGTAGTGATAGCCGCAACTCGGAAATCGTGCGGGTGCTGCCCGGCCAGTGGGGCTGATTGGCGGTGAGTGCTGCCAGATGTTCTTCGTAGTCGAAACGCGGCACGGTGTTGTCGGGCTGAGGTTGCAGGAATGCGGCCTCGATCCGCCCTTCGGCAGCGGCAACGAGGCCGGGCATTCGCCCCCGATCCATCAGGTTGGCCACCAGCGATGTGATGAATACCGTCTTGCCCGAACGAGCGAGGCCAGTGACGCCCACGCGAATCACCGGCTCAAAAAACGTCTCGGACAGGGTATCACCGACGGCGTCGAAACTGCGGGTCAGGCCCTCCGCCATTCTACCGATCACCACTGCGCTGCCCCTTTTTCGTGCCTGCCCTTCCTAGATAACGGTGCGCCGATGGGGTTTCCAGTGGCAAGCGGTACGCGGGTTCTGCGACAGCTGACCTGTGGAGATCTGTTGGAGGCCGTCGGCGAAGATATTTCAGCCGGAAGATACGCTAGGAGAAGGCTTTTCCGAAGGATGTAATTGCGCTAAGCGCAGGGTCATGCCCCGTTTTGCCCTCAAGGTCGAATATCATGGTGCGCCCTTTGCCGGTTGGCAGCGGCAGCGCGACCAACCGTCCGTGCAGGGCGCAATTGAAGCCGCATTGGCACGGCTGGAGCCGGGACCACACACCATTGCGGCGGCGGGCCGCACCGATGCTGGTGTGCATGGGTTGGGACAAGTGGCACATTGTGATTTGGTCAATGACTGGGCACCCTTCCGATTGATGGAAGCGCTGAACCACCATCTGAAGCCGCAGCCAGTTGCGATTGTGGACTGTACGCAGGTGGATGATGAGTGGCACGCACGGTTTTCTGCGGTTGAGAGGCGGTATCTTTTTCGTCTGCTGATGCGGCGTCCGCCTGCGACGCATCAGGCAGGATTGGTGTGGCAAGTGCCGCAACAGCTGGATTTGGCGGCGATGCAAGTCGGGGCGGCGTATCTGGTGGGTCATCACGATTTCACCACCTTTCGTTCGTCGATCTGCCAATCTGCCAGCCCGGTCAAGACGCTGGATGCGATCGAAATTTGCCAGATGGAAACACCCGGCGGACCGGAACTGTGGTTTCGTCTGCGGGCACGGTCGTTCCTGCACAATCAGGTGCGCAGCATCGTGGGCACATTGGAACGGGTCGGTAGGGGGGCGTGGGCACCGGACGATGTGCGTCGCGCGTTGAAAGCATGCGACCGAGCCGCCTGTGGACCGGTTTGTCCGCCCGAGGGATTATACCTTCACAGCGTCGGCTATCCAAAAGACCCATTCACAGCCTGATTTTGCCTTTGCGCGCGCCGCATGGCGACGTTAAACCTGCCGCCAGCGGTCCCTTAGCTCAACTGGATAGAGCAGCTGACTTCTAATCAGCAGGTTGAGGGTTCGAGTCCTTCAGGGATCGCCAACATATCACGCTATTTTGCATAGCGATCATTGCCTAATCAGCCCCATGCTCTTGCAGGACATCCAGAGGAATAATGTCCAACGCGCGCATATGCGTAGCCGACAGGCGTACTTGGGGTGCGCAGCCCTCGTCGTGGGCCTGTAGGAATCGCGCGGCGCACAGGCACCACTGATCGCCCGGCCGCAGCCCGGCAAACCCGTATTCGGGGCGTGGTGTCGACAGGTCATTGCCGACGTATTTCGAGAATGCCAGAAATTCCGCCGTCATCAACGCACAGACAGTGTGACTGCCCTGATCCTCTGGACAGGTGTTGCAATGGCCGTCGCGGAAAAACCCTGTGACCGGATCGGCGTCCGAGCAAGGGGACAAAACTTCGCCCAGAACATTCACGGGATCATCTTTGCGGATCATGGTACGACCTCTCTTTGCTGCGGGTCAGCCTAGCCGATCATGTGGGTGAGGCAAAGCGTGTCAGCGAGCCATGGCAATGGCGCGGAACATTGCCATGTTCGCGGAATGCGTGCCGGGCGCGCGAAAGTTGCGATCCGCGCCGGTGCTCACGATCACGGTGTCACGGTTCTGGTTGATATAGATGTATTGCCCATAGATACCACGCGCCATGAATTCGCCGTCTGCTGCACCCTCGGGTACCCACCAGTGCAGGCCATAACCGATCTGGCCTGCCTCGGTGGGGGCGCTGGGCCGTGTCGCAAGTTGCATCCATTCTGCTGGTACAATTCGTTGGTTGCCGTAGCGTCCGTTTTGCGATGCCATAAGGCCAAAGCGGGCGTAATCACGCGTTGTCATGTTCAGCCCGCCCAGCACAAACGCCACGCCCGCGCCATCGGTGACATAATAAGGTGTCGCCTCCACCCCCAGCGGCATGATGATCTCTTCCGACAGTAGCGTAGAGATATCCCGGCCAGTTGCGCCACGGATCACCATGCCAACTACATGCGTATCGATCGAAACATATTGATACCGTGCACCGGGCGCGGCGATTGTGGCAGTCAGACCGCGGGTGAAATCATCCATCGTCCCACCAAGAGCCAGTACCCGGCCCATACGATTGATGTCAGACGATTTATCCAGATAGTCCTCGTCGAACTGCACGCCGCTGGCCATATGCAGGACGTTGCGGATACTGGCATCCTCATAGGCTGTGCCGTTCAGGCTGGGCGCGTACTGCGTCACCGGATCGTCAAGCGAGGCAATGGTCCCGTTCTCCAGCAGGACCCCGACAAGGGCCGAGACAAAGCTTTTGGCCATCGACCATGAGATGCGACGATCCTCCGGCCCCGTGCCTAAATGATAGCTTTCGTGTACGATTTCACCGGTTTTCAGCACCAGCAAGGACGTAACGCTGCGATCTTTGATCCAGTCGGCGGCTCCGGCCGGTAAATCCATCGGTGCACCCGTCGGCAGCGGGGAAATGGGGCCATCGCCGCGTGGCACCTCGCGCGTGAGAAAGGCGGCATCCATGCTCGAGAAATTCGCGACGATCTTCGCTTCGGAAAAGAGACCGTTCACTGCCCAAAGACGCATAATCTCGTCGCGTTTCCATACGCCGACGACCACCGCGGCAAGCGTCAGGGCGATCAGGCTGCGGATCAGCCAACGAAGGAACGGGCGCATGTGTATCTCCGTGCGTTCAGCGGAACTTGTCCGCGAGCCGTTGCAGCGGTGACCGCGCATCAGGCTCAGGCGTGGGAGCGGACGATTCTTCTGCCGGAGGGGGTGTTTTTGCTTTTGGCTGCGAGGTGGACGAGCGCGGTGGTGCAGTACGCAGGGCAACGGCGTTCTGAAACCGACCTGTGTCGCCTGCCGCGAGTTGCGGTGCGCCATCGCTGATTCCGGTCAAAACGTCCTCCAGCCAATCCTCGTCTGCCTTTGCAAAATCATGCAGCACGTAACCCGGCACCGCCTCCTTGCGGCCCGGATGCCCGACCCCCAGACGCACGCGGGCATACTCTGGGCCGATATGCTGGTGGATCGAGCGCAGGCCGTTATGGCCCGCGTGGCCTCCGCCGGTCTTGACCCGCACCTTGCCGGGAGCAAGGTCGATCTCGTCATGCAGGACGGTTACATCGCCCGGCTCCAGCTTGTAGAACCGCATCGCCTCACCGACGGACTGACCTGACAGGTTCATAAATGTCTCAGGCTTCAGCAACAGCACTTTTTGACTGCCGAACCGTCCCTCGCTGGCTTGCCCTTGAAAACGCGCCTTCCACGGGCCAAAACCGTGATCCTCGGCGATCCGGTCCACGGCCATGAAACCGATGTTATGCCGGTTGCGGGCGTATTTCGTACCCGGATTACCCAGACCTGCAAAAATCAGCATGATATGCCTTTCGTGACGATGCGCCGGGTCTACGATGAGGCGCTGCGGGAATCAATGATTGCGCGGCGGCGCTCTGCGCTATTCGGTCGCCAACCTGTTCAGCCAATCGCGGACCAAGGCAGAGAACAGATCAGGGCGCTCCCATCCCGGCGCATGCCCTGCACAGTCGAGTAAAGCAAAGCTGGCGCGAGGGAAGCGATCCTGCATCTCGAGTGCATCACAATATCCGGCAATCGAATCTTGGCGACCCGCGACGATCAATGAAGGGCGATCAAAAGACCGATGTTGCATGTCACGATGAAAGGAAAATTCGAACCGTTCGCAGACCCGCGCCTCGAGCGCCGCATCATGTAGCGCAGCAGCGGGCACTTTGGTTTGCGTGATCTTGGCGACGATCGGCCCCGTTCGAACAACCAATCGTTTTGCGCGCGCCCGCAGCGTGGGGTCCAGCGCGTCGATTTCTGTGCCATCTGTGCGCAACGTGACCGGGGCAGGAATCGTTGCGCGGCTGGCATCGGAATTGCCACCCGGCACGATCAGCGCCACCCCCGACAATCGCTGGGCATGGGAATGGGCCAACCCTTCCGCAAGATAGGCACCGCGCGATTCGCCGATCACCGCGCAAGGCTCCGTGCCGCAAGTGGCGTCCATAACGCGCAGAAGTTCGGTCAGCACATCGTCTTGTGAGGCGACGTGGTCAAACCCCGTGGAACGGCCGCAGCCCGGCAGATCGACATATATCCGTCGCCAGCCCGAGCATGCCTTGAATGTCGGCTCCAGCGCATCCTGCATATGGCGATGATCCAGACGGGCACCGTGCAGCACCAGAACAGGTGCCCCAGTGCCGATTTCGCAGATATGCAAGAGGTCGGACATCGCGCGCGCTCCGCAGAGGTATTGGCGCAGGGTATCGTCGCGATGGGTGGTGTGACTAGTCCGCAGCAGAAAAAAACGCGGCCCCTGAAACAAGAGGCCGCGTCAAATCTATTAGCTAAGGGGTGACGGTTCAGGACTCGTCGCTGCCCTCTTCGCCTTCGGCTGCATCAGTCGTTGGCACTTCATCGGCTGCGACCTCATCCTCGTCCTCATCGGTGTCGGATTTCAGGGCCGATGGGGCCGAAACGTTGCAGATCACGAAGTCGCGGTCGCTGATCACTGGCTTGGCGCCTTCAGGCAGATCGATATCAGAGAACGTGATCGTATCGCCGATGTTTTCCAGCTTGCTCAGATCGACGACGAGCGTCTCGGGGATGTCCCCGGCGGTCACGATCAGTTCGACTTCGCTCCGAATCGTTGTCAGAACGCCGCCCTTGCGGATCGCAGGGCAGTCTTCTTCGTTCTGGAAATCAACATTGATGAACAGGTTGATTTTGGTGGTACGACGCAGACGCATCAGATCCAGGTGCGTCGGCAGGTCTTTGACCACGTCGCGCTGAACATCGCGGCAAATCACGCGCACGTCTTCGTGGCCTTCAACCTTCAGGTTGAACAAGGTCGACTTGAAGCGGCCTTGTTTCAGGCGCTTGAACAGGACATTGAACGGAATGTTGATCGGCAGGGGGTCAGTGTCACCGCCAAAAACGATACCCGGAACCATGCCTTCGCGGCGTGCTGCACGAGCGGCGCCCTTGCCTGTCCCCGTGCGTTCCTGGGCGTGAAGATCAGGAATTTCTCCAGCCATGTTAATTCTCCATAGGTTAGGGCGGGACTCCTCCAAGGCTGTAGTCCCGCGTGAAGCCGTGCGCATAGACGAAATAGAGGGTAATGGGAAGGGCGAATGTCATAACCACCCGCAACCGCCCATGCGTCGGATGCTGGGTTCCGACCTAACACAGCAATAGCCGCTGACCGCAAAGAGTGGTTACATACTTGTCAGAGGTAACGGGCCGAGTGCCGGGCAGTGGCGAAGCCTACTGCCACTTGTCAGAAAAATCGCGCGGGATCATCAGGATTTCTTTGTTCACATCCTCGATGTTTCGGTGCCCACAGAACGCCATCGAAACATCCAGCTCCTTTTGGATCACCTCCAGCGCGCTTGTCACTCCGGCTTCGCCCATTGCGCCAAGACCATACACGAACGCCCGTCCCACATAGGTCCCCTTGGCCCCCATCGCGATGGCCTTGAGCACGTCCTGACCAGACCGGATACCACTGTCGAGATGCACTTCGATCTTGTCGCCGACCGCATCCATGATCTGCGGCAGTGCCCGGATCGATGACAATGCGCCGTCCAGTTGTCGGCCACCGTGGTTGGACACGATGATCGCGTCGGCACCGACGTTCAACGCCTCCAGAGCATCGCACGGATCAATGATACCCTTGATGATCAGCGGCCCATCCCACATCTTGCGGAATTGGCGGATACGGTCCCAATCCAGCGCCTCATCGAACGCCTCGGCCGTCCAGGAGCTAAGGGAAGAGGGGTCACTAACCCCCTTGGCATGGCCAATGATATTGCCAAAAAACCGGCGCTTGGTGCCCAACATGCCCAGGCCCCACTGCACTTTGGTCATCATGTTGGCGATAGATTTAGGTGTCAGCTTTGGTGGGGCACTGAGGCCGTTCTTGATATCCTTGTGCCGCTGACCCATCACCTGCAGGTCCACTGTGATCACTGCAGCAGAGCATTTCGCATCGCGCGCCCGGTCAAACAGCCGCTGCATGAAATCATCATCTTTCAGGGTGTAAACCTGAAACCAGAATGGTTTTGTAGTGTTCTCTGCTACATCTTCGATCGAACAGATGGACATGGTCGATAGGGTAAAGGGCACGCCAAATTTTTCGGCGGCGCGGGCTGCTTTGATCTCGCCATCCGCGTGTTGCATCCCGGTCAGGCCGACAGGCGCCAGTGCGACTGGCATCGACACGTCCTGACCTATCATCTGCGTCGCGGTAGATCGGTTCGACATATCCACCGCGATCCGCTGACGCAGCAGAATTTCTGAGAAGTCAGAGGTGTTGGCGCGAAACGTCTGTTCGGTCCACGCGCCCGATTCCGCATAATCGTAGAACATGCGCGGCACACGGCGCTGATAGATGCGACGCAGGTCTTCGATATTGGTGATCACGGGCATGATGGCCTCCATCTGGAGATTGGTTATGTTTTGTTACCAATTCACTGTGGCTTGAGCAATTCGAATTTCCGCGTCTATGCTGCGACAGACCTGACCTGAGAGATACCAATATGAACCACCCCGCCCCGACAGAGCCTCTCTTGGACGACATGCGCTGCTGGCGGCACGGGTTTCACCGACACCCGGAACTGGAATTTGATCTCTGCTGGACGAGTGCCCGCGTGGCAGAGCTTTTGAACAGTTTCGGCATCGAGGTGCACACCGGGATTGGTCAGGTCGGCGTGGTTGGCGTCCTGCAAAAAGGAAATGGCACGCGCAGCATTGGGTTGCGCGCAGATATGGACGCGCTGCCGATCAACGAGGTCAACGATTTCGGATATGCCTCGACAGTTCCCAATCAGATGCATGCCTGCGGACACGATGGTCACATGGCGATGCTATTGGGGGCTGCGCAGTATCTGGTTGAACACGGTGATTTCGACGGGCGGGTGGTGTTCATCTTTCAGCCGAACGAGGAGTTTGGCAAAGGTGCAGCGGCGATGATCGCGGACGGGCTTTTCGACAGATTTGCTGTCGATTCGGTTTACGGCATGCACAACATGCCCGGTCTGCCCTTGGGACATTTCGAGGCGCGCGTGGGCGCAATGACCGCCAGCGAAGCTCTCTTTGAGATTGAGATTAACGCACGTGGCGGGCACGCGGCACTGCCACATATGGGTGTTGACGCGATCACTGTGGGAGCCGAAATCGTCGGCGCGTTGCAAACCATCGTTTCGCGCAAGCTTGAGCCGGCACAAAACGGGGTGGTGTCTGTTACAGGGTTCGAGACTGACGGACGGCGCAACGTCCTGCCCGGTCGCGCGGTGCTTAGCGGTGATTGCCGCGCCCTGACGCCAGAGACAAACGCCACTATCGAAGCGCGTATGCGCCAGATCGCTGGCGGTATTACTGCGGCACATGATGTCACGGCGCGCGTGACCTATGACACGATATTTCCCCCGACAATCAATGCCGCCGCCCCCACCCGCAACGCCATGCGCGCCGCGAGCGCAGTCGGGCTGGCGAACCCGGATTGCGCGCCCAAGCTTTTCTCGGAGGATTTTGCCCATATGGCCGCTGCTGTGCCGGGCTGTTTCCTGCTGGCTGGAAACGGTACCACCGATGCGCATGCCCGGCCCCTGCATTCGGCGGATTATGACTTCAATGATGCGGGACTTGTGCCGGGATCATCCTTCTGGGTTAGGCTGGTCGAACAGCAACTGGCAAATGGAGGACGCGATGTTTGAGGCACGTATGGCCGCGCTGCGGACACGTCTGGACGAGGCCGGGATAGACGTGGCGCTGATCACGGACGATGACAGCGTTTACTATTTCACGGGATACTATGACTATCTGCACATGGACTTCGGACGGCCGACGATCCTTGTGGTGCCAAAGGACGGTCCCAGCTTGCTCATCACTCCGTCGATGGAAGAGGACATGGCCCACGCCGCCGCGCGCGTGGACCGGATCGCGCTATGGAATGACGGGCTGGGCGATGAATGGCGTGCCGAACTGCCCGCTGCGCTAAAAAGTGCAAGCATGATCGGGCTGGAGCCTGACCTGATGCCCCCGCTGGTGCGTGCCTATGTGGATACCCTGCTGGATACCGGGCAGGTTCGTGATGCCATGCCCGTCATCGCTGGCCTGCGCATGATCAAATCACCCGAGGAATTACAGCTTGCTCGCCACGCGGGCACGGTCGCTGGTGCGATGATGTTGGCCGGGCGTGGGGCAATCGCCGCCGGTGTGGCCGAATACGAGGTGGCGTTGGCCACGTCGCAGGCTGGCACACGCCAGGCCGCAGATCTGCTGGCGACGCACTACGCAGATGTGGCCATGTCCCCGATGACGCATTTTCTGCAAATCATGGCATCGGGTCCCGAGATCACGAAGCCGCATCACCGTGCCTCGACCCGGATCATGCAATATGGCGAACCGGTCTTTCTGTGTTTCTGTGGCATGACAAACTTTCACCGGTTCAAGCTGGGGTTTGACCGCACCTTCTGGATTGGTGAAATCACTGATCCTATGCAGGCCGATGTCTATGCGGTGGCGCTGGCCAGTCAGCAGGCCGCGTTGTCTGTTCTGGGGCCGGGTGTCACAGCCGAAGAGGTACATGCCGCCTACGCTGAGGTCATTCAGGGTGCGGGGCACACTTACCCGTTCCGCTGTGGGCGTGCGACCGGTTTCAGCTTTCTGGAGGCCCCCCAACTCGTTTATGGCGACAAGACGATGCTGCAACCGGGCATGGTACTGGCCGTGGATGGATCGGTCAGTGTTTCCGGCCGGTTCCGGGCGCAGGTGGGCGACAGCTTTATCATCACCGAGGACGGCTACGAACAGATCACGCATCATCCGAATGCACTGGAAGATATGATTGTCTGAAGCGGAAGCGAAAGGGCAGGAATCATGTATTTCGATGACCTGAGCGAAGGCTACACCTTCGAGACAGCCAGCCGCACCCTGCCGCTGGCTGATATTCTCGGTTTTGCTGAACAATGGGATCCACAGCCGTTCCACACTGACGCGGCGGCGGCGCAGGCCTCGCCCTATGGGGGGATCATCGCCAGCGGGTTTCACACCCTGCTGACCGCCTTTGTACTGTCGCTGGAGGCAGACGTGTGGAACGAGGCTTCGATGGGGTCGCCCGGTATGGACGCACTGCGCTGGCGGGTCCCCGTGCACCCCGGGGACAGGTTGCACTGCCGGGGTCGCGTGGTCGCCCTGAACCCGTCCAAGTCGCGCCCGGATCGTGGTCGTGCGGATATTGCCTACGAGGTGATCAATCAGGATGGCGCTGTGGTGATGACCTACCAGATCACCCATATCCTGCGGCGGCGGAGCTAAGTGTCAACGTTGCTCCGGTATGGCCTGAATGCCGCTCACAACACTTAAGATTAGGTAGGTCGGCATGCGTTTCTTGTTGGTAACGGCCTCGTCAGCCAGCTTCAGTTTTCGATCAACGTAAGTCACGTCGCGAGGCACATCCAAATTGTAACGTTTCTTTTTGTTGTCCGTTGAAATCAACAGCCACTCGCCGCTACGGAGCGGCATGAGGCCCTCGGGTGGGTTCGTCAGAAATGTAAAGGGAGAGTTCCATATCTCGTCATCTTTCTTTTTTTCCTCATCAATGATGTTGTAGACCGCCATCGCCAACTTCACATATGAATTCCCCAGATCGAGGTCTATCAGACTTTTGGTGTCAGAACCGGTCTGAGAGACGATCAGATTCTTTGCCATCTCAATGTTTTTCTTTGATGCTCCGTCGAGTTCAGTTAGCGAAACTGTCAATTGGATCTCTGATTTGAAAGGCAGTTTTCGTATCAGGGCACGACCTTGGTAGCCTTCGACGCGGGTGTCGTCTTTTTCCCGCAGCACAATGGTCATTCCAATTTCGCCGTTCTCTCCGAGGCTGGCCGATTGAGTTACATCTGTGCTGGCAGAGAGCGAAAGCGCGACGTCATTCAACCAGAGATCAGGCAAGTCACCGATATAAAATTCTGTGGCATAGATATCGAGAACTCTTTCCGAACCGTTCTCAAGGTTTTCAAACGTTTCATTTTGCATGTCTGCAAGGGGCACGACAGTATATGCGCCATTGTTGTCCTTGTTCAGAAAGTAGAGAGACAGAACCTGCGCGGGTAATATGGAGGGTGCGATCAGCAGCGACGCAGCGAATGCGAGGAGTTTCAGCGTAATGGACTTTGGCATGAATAGGACTCCCAAGATATTATGGTTGTTTTCAGCACCTCGATCGATCCTTAGAATACAACGTTTAGCATGACCATTGATACAACCAGAAATAGAATCGTCATAATGCCCCCGGACTTGACGAAATCTGTCACCTTGTAACCCGCCGGCCCCATGATCAGCGCATTCACCTGATGCGTTGGGATGATAAAGCTGTTGGAAGTTGAAATTGCCACCGTGAGCGCAAAAACTGCCGGGTCCGCCCCCGCCGCCACCGCGATAGACACCGCCAGCGGCACCAGCAGCACGGTCGCGCCGACATTCGACATCACCAGAGAAAACGCCGTAGCCAGTATCGCGATACCGGTCTGAAGCGCCCAGATCGGCCAGCCGTCCAGCGCGATCAGGATTTGCTGCGCGATCCATTCGGCGGTGCCAGTATTCTGCACCGCTTGTCCCAACGGAATAAGGCTCGCCAGCAGGAAAACGGTATTCCAGCCAACGGCGCGATAGGCTTCGTCAATACTCAGCACGCGTGTCAGTAACATGCCCACAGCCCCGGTCAGCAGACATAGCGACAGGCGGACGTCAGTGAACAGGATCATGGTCAGCGACACGAGAAAGAAAAACAGCGCGTGCCACACCTTATGCGGTCGCAGTTCGTCCTGAGGGAAATCGGACGTGACCACCACGTAGTCGCGATCCTGCTTTAGCCGGGTCAGCATGTCCCAGCGCGCATGCGCCACCAGCATGTCACCGGGTTTAAACTTCACCAGCCCGATGGCTGTGGCTGAATGGTCTTCCGTCTCCACATGGCTCAGCGTTTCCTCGCCCCGGTGAATCGCCAACAGGCTAAGACCAGTGGTCTTGCGCAGCATCAACTCTCGTGGGCATTTCCCGATTACATGACTGCCGGGGGGATCACGACCTCGGCGATACCGGCATTCGTGGGTGCGAACTCTTCGGCAAAAACATCCAGCCGATCCCGCATATGCAGACCGTTGCGTTTGCAGAAGTCGCGTACGACCTCTTCTTTTCCGATGATCGCCAGACGGCACGGCGCGGCAATTTCGGCAGTCAGGATCTGCACCATCGACACCTTGCCCTTATAGAAGGTCGAGATGATGTAGATGTGATTGTTAAGGTTGATATCGGCCAGTTGCTGCCCGTCCAGCGGTGTACCTTCTGGCACGTCCACCTCGTACACATTGGCCTTCAGGCCATAGACGCGGGCAAGATAGTCGGACGTGCCCTGTCCCGCTGTGGCATCGGCCTTGGTCACCTTGCCCGGCAAGACCCAGCGTCCGGCCAGCATGAAATAGATAATACCGGTAAGGATCAACGCTGCCCCGATGGGTGCGACCGAAAAGAGGCCAAAGGGTTCCATCTGCGCGTCTGCCGACAGTCCTTCGTTCGCCGATTCGATCAGGTCGTTCAGCAGGATCAGCGGCGAGGAGCCTACCATCGTCATTGTCCCGCCCAGGATCGCGCAGAACCCCATCGGCATTAGTAACCGGCTCAGCGGGATGCCTGTGCGCGCCGAAATGCGGCTGACCACAGGCAGGAACAGCGCCGCCGCGCCGACGTTCTGCAAGAAGCTGGAGATCACCCCAACCGTGCCCGATACGATCGGCAATACGCGTGCTTCGGTCGATCCGCCTCGTTTCAGGATCAATGCGGCGACCTTGTTCATAATGCCGGTCTTGTCTAGACCCGCGCCCACGATCATCACCGCGATGATCGAGATGACCGCGTTAGAGGCAAACCCGTCAAAGAGGTGGTTCACATCCGCCAGATTGCCCAGTCCGGGCAGGTAAGACAGGATACCGATCAGCACCAATACGAGGATCGCGGCCAGATCGATACGGATGATTTCAGAGACGAATAGAAAGACGGTAAAGCCCAACGCGCCGACCACCACGGCCATCTCAGTGGTGAATGTCAGTGTCTCCATCCCGTCCCCCGGTTTTTGATCGCGCTGATTTCCCTGTCAGTCTGAATTCGTTCGCCTATTGAAGCGGTAGAGGGCGGGTAAAAGCAAGGTTTGCCTACGCTGCCGTGCAGCGAGAGAGTTGCCTAGAAACAATCACATCGAGGTTCTGAAAGTCGAACGACGGCTGATTGCTGTGGTTCATGATGCATGGGATTTTGATTGTCGGGTGTCTACTTTGAGTTCAAGCTATTGCATTATGGCAGCTAAGTGAAAGTCGGCTGGTCCGTTTTTGCCAGTCGATGTAGTTAGGTTTCGTAAGCGTGAGGAAACAAAAAAAGGGACTGTGCCATGCAAAGGCGAAAGGTTTTGTTGGGTGGAGGAGCCTTGAGTTTGATGAATTTATCTGGACAGGCGAATGCGAGCCATCATTCTCGGTATTTTGTCCCGGCAGAAGAAGCCTCGCACCAACGCACCTTTATGCAATGGCCGGTTAATCGTAGCGTTCATCCTGACCGGGTCTTTTTAGGCATGGCGCAGCAGACAATCGCCGACATCGCAAATGCAATTGCTGCGTTTGAACCAGTAACGATGCTTGCGGCGCAAGGCGATCACTCTGGCGCAAGGGCTAAACTATCCAGCGCCGTTGAGCTTTGGGATATCCCAACTGAAGATCTTTGGTGCAGGGACGCTGGCCCGATTTTCGTGGTGAACCCAGACGGTGATCTCGCTGTAAGCCATATCCAGTTTAATGGATGGGGAGGAAAACAAGTTAACCGACGCGACTCGCAGATTGCCGCCCGTGTTGCAGATCGGCTTGGATTGCGACTGTTGCCAACAGGTTTGGTTGGTGAAGCAGGAGGAGTTGAGCAGGATGGCCACGGTTTGTTGCTTGCCCATGAAAGCAGTTGGGTAAACGAAAACCGCAATTCGGGGCTGTCGCGGGCAGAGATCGAAGCGCGGCTACTCAAGGCTTATGGAGCAAATCGTATGATATGGTCTGAGGGGGTTTGGGGCGAAGACATTACAGATTATCACATCGACAGTCTCGCGCGTTTCACCGGACCCAATCGGGTGCTGATCAACCTGCCTGATGCGCCGGACATGGACGACCCATTCCATGCAGCCGCCCTCGATACATATGATCGACTGGTAGCTGCGGGGCTTGATATAGAGGTTATCCCTGAGCCTCACCGTCGACGGGTGCGTAGCATCGACTTTGTGGCATCCTATGCCAATTACTATGTCTGCAATGGGGGTGTCATCGCTGCGCAATTTGGAGACAACGAGACAGATAAAATCGCCAAAGACGCTTTGGCGCGCCACTATCCAGACCGCGAAATTGTCACGTTGAACGTTGACCCGCTGGGCGAGATGGGCGGCGGTATTCATTGCGCCACGCAACAAATGCCAGCGGTATGACGTGGAAGTCGCGCAATGCGCCTTTGATTGAGGCTGTTGCAGCCGCTGCGACGGCCCTCGTCGGCGTCACGGTTCAACTGGATAACGCGGACCGTCTGCAACCAGAACAATCTGCGTGATGCGTATCGCACACACCTTGCCCTTGCTGCGACCTTGCCAGAATTCGCTCAACCAAATGGCGTATTCGATTTGATCGATTCAGAAGACGGTGGGGTCTACGTCGCCTTTGTCGACCACCTGCTTTACTCTGCTAAGCAAATGCTGGCTATCTCTGAAGGATGGGAAACGACCTTCGTAGCCCAAATCAGCCTTCACTGAATGGCTTCTGCCGCTAACTTCCGTCAGGCGTAATCAGCTTTGCAATCATCGCCTTCGCGCTTTCACTGTTCCATTCCGCATCACCCTGCATGCGCGCAATCTCTCGCCCCTCAGGGTCTAGCAGGACAGTGATCGGCAGACCCAGAACCCCCATCTCTCGGGCCAGCGCCTGTTTCGGGTCGCGGTGTAGCGGCAGATTGTCGACGCTGATCTCGGCAAAGAACGCCTTCATCGCAGGCACCGCATTGCGACCCGTCGCCAGAGTCAAAACCTCGAAATCATCACCGCCAAATTCGGCCTGCAATTCCGACAGCATCGGCATTTCCTTGCGGCAGGGCGCGCACCATGTGGCCCAGAAATTGAGTAAAACAAATCTACCTTTGTAATCCGCCAGCGTCGCTTCGCCGCCGGCATCGGTGGTAAAGGGCAGCGCGCTGACAGGCTTGGCCACCTTGTGGAACTGCAGTTTCTTCATGTCGCCCTCCAGCATCTGCTGATAGGCGCTGTAATTGACTGTGGGACCAGCCGCCTCACCTTCGCCGGATGGGTCGCGCAGGGCCAGGACGGCTACGGCTGCAATTGCAACGAGGCCAACGCCGATATAAACGATTGCGGAACGTGACAGGGGCATTTTTCCTCCGAAGGGAACCAAGGCAATGGCAGACAAATCCTCGAACCAGATGTGGGGTGGCCGTTTCGCCGCCGGACCCGATGCGATCATGGAGGCTATCAACGCCTCGATCGGGTTTGACAAGCGGATGGCGGCACAGGACATCGCCGGATCGCGGGCCCATGCAGCCATGTTGGCACACACCGGCATCGTGAGTGATAGTGATGCCGACGCGATGAGGGAAGGGCTGCTCACGGTCTTGTCAGAGATCGAGGGCGGAACATTCGAATTTTCAGCCGCACTTGAGGACATTCACATGAATGTCGAGGCGCGGCTGAAGGAAATCATTGGCGCGCCTGCTGGTCGGCTGCACACGGGTCGGTCGCGCAACGATCAGGTGGCAACGGATTTCAAGCTGTGGGTGCGCGACCAGTTGGATGCAACCGATGCTGCGCTCGTTGCGCTCTGCCGTGCCTTGCTGACGCAGGCCGAGGCGGGCGCCGATTGGGTGATGCCCGGATTTACCCATCTGCAAACTGCGCAGCCGGTGACGTGGGGCCATCACATGATGGCCTATGTCGAAATGCTGGGCCGTGACCTGAGCCGGATGCGCGATGCGCGGGCACGGATGAACGAATGCCCGCTGGGTGCCGCCGCGTTGGCGGGCACCAGTTTTCCTATCGATCGGGATATGACAGCCGAGGTGCTGGGCTTTGATCGGCCTTCGGCCAACAGCCTCGATGCCGTCAGTGACCGTGATTTTGCGCTGGAATTCCTCGGTGCGGCCAGTATCTGCGCGATGCACCTTAGCCGTCTGGCGGAAGAGCTGGTGATCTGGTCTTCGGCTCAGTTCCGCTTTGTGACGCTAAGTGATCGGTTCTCGACCGGTAGCAGCATTATGCCACAAAAGAAGAACCCCGATGCCGCCGAACTGATCCGCGCCAAGATCGGCCGTATTTTCGGGGCAAACGTAGCCTTGATGACGGTGATGAAAGGGCTGCCGCTGGCCTATTCCAAGGACATGCAGGAAGATAAGGAACAGGTGTTCGACGCCGCGGATAACCTGATGCTGGCCCTTGCAGCAATGGAGGGTATGGTGCGCGATATGTCAGCCAACCGCGCATCGCTGGAAGCGGCGGCAGGCAGTGGATTTTCTACCGCCACGGACCTTGCAGATTGGCTGGTGCGGGTTCTGGACATGCCGTTCCGCGAGGCGCATCATGTCACCGGCGCGCTGGTTGCCATGGCCGAGGGTAAGGGATGTGACCTGCCCGACCTCAGTCTGGAGGACATGCAATCGGTGCATGGCGCGATCCACGCGGATGTGTTTGACGTGTTGGGTGTGCATAATTCGGTTGCTAGCCGCACCAGCTATGGTGGCACTGCGCCCAGTCAGGTACGTGCGCAGGTGAAACGCTGGCAGGAGGTACTGGGATGAGAACTGTAGTATGTGCCGTCGCGCTGGTCGCATTGGCGGCCTGCGGCGTTGATGGCCCGCCCGAGCGGCCAACGGTTGCCACCACCACGACAGTCGGTGTCGGCGACAGTGGCGTGAACACCGGCACCAAGGTCTCGGTCTTCAGCGGCAAAGTCACCATGGGTGTGGGCGTCGGGCTCTGACTTTTGTCAGCATCGGTCGGGCCCGCATTCTATTGCGCCAACCGATCGCTTGCGCCATGATCGCGAGCGCAACCGGGAGACATCGAAATGCGGAAATTCATGGTCGTGCTGGATGACAGCCGCGAATGCCTCAATGCCATGCGCTTTGCCGCGATGCGTGCGGCGCATACCCAAGGCGGCGTCGAGGTGCTGTCGGTCATTCCGCCCGAAGAGTTCAATCACTGGATCGGTGTCGGCGATATCATGCGCGAAGAACACCGAGAGCGGATTGAGGCGCATTTCGAGGTGTTCGCGAAGTGGATGCGCGACAAGCAAGGGGTCGACCCGGAACTGGTCATCCGTGAAGGCGAGCCGGTGACAGAGATCATTGCGCAGGTGAACGCCGATCCCGAAGTCGGCGTTCTGGTGCTGGGGGCGGCCACGGACCGCAAGGGGCCGGGACCGCTGGTCACGCAACTGACCAAGAATGCCGGGTCGCTGCCTATCCCGATTACCATCGTGCCCGGTGATCTGAGCAAAGAGCGTTTAGAGGCGATCACCTGACCGCACCGAGAGAGAACTCTGCGAATTTTCTAACCTCCGACGGGGATACTGTTGGCCAGAAGAGTGTGAGGGAGCAGGGTTGTTGGGCGGCATAATCGGGCCTCTGCAGGCGCTGGAAGGCTCACAGCCCGAGTGAGTGCGCCGATTTGGCGCTAGTTTAGAATCGTTCCAAACCTTGACTCTGCGGCGCTGTGCGCGCATATCGAAACTACGCACAAAAGGACTGATCACATGTTCATCCAGACCGAATCCACGCCCAACCCTGCCACATTGAAATTCCTGCCGGGCCAAAGCGTCCTGCCTGTTGGAACTGCTGATTTCCCCACCTCTGAAGGGGCGGATAAATCGCCACTCGCGATGCGGATATTTGCCGTTGATGGCGTGTCGGGCGTATTCTTTGGCACCGACTTCGTGACTGTGACCAAAGGCGACAGCGTAGAATGGGACCATATCAAACCCGCGATTCTGGGCGCGATTATGGAGCATTACCAATCCGGCCAACCAGTGATGCACGATGGAAATGACGCCGCTTCTGGTCATGCCGATCATGACGGGGAAGATGGCGAAATCGTTGGTCAAATCAAAGAGTTGCTGGATACCCGTGTGCGTCCTGCTGTGGCACAGGATGGCGGCGACATCACCTTTCACGGGTTTGACCGGGGCGTTGTTTACCTGCACATGCAGGGTGCCTGTGCCGGTTGCCCATCCTCGACCATCACGTTGAAGATGGGCATCGAGAACCTGCTGCGCCACTATATTCCCGAAGTGACCGAGGTACGCCCTGTTGGTGTCTGAACCGCTCGTTCTGGGCGTAGATACTTCGGGTTCGTATTGCAGCGCCGTCCTCTTGCAGGGCGGCGAGGTTCTTTCTGACGTTTACCAAGACATGCCGAAGGGGCAAGCAGAGGCGCTGTTTCCGCTTATCCAAGACCTGCTGGTGCGTGGCGGCGCCACATGGCGTGACCTGTCCGCTATTGGCGTTGGAACAGGGCCGGGCAATTTTACCGGCATTCGCATCTCAGTGTCTGCCATGCGGGGTCTGGCACTCGCGCTTGAGGTGCCGGTGATCGGCGTTACGTTGCTGGACGCATTGGCGCACGGCACCAGCGGGCCAGTTCTAGGCTCTATCGCCGCGCCGCGCGGGCAGGCCTATGTGCAGGGGCACGGTATGGTACAAAACGTTCCACCGGCGCTGGTGACGATATCTGATTTGCAGCTCGACCTAGCCGAACCCGGTCTGGTCTCGATCGGGTCCGCCGGAAGCGAAATCGCGGCGCGTCTGGGCGTGCCGCATGTTCCTGCGCCCTACGCGCCGGGATCGGCGATCGCGCGTATTGCGGCCCTACGCCGGGGGCATGACATATCCCCCGCTGCGCCATTCTACCTAAAGCCTGCGGATGCGGCCCCGGCGCGGGATGCACCGCCAGTGCTGCTAGATTGATCCTGCCTGCGGACATGGCGCGCATCCATGCGTTGGCGTTCGCGGGCCAAGGGCGTGCGTGGCGCGAAGAAGAATTTGCTGATCTGATGGCCACGGGTCATGTGATCTGTGTCGGAGATCATATGTCTTTTTCATTATCGCGGCTGATCGCTGACGAGGCCGAACTGCTAACGTTGGCGACGCTGCCGGCAGAACGCAGACAGGGGGCGGCACGGCGCATCCTCGCGGCATTGGAAACTGATCTACGGGACCGCGGCGCGGTGCGGCAGTTTCTCGAAGTGGCCGAGGACAACATGGCGGCGCGGGCGCTCTACGCCAGTTGTGACTATGTCGAGACGGGGCGGCGGGGGGCGTATTATCGACGTCCAGATGACACGCGGATTGATGCGTTGATCCTGACCAAGCCTCTGGATCAGGTCGGCTGACCCTACGTTCACATGCCGAATCATGTTGACCCCCCCGCTAGGCTGCGGCCTAATCTGGCGATCCGATAATGACCGCGGGCGGACCTTGAGACCGACACTCAGCGGCGACAACCAACGGGAGATTCCATAATGACGATTCTGCGTAACTTCTTGGGTGCGGCGGCTACATTGGCGTTGGGCGCTGGTGCCGCGCTCGCCGAACCGGCCCTGATCTTTGATCTCGGGGGTAAGTTCGACAAATCCTTTAACGAAAGCGCGTTCAACGGTGCACAGCGTTGGGCGGACGAGACCGGCGGCAGCTATGCCGAGGTCGAGCTGCAATCGGCGGCACAGCGCGAACAGGCCCTGCGTCGTTTTGCCGAGAACGGCAACAACCCGATTGTGATGGTCGGTTTTGCCTTCGGTGATGCGCTGGGAGAGATCGCGCCGGAATACCCTGACACCAAATTCGCGATTATCGACATGGTGGTCGAAAGCCCCAATGTCCGCTCGGTGGTGTTTAACGAACATGAAGGCAGCTATCTGGTGGGCATGTTGGCCGCCATGGCCAGTGAGACCGGCACGGTTGGGTTCATTGGTGGGATGGACATCCCGCTGATCCGCAAATTTGCCTGTGGTTATGTGCAGGGGGTCAAGGCGGTCAAGCCCGATGCGACCGTAATCCAGAACATGACTGGCACGACACCTGCCGCTTGGAATGACCCGGTCAAGGGATCTGAGTTGACCAAGGCGCAGATCAGTCAGGGCGCGGATGTGGTCTATGCCGCAGCGGGCGGCACCGGCGTCGGTGTACTGCAAACCGCCGCGGATGAGGAGATCCTCAGCATTGGCGTGGACAGCAACCAGAATCACCTGCACCCCGGCAAGGTTTTGACCTCAATGGTCAAACGTGTCGACAATGCCGTTTATGATGCGATGAGCGCGGGCGAAGATCTGGAAGCAGGATTCTTCGTGATGGGGCTCGATAATGATGGTGTGGCCTATGCGCTGGATGACAACAACGCCAGCCTAGTGACAGACGACATGAAAGCAGCCGTGGATACGGCCGCTGCGGCAATCGGTGACGGTTCCGTGTCTGTACATGACTATATGTCGGACAACACCTGCCCGGTGCAATGATCCGACATGGATGAGGATGCAATACCGGGGCAGCATGACGTTGCCCCGGCGATTGAACTGACCGGTATTTCCAAGTCGTTCGGTCCGGTTCAGGCGAACCGGGACATTTGCCTGCGAGTCGCGCCCGGTACCATTCATGGGATTATAGGCGAGAACGGCGCGGGCAAGTCCACCCTGATGTCGATCCTTTATGGGTTCTATAAGGCAGATCGCGGCACGATCCACATCGGCGGGCGGCTGGTCAGCATCCCCGACAGTCAGGCCGCCATCGCAGCGGGTATCGGCATGGTGTTCCAGCATTTCAAACTGGTCGAAAATTTTACCGTGCTGGAGAATGTTATCCTTGGCGCAGAGGAGGGCAGGTTACTCAAACCCAGCCTTGCCAAGGCGCGCGACAGCCTCAAGGAATTGGCAGCGGAGTATGGCCTCAATGTCGATCCCGACGCCAAGATTGAGGATATCGGCGTGGGCATGCAGCAACGCGTAGAGATCCTCAAGGCATTGTATCGGCGGGCAGAGATCCTGATACTGGACGAGCCGACAGGCGTGCTGACGCCATCAGAGGCGGATCAATTGTTTCGCATCCTCGGGCGATTGCGCAGCGAGGGCAAGACGATCATCCTGATTACGCACAAGCTACGCGAGATCATGGAGATTACAGATACGGTCAGTGTGATGCGGCAGGGGCAGATGACAGCCACGGTCAAGACCTCTGAGTCAAGTCCCGAGCATCTGGCAGAACTGATGGTTGGTCGCAAAGTATTGCTGAGGATTGAAAAGTCCGCGGCAAAAGCCGGGGCACCGGTGCTGGAGGTCGAGGGCCTGACAGTCACAGACAGCCAAGGGGTCGAGCGGCTGCGAAGCATTGATCTGACAGTGCGAGCAGGTGAAATCCTCGGCCTGGCCGGGGTCGTGGGTAACGGACAGTCCGAACTGCTGGAAGTGCTGGGCGGTATGCGCGAGGGCACCGGTACGGTGCGGGTGAATGGTGTGCCTCTGGCGCTCAGCGGGGTGAATTCAGATGGCCAGAACCGGCGCCGCGCCGGTATCTGCCACGTTCCTGAGGATCGCCAGCGCGAGGGTTTGATCATGCCATTTGCCGCGTGGGAAAATAGCGTGTTTGGCTATCACCTGCGCCCTGACATTCGGCGTGGTCCTTTGATGAATAACGCTGCGATCCGCACTGATGCAATGCGCAAGATGGAACGCTTTGATGTGCGCCCGCCCAACCCGCGACTGTCGGCAAAGAATTTCAGCGGTGGCAACCAGCAAAAGATCGTACTGGCACGTGAGATTGAGCAGGAACCGGATCTGTTGTTGATCGGACAGCCCACACGCGGTGTCGACATCGGCGCAATCGAATTTATCCATCAGCAGATCATCGCCCTGCGCGATGCTGGCAAGGCGATCTTGTTGGTCAGTGTTGAACTGGACGAGATCATGTCGCTGTCGGATCGGATCGCCGTGATGTTCGACGGGCGCATCATGGGGGAGCGCCTGCCGGGCGAAACGGACGAAACCGAACTGGGGCTGCTGATGGCGGGGATCAGCGACGATGACACACGGGAGGTCGCGCATGGATAGGATGCCGGGCTGGGCTGATGTGATCCTCGTGCCGTTGGTCAGCCTTCTGCTGGCCGCGATCCTGTCGGCGTTGGTTATCCTCGCCATCGGCGAAGACCCGGTTGCAGCGGTCAGGCTGATGGTGTCAGGCGCGCTGGGCTCCACATACGCGTGGGGTTATACGCTCTATTACGCAACCAACTTCCTCTTTACCGGTCTTGCTGTGGCTGTCGCGTTTCACGCACGCCTGTTCAACATCGGGGGCGAAGGTCAAGCAATGTTGGGCGGGCTTGGTGTGGCTCTGGCGTGTCTCTATCTGCCCTTGCCGCATTGGACGATCGCACTGGCCGTTGCTATCGTGGCATCCGCCGCATTCGGTGCGCTCTGGGCGCTGATACCAGCCTATTTGCAGGCCAAGCGCGGCAGCCATATCGTGATAACCACGATCATGTTCAACTTTATCGCTGCCGCTTTGCTGAACTATGTGTTGGTCAACGTGTTGCGCCCGCCCACTGCGATGGACCCGGCCACTGCCAAATTCCCCGAGCCGACCCATTTGCCCACATTGCATGATCTGCTGGCCCCTTTGGGCATTTCGTTTTCCAAGGCGGCCCCAGCCAATGTCAGCCTGCTGATTGCGTTGGCGGCCTGCTTCCTAGTGTGGCTGCTGATCTGGCGCACGCGGCTGGGGTACGAGATACGCGCGCTGGGCCATTCCGAAACGGGTGCGAAATACGCTGGCATCAACCCAGTGCGTATCACCGTGATTGCGATGATGATCTCGGGTGCTTTGGCGGGCTGCATGGCGATCAATAATGTCATGGGCGAAGCAGAGCGGCTGGTCATGGATGCGGTTGAGGGCGCAGGTTTCATCGGGATTGCGGTGGCGCTGATGGGGCGCAATCATCCCTTTGGGGTTTTGCTGGCGGCCCTGCTGTTCGGGTTTCTGTATCAGGGCGGCGGTGAACTGGCGCTATGGACGTCGATCCCACGCGAACTGATTGTGGTCATTCAGGCGCTGGTGATCCTCTTTACCGGCGCGTTGGACAACATGGTTCGCATTCCCATTGAGCGGGTGTTTCTGGCAATCAGAAAAGGACGAAATACATGATTGACCTCGCGCCTTTCCTGCCCGGTTTCATCGCTGCCTATGCGATTTTACTGATCGGAGCGGCGTCACCCGGCCCATCGGTGGCGATGTTGATCGGGATCGCGACGGATCAGGGGCGCGCACCAGCCATGGTCGCAACTCTGGGGATTGCAATGGGCAGCGTGGTGATCAACATCCTGACCTTGTTGGGCGTTGGCCTGATCCTGTCGCAGGCGGCATGGGCCATGACGGGGCTGAAGCTGATCGGTGCCGCCTACCTTCTGTGGCTTGCCTATGGTGCGTTCCGCAAGGCGCTGCACCCGCCCGCATTGCGCGCCGCTGGGGCGGTGCCGCGTTCGCCGTGGCGGCACTTCGTCGCCGGGTTCTTGCTACAGGTCACGAACCCGAAGGCCATCGTTTTCTGGCTCGCGATCGCATCGATCGGCGCGACCGCAGGTGGCGGAATCGGGATCGTGTCGCTCTTTGTGGTGGGGGCGTTCCTGATCTCGTTCAGTTGTCACGGCGCATGGGCGCTGGCCCTGTCTGCTGCACCCGTTCGGAGGGTCTATACGCGCGCGCGTCGATGGGTAGAACTGACGCTGGGCAGCTTCTTTACCTTTGCCGCGTTCAAGCTGGCCACGTCGGAGGGCTGAGATTGGATTTTCTTACTGTTCTCCAAGTACTCGACAGCACGATCCGCCTTGCTACGCCACTGTTGCTGGCATGTCTCGCCGGGCTGTTCAGTGAACGCGCGGGGATTTTCGATATCGGGCTCGAGGGCAAGATGCTGATCGCCGCGTTCTTTAGTGCGGCCGTTGCAGTGGAGACTGGGTCAGTCTGGCTGGGCCTATTGTCTGGCATCGCGTCCTCAATCGCACTGGGATTGCTGCATGGGCTGGCGTCGATCACGTTTCGCGGAAATCAACTGATTTCCGGCGTGGCGATCAACTTCCTTGCGGCGGGCCTTACAGTTTTGATCGCGCAGGATTGGTTTGCCGAGGGTGGGCGGACACGGTCGCTCCCTGTCGAAGCGCGGTTTTCGCCGATCACATTACCACTGGCCGACACATTGCAAGACGTGCCGATCCTCGGGCCAATTTATCACGGGCTGATTTCGGGGCATACGCTGCCGGTCTATATTGCGTTCCTTTGCGTCCCGCTTACGTGGTGGGTGCTGTTTCGGACACGATTTGGACTGCGTTTGCGCGCGGTGGGTGAAAATCCGGCGGCGGTGGATACCGCAGGGGTGTCGGTAATCGGCATCCGCTATGCCGCCGTTACCATCTGCGCAGTGCTGTGCGGGATTGCCGGTGCCTATCTGGCGACTGCGTTACAGGCCGGGTTCGTTAAGGACATGACCGCCGGGCGTGGCTATATTGCACTCGCCGCGTTGATCTTTGCCAAGTGGCGACCGTGGTATGCGCTCTATGCGACGCTACTGTTCGGCTTCTTGCAAGCCATTGCACTGCGCTATCAGAACATTGATATCGGAGGGCTAGTGATCCCGGTACAATTCATGGACGCGTTGCCCTACATCCTGACGGTTGTGATCCTTGCTGGTTTTGTTGGCAAGGCGATCCCGCCGCGTGCCGGTGGCGAGCCATATGTCAAAGAACGCTGACACGCACGTTCATATGCCCAAATTGGCCCGGTCATAAGTCCAAAGCGAAAAAAGTGATACATCCACCGGGTTTGAGCGACCCGGCACGCTTGCCAAGGCGCGGGGCATGGCGCTAACAGATATTATGTATATCTACCTGCCCATCGCCGAAGTATCGGTCAATGCTTTCCTGCTTCTCGGGCTTGGTGGCATGGTTGGTGTATTGTCGGGGATGTTCGGCGTTGGTGGCGGGTTCCTAATGACACCGCTGCTGTTTTTCATCGGAATTCCCCCTGCCGTTGCCGTCGCCACCGAGGCAAACCAGATTGTCGCCTCGTCCTTTTCTGGTGTGCTGGCGCATTTCCGGCGTAGAACTGTCGATCTGAGGATGGGCACGGTGCTGCTGATCGGCGGTCTGGCCGGTGCTGCATTGGGTGTCGTCGTCTTTAACTACCTCAAGGCCCAGGGTCAGGTCGATCTGCTGGTCAAGCTTTGCTATGTGGTGTTCCTTGGGATCATCGGCGGCATGATGTTCATCGAAAGCCTACGCGCGATCCGGAAATCCCGCGCAGGTGGTCCACCGGCCAAGCGCAAGAAGCACAGCTGGATTCACAAGCTACCCTTCAAAATGCGGTTTCGGACGTCGGGCCTGTATATCAGCGTCATACCGCCGCTTTTGGTTGGGGTTGCCGTGGGGGTTCTGGCGGCGATCATGGGTGTTGGCGGCGGGTTCATCATGGTGCCTGCAATGATCTATCTGTTGGGCATGCCGACTAAGGTCGTTGTCGGTACGTCGCTGTTTCAGATCATCTTTGTCACTGCGTTTACCACGATGCTGCACGCCACTACCAACTATACCGTTGATGTGGTTCTTGCGGTTCTGCTGCTGGTCGGGGGGGTCATCGGGGCACAAATCGGCACTGTGATCGGCACACGGATGAAAGCGGAACAGTTGCGTATTCTGCTGGCGATCATGGTGCTGGTGGTCTGCGCCAAGCTGGGGCTGGATCTGCTGATCGAGCCTGCTGAGCTGTATTCAATCGGCGCCGCGGTGGGACACTGATGTTCAGGATTGCACTCATACTACTGACGCTTGTCACGTTGCCGGCCAAGGCGGCAGAGGATGTCGTGTTGGGCCTCAGCAAGAACCAGGTCGAGATCAACACTACGTTTGATGGGTCCGAGATTCTGCTCTTTGGCGCGATCCGGCGCGAGAGTGCAATGCCAGAGGGCAATTTGGGTGTCGTGGTTACCATTGCAGGCCCATCCCAGTCACTAAACGTGCGGCGCAAGGAACGGCGGTTTGGCATCTGGGTCAATGTTGATGCGGTAGAAGTGGACGCGGCACCCAGCTTTTACGCGGTGGCGACAAGTGGCCCATGGTCGGATGTATTGTCGAATGTCGAGGATCTGCGCCACCGGATTTCGATCCCGCGCGCGATCCGGTCAGTGGGCGCGCCCAGCAACGTCAAGGATGCGCAAAGTTTTACGGATGCGGTCATCCGTATTCGCAAGGCGCAGAACGCGTACAAGGTCAACGAAGGAGCAGTGGAGTTGCGAGAAGACACGCTCTTTCAGACGTCGGTAAAGTTGCCTGCGAACCTGACCGAAGGCGACTACACCACCAGGATATTCCTAACCCGTGCGGGGCAGGTCGTGTCACAGTATGAAACGGTGATCGACGTGCGCAAGGTCGGGATGGAGCGATGGCTGTTCGCATTGTCACGCGAGCAGTCGATGCTCTACGGGTTGATGTCGCTGGCCATCGCCATCGCCGCAGGCTGGGGGGCCTCTGCCGCGTTCCGCATGTTGCGTCAGGGCTGAGAAAACTCTGCAAATTTTCTGACGCATGCAGCAGCCGTTCGGGGCAAAGAGATAGGGTGCGCGTGCTGTCAGCCGGGGCCTCGGGCAGGGATATTCATTGCCAGAAGGTGCAGGTTTAGATCAACCGCGCCCGATATACGGCATCTTGGTCGCCATCACGGTCATGAACTGGACGTTCGCGCCGGGTGGCATCTGTGCCATGTGCAGAACCGAGCGAGCCGCGTCCTGAACATCCATCATCGGCATCAGTGGGGCGTCGGGATTGGCGGCCTGCGCGCGGGCGTTCAGATCATCCACCAGCTCTGTTCTTGCGTTGCCGATGTCGATTTGCCCGCAGGCGATGTCATAGGGCCGCCCGTCCAATGACAGGGATCGCGTCATGCCGGTGATCGCGTGTTTGCTGGTGGTGTAACAGATTGATCCGGGGCGCGGGTTATGGGCCGAAAGCGAGCCGTTATTGATGATCCGGCCGCCCTGCGGATCCTGTGCCCGCATATGCGCAAAGGCGAGCTGTGCCGCTATGAACATGCCGCGAATGTTGACGCTGATAACCTCGTCGAAACCGGCGAGCGGGATTTCGTCGATGGTGCCGGAGGGACCGAACGTGCCGGCGTTGTTGAACAACACATCCAGCCGTCCGGCTGTTTGCAGGAAGGTCGCAAACGCTTCTTTCATGGCGTCGAGGTCGGTCACGTCCGTGGGCAAGGGGATCGCGCGGGCATTACCCTGAGCGATGTCGTGCAGCCGATCGGCGCGGCGTGCGATCAGTCCTACGCGCCATCCAGCCTGCAAAAAGGTATCGGCGGTGGCGCGTCCAATGCCGGAACTGGCGCCGGTGATCAGGATGGATTTCATTCCAGTGTCTCCGCTTCGAGGGTGAGGGGGGCGGGCGCACTGCGCAGGTCGTCGACGCGCAGCGCGTGTTCGGGCTTGGACAGACGATTGCGCACAACCCAGCACAGCCGTTCCTGCGCGCGGGTGATGGCAACGTAGGCCAGCCGCTTCCACAGGGGTTGGCCCGCCTCTACCCGGCCCATGCGGGCAGCGACATAGAGATCAGGCGCAAAGACCTGCACTGTTTCCCACTGGCTGCCCTGCGCCTTGTGAATCGTGACCGCAGCGCCGTGCAGAAAGGTGGCACCCATATTGGCCGCGAAGGGGATGAAGGGTTCCTCTTCGTCCGGCTTTTCGATTTTCACAATGCTAGCGGCGCTCACTTGTGGGTCTTCGGCACCGATCACATGCAGCCGTGAAAACCCTGGTTTGCGACCCGGCCCGAGGTATATCACCTGAGCGCCTTTGATCAGGCCGCGCGCCTCTAGATCGAGCCGTTTCTTGCGGTGCTTGAGCGGCAATTCGATCCCATCACAGATCAGCGGCTCGCCCTCCAGCAGTGCCGTGTCGGGTGCGCCATGCACGGCGCGGAATGCGGTGATCAGCCGGATGCGCGTGGCGTTGCGCCAGACCAGAACCGGGGAGCGTGCCATCAAGTCGACTTCGACGCGTTGGGCGAACTGAACACGGTCGTCCACGCGTGATTTTTCTTCGACCATGCGTTCGAAGTCAGAAAACTCCAGCGCCGGATCAGCCAGCGCATGAGCCAGATCAAGGATGGGGTTATCCGCGTCCTGTCGGTGTATGCGGTGCAATTCCAGCTTGGCCGGGGCGGGCAATGTCTCAAAAACCATCGCACCGGATTGATTGACCGGAGCCAACTGCGCGGGATCGCCAAAGAGCAGGAGCGTTGGAAAAATCTCTTTCAGGTCGTCCATCTGGCGTTCGTCCAGCATGCTGGCCTCGTCGACAAAGCCGATATCGAGTGGCTCCTCCCGGCGTTTCCAGCCAGTGATAAAATCACTGCCGCGCAGCCCCGCCGCCGCCAAGGCACCGGGAATAGATTTGTTGGTTTGATAGAACGCGTGGGCGCGATCCAGCGCCACGTCGGTCAGTCCCTCGATCTCAGGGCGCTCACCATTTCCGGCCAACCATTCGGCGATCTTTTCGTATTCGGGATCGTAGACCGGGGTATAGAGAATGCGGTGGATGGTGGTCGCAGGTACGCCACGCATGCGCAGGACGCTGGCGGCTTTGTTTGTAGGGGCGAGGATCGCAAGCGTGCGCTTATCGCGACGTTTGCGGCTTTCGTAATCGCCCGAGACGATATCAACCCCGGCCTGTTCCATCGCGCGGTAGAGTTCTGCCAAAAGCAACGTTTTGCCGGAACCCGCCTTTCCGATGACGGCCAGAACGCTCTGTTTGCCCTCTTTCGGGGGGAGTAACGTGCCGTTTTCCAGGTCGACGCCCGCGCCACGCAAAGCCTCGACAATACGATCATGGGCTTCGGCCTGATCTTCGGAATATGTAAGCGCGGTCTGGGTCATGCGCAGACCCTACCGGGGTGACCGAGGGCGTTCCAGCGAAACTGGCGGCTCAGAGGTCAGATCGTCTGATCATAGTCTCCGACGGATGGCTCGGTCCGGATCACGGCATCGATATCGGCAAAAATCGCCCGCATTTCTGCCTCGCTGTCGCTGCTCTCGCAGACCACGACCAGATTTGGCGTATTCGACGACGCCCGAACAAGACCCCAACTGCCATTGTCGAGGATGACGCGTGCGCCGTTGACGGTGACAACTTGCGCGATGGCGCGACCGGCGAGTGTTTCGCCCGCATCGTGTTTGGCGACCAGCTTGGACACCAGCCGCTCCAGTACGTCGTATTTTTCGGTATCGGCACAATAGGGCGACATGGTGGGCGTGGCATATGTCACTGGCAAGGCACGGCGCAGGTCGGACATGGATTTATCCGGGTTGCGATCCATCAGCTTGCAAATTTCGACAGCCACGCGCAGGCCGCAATCGTATCCACGGCCCACAGGTTCGGCGAGAAAATAATGGCCGGATTTTTCAAAACCCGCCAGCGCGCCGATTTCCTTGACCCGCCGTTTCATGTGGCTATGACCGGTTTTCCAGTAATCGGCCTTGGCCCCATGCGCCTGAAGTTCCGGGTCGGACGCAAAGAGCCCGGTGGATTTGACATCTGCGACAAAAGTGCTGCCGGGATAAAGGCGGGCAAAATCCCGCGCCATGATCACACCAACCTTGTCGGCAAAAATCTCTTCTCCCTCATCGTCCACCACGCCGCAACGGTCGCCGTCACCGTCAAAGCCAAGGGCGAAATCGGCACCCGATGCTTTGACCGATGCGCTCATGTCGCGGAGCATTTCCATCGCTTCAGGGTTCGGGTTGTAGTGTGGAAAGGTATAGTCGAGTGCGTTATGCGACGGCACGACCTCGACACCCAGCCGGTTGAACAGTTCGGGTGCAAATGCGGATGCGGTGCCATTGCCGGTGGCGCAGACAACCTTCAGCTTGCGGGTCATTTTGAAATCGCCGACGAGGTCATCGAGATAGGCCTCGCGCACGCCGGGGACGAATTCATAGCGCCCACCCTCGTGCGATTGGCCTTGTCCCTCCAGTACGATATCGCGCAACTCGGCCATCTCATCGGGGCCGTGGGTCAACGGACGTTCAAAGCCCATCTTCACGCCGGTCCAGCCGTTGGGATTATGCGATGCCGTGACCATGGCCACGGCGGGTGCATCCAGATGGAACTGTGCGAAATAGGCCATTGGCGATAACGCCGGGCCGATATCCTTAACGTGGATGCCTGCCTGCATCAGCCCAAGCATCAGCGCATTTTTGATCGACAGCGAATAGTCCCGATAGTCGTTGCCGACGGCGATCACCGGTTCGATCCCGCGTCGCCGCATCTGGGTGCCCAGACCCAGCCCAAGCGCGGTGATGCCGGGCAGATTGATCGCCTCGGGGTACTGCCAGCGTGCGTCATATTCGCGGAAACCGGTGGGTGCGATCATCGGGTCGCGCAGGAATTCCCAGGTGTTGGGGGTGACGGTAGGGGCAGGTTTGATCACCGGCAATTCCTTACTTCTGTAGTTGCATGGGGTCGGATTTAGCAAGCCGGTCAAACGCCATCAGCGATGTAATCAGCGCGTCCATCCGGTCCAGTGGGATCATGTTGGGACCGTCCGAGGGGGCGGTGTCTGGCGCTTCGTGGGTTTCGATGAACACGGCAGCGATGCCCAGAGATACCGCAGCGCGGGCCATCACAGGAGCGAACTCACGTTGACCGCCACTGCTGCCGCCCATACCGCCGGGTTGCTGCACGGAATGCGTCGCGTCCATGACGACGGGATAGCCGGTCTGTGCCATCTGCGGCAGGGACCGCATGTCGGCGACGAGGGTGTTATAGCCAAAGGATGTGCCGCGTTCGGTCAGCAGGATACGGGTGTTTCCGGTGCTTTCGATCTTGGAAATGACATTCGGCATATCCCAAGGGGCCAGAAACTGCCCCTTTTTTACATTGATGACTGCGCCGGTTTCGCCCGCCGCGATCAACAGGTCAGTTTGACGGCACAAAAATGCAGGGATTTGCAGCACGTCGCAGACCTCTGCCACCGGGGCGCATTGGTCAGGCAGGTGGACATCGGTCAGGACGGGCACATCCAGCGCGTCCTTGACCGCGTGCATCACCTTTAGCCCTTCGTCGACGCCAAGGCCGCGCTTGCCGCTCATTGAGGTGCGGTTAGCCTTGTCGAACGACCCCTTAAAGACGAACTGCGCGCCCGCACTGCGGCAGACTTCTTGCATCTGGCCTGCGATCATCTGGGCGTGATCGGTCGATTCCAGTTGGCATGGTCCGGCGATAATGGTCAGCGGTTGATCGTTCCCGACGCGTAGACCGCGAAATTCTACAGTGGTCATATCAGGATGATACCTGTTCTCTTAAAATTGACGCCGTAAGCGAGATCATCAGATACATACCAGCAAAGATCAGGAATGCGAGGATCGTATTCTCGAACGCCCGCGGAAACGATGCGTCTTGCGATGCCACGGGTCGCACGCTGACTGTCAGGTAACGCACCTGCTTGTTGGCCTGAATCTCGGCCTGACGTTTGTTTTCCAATGCCGATTGCAACACCAAATCTGCCGTAGCCAGATCGGCCTGCGCCATCTGGATTTCCGCGGTCTGTGATGCCAGCGATGTCTGCCCGCCCGTCGCTTGCGTCAGGCGCGCTTTTTGTTTGTCCAGCTCGACTTGCAACACTTCGATTTCGCTGGTTAGCGCCTGTACCTTGGCGCGGTTTGGGCGCGAGTTGTTCAACTGGGTGTTCAGGGCCAGCTGCTTTTCCTGCAATTGTAGTTCGACATTGCCGATCAACTGCCGGATGTTGCCGATCTCGCCCTCGGGATCGAGGACGCTGCCCTCTTGTAGAGTGACCATGCGCTCTTGCGCTGCGCGTCGTTCGGCCTTGGCCTGATCGAGGCTCTCAATTGCGGTGCGCACCCCGTCCTGCCGTTTGCGCTGGCTCAATTCATCAACCCGGTTTTCAGCATAAGCGATCAGTTTTTCCGAAAATTCGGCGCTTTTTTCCGGATCGGCGGTGGCCACCTCCATGCGCAGCACGCCTTCGGTCGGATCATAGCCGATCTTCACGAACTTCTTGTAAACCTTATAGGCCTTTTCATTGCTGGCGTTGGGGTGCAGGCGTTGGATCGGGTCGATCCAAGGCTGGCTGAAATGATCGCGAAAATGGACATCTGCATCAAGCCGCAGCATCGCGTCTTTGGACAACAGGTAGGATTGTGTCGCGATTGCATCCTGCCCGGTAGCAAACTGGCTGGGCAACAGACCACCCAATCCGCCGCCACCGCCCCCGCTGCCATCGGCCGACAGGATCAGGAATTCGGATTTGGTTGAATACATCGGAGTCGCAATGGCGTAATAGTAATACCCGGCCACCATCGTCGGCAGCAGCACAAAGGCCGTCAGCCGAGACAACAACAACATCAGCTTGCGGCGGCGACGTTTGCCGATATCGCGCTGGATGCGCATGATTTCTTCGCTGCGACGATCTGCTGGGCTCAACTCAGTCGATGGCAGGGTCTGCGCGCCTGTGGGTACAGTCTGCGGCAGTTGGACCTTGGGTTTGGCGACGTCTCGACCCTCGGCATGCGCCGGGGTTTTGTCTGCGGTCACCAGTTCCAGAATGTTGGCGCGCTGAAATGGGTCGATCCCCTTGGCACGCAACAGCCGCACCGCGTCGAAATCGGATGTAGGTGCCAGACCGTGTTTCTGTGCCACGCGGCGTGCCATGCGTAATTGGCGACCTGTCAGACCCTCTTGGCGTATCTCGTCGATAGTCTGACCTGTGCTGACCTCTTGGGGCGAGCTGACTTCGCCAGTACGTGCCTGAGGTGGCGCTGCCGCCTGAGGCGCCTGTGCCTGAGGTGCCGCGGCTTGACGCGATTCAACTGCCTCAGGTGCCTGCGGGGCGGTTTCCTGAGGGTGCGCAGCGGTCGGGGACCGCTTGATGCGGAATTTTCTAGCCTTGGGTTTCGTAGTCATAGAGTTGCTTTGCCTCTTCCAAGGTATCAAACATATACAGCTGCCCACCCATCAACACGGCGGCAGAGGTCGCAAATTTTTCCAGCGTCTTGGCCTGATGCGAGACAATCACGACCGTTGTCGTGCGCAGCCGCTCTTTCAGGATTTCGCCCGCCTTTCGATTGAACTCCACATCGGTCGAATTGGGCATGCCCTCGTCGATCAGATAAATGTCAAAATCGAGTGCCAGCATCAGCGCGAAGGTAAAGCGTGCCTTCATGCCCGAGCTATATGTGCCCAGCGGCTGGTCAAAATATTCTCCCAAATTACACATCCATCGGCAGAATGCCTCGACGTAATCGGGGTCGAGGCCATAGAGCCGCGCGATATACCGGCTGTTTTCCATCGCCGAAATCTTGCCGATAACCCCGCCCATGAACCCAAGAGGGAAACTGATGCGGCAGTTTCGACGAATGTCGCCTTCGTCAGGCTTTTCCAGCCCGGCCATCATGTTGATCAGCGTCGTCTTGCCGGTGCCGTTGGGCGCAAGGATTCCCATGCTTTTGCCCAGTTCCACACGAAAGGAGACGCGATCAAGGATCACCTTGCGCTGTGTGCCCGTCCAGAAGGACTTGCTGACGTTTTCAAATTCGAGCATTCCTTTGCTCCGACGCTGCCCACACCCTCTTCTTAACGGGGGTTTATTTATGTGGCGATAACCTCATTTCGCCCAGTATGGCGGATCAGGTCACCGTTATACAGGATATCAAGGCAAAATTATGCTCTGCGCAGAAAAAAACCGGCGCATGTGCGCCGGTTTTGAGGGTGATGTGGAAATTTACCCGCCTAACGTGTGCCTTTTCGCGGCTAACCCCCGTCAGGCAATGGCCTGCCATGCAAGCCCCGCCAACACGGCCCCGACAAAGGCAAACCCCAGATAGGCAATGAATATCCGTGGTTTGACCAATGCCCAGACGGCAATCGCGGCAGGTATACAGCTAACCCCGCCAGCGATGACAAAGCTCATCGCGGCACCGTTGCTCATCCCTTGCGCCAGCAGTGCGTCAATTAAAGGCACGGCAGCATAGCCGTTAAGATAAGCAGGCGCCCCGACCAATGCGCCGAGGATAATCGGGCCAATTCCGGACCCGCCCAGCACGCCAGCCACCATATCAGCCGGTACATAGGTCAGCATCAGTGCCTCGATCATGTATGCCAGTGTCAGCCATTTCAGCAGGAACGCGGCGTTTTCCAGACCAGTGGCGCGGAAAGTGTCTCGACGATCCGCCTCGGTCCAGAACCGCCAGACTGGCGCACCTTCATAGGGTCTTTTCGACCCGCAGCACCCGCCGATCTGCGGTTTCTCTCTCAGTGGTTCGGCAAAGATCACGCTACGTGCCGTCAGCATGGTCGCAAAGCCACCAAAGAGGCCGACCCCCACAGCTGCCACAGCCTTGGCCGCAGCAAACTCCCAACCGAGCGTGCCGCTGGTGATGGCAAACATCGCCGGGTCCATCAGTGGGGAGGCCAGCCAAAAGGCCATGACAGCCCCCAACGGCGCACCGAGCGCCAGCATCGCCGCGATGAACGGGATCACCTCGCAACTACAGAATGGGGACAGCCCGCCCATTAGCGCGGCCATGAAAATCATGCGGACCTGATTGCCCTGAAACACCTTTGCCACCAACCGTTCGGCACCGGTCGCCTTGAGATAGGCCACGGCAAAGACGGCAAAGGCGATGAAGGGCGCGGTGTGCAGCAGCGCATTCGCGGTGAATGTGATCGTCGGCCAGAGTTGTGGTGGATCCAGCACCCAAACCACAGCCAGGATCAACGCCATCGTGATCCAGACTTTGCCGATACGCGACCAGAGTGACGGGCGCGGAGAAGGGGAAGCTATATCAGCCATGTTCGTGACCTCGTTGGGATTCAGGGACGTCTGCGCAGCATTCGCGCAACAGGAAGTCGGAAAGGTGGCGCAGTTCGTCATAGGCGACAGCGGCACAGATGATGCTGCGCCCCTTGCGCTCTTGGGCGACAAGACCGGCCAGTGACAGGATTTTCATGTGATGTGTCAGGGTTGATCCGCTCACGCCAGTTCGCGTGCCCAACTCACCGATGCTCAGCCCATCGGGGCCTGCACGCACCAGTGCATTCAGCACCATCAGACGTTGCTCACTACCCAATGCGGCAAAGGTGGCTGCCGCGCGGGTCAGTTCGGGGGGGTGGGGTTCTATCATTTTCATGATTCTAGAAATATGAAAATGATTTGCCCGGCGCAAGTCTTATTTCGAGTTTTATCGAAATGAACTGCGCGCAGCCTGCCGGACGGTTGAACCTGTTGAAAATCCGCCTAGGCTGTTTGCGTCCCAAAGCAGGAGGGCGACCCGATGGATCGTAACAACAACACAGGCAATGACCAGTGCGCATGTCGCCGGTCGGCGATCTGACGCCGGCGATCAGGACACATGCCCAATCTGGTACAGGACATCGCCGATTGCCGCCTCTGCGCCGATCGTTTCGCACAAACGGCCACAGGCCATGCGCCGCGCCCGGTTGCGTGGTTCGCACCCGGCGCGCGCATACTGATCGCTGGGCAGGCACCGGGGATGCGGGTGCATAAATCGGGTGTGCCGTTTGACGATCCATCGGGCGACCGACTGCGCGATTGGCTCGGGCTGACGCCGGATCAGTTCTATGACCGAACCCGCGTGGCGATCGTGCCGATGGCCTTCTGCTTTCCGGGGTATGATTCCAAGGGCGCTGACCTGCCGCCGCCCGCCATCTGCCGCCGCACATGGCATGATCGGGTGATGGATTGCCTGAGCCGTGTGCAGCTACGGATTCTGGTGGGCGGATATGCGCAAAAACACCATCTGGACAAGGCAGGCACCGTCACCGATACCGTGCGCGGCTGGCGCGATCATGCGCCGGGCACATTTGTGTTACCGCACCCGTCATGGCGTAACACGCATTGGCTAAGGAAAAATCCGTGGTTCGAAGCAGAGCTGATCCCGGCCCTGCGTACCCGGGTCAAAGAAGTGATGCACGATGAATGAAACACCACTCGACACTGCGCATGCCGCGATGCAGGCCACGCCGGAGGCGGCTGGCCCTCGTATGGCGTTTTACCATTTGCTGGCGGACACCGAGCTCTTCCTGTTGCTCGAAACCGAGGCACAGGGGACGCAGATCACGCCGCAACTGTTTGCCGTCGAGGACGGGCAGTATGCATTGGTGTTTGATAGCGCCGATAGATTGGCAGAGTTTGCTCCGGGGACCACACCCTTCGCCGCTTTGCCCGGACGGGTTCTGGTGGTGATGCTCGCTGCGCAGCAGATCGGATTAGGGGTCAATCTGGAAGTGGCGTCATCGTCTATTCTGATCCCGCCCGACGCGGTTACATGGCTGGCCGAAACATTAGACGCGCCTGCACCGGATCAGATTGACGTTCGGGCCGAGGCCGTGGGCGCGCCCGGCGACCTGCCAGAGGCTTTGCTGACCGCGCTTGATGCCACGCTTGCACGTACTGGAGGGCTTGCGCATTCGGCCTATCTGGCGGGTCTACAGATTTCGGGCGCGGGGCAGGGGCATTTGCTGGCGTTTGTCGATGCCGTGCCTGGAGCTGAGCCCGCGCTGGTGCAGGCGATTTCCGAGGCGCTGGTGTTCTCCGGGATCGAAGCCGGGGCATTGGATGTGGGCTTCGTTGCGTCGCATGACGAAGTGTCGGCACGGCTGGCGCGCGTCGGTCTGCGGTTTGATTTGCCAAAGCCTGAAACGCAGGAACGCCCGACCCCTGCCGCACCCGGTACCAACCCGGACCGACCGCCAATCTTGAAATGACCGACCGATATGCGCGGAGTCAATACCCGGCTTTGCGATCCACGAGATAGAGGAAAGGTTCGCCCGCTTCGCCCCGGCGGATGTTCTCTGCAATCACGCGAGAGGCAGTTTGGGGTCTGGTTTCGGATGCGATGTGGGGCGTTACCGTGACGCTGGGATGATTCCAGTAAGGATGACCCGCCGGCAACGGTTCAACCCGAAATACATCAAGTGTCGCATGTCCGATCTGCCCGCTGTCCAAGGCCGCCAGCAGCGCGTCGTCATGGATAAGTGGTCCGCGTCCGGGGTTCACGATCACCGCGCCGCGCGGTAACAATGGCAGGGTTTCTGCGTTCAGCAAGTTTTCGGTCCCGGGCGTCTGGGGCAACAGCAGCACGACAATCTCTGCCGAGCCGAGCGCCCGGTGCAGGCCATCCGGACCATGCAGGCACGTCACGCCGTCTACGGATTTTTCTGATCGGCTCCAGCCCGTCACCGGAAAGCCGAGCCGTGCCAATGCCTGCGCGCACGCGGCGCCTAATTCCCCAAGGCCGAGAATTGTCACCGGCCGGTCATATGCCAGCGGCGGGGTTAATTTCCGCCACTCGCCGTCCTGTCCGTGAATATAGGTGTCTATCCCCAAATGGTGCCGCAGCACATGCCCTGTCACCCATTCGACCATGCCTTGCGCCAGCCCGTCATCAACCATGCGCGCCAACGGCTGCGTCAGGGTCTGGTTGCCTACCACATCCTCCACCCCGGCCCAAAGGGTGAGCACGGCCTTGGCGCGCGTGTAGGGCGTAAAATCCTGCACCGTACTGTTGGGGGCATAGACGATGTAATCGACCAGTTCGGCGGTGATGTCCGTCGCGAGATGGGCCTCGATCCCAACCTCTGCAAACGCCGCGTTCAGCGGTGCCTCGTACATTGGCCAGCGTTCGGGTTTGGCGGCAAAAAGGACATTAGTGGGCATCGTGGTGATTTACCTTGGTCTGTGGACATGGGCGCTTTGGACCATGCCAAAGCCAAGAAGCAGGATAAGCATCGCCGAACCGCCATAGCTGACCAGTGGCAGCGGGACCCCGACCACCGGGGCCAACCCCATGACCATCGACATGTTGACTGCAAAGAACAAAAAGAAGGTGGCCGCGATTCCAAGGGTCAACAGCGATGAAAACCGGTCGCGATTGGCCAAAGCGGAGGCGATACAAAAGATGATGATCAACGCATAAAGCCCCAACAGGGAGAACGCGCCGATAAAGCCGAATTCTTCTGCCAGCGTGGTGAAGATGAAATCGGTATGTTTTTCGGGCAAGAAGTTCAGCCGCGACTGTGTGCCTTGCATGAATCCGCGCCCGGTCCAGCCGCCGGAGCCGAGCGCGATCTTGGATTGTGTGATGTGATACCCGGCCCCCAACGGATCACTGGAAGGGTCGAGGAATGTGTCGATCCGGCGGAACTGATAGTTGGCCAGCAATTGCCAGTCGGTGTCACGGCTCTTGAACACCGCCGTTACCAACCCGATTCCTGCCGCCGCGACGGCGGCGAAATAGGCCCAATGCACACCCGCCAGAAACATCATGATTCCCCCTGCGGCAATCAGCAGGATCGATGTGCCCAGATCAGGCTGTTTCAGCACCAGATAGACGGGCACCATGATCAGGATGACCGGGATGATCACCCAAAGGGGTCGAGAGGTACGCCCCAGAGGCAGCCAATCATAGTAACCGGCAAGCAGCATCACCAAGGTAATCTTCATCAACTCGGAGGGTTGCAGGCGCATGAACCCAAGGTCGATCCACCGTTGCGCCCCCATGCCGATGCTGCCGAAAAATTCGACCGCTATCAGCAACCCCAGTGAAACGGCATAAGCTACGGCAGAGATGTTGCGCCAGAACCAGATCGGCACCATTGCGACGCTCATCATCAAGACGAACCCGACGGCGAAACGTTTCATCTGTGCAGCGGTCCACGGGGTATATGACCCGCCCGCGACCGAATAGAGCATCAGAAATCCGACACAAGCGACGGCGGTAAGCAACAGCGCAAGCGGCCAGTTTACATAGAGGATCTTGCGTGGGCCGGTCGGGACGGTCTTTACGGTATATTCTAGATAACTCACGCCCGATCCCCGTTTGTCTCGGCCCGGCTCAATTGATCTTCGCGCAATTTCTCTTGCTGCGTCCGAATGCGTGGGCGGTCACTGCTTGGGTAGGCCTCTAACGGTGGATCCTTACCATAGAGCGCCTGTAGCGTGATATCACGCGCAATCGGTGCTGCTGCGGTGGATCCGCCACCACCATGCTCGACCACGACCGACACAGCGATTTTTGGTGCGTCGAACGGCGCGAAATTGACAAAGAGCGCATGATCACGCCGCTCCCACGGCAAATCTTCGTTGCGCACGACGCCAGCGGCCCGTTCTGCGGCTGTGATGTTGCGGACCTGACTGGTGCCAGTTTTGCCGGCCATGCGAAATGCATCCTCAACGATACGACTGCGATAGGCCGTGCCACGGCGATTATTGGAAACCTCGAACATCGCGCGGCGAATTTGACGCAGGTTGTTTTCGTTCAGGCCCAGTGAATCACCGCGTCCGGTAGGGGTTTCGATGCCATCGATGGATTTGATCAGCCTAGGGTCAACGGTTCGGCCTGTCGCAATGCGCGCAGTCATCACGGCCAGTTGCAGAGGTGAGGCCAGCGTGAAGCCTTGGCCGATGGACGAGTTCACACTGTCGCCAATCACCCACTCCTGCCCACGGGCGCTGCGTTTCCAGTCCTTGGTTGGCATCAGGCCCTGCGCAACGCTTGTCATCGGCAGATCATGCTGCACCCCGAGGCCAAGGCGGTTTGCCATTGCCGTGATCTTTTCGATCCCTGTTCGCAGCGCCATTTCGTAAAAATAGACATCGCAACTTTCACGCAATGCTCGTTGCAGATCGACATTGCCATGCCCCGCACGTTTCCAGCAGTGGAACTTGCGACCGCTGACCTCAAGGTGACCAGGACAATAGACGGTATCATCCGGCTGCGCCTGCCCGTCCTCCATCGCCGCCAGCGCTGTAACCATTTTGAAGGTGGATCCGGGCGGATAGACACCTTGCACTGCCTTGTTTGGCAGGGGGCGATACTTGTTATCGAGTAGCGCCTGATAATCAGCGACCGAAATGCCCCGCACGAACAGGTTGGAATCAAAACCGGGCGCAGAAACGCTGGCCAGAATATCCCCGGTCTCGCAGTCAATTACCACCGCAGCGGCGCTTTCACCGCTGAGGCGGGCATGAACATAGGATTGCAACGCGCTGTCGGTGGTGATCTGGATATCTTTACCCGGCTGGCCTTCGCGGCGGCTGAGTTCGCGCATGACGCGCCCTGCAGCATTTTGCTCGACCCGCTTTGTGCCAGCCTTGCCGCGCAGCATGTCCTCGCGCTGCTTTTCCAGCCCGACCTTGCCGATCTGAAAACGCGGGATCAGCAACAGTTGATCGGGAGCGTCGATCTTTTCGAGATCATAGTCGCTGACTGGGCCGACATAGCCGACCAGATGCGCATATTCGTCGCGCAGCGGATAACGGCGTGACAGACCCACTTCGGGTCGCACACCGGGGAGTGCGGGTGCGTTGACCGCGACACGGCTCAGTGCCTCCCAGCTTACGCGGTCGGCGATGGTGACGGGATGCAGGGCCGAACGTCGCATTTCTTCGCGCGCGCGGTTCAATTCATCCGGGTCAAGCTCAATCAGTTGTGACAGCCGGGCAATGATTGCCTCGACGTCTCCGGCTTCTTCACGCTCCATCATAATCCGGTAGGATGGGACGTTTTCGGCCACAACCCGACCATTGCGGTCGAAAATCTCCCCACGAGCAGGCGGGATCAGACGAATCTTGATCCGGTTCTCTTCGGCCAGAAGCCGGAATTGATCTGCTTCCTCGACCTGAAGGTAACGCATGCGCCAGCCCAGCAGCCCCAGAAATCCGGCCTGTCCCGCCCCGAGAATCAAACCCCGGCGGCTGATCCGTTTGTGACTGAGGATCGTTTCGCGTCCCGGACGTCTCATGCGCGCTGCCTCATGCTGTCCAGTTCACCCGGTTTGATCTTGCGCACCCCCAAAAGGAGGGACGATGCCAGTACAACAAGCGGATAGGCCAGAATTGTGCCAATCAACTGCATCAGGCTCAGGCCGAGTGGTGCCTGATCGACCAGCAGGATGGCCAGCGTCAGCCGCTCTGCCAGTGTCAACATGACCAATATGATACTGACGGTCAGCCATTCGGGACCAAACCCCATATCTCGCAACCCCGGCGCGCGTGACTTTAGCGTTTCGGTGCCCATCAGGGCCAGCGCCGCCCAAAGCCCGGGTGGCCGCTGGAACAAAAAATCCGCCAGCAGTACCATCACTGCGATCAGAAACGCGGGCGCATACTCTGGCCGCCGCAATACCCATGCGCAGCCGAGGGTCAGGATCAAATCCGGCCCAGCCCATCCGCGCGGCAGGAAATTGATTGGTAGCAAGCGCCAGAAGATCACCGTCAGACACAGCGCGGCAAAGAGCGCGCGCATTGACCAGAGCCGGGCTTGGGTCAATTCAGCCATCGCTACGCTCCTCTTCCGCCGCTTTGGGGGCGGTGGCACCTCCGGGCAGTGCCAGTGGGGCAATCATGTCGCCGGGCGTCTCGATCCGCTCGCTGCCATGATCGCGCAGCACGCGCAGAAACTCCAACCGTTCGTAATCCGCAGCAAGGCGCAGCCGTCTGCGTCCGCCAGGATCCTCTGCAATGCTGCCCACCAGCAATCCTGCCGGAAAGACACCGCCATCGCCAGAGGTGATCACCCGGTCACCGGGGCGCACCTGACCGCTATCCTCGAGAAAGTCGATAAGTGGTGCGGCAGAGTTGTCGCCCATCAGCAGCGCCGATTGTCCCGATGGTTGTACGATCACCGGAATCCGGCTCGAGGTGTCCGTCAACAGCAGAACGCGCGCGGTGTTCTGCCCGACGCCAGAAATGCGCCCAACCAACCCCAGCCCGTCCATGGCAGCCCAGCCGTCGACAATGCCATCCCTTGCGCCGACGTTCAGCACCACGGATTGACGGAAAGGCGACCCACTGTCGGCGCTGACTACGCCAGTCACAAAAGTCAGCCGGGGGTCGAGCCGCACGTTGTTGAGGTCAAGCAAGCGGGCATTTTCCTGCTCCAGTTGCAGCGCGGCTTCTTTCCACGCTTTCATCTGCTGCAGTTCGCGGCGCAGCTCCTGATTTTGTTTGTAGATGCGGTCGTAGCTCTGAAAATCGCGCACCACGTTCACGAAGCCGGTGACAGGGGCCATGACCCAGTCAAAATTTGGCACGAAAGTATCGACCACCTGCGCGCGGAAACGTTCGACCCTTGGGCTATCGATCCGCCATAGCAGAAACAGACCCAACAGGCACACCAGCAGAACCCCCGTCAGCAGTCGTTTGACCGGGCCGGTGAAATCGTCGCTTTGTGTCCTGTCCTTGGCCAACAGGTGCCTCTTGGGGTCAGTGGTGACGGCGGTTCGGCCTGTCGTGCCACAAATAGCACGAATTCCAGCCAGTGCAGAATCTTTGAGCGTGGTTTGTCAGGTGCCTCCGAATGGCGGACTCCAAACGGCCTCAGCTGTCGTAGTCGATGGCGTGGCGCAATTGTTTCTCGAATTCCAGCGCCTTGCCGGTGCCCAGAGCCACGCAGTTCAGGCTTTCGTCGGCGATCGAAACCGCAAGGCCGGTCTGTTCGCGCAGCGCAAGGTCGAGATCACCCAAGAGAGCGCCCCCTCCGGTCAGCATCACGCCCCGATCCACAATGTCTGCCGCCAGATCGGGCGGTGTCGCCTCGAGGGCGGTCATAACGGCCTCGCAGATTTGCTGCACCGGTTCGGCCAGCGCTTCGGCGATCTGGGCTTGGCTGATTTCAGTTTCTTTCGGCACACCATTCAGCAGGTCGCGTCCGCGCACCTGCATCGAAGTGCCGCGCCCGTCATCGGGCATGCGGGCCGTACCAATAGAGGTCTTGATGCGTTCAGCAGTCGAATCGCCGACCAAAAGGTTCTGCTGACGGCGCAGATAGTTGATGATCGCCTCATCCATCCGGTCGCCACCTACTCGGACCGAGCGGGCATAGACGATATCGCCGAGGCTGAGAACGGCGACCTCGGTGGTCCCGCCGCCGATATCCACGACCATGTTGCCGGTGGGGTCCGTAATCGGCATGCCAGCGCCGATTGCTGCTGCAATCGGTTCAGCGATCAGGCCCGCGCGACGCGCGCCAGCGCTGAGCACAGACGTTCGAATCGCGCGCTTTTCCACCGGCGTCGCACCATGTGGCACACAGACGATGATCTTGGGCTTTGAGAAGGTGGAGCGTTTATGCACTTTGCGGATGAAATGCTTGATCATCGCCTCGGCAGCCTCAAAATCGGCAATCACACCCTCGCGCATGGGGCGAATCGCCTCGATGCTACCGGGGGTGCGCCCCAGCATCAGCTTGGCATCCTCGCCGACGGCCAGCACCTTCTTGACGCCATCCTTGACGTGATAGGCCACGACCGACGGTTCGCTCAAGATCACACCGCGCCCTTTAACGTAGACCAGCGTATTCGCCGTTCCGAGGTCAATGGCCATGTCGGATGTAAATAGGCCGGGTATTCTGCTCAGTATCGACATGAGGCCGTGATCCTGTGGTGAATAGCATTTCGGGTCCGCGACTCCGGGAGGAGCGAACCGTCGTCCTTATAGAGCGCGTACGGGTGTGGTTAAAGGGGTCGTTTTTCGACCGTAAGCGCCAAGCCGCCGGTGCCGCCGCCCTCCCACCGACATGATCGCTTGAGCACATGGCAAAGCGGCTCTAGATCGGGTTGCATAGAAGAAGCGATCAGGAGGCAGTTCATGGTCATCGTCGTCGGGTTGCTCGCCGCCTTCGTGCTGGTGCTGGTCTTTTCGAACCGGCGCACCCGTAACTGTCGCTGGCGAGAGGATCGGGCGGCTGATGTGGGACGCGCCAGATGCTATCGGTGCATGGCCTGCGGGGCAGAAGCCTTTACAACTAATGGCAAACCCCCTTTGGATTGTCAGAGAAACTCCGTTGATCTGTGAGAATGTCATGTCTGAACCGACCGATGCTGCTGCCCGACGCGCCATAGCACCTGTGATTTGTTATCCCAATGAGACGCTGCCGGTGCCTGATTTGCCCCTCTATGCCCAAGCCCGAGAGGGCGCAGTGAAGGTCGGCGAAGTGACAGTTTCCCCACGCGATGCTGCCTGCTTTCGCGTGGACGCGGGGCAGTTTTTTCGTATCTCTTCGGTCGAGGGACCACAGGTTGGCGATCTGAACCTGTGGAATGCGCGTGATCTGTCCGAACGGTTCTATTCGGGAAAATCCCGTGCGCTGCATGGCACCCACCTGACCACCGGAGAGCGGATGTGGTCGTGCTTCCCCCATCTGCGCCCGATGGCGACCATCACCAGCGACACTCTGGATTGGTATGGAATGGATACTTTTGGCGGTTCTGTACATGATGTGATCGGTACGCGGTGCGACCCCTACACGGGTAACCTGTTATCGGGTGCGCAGTATCACCACTGCTGTCACTCGAATCTGACACGCGCGCTGGCGGATGAGACAGGGATGACCCTGAATGAGGCCGAGAGCCACGTACATGACGTGCTCAACGTGTTCATGTGCACCGGGTTCACTCGCGATACCGGCCAGTACTTTATGAAGGCGAGCCCGGTACGCCCCGGCGACTATCTGGAGTTCTTTGCCGAGATCGACTTGTTAGGAGCACTCAGCGCCTGTCCGGGTGGTGATTGCTCGGCTGAACACACCAGTGATGTGGCGGTCTGTTATCCATTGCGGGTAGAGGTCTTCGCCCCGCAGGATGGCGCGCTAGAGGGGTGGAAGAGTCCGGCAACGAACGGCTACGATGGCAGCCACGGACGTTAGGACCGGACGCTGGTTCGATGGTTTGACGATGCGTCGGCTATTCCTGCGGCTGGCTCGTCACGAACTCGATGCTGATCGACAGGCCCTTCTCGGACGAAACAACATCCATATCAGATTGCAGCTCGGCGCTGACGACCTCTGCGATCAACAGACCCAGCCCGCCCGATTCTGGCGCGACATCGTTTGGCAGGCCGACACCATTGTCGCTACATGTCACTCGCACACTGTCCGGTGCATCTCCGCTATCGATGCGAATCGAAACCTCGCCCGCGCGATCATTCGGAAAGGCGTGTTTGAATGAGTTGGCCACAAATTCGTTGATCAGCGTGCCTACGGCGACCGCCTCGTTAGAGGGGATTTGAAAATCTTGCACTGACATTGAGAGCGCCACATTGCTGGGCGCGATTGAATCCAAGTGTTTGATCAGCTTGTCGGTATAATCCTTGACGCTAATCACCGGCCCGCTGTCAGCGCGATAGAGTAACGCGTGCAGTTGCGCGACGGCGTCGATCCGAGAATGGACCGAGGCCAGCGCGGAACGGGCTTCTTCCGAAACGACACATCTTTCCTGCACACGCACCAACGATGCCAGCGATTGCAGCGAGTTCTTAACCCTGTGATCCACCTCTTGGCGTAGCAGACGGTTGGCCTTTAGCGCCTTGCGCATCTCTAGCTGGACCATGACCTGTCGCGATAACACCCGCAACGTTTCGCGCTGAAGTGGGGTCAGTTCCCGAGGCTCGTAGTCCAGAACGCAGAGCGTACCCAGCGGTAGCCCATCTTGGGATTTCAATAGCGCACCCGCATAGAACCTCAGCCCCGGATTACCCAAGCATAGCGGGTTGTCCGCCATGCGCGGGTCTAGCAATGTGTCGGGGATTTCGACGAAATCATCCCCCAGAATGACGTGCGAGCAAATGGACGTAGACAATGGCGTTTCGCGTACACCAAGGCCGGTTTCGGCCTTGAACCACTGGCGTTCGGCGTCGATCAGATTGACGACAGAGATCGCTGTACCACAGATTTGCGAGGCAAGTTTCGCAATGTCGTCAAAGTCTGCTTCGCGCTCGGTGTCGAGAACATCATAGCTACGCAGCCGCTTTAGTCGCGCGTCCTGTTGTGGGTGTTTCTGCGCTTCCATGTGCCGCCCTGTTCTAATGCCGACAATTCTATTGCGGTTCAGCTATTTTCCAGCTTTCTGCTCATGGGTCAATTCGAAGATAGCCCTGCGCAAGCAGAGCCACGACAATCAGTACCATGCAGGCGTGGTAAAGCCGAGGAAACATCTGCAACGAAAAAAGACCCCGGAGTTCTCCGGGGTCTCGGTTCATTTTACTGGTCACTGCTTAGTGTGCGTGGCTCTTGTCCCAGTCTTCCTGCTTGGGCAGGATTTCGAACGTATGCTCTGGTGGCGGCGATGAGACCGTCCATTCCAGCGTATCGGCGTATTCATTCCAATAGTTGTTCTCGGTCACTTTTGCGCCGCGCAAGAGCGAATAGATCACGATACCAAAGAAGAATACGAAGCTGGCAAAGCTCAGGAACGCGCCCATCGAGGACCACCAGTTCCATGTCGCAAACGCTTCGGGATAGTCGATGTAGCGGCGCGGCATGCCCTGACGACCCAAGAAGTGCTGAGGGAAGAACGTCAGGTTCGCACCGATGAACATCGCCCAGAAGTGCAGTTTACCCGCCCATTCAGGGTACTGACGCCCTGTGATCTTGCCAAAGTAGAAATAGATACCGGCAAAGATCGCAAAGATCGCCCCAAGGCTCATCACATAGTGGAAGTGCGCCACGACGTAATAAGTGTCGTGATACGCCCGGTCCAGCCCGGCCTGCGCCAGCACAACACCGGTCACACCGCCCACGGTAAAGAGGAACAGGAACCCAAACGCCCATAGCATTGGCGTTTTGAATTCAATGGAACCGCTCCACATCGTTGCGATCCAGCTAAACACCTTCACCCCGGTCGGAACGGCGATCACCATCGTTGCCAGCATAAAGTAGCTTTGCTGCGTCAGCGACATGCCCACCGTGTACATGTGGTGTGCCCAGACGACAAAACCCAACGCACCAATGGCGATCAATGCCCAGACCATCGGCAGGTAGCCAAAGATCGGTTTGCGCGCGAAGGTGGCGATGACGTGGCTGATGATGCCAAAACCGGGCAGGATGATAATGTACACTTCCGGGTGGCCAAAGAACCACAGGATGTGTTGATAGAGGATCGGATCGCCCCCGCCTGCCGGATCAAAGAACGTCGTGCCAAAGTTCCGGTCGGTCAGCAGCATCGTGATCGCGCCAGCCAGAACCGGCAGCGCCAGAAGGATCATCCACGCCGTGACAAAGATCGACCAGCTGAACAGCGGAACCTTGAACAGTGTCATGCCGGGTGCGCGCATGTTCAGGAACGTTGTGATCATGTTGATCGCACCAAGGATCGAGCTTGCACCGGACAAGTGAACGGCAAAAATCGCCAAATCCATCGAAATGCCTGCCTCGGTGGTCGACAGCGGTGGATAGAGCACCCAGCCGACCCCGGATCCAAGCTGCCCGTTACCGCCGGGGGCCAACAATGACGCAACGCCCAGCGACGTACCCGCGATATACAGCCAGAATGACAGGTTGTTCATCCGTGGGAACGCCATGTCCGGCGCACCGATCTGCAACGGCATGAAGAAGTTGCCGAAGCCGCCAAAAAGCGCCGGAATAACGACAAAGAACATCATCAGGACGCCGTGATAGGTAATCATCACGTTCCAGAGATGCCCGTTCGGCGTACAGTCGCTCGCTGCGTCAGCGATGAAACGCGCGCCTTCGAGGCACATGTATTGAACGCCGGGTTCCATCAGTTCAAGCCGCATATAGACGGTGAACATGACCGAAATCAGACCGACAAGAGCCGAGCTGACAAGGTAAAGGATACCGATATCCTTGTGGTTCGTGGACATGAACCAGCGCGTAAAGAAGCCGCGCTCGTCGTGGTGGTCCTGGCCATGAATGGCTGCATCTGCCATTGGGTGCCTCCTAAGTGGATCTGTTGCCGGATACGCCGCAATAGATCGCGGGCACCCTGACTCACATCAGGTTTTAATGTGCCCTTGCGACGGCGGCAATGTCAGAGTCAACTTATGCGCAATAAATATTGTCGCACCCCTCTTGATATCTACCTGTCTTACGTAAGGGCAGACGGCAGCATGTCCGTTCTGTCGCCGAAAAATTCATTGGCGTTGGGAACCGGATCGCCACCTCGGCGTTTACCTATCAACGGGATGGATCGGCTGGCCGAATGATCGGATACCAGCGCGATCCGCCCGCGACAAAGAGAATGAGGAGATTACAGTATGATTTCGTTGAACACAGCTAAGATGACAGCCGCAGCATTCGGTCTGAGTGTACTTGCCCAAGGCGCATTCGCCGAAGCACATGGCGACATGGCATGCAGCGACTACCTTGTACTTGAAGAAGCTGATCAGATGACAGCCACAGAAACAGGTCGCGAGGCCGCACGGGAACGGATGAGCGGTGACGACGCCGATCGCGCCGAGATGCTGGCAAATGAAGACCCGAAAGTGGTCCACGCATTTGTTGTGGAAACCTGCGCGGAAAACCCCGAGATGATGGTATCCGACGCGGCTGAGGCGCTGCACCCATCCGAGAAAACCGAATAACAGAACATCCATCGTTCTGATCTAAAAAAGGCCCGGCATCTGCCGGGCCTTTCGCTTTTTGGGGTCGTCAGGCGCTTGCTGTTTCGGTGCTGCGCGTCTTCTTGGCTGTTGTCTTGGTCTTTGGCTTGGCCGTCGATTTCTTTGCAATCTTGGTCTTGGACCCGGTCGCCGCCTTTACCGTCTTGCCGATCGTGCCGACACTATTAGGTTTCTCCACATCCGCGATCTGAAAGACGCAGAGCTTGCTGCGCTTGCGCCGGATTGTCTTGGTAAAGAAGAATTCTTTAACGTCCAGATAGCTGCGCACGCATTCTGCTGTCTCGTCGGTCACGACGTCATCGGCGACAAAAATACAGCCCGGCGCGACCAATTCGGCCATTCGCGGCATGTTGCGCTCGATTTCGGCAATGTCATGTAGCGCGTCACAAAAGATCATGCTGTATTTGCGCTGGATCGGACTGTCGACGATATCGCCGCGCATAATCGTGGTGGTATAACCCAGAAGATCGTTCATTTTCAGATTATTGACCATAACGGCATTTGATCCGCCGGGATGCAGGACAGCCTCTGCCACACGGCCGTTATCGTGGTTCAGGCGCAGTTTCTGGTTGAACCGCTGCTGCCATTCCTCGGCGCTGGCGATGCCAAAGTCGATGATGTCATATTTGACGCGCGCACCGCCTTCCGCTTCGCGATCGCGCAAACCGGCGGCGATTGCGGTGCTTGAACGCCCCAGCCACGGACCGACTTCCAACACGTCGCCAGTGGTGCGCCGCGCCGCGTTATAAATCGTCTGAAGGTCGCTGGCTGACATCCAGCCATTGGGAAATCCCTTGGCCACGCTCGGGAGCGGGTATTCAAGGAATGCATTTATTGTGTCCGGATCGGTGATTTCTGCCATTGTTCCGCCTCTGCTCTAAGTCCATTTTCTGGATCATTGCCGGAAAACTGCCTGTTTGGCGGGCGTATTGCAAGGTTTTTGCTGACATAACGCGCTGACTGCGCCCTCACTGTCGCGCGCGTTCAGTGTCGGATTCCATGCCGCTATCAGGTTGTGCCGGATGCTATTCTCGGCCGAATACATCACCGAAAGTCTGCTGTAGCGCCACATCCACATCCGCCATCGACACAGGTAGTCCCAGATCGACAAGGCTGGTGACGCCGTGGTCGGTGATCCCGCAGGGCACGATGCCACTGAAATGCTCCAGATCCGGTTCAACATTGATCGAGATACCGTGAAAGCTGACCCATCTGCGCAGGCGGATGCCGATGGCTGCGATCTTGTCCTCGGCAATTGTGCCGGATGCCATGCGCGGCTTCTCGGGGCGTTCGACCCAGACGCCTACGCGGCCCTCGCGGATTTCGCCGTGCACATTGAAACGCTCAAGCGTGGCAATCACCCATGCCTCCAGCTGTTTGACAAAGGCGCGCACATCGCGCCCGCGCCGCCCCACGTCGAGCATGACATAGACGACACGTTGGCCGGGGCCGTGGTAAGTATATTGCCCGCCGCGCCGCGCCTCATGGACAGGAAAGCGGTCCGGGTCGGTCAGATCGGCGGGATTGGCTGACGTGCCGGCGGTGTAGAGCGGCGGGTGCTCGATCAGCCAAATCATCTCGTCGGCGTCATCACGTGCGATGGCCTCGGCGCGCTCTTCCATCACGCGCAGCGCCTGCGCGTAATCCGTCAAACCCGAAGAGATAACCCATTCCACCATGCCTGTCTGATACAGCGCGCACCGCCGCTTGAAAAGCCACCGCAGCCAGTGCGAATTTGGCCTTCACAAACCGCGTGCGGTCGGCTAAACGCCTCTGACCATCACGGATTGCGGTCGTGGCGGAATGGTAGACGCGCAGCGTTGAGGTCGCTGTGGGGTAACACCCGTGAGAGTTCGAGTCTCTCCGACCGCACCAAAGGACTTTCGCGCAGCGAAAGGCCGACCACATGCACCGGGTTGCGCTGGGCGACAGTCATTTCACAGCGGCGGTAGGGGCGTTTGCATTACTGATGCGCTGGGACGCTGCGGCGATCGGAGTGTCGATTTTCAACATCAAACAGACCTCATCACGGGCAAAACGCATGTCATTTTACATTCTTGCGGAGTGCGCGTGCCGGATATGGTCGGAAAGTCGCTGATCAAGGTAATTGAGGGCAAAAGGACGGTTTGATTTACCTGCGCATGGCCCTAGACTCACCTTTAGTAAGTATGGGGCATTGGCGTTGGTCATACGGCGTCGCCCTCATGGAAAAATCGCTCATCCTTGATGACACGGAACAGGACGGAAACGTGCCCGACATACGCCGAGAAGCGCGCCGAAAAGTGTACCGACATTTGCTCTGTGTTCTGATGCTTGTGGTCGGGTCCGTGGGCATGCCTTCGGGGGCATCGGCGCTTGAGGTTCAGATATCCACCCCCCGCGAGAATGCTGCCCTGAACGAGACACTGGGTGCTGCTTCGCTATTAATGACGTTGCAGGCGCGCAAGGATATCGCCACGCAGGATGTAGTGGCCGCAGCGCGCGCAGATTATCAGCGCATCCTGACCGCACTGTATGAACAGGCCTATTATGCGCCGGTGATCAATATCACGCTCGACGGGCGCGAGGCGGCGGCGGTGTCACCGGTCGCGCCGTTGGGCGACGTGCGGCGGGCGGTGATCCGGGTCGACCCCGGCCCGCTGTTTCGTTTTGGTGAGTTACGTGTTGCTCCGTTAGCGCCTCGTACCGAATTGCCGGAGGGGTTCGTGCCCGGACAGGTGGCCGGCGTCGATTTGCTAAAGGACGCCGCCGAGGCGGGTGTAGACAGTTGGCGCGCGGTTGGACATGCCAAGGCAACGGTTGGCGCGCAACAGATCACAGCCCGTCACGAGCAAGCCCGGATCAACGCGGCGATCATGCTGGAGCCGGGCCCGCTGCTGCGTTTTGGCGATCTGTTGGTCACGGGCAACGAAGACGTGCGCACCAAGCGGATCAAAGAGATCGCAGGTTTGCCAAAGGGCCAGATCTATTCCCCCAAGACACTGGAACAAGCCACCGAACGCTTGCGCCGCAGCGGCGCATTCAGCGTCGCGACCCTGCGCGAGGCTGACGAGGTCGGGCCGGGTGACACTCTTGATGTCACCGCACAGATCACAGAGGCACCGCCGCGCCGATTCCGCTTTGGTGCAGAGCTTTCTTCGCTTGAAGGGTTGGGTATGTCGGCGATGTGGATGCATCGCAATGTCTTTGGCGGGGCAGAACGGTTCCGGCTGGATGGCGAAGTCAGCGGGATCGGTGGCGACACGGGCGGGATAGATTACCGACTTGGCGCACGGTTCGAACGGCCTGCGACCTTCCATTCGGATATGGATTTTTATCTTGAGTTCGAATTCGAAGAACTGGACGAAGCGGCGTTCAACGCCACGACATTTGCGTTGGAAACCGGCATCACACACTACGCATCCGAGCATCGCGAATTTTCGTACGGTCTGGGGTACCGGCTTTCGGATACGGTGGATGCGTTCGGTGCGCGATCCTACTCGATCCTGACGCTGCCGCTGAGCGCGAAGTATGACTACCGCGATGATCCTCTTAACGCAAAATCGGGCTATTTCGTTGAGGCCAACACAATGCCCTTCGTCAACCTCTTTGGCACCGAGGATGGTTTGCGAAGCAAGCTGGATATGCGTGCATATTACAGCGCCGGTGAACAAAAACGTCTGACATTTGCTGTGCGCGGACAGGTGGGGTCGTTGATCGGGCCGAACTTGGCGCAGGCCCCTGCGGATTTCCTCTATTATTCTGGCGGCGGCGGTACAGTCCGGGGCCAGAGTTATCAGTCGTTGGGTGTCACACTTGGCGGAGGCCAAGAGACGGGCGGGCGGTCTTTCCTCGGGTTGTCGGGCGAGGTTCGTGTGCAGACAACCGACAAGCTAAGCCTCGTCGGGTTCTATGACACCGGATACATCGGTGCCGAAGGCTTCCCCGATGGCAGCTCTGGCAAGTGGCAAAGCGGTGCTGGCCTCGGCATTCGCTATGACACGGGGATAGGTCCGGTGCGACTGGATGTAGCGGTGCCGGTGGACGGGCCGGGCAGCAACTCGGGCTTTGAGATTTACGTTGGAATAGGACAAGCGTTTTGATCTGGCTGCGTTACATACTGATCGCGCTGGTGTTGTGCGTGCCGGGTATTCTGTCCGCGCAGGATAGCGACGATGACAAAGGATACCTGACCCGACTGTTACAGGACAGTCTGGGTGGTGAAGGACGTGTGGTCGATATCACAGGTTTCGAAGGCGCACTGAGCAGCGAAGCGACGATCGACAAGATAACCGTCGCGGACAAAGAGGGCGTCTGGCTGACGCTGACGGATCTTACATTGCAATGGACCCGCTCTGCCTTGTTGCGCGGGGAATTCGACGTGCAGACCCTAAGCGCCAAAACGATCACGCTGGCCCGTGCCCCCAAGGAACAGGATGATGGACTGCCCGCCCCGGAGGCCGCTCCGTTTTCACTGCCCGAACTTCCGGTTGCAATCAATTTGGATACGCTCAAGGTGGACCAGATCACGATTGGAGCGCCGATATTGGGCGAAGAACTGCGCCTGAGCCTCAAAGGGTCGGCGGCATTGGCTGGGGGTGACGCATCGGTGGACATCACGGCCCGGCGGGTGGATGACAAGCGCGGGACATTTCACATTAAGGCCAGCTTTGTTGAAGCGACCCAGATGTTGGGCCTAGACCTCGCTCTGGGCGAGGCAGAAGACGGGATCGCGGTTAAGTTGCTCGATCTGCCGGGCCAACCCAGCGTAGATTTGACCATCGCGGGTAACGGGCCGCTGGACGAATTTACCAGCGATATCGCGCTAAAGACCGACGGTCAGGAGCGTTTGACTGGCAAGGTAACGCTGGGCGCAGTCAAAGCCCGCGCTGGCGGCGATGATCCGGCGCGCCGGTTTTCGGCGGAGCTTGGCGGCGATGTGACGCCTCTTTTTGCACCCAGATACCACCGCTTCTTTGGTGACGAAGTGTCTCTGCGCGTCGCGGGTCAGCGAGAACCGGACGGGGCGTTGGAAGTCAGTGAACTGACTCTGAAGGCGCAGGAACTGGCGCTGTCGGGCGCTATCACGCTCAATGCGGACCAATGGCCAACCCAGATCGCACTAGAGGCGGAATTGGGTGGGCGTGGGCCTGTGATACTGCCGATCACCGGACCGCAGACCAAAGTCAGCCGTGCCGCACTGAACATCACCTATTCCGCCGATCAATCCAATGAATGGACAGCGCGCTTTGATATTTCCGAGCTTGCTCGGGCGGGAATTGGCATCGGTGCGTTGCAGCTCAGCGCGGGCGGCGTTCTGGAGGGGGATGTTGGCACGCTGGGCCGCGTGACCGCCGATGTGCGCTTTGCGGCAGAGGAGCTGTCGTTCGCCGATCCCGCACTGGCCGAGGCAGTGGGCAGCAGTCTGGTCGGAACATTCCGCATGGATTACACCGAGGATGAGCCGTTGGTGCTGAGCGACCTCGATTTGCGGAGCCCATCTGCGCAACTGACCGGTGCGGCAGAGGTCGACACACTGAAAAGCGGGTTCGAGACCGATTTACAAGCCAAGCTGACCACCAGCGATTTGTCAAAATTCTCGAAACTGGTGGGGCAACCCTTAACCGGTGCGGCAGAGGTGTCATTGACGGGCACCACCGCGCTGGGCGGGCAGTTCGACATGGCCGTGTCCGGCACCTCGACCGACCTGGCATTGGGCCAGCCACAGGTTGATCCGTTGCTGCGGGGACAGACGGAGCTCGACATCGTGGCGCGCCGCAACACTCTAGGGATCACGTTGGAGCGTGCCGAGATCGTCAACGACCAGATGACGCTGTCGGCGACCGGCACCTTTGCATCCGAAGCGTCCGAGGCGTCTTATGCGTTGCGCATCGCCGAGTTTTCGCAGATCGACCCACGGTTGCCCGGTCCGCTGACCGCACATGGCAAAGCAGTGAAGGATGCAGTGGGTTGGCGTGTCGATCTGACGGCGGCGGGACCGTTGGACGCGCGCGCCAAAATTGCCGGGCTGGTGACAGGACCGAATGCTCGCATCCGATTCGATGCGGGGCTGCCAGATATCCGCCCGCTGGTGCCCGCGTATTCCGGTGCTGTCGCACTCAACGGGACGTTAGCACAGTCGCCCGAGGGCTGGTTGATTGATACCGATCTCAGCGGACCATATGGGCTAACGGCCGAGGTGGATGGACGCCTAACCGGCGAGAACCCGAACTTTCGCTACGACGCACGGTTGCCCGATATTCGCCCGATCGTGCCTGCCTACACCGGCCCGCTCGCGATGACGGGAACATTGCAACAGGCCTCGGAGGGATGGCTGATCGACACGGATCTCAACGGACCTTATAGCCTGACAGCCGACGTCGCCGGGCGCATAACTGGCGACGGGCGAAACATTCGCTTTGATGCCAAGCTGCCGGATGTGCGTCCTCTGGTGCCGGCGTATTCCGGTCCACTCGCCGTAACCGGAACGTTGGTAGAGGCGTCGCAGGGTTGGTTGATTGATACCGATCTTCGCGGACCCTACGGTATTGTGGCCGATGTCGAAGGGACCGTGACAGGTGATGCGCCTGCCTTTCGCTACACAGCGCGCTTGCCTGATATACGTTCCTTTGTTCCCGAAATTGGTGGCGCGCTCACCCTCGATGGAACGGCGCAACAGGCCGCAGGCGCGTGGCAGATCGACACCGCACTGACCGGACCGGGCGGCACCAATGCCAAGATCGCGGGCACCATTGCCAGTGGCGACCAGATGAACCTGACCGCCCGAGGTTCCGCACCATTGGGTCTGAGTGAACCATTCCTGCGTCCCCGCAGCCTGCAGGGGCAGGCAAACTTTGATCTGGCGCTGAACGGTGCGCCGACGCTTGGCGCGCTCTCCGGCACGATCAGTACCACCGGTGCGCGGTTCTCAGCGCCCAAGCTGCTGGTCGCCTTAACAGGGATCGACGCGCGTGCAGACATCACCAATGGCCGCGCAAATCTGTCGCTCAGCGCCAATGTCTCGAATGGTGGGCGGCTGTCTGTCAGCGGACCTGTGCAACTGTCCGGGGCGATGCCCGCTGATCTAAAGGTGTCATTGGCCGAGGTGGTCGTGACCGATGCACTGATCTATCACACGCGGATATCCGGTAGTCTGGGGATCAACGGCCCGCTTTTGGGGGGGGCACGCATCGCTGGGCGGCTGAGCTTGGGCAAAACCAGTATCAGCATTCCCTCGACAGGCATCACCAGTTTCGGATCGCTGCCGCCGATTACCCATGTGAATACATCCGCCGCTGTCCGCGATACCCAAAAGCGTGCGGGCGTCGGGCCGGGTTCGGGTGGCGATGCAGGTGCTTCAGGACCGGGCTATCCGCTGGACGTAACGATTTCTGCACCGTCGCGTATCTATGTGCGCGGGCGTGGTCTGGACGCAGAACTGGGCGGAGAATTGCGCCTAACAGGCACCACCTCCGATATCATTTCGGCCGGACGCTTCGATCTGATCCGGGGACGGCTTGATGTGCTGGAAAAACGATTTGACCTGGATGAAGGCCGCGTGTTGTTGCAGGGGGATTTCGATCCCTATCTGGTGTTCGTTGCTCGAACAGAGACTGGCGAAGGCACCGCCAGCGTGACCATCGAGGGTCCTGCATCCTCGCCCGAGGTGCGTTTCGGTGCGGTGCCTGATGCGCCACAAGACGAGGTGCTGTCGCAGATTTTCTTCCGGCGTGATCTGACACAGCTGTCCCCATTGCAAGCCGCACAACTGGCCAGCGCCGTTGCTACGCTCGCCGGTAAGGGGGGCGAGGGTCTGGTCGGTACTATTCGCCGCAAGATCGGCGTGGATGATCTGGACATCACGACGGACGAAGAGGGCAACACGGGATTGCGGGTCGGGAAATATATTTCAGAGAAGGTTTATACTGACGTGACCACCTCCAGCGGTGGTGGAGGCGAAGTATCCCTGAACATTGATCTCAGCCCCTCGGTGACAGCGAGTGGTTCTGTCGATAGTGAAAACGAAAGTAAGCTGGGCATCTTTTTCCAGAAAGATTACTGATTTCGCGCTGACACCTCTGTGGCACCACGGCACAAAGCATGGCAACCTGAGCGAAATGATGGAGCAGCCCCATGAAAATCGCCCTGTTGCAATGCCCACCACCGCCCGCCGACCCCGAACGCGGCCTGTTGCAGATCGCCGATGCCGCAGCATACGCGGCAAAGGACGGAGCGACCGTATTAGTGACGCCGGAGATGGCTGTGACCGGCTATGCGCTGGGACCTGATGTCGTAGCAGCACTGGCGGAACCGGCGGACGGGGCCTATTATACCGCTATCGCCGATATATGCCGCGCCAATAAGATCGCCATCGCATACGGGTTCCCCGAACGCGGCGGGGACGGCGCGGTTTACAACAGCGTGCAACTGGTGACCGCCGACGGCACGGCGCTGACGACCTATCGAAAAACGCATCTATATGGGGATGTGGATCGCATGCAGTTCACCGCCGGTGCCACATTGTCAGAGGTGGTATCACTGGGCGGTCTGCGTATCGCCTTGGCAATCTGCTATGACATTGAGTTCCCCGAACTGGTACGCGCCTACGCATTGGCCGGCGCTGATCTGGTGATCACTCCGACGGCTAATATGGTTCCCTACGATAGCGTTTGCACGCGCATCGTGCCGGCCCGAGCCGAGGAAAACGGCATTGCCATCGCTTATGCCAATTACATCGGCGAAGAGGGGGATTTCATCTATTGTGGCAGATCTTGTATCGTCGATCCGGGTGGGCGCGATCTGGCCCGCGCCTTGCCGCGTGACCCGGTGTTGATCATGGCCGAATTGCCCGATAGACGCGCCCACGAAGGGGCACATCTGGCAGACAGACGCCCTGATTTATATGCCGCATTGACGATGCCCCAACCCGCGAGAGAAACATGACCGACGCGCCCATCACCGCCTTTGGCCCGGATTTCACGTTCGCCTTTGACGACTGGATCACCCACCCAGACGGTCTGGGGCAGGTCCCCGCAGATCAGCATGGTCAGGAAGTCGCGGTTATCGGAGCAGGCATGGCCGGGGTGGTGACAGCCTATGAACTGATGAAGCTGGGGCTGAAGCCGGTGATCTACGAATCCGGCAAATTCGGCGGTCGTCTGCGGTCCGAAACGTTCGAGGGCACAGAGGACGTGATCGCCGAATTGGGCGGTATGCGCTTTCCGATCTCGTCCACGGGATTTTATCACTACGTGGACAAGCTTGGCGTACAGTCACGTCCGTTTCCCAACCCGCTGAGCGCGGCGGCGGGGTCGACCGTGATCGACCTTGAGGGCAAGCCGCTTTATGCTGAAAGTCTGGATGATCTGCCGGCCCTCTTTCGCGAAGTGGCCGACGCCTACGATCAGGCGCTGGAGGACGGCGCGCGTTTCTCGGACCTTCAGGCGGCGATCGGGCGGCGTGATGCAAATGCCGTCAAAGAAATCTGGAATCCGATCGTCAAAGGCTGGGATGAGCGCAGCTTTTACGATTTTGTCGCCCAATCCGATGCGTTCAGGAAACTGAGCTTTCGTCACCGTGAAGTATTCGGTCAGGTGGGCTTTGGCACTGGTGGCTGGGACAGCGACTTTCCCAACTCGATGCTGGAAATCCTGCGGGTGAACGCGCTGCGTCTGGACGACGATCAACGCTATATGGTCGGTGGGGTAGAAAGCGTACCGCGCGGGCTGTGGTCGCATGCGCCGGAACGTATCGTGCACTGGCCGCAGGGCACCACGCTGGAGAAACTCCACAGCGGCGCGCCGCTGCCGGGTGTCGTGCGCATCCATCGTGACGGAGAGGGTGATTTCGAGGTCACCGATCGCTGGGGTCGCACAAAACGCTATGGCGCTGTCGTCGCTACCTGCCAAAGCTGGCTGCTGACCACGGCGATGGATGTGGATGAACGTCTGCTGAGTCAGGACATGTGGATGGCGCTGGATCGTACCCGCTACATGCAATCGTCCAAAACCTTTGTGATGGTCGACCGCCCGTTCTGGCGCGACCGCGATCCGCAGACGAACCGCGAGACTATGAGCGTCACACTGACCGACCGGATGACGCGGGGGACGTATCTGTTCGAGAATGGCCCGGACAAGCCTGCCGTGATCTGCCTGACTTATTCGTGGATGTCGGACGCGCTGAAAATGGCGCCTTTGCCGGTCGAACAGCGGGTTGATCTGGCACTGGCTGCCCTGTCGAAAATCTATCCGGGGGTCGATATCGGCAGGCACATTATCGGCAATCCGATCACCGTGAGTTGGGAAAATGACCCGAATTTCCTTGGGGCTTTCAAGGGCGCGCTGCCCGGTCACTATCGCTATAATCACCGGATGTACGGCCATTTCATGCAAGATGACATGCCAGCCGAACAGCGCGGCCTTTTCCTCGCCGGGGATGGGATCAGCTGGACGCCGGCATGGGTCGAGGGCGCGGTACAGACAGCCCTGAATGCAGTCTGGGGCGTGATGCACCACTTTGGCGGGCAGTCCCACCCCAGCAATCCGGGGCCGGGCGAGGCTTATCCACAGATGGGTCCGATTGATCTGGGCGATTGACGCGCTGCAAGAGGGACCTGCAACACACTCAGGTTATTAAGATTTTTCATTTGTGATTCGGACGCTGTATAGGCTATCTGACTCAAGGTTGTTTTGACTTGGGGAAATTCGCCTGTGCCTGCGCTCCTGCGATTGCTTGCCATTCTTGGTATGAGCGTGCTGTTGGCCGCATGCAGTCTGCCGCGCGGGGCAGCCCTTCAATCGGAGATATTAACGGAAAAGGACGCGCCGGACCCCACCTTTGCCGTGGTGCCTGTCACCCGTGCCGCGATGGTGCAAATCAAGTCATGGCCGATGACCGGATGGGCGGGTGGCTATCACTGGCTCAAGGCAGGGCGTGGCCCTGATTCCGCGATCATCCGTACCGGCGATACGCTGGATATCTATGTCTGGGACGCGGACGAAAATTCGCTTCTGATCGGGACCGGGGGCCGGAACACGGCGCTGCCCAAGATGACGGTTTCCGCAACGGGTGAGATTTTTATGCCCTATGTGGGCAAAGTTCTTGTGCGCGGTCTGACGCCCGATCAGGCGCGCGATCGCATACAGGAACGGCTGGCTGATATATCGGCCTCTGCGCAGGTGCAGTTGAACGTGGCATCGGGGCGCAACAATGCCGTCGATCTGGTCAGTGGTGTGGGTTCGCCAGGACGCTACACGCTGGAAAACCGTGATACCGGCATCCTCAGCGTTCTGGCGCAGGGCGGCGGGATCGACAGCGATCTACGGCATCCTCTGGTGCGCCTGATTCGAGGCTCGCACACCTATGAAATTCGCGCCGAACGATTGCTGGCCACGGCATCGGCCAATGCGCTGGTGCGCGGCGGCGATCAGATTACGGTGGTCGAGGATACCCGCAGTTTCAATGCGCTGGGTGCGGCGGGCAGTGAACGAGTGATCTACTTTGAAAAAGACCGGATGACCGCGATGGAGGCGCTCTCGGAGATGGGCGGGCTGGCCGATACGCGGGCCGATCCCAAGGGCGTGCTGGTGCTGCGTGATTATCACGCGAAACAGGTTGCCAACGGCGTTCACGGGCCGACGCGGTCACAGGTCGTCTTTACCATCGACCTCACCAGCGCCGATGGCCTCTTTGCGGCGCGGCAGTTCCAGATACATCCCGGTGACACGATTATTGCGACGGAATCGCCGGTAACCAACGTGCGCACCATCCTTGGTCTGATCGGCAGCGCCGTGGGTATCACGCGGGTCGTGGACGACTGGTAACCAAAGTGTGGCTTTGCTCAAGGCGTCGTCAGTGTTCCGCTCATTGACGTGACACCATCAGACCGTTCGATGCGACCCTCGCGCGGGGTTCCCGCCTCGCCCGGCAGGTACCGCACTGGCGTCGTCAGGAATACCGGCGCTTGCGCCCGGAACCTGAAACGGTAGGGATAGCTGCCCTCGTGCATCTGCATGCACAACCTGGTTGCCATCAGCGGGCCATGCACCACGAGGTCGGGATAGCCTTCTTCGACCCTGCAAAAGTCGCGGTCCCAGTGAATGCGATGGCCGTTATGGGTGACGGCGGAATAAAAGTAGAGCTGGCTTTCGGTGTGAAGCATATACCCATCGGGCACCGGATCACCCGGACCACGCAGACCCGGATCGGGTGCCCCGCGATCCCGGTAAACGACAGTCTGTTTTTCCTCGATGGCCAGCGCGTCGTCCTGACTGATCTTGTGCGTGATCGTGACAAAGCACATCGCCCCCGATTTACCCTCTTTGAATGTCACATCGGTCACTTTGCTGCGCCGCTCGGCGGGCATGCCGATCCTCAGCGGTTCATGCACCGTGACGTCCCCAGCGGCCCACATCCGGCGCGGAAAGGGTGCGGCGGGCAGGAAACGCCCGGTTTCCTCGTGCAGATCGCGGCCCTGATGTTCGGCTGCGATTCCGATGTTGAAATAGATCCAGTGCCACATCGGCGGCAGCGCCAGATCGGGGGCGGCGCATCCCATCAGCACCGCCATTTTCGCAGCCGGTTCAGGTGCCATGCTGTCAGCAACGACGCGGGTGCGGCCGATGGCAGCCTCGCACTCGGCGCGCACATCATCGGTTAGTTTGCCGGTTTGGATCGTCATGGGCGGTGCTCCTTGTCTCGGTCGGCTTGATACTAGGCTCGCGCGCAGGCCAAGGCCAATAACTGCGCGGAAGGAGGGGTAATAGCGTCTGCCTATTCCACCTGTGGTAGCTGCGCCTGCCAGAACCCGCGCGTGACCAGATCACCGACCACCTCGCGGCAGCACGCCTCTGTCGCGCGACTGGCGGCAGTGATCCGGGCAGAGGCGGATCGCACGAGATATAGCTTGCGGCTCAGGCGTGGATTCTGGATCGGGCTTCCGATCAGCTTGCCCTCGTTGACCATCTCGAACACGGCGGCGGGCGAAATGATCGTATAGGCACTGCCCCGCGCGACCAACGACAGGATTTGCGGCAATGAATCCATCTCAATGGTGACATAGGGCTCGGCCTGTTCACTGCGCGCCGCCTGATCAATGAACGTGCGCAGCCCATGACGCCGGGATGGCAGCACCAGATCCTGCGCGATCACGTCGCGTAGGTCGACCGGTGCGCCCGGTGGTGTCCCGAACGGCCAGTCCTCGGGTGCGGAATAAACCCACAACTCTTCGGTCAGCAGGAGTTCGGAGACGCAATCACCCAGCCCGGCATTGTCGTAAAGGATCGCCAGGTCAATTTCGCCGCTCATCACCCATTCGCGCAAATGCCCGCTCATCGCCTCGGTCGCACAGAACTGGATGTCGGGCATTTCCACGCGCAGGGTTTCGGCCATCGGGATCGACAATGCCATCGAGATTGATGGCGGCATACCGAATGTGACCCGTCCCGCGGGGCGCGAACCAACGTTGACTACGTCGCTGCGCGCATCCTCCAGCAGCGTCTCGATGCGGCAAGCATAGTGATATAGCTGTTCACCCGCCTCAGTCGCCAGAACACCACGGGCCGAGCGCATCAGCAGTTCAACACCCAGTGTGCCCTCAAGGGTGCGGACCAGTTGCGACAAAGAGGGCTGCGCGATCCCCAGACTGCGCGCGGCGGCGCTCATCGATCCGTGTTCGATAATTTTGCGAAAATGTTTCAGCTGCCGTGAATCCATACCAATGGCCTCTGACTGCAATTGTGTTGATGTCCGTATAGGTTGAACCTATTGCGCCACGAGAAACAAGGTATTTGCCGACATACCCACACCGGGTCATTGTGCAAGGATCGAGAATGGAGCGCGTGAACATGCAGGATCTCAAGGGTCTGACAGTCGTATCGGTCGAACATGCGGTGGCGGCACCATTTGCCTCGCGTAAACTGGCTGATGCGGGCGCGCGGGTGATCAAGGTGGAGCGGCCCGAGGGCGATTTCGCCCGAGGCTACGATTCGCTTGTCGCCGGGCAAAGCTCATATTTCGTGTGGCTGAATGGCGGTAAGGAATCGATTGCGCTGGACCTGAAATCAGACGCGGACAAGGCGATATTGCGCCGGATGATTGCGGCCGCGGATATCGTGATTCAGAACCTCGGCCCCGGCGTGATGGAGCGGCTGGGATTCGGGCTGGATGATCTATGTGCTGAATTCCCTGCGTTGATCGGGTGCTCTATCTCGGGCTACGGTCGGACCGGGCCGCGCGCCCGGCAAAAGGCGTATGATCTGCTGATTCAGGCCGAAAGCGGTTTATCAGGTATTACCGGAACGCCGCACGGTCCGGCGCGTGTCGGAACATCTGTTGTCGATATTACCGCTGGCATGACGGCATACACCGCTATCCTGGAGGCGCTCATCGGGCGTGGCCTGACGGGCAGGGGGCGGCATATCGAAGTATCAATGTATCAAGTGATGGCCGAGTGGCTGAACGTGCCCTACTTACAGCACCGATACGGTGGCAAGACGCCAGCCCGCGAGGGGCTGCGCCATCCCACGATTGCCCCCTACGGGCTGTTCACCTGCGGCGATGGACAGGAATTGCTGATCTCCATCCAGAACGATCGCGAATGGGCAGCCTTGATGCGTGCGTTTGGCGTCCCCGAATATATTTCGGCGGACGGGTTCGCCACCAATGACGACCGCGTGGCCAACCGCCCCGCCGTGGATGCTCTGGTGCAGGACTTGCTGGGCGGCCAGAGCCGCGAAGAGACGGCAGCCCTGCTCGATACTGTGCGGATCGCCTACGGGCGGTTGTCCAGTATGCAGGATCTGGTTGAACACCCGCAAAGCCGTTTTGCAGATATCCCGTTGACGGGCGGACCAGTGGCGATGCTGGCCTCGGGTGCCGCCGTGGCAGGAGAGGCCGTTGCAGATTACGGGCCAGTCCCCGCGTTGGATCAGCACGGCGCAGTACTCCGGCGCGAATTCGGATGAACGCGCGGTCGAGGCTAGTGTGCCTCGGCCCAGTTGGCTCCTTGTCCGGCATCAACGATCAGCGGCACATCCAGACGCACAGCAGGGTCAGATGCTCCCTCCATGACTTCGCGCGCGGCGGCAATCACGTCGTCCACGGCGCCCTTGTCGACCTCGAACAGCAATTCGTCATGCACTTGTAGCAGCATACGGCAGGGCAATCCCGCAATCGCGGCAGGCATGCGGATCATTGCACGGCGTATAACATCGGCAGCGGTGCCTTGGATCGGCGCGTTGATCGCGGCGCGTTTGGCGAACCCGGCGCGCGGCCCTTTGGCGGCAATCTCGGGCGTGTGGATCTTGCGGCCAAAGAGGGTCTGCACATGGCCGTGTTCCTTGGCGTATTCCACCGTCGCGTCCATATAGGTCCGGATACCGGGGAACCGCTCGAAATACCGGTCGATGAACCCCTGCGCCTCGGCCCGTGGAATCCGCAGATTTCGCGCAAGGCCAAAGCCGGAAATCCCGTAGATGACGCCAAAGTTGATCGCCTTGGCGCGACGCCGCACCTCTGGTGTCATTTCGTCCATCGGCACGTCGAACATCTCTGATGCGGTCATGGCGTGAATGTCCTGACCGTCGCGGAAAGCATCCTTGAGCGCGGCAATATCGGCCACATGCGCCAGAATGCGCAGCTCGATCTGGCTGTAGTCGAGACTGACCAGTGTGCGCCCTTCGGGGGCGATGAACGCCTCGCGAATACGGCGTCCTTCCTCGGTGCGCACCGGAATGTTTTGCAAGTTGGGATCGGTCGATGCCAGCCGTCCGGTGCTGGCCCCGGTCTGGACATAGGACGTGTGCACGCGCCCAGTGTCCGGGTCGATATGATCCTGCAACGCGTCTGTGTAGGTCGATTTCAGCTTGCTCAACTGTCGCCAGTCCAGCACCCGTGCGGGCAACTCATGCTCGGTCGCGAGATCCTCCAGCACGTCCGCACCAGTGGCATAGGCGCCGGTTTTGCCCTTTTTGCCGCCTTCCAGCGCCATTTCGTCGAACAGGATTTCCCCCAGTTGCTTGGGTGATCCGACGTTGAAACTGCGACCGGCCAGCTCGTGTATCTCGGCCTCCAGCCCTGCCATTTTCTGGGCAAAGGCATTGGACATCCGGCTGAGAACGTCGCGATCCACCAGTATTCCGTTGCGCTCCATCTGGGCCAGCACCGGCACCAGCGGGCGCTCTAGCGTTTCATAGACAGTTGTGACCGCTTCGCGGTGCAGCATCGGTTTGAACGTGTGCCACAGGCGCAAGGTGATGTCGGCATCCTCGGCAGCGTAACCCACCGCCTCGTCCACTGGTACACGGTCAAAGGTGATCGCGGATTTACCGGTGCCCAGCAGTGATTTGATCGGGATGGGCGTATGTCCCAGATAGCGATCTGCAAGGGTGTCCATGCCATGATTGTGCAACCCGGCATTCAGCGCATAAGACATCAACATCGTGTCGTCGACGGGGGCAACAGTGATCCCGTGACCGGCAAAAATCTTGGCGTCGTATTTCATGTTCTGGCCGATCTTGAGGATGCTGGCATCCTCCAGCAGCGGCTTCAGTGCCGCCAGCACGGCCTCCAGACCTAGCTGGTCCTCAGCCAGCTTGTCCGAGCCAAAGAGATCATCCGCCCCGCCCTCCTTGTGAGACAACGGGATGTAACAGGCCTGTCCCGGCACCACGGCCAGACTGATTCCGACCAGATCGGCCTGCATTTCATTGAGTGACGTCGTCTCGGTATCCACCGCCACATATCCACGCGCCATAATCCGGTCGATCCAGACCTGTAACGCGGCCATATCGGTAACCTTTTCATAGCTCTCAGGCGCAATCGCGGGCCATTCGGGTGCGGCCTCTTTCGCCCCTTGCTGTGGGTTGTCGGCAATAACCGGCGGTTCTGCGTCCATCGCTTCGGCGACACGCTTGGTCAGCGTCCGAAATTCCATCTCGGCCAGAAATGCCAGCAATACATCCGGCTCCGCGTCGCGCACTTCCAGATCGTCGAGCCCGAAATCCAGCGGCGTGGCACAATCCAACTGCACCAATTGGCGCGACAGCCGGATCTGGTCGGCCTTCTCGATCAGCGTCTCGCGGCGCTTTGGCTGTTTGATCTCGCCTGCGCGTTCCAGCAACGTGTCCAGATCGCCGTATTCGTTGATCAGCAATGCGGCGGTCTTGATCCCGATCCCCGGCGCACCGGGAACGTTATCGACCGAATCGCCGGCCAGCGCCTGCACGTCCACCACCCGGTCGGGGCCAACGCCAAACTTTTCTTCGACGCCCTCCACATCAATGCGCTTGTTCTTCATCGCATCCAGCATCTCGACGCCGCCGCCAACCAACTGCATCAGATCCTTGTCCGAGCTGATGATCGTCACCCGCCCGCCGGCGTCACGCGCCTGACAGCTGAGCGTTGCGATGATGTCGTCTGCCTCATAACCTTCGATTTCCTTGCAGGCGATGTTGAACGCTTCTGTCGCGCGCCGCGTCAGCGGCATCTGCGGGCGCAGATCCTCTGGCATTGCCTCGCGGTTGGCCTTGTACTCGGGATAAAGGTCATTGCGGAACGTGTGACTGCCCTTATCAAAGATCACTGCCACATGTGTTGGCGCATCCGGCCCCGCATTATCATCAATGTAGCGTTGCAGCATGTTGCAGAACCCGGCGACCGCGCCGATGGGCAGCCCGTCCGATTTGCGCGTCAGCGGCGGCAACGCATGATACGCGCGAAAGATGAAGGCAGAGCCGTCGATCAGGTGCAGGTGATGGCCTTTTCCGAATGACATGCATCCCTCCCACGGTGTGTGCCTGACCGTATTGCCACGGCGCGCGTCAGGGGACCACCGTCATTTTCAGGCATACGGTCATCCGTTGTTCGGCGCTTGGCTATTCGGGCGCTTCTATCATGTCGACACGTGTCGCATGACGTCCGCCTTCGAACTGGGCGGTCAGAAAGGCGTCCACAATCTCTAGTGCTAGCCCTTCGCCCACAACGCGCGCGCCCAGTGACAGCATGTTGGCATCATTATGTTCGCGGATCATCCGGGCCGAAAACGTATCTGAACACACGCCGCAGCGTACGCCCGCCACCTTGTTGGCCGCCATCATAATGCCCTGCCCGGTGCCGCATACAACAATGCCTAACCGACATTCGCCCGAGGCCACACGCCGTGCCGCGGCCGCCCCGTGTAGAGGGTAATGCGTACTTTCAAATGAGGTCGGCCCGATATCGACGACCTCCCAGCCCTGCGCGGCAACATGATCGGCCACCGCCTGACGCAGGACGATGCCTGCGTGATCACTGGACAGGACGACGCGGGTGTTGCTGCTCATGTAGGGGGGCTTTCGTAATCAGACGGCGTGCTGGGTTCCGGCAGGACCTAGACCTTGTCCTTGAAATCTTCGTGGATGATCTTGCAGTCGCAATAGGGGCATTCGACCCAGCCGAGTTCGGTCGGGATCTGAAGCCAGACGCGCGGATGACCCAACGCACCTTCACTGCCGTCACAGGCGACACGGTATTTGTCCACAATCCGCGTTTCGGGGGCTTGCGTTACCATCCGGGCGTTTCCTTTTGCCGTCACATATCCTAGGTCCAGTTATGAGCGATCCGAACCGCAGGAGCAAGAGCACCATGACCGCGAACGCGATTGAAATCCGGGGCCTGCGCAAGACCTATGCCGGGCGTCGTGGCGCGCCGGGCAAGGAGGCGCTGGGCGGCGTCGATCTGGATATTCCTGCCGGGTCGGTTTTCGGTCTGCTCGGACCGAATGGCGCGGGCAAATCGACGCTGATCAATATCCTTGCCGGGCTGGTGATCAAAACGGCGGGCAGGGTGAACATCTGGGGCTTTGATCAGGACGTCAATCCGCGCCAGAGCCGCGCTGCCATTGGCGTCATGCCGCAAGAGTTGAATCTGGATCCGTTCTTTACCCCCCGCGGCGCGCTGGAGGTGCAGGCGGGTCTGTACGGTGTGCCGAAATCGCAGCGTCGCAGCGACGAAATTCTGCGTCTGATCGGGCTGGAGGACAAGGCGCAGGCGTATGCGCGTACGCTGTCAGGCGGTATGCGGCGGCGGCTCTTGCTGGGCAAGGCGCTGGTCCATGCCCCGCATGTGCTGGTGCTGGACGAGCCGACGGCGGGGGTCGATATCGAACTGCGCCAGATGCTGTGGGAAAACATACGTCGGCTGAACGCCGAAGGCATGACCATCATCCTGACCACGCATTACCTCGAAGAGGCCGAGGAGATGTGCGACCAGATCGCGATTATCAATCATGGTCAGGTCGTCGCGCGCGACAGCACCGCAAATCTGCTGGCGCGGCTTGATGCGCGCATGATGATCATCGTGCCCGAAGGCCCAACCGATACACTGCCCACCGGTGACGGGATCGAGGTGACTGAGCGCCCTGACGGTGCGATTGCTCTGACCTATCACGCGGGCCAGACCAACGCCGAGGCGGTGCTGGCCAGTGTGCGTGATGCAGGTATCCGCATCCGCGACGTGCGCACCGAACAGGCCGACCTACAGGATGTATTTCTGGAACTGACGCGCAGCCGCTGACAGTGCCGCCCTGAGGGCTGACGCGCCACAGACAGGTCACGTGCTGCGCGCACGCCTTAGGTTTTAAGCGGAATCATCGGACCCATGTTACGCCCGCCCAGAATATGCACATGCAGATGCGGTACGTCCTGCACGCCGTTCTCACCGGAATTGGCAATCATCCTGTAGCCACCCTGATCGTCGCCGGGAACCACGCCCTTGATCCGGCACACCTCGGCGATCGCGCGGGTGAAATCGACGATCTCGGCGTCCGATGCCTCTGACGCGAAATGGTCATAGGTGACATATGGCCCCTTCGGGATTACCAACGTATGCACCGGCGCTTCGGGTGCGATATCCTCAAAGGCCAGCGTATGTTCGGTTTCCAGCACAGTTGTATTGGGAATTTCGCCGCGCAGGATTTTGGCAAAAATGTTCTGGTCGTCATAGGCGTAGGGCATGTTCGTCCTCAATGCGTATTCTGTTGCAAAAGCGATGTCGCAGACATCGCGAAACGCCGCGCAATACACAAGCGTTTCATGCGCGCGGCCAAACTATCGTGCCATAAGCCTCATATCAAAAGGCGCTAATCGGCAAACAGGTGGTCGGACTGCGCAATCTGACGCGCCTTGTCATGCGAGATGTCCAGAAAGTTTGACAATGGCGCGGCGTTTTCCTCTGCGTCGCGCGCTTCATTGATGATGTAGTGATGCTCGAACTCGGCATCGCGAATTTTATCGCTCTCGAACGTCATGTCACCTCGGATAGTGGGCAGCAACCGCTCCAGCGTTTCGGCGCTGGTCTGTTCCCCCGCGAGGCCGACGCGCATGGCGTGCCCGATCAGATACTCGTCCGAGAACACACATTGCACTTCCAACATGCGGGTCGTGGACCGGTCGCTGGCGAAATCCTGCAACAGGTCCAGCGCGCTGGGGTCCATGCAGACAATCATCTGATCGGTCTCGTAATAGTCGAACAGCATACGCATCAGCGCCCGGCGGTGACGTGTCCGTTTGCCCAGACTGGTCTGAATGCCTCCCAGATCGGGCAGATCGGTATGCTCTTCGTTAAAGAGATATTCGATCGCAGGAACGTTGGTAACCTGCCGGATCTGCTCCAGCAGCCGCTTAGCCACATGCCATTTCTTGCAGATCACGATCATCAGCTCGCGCTGACGTCCCAGTGTGCTTTCCGTTTCCCAGAACCGACTGGCAAAGCGGCGGCCGATCCGGCCGCGGCCTGTCAAGAACTTGAACAGGCTGGTGCCCTCGTTCGATATCTTGAACTCTGCCTTGTCGTTCGAGTACAGCGCGCCCAGCCGCTGTTTCAGCTCAATCGCCTCGGGACTGATCTTGCGCGCAAAGAGAAAATCCTGTCCCAAGAGCAGATCATAGTGATCGTTATAGAAGGTCTGGGGCATCCCGTATTCAGTGAACATCAAAAAGGTCAGCGTGCGCGTACGGATCTCGCTGTCCGGCACCAGATGCCGCACTACGGTTTGAAAGAACGTCTCGTCCGGAATCCAGGTGGTCCGAAAGAACCGCATCACGTCACGCCGCTTGCGGGTGAAGTCCAGAATCCATTCCACGGTGCGGCGGCGCAGGCACCACCACTGGCTGCCAATCTGAACCTGAATGTCATGCGGAATATCGCGTTTCAGGCCAAACCGCTGCTGTAGGTGAAAGGATGTATCGAACAACCACTTGTGTTTACGCTCGTTAAAGAAGTGGCGATAAATCAGCCGCTCTTCCTTCATCCCGGTCTTGATCCAATCACTGTCGAAATAATCGAAACTCTCGATGTAATCCACGTCCTCGGCATCGAGAAAGTCATGCGCATAGCGGGCCGATTTGATCGCCGCACAATCACCCGATAGCATGTAGAAATGCGTGGCTCGCGGAAACGCCTGCACCGCGGCCTCGACCGCCAGAAGTGTCGCCTGCACCAGACTCCATTCGCCCCAGCCGCATTTTATGCGTTTGCGGGCAAAGGTAACGTTGGGATTGTCCGCCAGCGCCGCCTTGATTTGCTGAAAATCCTCGGGCTTTGCACGGCCATCGAAATGGATCGCGATGTAATCGCCAGCAGCAGTCAGCATCTCTGCCTGCCCGATGATTGCCTCGGGGCCTTTGTGGCATAAAAGGATGTAGGCGATTTTTGCCATGCGGGAAACAGACTAGCCCTTGTGAGAGTGATTGTTTACAGTGATAGTCGTGATGAAGCGTTGAATAAACAGGCATTATCTGGTTTTTTAGCGCGAATATGACCAATAGACCCTAAAGCGTTTTGCTTTTGATCTGTGTTGCAGATTTGATGCAAAGCGCCCACAACCCAGAAGGGGTTAGATCCTTTTCCGCGTTTCCAGAGTTACGGTAGGCGCAAGAGGCTCTAAACAGGGCAGTTGAGGTTTGGAGAGGCAGGCATGGGTTTTCCGGGTACATGGATGACCGAAAGCGAAAGCGTTGTGTATCGGGTGGTCCCCAAATGCGCATGTTCGACCATCGGTCAGATACTCTATTATTCCGATCACGGTGAATTTTTCGATGGCGACATCCATGACGCCAAGTCAGGCCTGCATAAATGGGCGCTGGACGAAAGCCAGCCGCTGATCACAGCCAACGTGACGGCGCATCAATCCTATGCGTTCACGTGTGTGCGCAATCCCTATACCCGCATCCTCAGTTCGTTCTTTGACAAGATTTGCGGCATTCAGCGCAACGGCAAGCGGTACCGCGGCAAGCTGGTCCCGCTTCTGGTGCAGAAATACGGCATTGAGGTCGGCGGCGAGGACGGCAAGGAAGAATTTGACCAGATTGCCAGCTTCCGCCGCTTTCTACTCTTTGCCCGCGACACCATTCGCTGGCGGCGCCCCATGGAGCCCGATATCCACTGGTCTGCGCAGGCAGGCCACGTCAGCACCTTTATCGTGAACGGCGGCACCTATGACCGGATTTTCTGGACCGAGGCGTTCAACGACGGAATGCAGGATGTGCTGAGCGCGATCAAGACGCCACAAGCCGTTGATCTGTCCAGCATCCCGCGCTTCAACGAAAGCGAAGGGCACGGACCCAAACGCGCCCACCCGGTCGAGGATTACTTCGACGATCTGGCGATGCATCTGGTCTATGAAATCTACAAGCGTGATTTTGAACTGTTCAAATACGATGCTGCCGATCCGTCCAACAAAATGCCCGTGGGCGAGATTGATCTGGACGAGGTGCACGCGAAACTCGGCGAGTGAGGCTCTGCGCGGCGACCGACGGGATTTGGGTATTTTAACCAAGAAAAAAATGCGTGTGGCGCCCCAGTGACCGATCTTTGACTAAGAAAAACGGGCAACAGGCCGCAGTAACCGAACGTTAATCTTAATGGTGATAGCCTGATCAGGCGGTACAGGCTGGGGAGCCGATGACCGCCCAAGGAAAAGCCGTGCGAAGACCGCACGCTTCTCGGTCACGTCCTGCCTTACGTCAAACGCGGGCGGGACGTGCACTACAAGTCCTATCCTTTGGCTTTTTCTTGGGACAAATACCCAATTCAACCTTGGCGTCGTCCGAGCCGGTAACGTTAATTTAGAGCATCCTTCCGAAGAGAGGGCGACCCGGCTGCGCGCCAAAGCGCACAGCATATGATTGTCAGCAAGCGGGCTTCAGAGCAGCCCCTCGGCGGCAAACATCGCCTTCACGTCGGTCTCGGGGCGGGCACCATAATGGCCGATCACCTCAGCCGCCGCGATGCACCCCATGCGTCCCGACACTTTCAGGCTCTGCCCCGTGGCCAGACCGTAGAGAAACCCGGCGGCGAATTGATCGCCGGCACCGGTTGTATCCACTGGTTGGACCGCATCCACATCGACGCGCACCATTTCGGCCCCGCGAACGATCACGACGTCGTCGCCAGATCGTGTACACACGATGAGTCCGCTTTCTGTGGCGGCCTGTTCCAATGCGGCACCCAGATCGTCAGTTTCATAGAGGGATCGCCATTCATGTTCATTGCCGATCACATAGTCCAGTTCGCGCACCAGAGTGCGGAAATCACTTCGATGTCGGTCGACGCAAAACGGATCGCTTAGCGAAATGCCGGCCATGCCACCGCCCGCACGACACGCTCGCGCCGCTTCGGTAAAGGCGGCCTTGCCCTTCGGTTTGTCATAAAGATATCCCTCGAGAAACAGCAAACCGGCGCCGCCCGCCACATCGCCGGGGACATCCTCGGGGCTCAGCTCGGTCGAGATGCCGAGATAGGTGTTCATTGATCGTTCGCCGTCAGGCGAGACAAAGATCATCGACCGTGAGGTTGGCAATTCGCCGCGCGCAACGGGCGTGTTCACGAAATCGCAGCCCACATCGGCCATGCCTTTGGCATAGAACCGACCCAGTTCATCGTCGCAGACCCGCCCGATAAAGCCGGTTTCCAGCCCAAGCGCCCCCAGTCCGGCGATGGTATTGGCGACCGATCCACCCGCCATCTGGCGGCGATTTTCCATTGCACCATAGAGCGCCTCGCCGCGATCCTGCTCGATCAGTTGCATGATCCCCTTGTCGATGCCCATCCGCGATAGGAACGCGTCGTCGCTCTGGCAGATCACATCGACCACTGCGTTGCCGATCCCGACAGCCTGATATTTGCTCATAGATTCTTGTCCTCATATTCACATAGATCGCGGATCAGGCACGATCCGCACATCGGTTTGCGCGCCTTGCAATGGTATCGCCCGTGCAGGATCAGCCAGTGATGCGCGTGATGTTGAAAATCCGCCGGTATGTGGTCTTCGACGGCGCGTTCCACTGCAACTACGTCCTTGCCGACGCAGATGCCGGTGCGATTGCCGACGCGGAAGATATGCGTATCGACTGCCTGAGCGGGCATGCCCCACCACATGTTAAGTACGACATTCGCAGTCTTGCGACCCACGCCGGGTAAGGATTGCAGTGCGGCACGGCTGTTGGGTACTTCGCCGCCGCATTCGTCTACCAGTATCTGGCTCAGCTTGATGACATTCTTTGCCTTCTGGCGAAACAATCCGATGGTCTTGATATGCTCGGTCAGACCATCGAGGCCCAGATCAAGCATCTTCTGCGGCGTGTCCGCCACTTGGAACAAGGCGCGTGTTGCCTTGTTCACCCCGGCATCTGTCGCTTGCGCACTCAGCGCCACAGCTACCACCAGCGTATAGACGTTCACATGCTCCAACTCGCCTTTCGGCTCGGGCTCTGCCGTCTGGAAACGTTCGAAAATGGCGCGGATGGTGTGATAGTCGAGTTGCTTGGTCATGCATGATCCTATGCCCGCTAAAACGTCTATGCGCAATATTCGGGTCGCATGGTTGTTTTCTGGCGGTTAGTTTGAGTGCCTAGAAACAGAAGGCGACAGCAGATGACCAACCAGACCGACCAAGGCTATCATTTCCACGTCATGCGCCGGGCGATCGATCTGATCGACGCCGGTGGAACTGACATGACGCTTGATCAGCTTTCGGGCGCGATGAATATGAGCCCGGCCCATTTTCAACGTCTGTTTTCGGCATGGGCCGGCGTGTCGCCCAAGCGATATCAGCAATATCTGACGCTGGGCCATGCCAAGGCGCTGTTGGCGGATCGTTTCACCACGCTGGAAGCTGCGGATTCGGCGGGCTTGTCAGGAACCGGTCGTTTGCATGATCTCTTCTTGCGCTGGGAGGCGATGAGCCCCGGGGAATTTGCCCGCAAGGGTGACGGACTGACGATCTATTGGGGCTGGTTCGACAGTCCTTTCGGCCCCAGTCTGGTGATGGGAACGGAGCGCGGCATTTGCGGCATCGGTTTCGCCGCTGAAACAGGCGAAGAGGCCGCGATGGAGGATCTCGTGGGACGCTGGCCCAAGGCCGAGTTCATCGAAGATCCGATGATGCTGCGGCCGTGGGTTTTGGCGGCTTATGGCGCAGATGCGGCACAACCTGCGCCGCTCTACATGATCGGCGCGCCCTTTCAGATCAAGGTCTGGGAGGCGCTGATGCAGATCCCGTCCGGGCACGTCACCACCTATTCCGAAATCGCCGAGGCGATAGGTCGTCCGCGCGCCGTGCGTGCCGTCGGCACAGCCGTCGGGCGCAACCCGATCAGCCTGCTGATCCCCTGCCACCGGGCATTGCGTAAATCCGGCGGTTTGGGTGGATATCATTGGGGGCTGCCGGTTAAACGCTCTATTCTGGCATGGGAAAGCGCGCGCGCCGAGGCATAGTTCCTAGCGTAAGGTGACGGCCCCTTTCAGCGTGTTGGTTGCAGTGCCGTTGGCTTGATTGACGTTCGATCTGAACGTCCCGCCACCAGAGGCCTGTAACCACATACCTGTTCCGTTATTGACCGTCCAATATCCGATCAACTCTCCTTTGGGATTCATACGGCGCGCGACCCAGCCCAGTAGAACGCGATCACCTTCCAGCCCGTCCAGAACACACACGCCGTTGCCCTCAACGGCACCGCCGCGCACTTCGACCGTGCCGAAACAAGGGCCGGACAGCTGGTTCATCGGATGGGTTTTGTTTTCCATCTCGAACTTGTTGTAGCTGATCCTCGAATTTATCACTTTGTGATCCGGGCCGAACTCGATCAATTCCGACTTGGATACTCCGGAGGCGACGCCATCGCTGTCGAATGCTTCGGCCTGCGCCTGCGCAGCAACGGCAACGGCCAGCGCCGCGAGTGTCATTGTGATCTTCATTGCAGTCCCCCAAATTTCAAATACGTCGTCCGTCTGAACTCCCGAGCGTAGGGGTAAGAGGTCAATTTGGCAACAAATGCCCCGAATGTGCTGGCCTGCCGTCTCTGTGGGCGGGCTTCGTCCTCTGCGCCGCGTAGGCGATGCATTTGCGCGAAATGCTGCCGATTTCCCCGCTTTTGCATCTTGGGCAACTGCGGATCACCGCCTATAGTCAGTGCAACCCGATCCAACGGGTGCAATTCAAGAGGCACAACCCAATGATCCGAGCAACCAAACCCATTCTTTTCCTGGCCGCTTCCTCGCTCGCGCTGGTCAGCGCCTGTTCCGAACCTGACCACCTGCAAGGCAGCGGCACCGACCCCAATCGACAGGCCAAAAACGGCGCGCTGATCGGTGGCGTCCTTGGCGCACTGACAGGTGCGGTGGCCAGCGACAAAAAAGGCAAGGGTGCCGTCATTGGCGGGGCTATCGGCGCGCTGGGCGGTGCTGCCATTGGCAACGCATTGGACAAGCAAGAGGCAGAATTGCGCCGTGATCTGGAAAATGATCGCGTCAAGATCACCAACACCGGTGACCGGCTGATCGTAACGCTGCCGCAGGACATTCTCTTTGCCGTGGACAGCTCCGCCGTCAATTCCAGCCTGCGTGGCGATCTTCTGACGGTCGCGAACAGCCTGCAATCCTACCCGGACAGCACGGTTCAGGTGGTCGGCCACACCGACAACACTGGTGAGGCAGGCTATAACCAATCCCTGTCCGAGCGTCGCGCCAACGCGGTCGCCGACGTGTTGATGGATGGCGGTGTCGGCTTTAGTCGCATCCAGACCTTTGGCCGTGGCGAGGATCAGCCCATCGGGTCCAACCTGACGCCCGAGGGTCGCGCACAGAACCGCCGGGTCGAGATCGTGATCCTGCCAACGTCGTGATCGTTTGATCAGTTTGATGCCACACAATGGCCCCTGCCTCCCGAAGGCAGGGGCCATTGTTACGATGAGGTGACCTCTGTTTGTGGCGTGGTACAGGAACTTCCCGGCCCACCAACCGTTGACCAGTCAGGATATGACAGCGGAAAACGGAGAGAGGTATGGCCACGAACCATGTCGATACACCCCAACAGGCCCGCACCAAGAGCAGCTCGAAGACAGCTGTTCTTTATCGTATGTCGATGCCCGATCATCTTTGTCCATATGGTCTGAAGTCCAAGTCACTCCTTAAACGCGAAGGATATGAAGTGGAGGACCACCTGCTGGAAACGCGTGCGCAGACAGACGATTACAAACGCGAACACCACGTCGAAACGACACCGCAAACCTACATACAGGGCGAACGTATCGGTGGTTATTCGGACCTCAAGAAATACTTTGGGTACAAAGTGCGCGAAGAGGGCGACACCAGTTATACCCCTGTCATTGCGATATTCTCGGCCACGGCGCTGATGGCTTTGGCGCTTGTTTTCAGTCTGTATGACGGGTTTTCGGTCGTCACCTGGGCCAAATGGTTTCTGGCCATCTCGATGGTCGTTCTGGCGATTCAGAAACTTCAGGATGTCGAAGGTTTCGTGAACGGCTTCTTGGGGTATGACCTCTTGGCCCGGCGCTATGTGCCGTATGGCTACGCCTATCCTTTTGCCGAGCTTTATACCGGCGTGGGCATGATGGCACTGATCGGAAGCCAGAGCTGGGCCATATGGATGGTGGCGCCTGTCGGTATAGCGATCGGCGCGGTCGGCGCAGCGAGTGTTATCAAGGCGGTCTATTTTGACAAACGTGAATTGACCTGTGCCTGTGTCGGCGGCGGATCGACAGTGCCTCTGGGCTTCATTTCACTTAGTGAAAATCTCGCCATGCTTGGTATGGGGTTTGGGATGCTTGGCGCTTTCGTCGCCGGATAAGATGAGCGACTGACCTCCCTGCACCCCACGTGTGCCCTTCATTTTTGGCGTCGGCGGCGCATTCTATTTTCCAGCGTGTGTTTCGTCCTATTCAATGAACGCAGTGCGTTATCTGCATTTGTCTTAGCGTGTCAGCGGCTTGCGCCCGGCGTTCCTTGACCATTCGCCTGCTTCGCGCTACCCGGTTTGCGACAACGGCAACCCCGAGGAAACAAGACCATGACCACGCCATCGCTTCTTATTCTGCCCGGTGACGGGATCGGCCCCGAAGTGATGGCCGAAGTGCGCAAGATCATCGACTGGTTCGGTGCGAAGCGCGACTTGCCCTTTGACGTGAGCGAGGATCTGGTCGGTGGTGCTGCCTATGACAAACACGGCACACCACTGCACGACGACACCATGGCGCACGCTCAGGAAGTGGACGCAGTTCTGCTCGGCGCAGTTGGCGGGCCGAAGTACGACGATCTGGATTTTTCGGTAAAACCCGAGCGCGGTCTCTTGCGTCTGCGCAAGGAAATGGACCTGTTTGCCAACCTGCGCCCGGCGCAATGCTTTGATGCGCTTGCTGATTTCTCGTCTTTGAAAAAGGACATCGTTGCGGGTCTCGATATCATGATCGTGCGCGAACTGACGTCAGGCGTCTATTTCGGCGAGCCGCGCGGCATCTTTAACGAAGGCAACGAGCGCGTCGGGATCAACACCCAGCGTTACACCGAAAGCGAGATCGAACGCGCCGCCCGTGCGGCGTTTGAACTGGCCATGCGTCGGGGCAAGAAGGTCTGTTCGATGGAAAAGGCCAACGTCATGGAGAGCGGTATCCTCTGGCGCGAGGTCGCCACCCGTGTGGGTCAGGATTACCCCGAGGTGGAGCTAAGCCATATGTACGCCGATAACGGCGCGATGCAGCTGGTCCGCGCGCCCAAGCAGTTCGACGTGATCCTGACCGATAACCTCTTTGGTGACATCCTGTCCGACTGCGCCGCCATGCTGACCGGTAGTCTGGGTATGTTGCCCTCTGCCTCGCTTGGCGCGCCGATGGCCAATGGCCGTCCCAAGGCGCTCTATGAGCCGGTCCACGGCTCGGCCCCTGATATTGCAGGGCAGGGCAAGGCGAACCCGATCGCCTGTATCCTCAGCTTTGCCATGGCACTGCGCTATTCGTTTGATCAAGGCGACGAGGCCGCGCGTCTGGAGCGCGCGATTGAGGCCGTGCTGGCCAGTGGCGCACGCACGGGCGATCTGATGGGCCCCGAAGGTGGCACACCCCTGTCCACGACAGAGATGGGCGATGCGGTTCTGGCTGCGCTGGATGCCAGCCTCTGATACCGGACGTTGTTGCGACGGGTCTGATAGCTTCCCTTTCAGGCCCATCGCCTGCTCCAAGCCATAGCCATTAGCGTTGGGTCAACGGGACCAGCCGTGTCCGTCGCTTGCGTGCCAAGGGGCCGTCGCTGGATCAGGGAACGCTGTGCAAGTTTGGCCATCTGGAGGAAGGAAACCTCGATGAACTGGCAGAGCAGTGTCGAGAGTTTAAGGACACTCTTCCGCAAATGAATGTATTCGGCGGGGCTTGCGGTACGGATTATGCCCATGTCTGCAAAATCGCGCAGGCAGTGCTAACGGTTCGGCAGGCCGGTGAATACCGCAGCTGTCAGCAACACTATCCGGGCGCCAAAGTCCCGTTTCTCGCTCATTTGCCCTAGTTTTATAGATACCAGCGGTATTCACGCCCCGAAATTTCTTCCATGAATTCGGTGAATTCTGCGTGCTTCACATCGCGGTAAATTTGCAGATATTCCGCACCCAGATAATCGGGCAATACCTGCGCCTCCGCCAGTGCCGTCAGCGCATCCCATAGGGTCAGTGGCAGGCCCGCGTCCACCTCGCTGCCAGCGTTGCCGGTATGCTTTTCACCGGGATCAAGTCCCAAGGTTAAGCCGTGATGTACCCCAGCCAACACAGCAGCAGTGACAAGGTACGGGTTTGCCTCGGCACCCGATACGCGGTGTTCCAGCCGCCGCGCCGCGCCGTTGGTGACAGGCGGTAGGCGCACCGCGACAGAACGGTTGTTCTCACCCCAGTCGCGCGTCACGGGTGTGAACTCGTCCGGGCGAAACCGGCGATAGACGTTCAGGCTCGGCGCAAAAATCGCCATCGCCTCGTGCAAGGTTGCCTGCAACCCTGCAACGGCATGACCCAGCTTGGCCTCTGCGTCGGAATGGACGGGATCGAATATGTTTTGTCCGCCCTCATCCAAAAGGCTGAGATGCAGGTGCAGCCCGTTGCCCGACTGCCCGGCAAAGGGCTTGGACATGAAAGTGGCGTCATACCCCATCGCGCGGGCCGTCGCCTGCACACAACGGCGCAGCAGGGCCGCATGGTCGGCGGCGGATACTGGATCGGTCTGATGTTCCAGATTGATCTCGAATTGGCCTGCGCCGTATTCGCTGATCACCGTGGTCACAGGCAGGCCCTGCGCGTGGGCGGCGTCCTGCATGGCGCGAATGACACTGTCGAATTCATCCAGCTTGGCCAGTGACAGCACTTGCCCCTGCCGTTCGCGTCGCCCGGTTGCCGGGCTTGCACAGGGCCGGGGGCTGTCGTCGCCATTTCTGTCGCGGTCAATAAGGTAGAATTCCAGCTCCAACGCCAGAACCGGGCGCAGCTTTAGTTCGGCAAACCGTTCAACAACCGTCGCGAGGATGCGCCGCGGCTCGTACCAGACGGGCGTTGCGCTGGTGGCGTCTGTCATCTGGCACAATACCTGCGCACGCTGCCCATCTGACCACGGAACAGGTGCCAACGTACCGCTCAGGGGCCGCGCCATGCCATCCGGATCCCCATCGGAGAATCCATGCCCACCCGGATCGGCAGTGTTGCCCATCACGTCGACCAGCTGCATCGCAGCACAGATCGGGGTGCCGCCCGCGATCATGGATGCGGCCTGAGATATTGGCAGACGCTTGCCGATCGCGTTGCCGCACAGATCAATCACTATTGCGTCGAGATACGTCACCGACGGGTTTGCCTGAACGAACGCAGTCAGTTCATCTTCGGTCAAATACATGGGGCCGCCTCCCTGCAGATAGCATCACGAGGATCAACGCACGCGGCTGTATTGCTGTCAACGTCAGGCACTGAACACTTGCAATGATCGCACGGTTTCGGTATTCGCCGCGCCAGTGTCGGAGTGTAGCTCAGCCTGGTAGAGCACTGTCTTCGGGAGGCAGGGGCCGGAGGTTCGAATCCTCTCACTCCGACCAGTAAAACAAGACGTGCGAGGGTGCCGTCATTGTTTTTCAGACAAATTTCTTGGGTTCGTAGAATCTAAATCCCCAGAGTCCAACGTATTGTCGGCCTGCCACAAGTGTTCGGGTCGCAGCCTCCGATTTCTTACGAATGCCCGCCTTCATCCAATGTTCCATGGATGGCGAACTGATCCAGCCCGGCGTCGCGCGGCTCGACAATACGGTACCTTTCCTTGACCCCGGCATCAGTCAATTCGCGGGACACAAGCAGCAGGGTATTGGCGGGCTGCCCCTCGCAGATATCCGCCATTTGCAGCAGCTCGTCGTGGGCCACGCCCTGCGCATCGGCAATAGACGGCGCACCGTACACGTCCACGAAATGCTGCGCCAACGCGATGACCAACGCATCCATTTCTGCGGGCTCTATCTGAGTGGCGGCAACAACCGAGACGCGGCCAAAGGTTTCAATGCCCAACCAGCCGTTAGAGAACGCCTGACGCGCCTTGCCTGTCAGGTCCGCCGTGCCCCAGTTCGAGAACTCAAATCCGCCAGAGATGCACCATTCCCCGGTCCGCGCCGGCGAGTGGAAAATATTCGTGTCGCTTTCATCAAAATGAATGGCGCGTGCCAGCATCATGTCATGCACCTTCCAGAACTTGGGTAAGGGGGATGAGGTGGGTCGTTTTGGCATCACGTAGTAGCATGCCGAACCGTTCATCTATTCCTAGATAGGTGCCCACAATGTTGTTCATGGCAATGTTTTCCCCAATGCCGTGTGCCAGCCTGCGCCATTCCTGATGAAGTGGGGCTGGCCCATCATCAAGCCAGCCGTTTATCCCGACCAAGGTGTGCTTTACCCACGATTCAAGCAGGTTGGCAGGGTTCACATCGGCACAGCCTTCCGCATAGAGCGCGGTTTGGTCAGGTGTGTTACCCGGATCGTCGGAGTCCGGCCAGAGAGGCAGTTCCAGCCCGACGATCAGCCAATCGGGCTCGGCCGTAGGGTCATCTGTTGAAGCGGCGGCTCGCAGGCGACCGCAGGTGGCACCGTTGATCCGCACGCCACCGCCCCATTCCAGATGCACCGCGACCTCGGGTGGTGCCAATGCGCCCAATGCATTTTGGAAACCGACACCGCAAAGCGGTAGTATTGCCATCGCATCTGCCAATGGGACATCGGGCGCAAACACTAACGCAGCCTGCAATGCATTTGCACCGATCTTGTAGACTACCAGTCCGGCATCACACCCGCGCGCCGCCTCGGCACATGCCTTTTCAAACGGCTCTATCTGCCCTTCGACAGCTAGGCCGCTGAAGAGCGGAGGAAACTTGGGCGCAGTCATGCCAGTCCGACCTCAATAAGTGTCTTTGCCACGGTGCGAAACGCTTGTGCTTGTGCAGATTCCGGTTTGGACACCACAATCGGCGCGCCGCCATCTGCGGCCACCCGAATATCCAGATGCAGCGGGATTTCTGCGAGCAGCGGAACGCCCAGTTTTGCCGCCTCGGCCCTGACGCCACCGTGCCCGAACACATGTTCTTCATGCCCGCATTGCGAACAGATATGGGTGCTCATGTTCTCGATCATGCCGATGACGGGTGTTTTCATCTGCTTGAACATATCAATCCCCTTGCGCGCGTCCAGCAGCGCAACGTCCTGCGGTGTCGACACGATGACGGCACCATCCAGATGCGCCTTTTGTGCCAGCGTCATCTGCACGTCCCCCGTGCCCGGCGGCAAGTCGACGATCAGGACATCGAGTGCCCCCCATTGCACTTGGGTCAGCATCTGTTGCAACGCCCCCATAAGCATGGGACCGCGCCAGACCACAGCCTGATCCTCGTTGGTCATCAGGCCGATCGACATCATCGTGACGCCAAAGTTGCGCAGCGGCAGAATGATCTTGCCATCCGGGCTTTGCGGTCGGCCGGACACGCCCAGCATGCGTGGCTGCGAGGGCCCGTAAACATCAGCATCCAGCATACCAACACGACGCCCTTCGGCGGCCAGTGCGCAGGCCAGATTAGCCGCAACAGTGGATTTACCGACCCCCCCTTACCCGAAGCGATTGCGATAATGCGATCAACGCCGGGAATCTTTTGCGGACCTGCCGGTTCTGCCTTGCGGCCGGTGCCCAGATCAGGCGGGGGTGGCTTATGGCTATGTGCTGTCATCACGACTGTGATGGTCGTGGCACCCAGTTCTCTCAGCTTTCGTTCTGCGTCGGCCTTGACCGGCAGGAACGGCTCGGGTTGATCCACCTCCATCACGAACCGCACGGTGCTGCCGTCCACATTCAGAGCGCGGACCAATCCGGCTTCGACGAGATCGACGCCCGACGGGGCTTTGATCTCTTTCAGGCAGGCCAGAACTGCTTCGCGCGTCAGAGTCACCTACGCACCTTCGATCTTGCCTGTGACGACGTGTTCAAGGTCGATACCGTCGATCGTCAGCACCATTTTCGCTTCAAAGCTTTTGCCCGAAGTGTCCGCCGAGTTGCGCATCGCTTCCTCAATCGCCTGTTGCGATGTAACTCCCACCTGCTTGAGAAACTTGCGCATCGACATGTTGAATTCGTCGCTCATGGTGATGTCCTTTGAAATTGGGAAAGATTGACGGATCTACCGTAGCGCCTCTAGGCTGGCATGCAACCTGACGCGTCGGACGGGAGCAGGTGAAATGCTCAAGAGATTGGCATGCATTGCCGCCATAGTGGCCAGCCCGGCAGTGGCTCAGGACAAATCGTTTTCCTTGCAAGTCCCCAAAACGCTGGTGGAAACGGGTCTGATGAACTATTTGTTGCCCCGGTTTTCGTTGAAGACCGGAGTTCGCATAACGCTGACGACCGAACAGGCGGATGCGACATTTGGCCCGCAAGGTGTCCCTGTTTTCCGACGTGAAGACGTGCTGTGGTATCTGGCGAAAACCGACGACCCCGATACGAACGCCTTTCATGACTGGTTGTTGTCCGACATCGGCAAGCGCACGATCGAGGCATTTGCGCCCGATGGTGTTGAACTGTTCAGCGCGGATGTCAGCGCGCAAGCGGGGGATCAGCCAATAGCGGCGCTGTCTGGCGACGCGATCTTGGGCGAGGTGACCAGCCTTGAAAAATGCGGGCGCTGTCATGTTGTCAATGATGCCAACCGCATGAAGGCGATCGGGTCTACCCCTTCTTTTGCGCTGATGCGCACATTCCCGGACTGGCAGCAGCGTTTTGAGACGTTTTTTATATTGAAGCCGCATGCCGCCTTCACTCAGGTTGCTGAGGTAACAGCACCTTTCCCCGAAAACTTGCCGTCGCCGATCGCGCCGATTGAAGTCACGCTGGAGCAGATCGACGCGATTACCGCGTATGTCGGATCGATACCGCCTGCCGATCTCGGAGCGCCGATCCAATCTCAGTGATCCTTGCGCGTTGAAAGATAATCTTGGGTTGTGCGCACCCGAGGGCGTTCGCCACCCTGAAAGGGATTGTCGGTAGAGTGATACTGCGCCTGTATGCGGCAATTGTCGCACATCTGTATCATTTTCGCTGCTTCCGACGTGGCGAACATGGCGTGTTTGCCAGCCAGCTTTTCCGTGATCTTTGCGATCGTCGATTTCGATCCAAAGAGGCTGCCACATTCTATGCAGGCAAATGGCTCTTCTTCATGCAGGATACGTTGCGTGAATGCCGCATCGGTCAAATCCAGCTGTGGTTTCAACGTGATCGCGCTCTCCGGGCAGATATTGCGGCACAGCCCGCATTGCAGACAGGCATCTTCCTGAAACCGTAGCTGCGGCAAATCGGAATTATCTCCCAATGCGCCGGATGGGCACAGCGACACGCATGACAGACAAAGGGTGCAGGCATCTGTGTCTACTACCACCGCACCGTAGGGGGCGTTGTCCGGTAGATCGAGAACCTCAGCTTCGGGGCGCAACGCCTTTGCGGCCAGTCTTGCGACCTGACGCCGGGTGCCCATTGGCAATACTGGCGTGCACTCGACAGCGGTCGCACCCCCCTCGTAGAGCACATCACATAACGCGTCGGGATCACGAGAGTGCAAGAGGCGGATTGCCTCCGCCCCCACCATCGCACGCGCCAGTGCTTGCTGACTTTCTATTACGTCCAGTTCCGTCTTGGGCGATATAAGGATATCAACATGCCCAAACCCACACGCCAGAGCCGCCAGCATTTCCGCATGTCCGAACCCGGACAAGGCCGCGACCTCGACCGGTATGACATGCGCGGGCAGTCCGCGGCCGAAACGCGCGGCGAGTGAAATCAGGTCCCGCCCGAATGTCGCGTCGTGCACCAGTAAACGTGCGTTCTGCCCCCCTGCCTGACGATAGGTCGATGCCAACGTGCTTAATCGGCGAAACAGCGCATCTACCGGCGGTGCATCATAGCTGACCGCACCAGATGGGCACACTGCAGAGCAGGACCCGCATCCTGCGCAAATCATTGGATCGATTGCCACATGTTCCCCCGCCGAGGTGATCGCCCCCGTCGGGCAGACGTTCAGACAGTTCGTGCAGGCTGTTTGCTCGGCACGGCTGTGGGCGCACAGGCCGGGCTCAAGCCGCACGTATAGCGGTTTTTCGAAGGTCCCGATCATCTGGGACGCCTCAAAGACGGCTCTGGCAACCGACGGCGCATAAGAGGGATCGGCGCGCAGGTAACCTTCACGCTTGTCTGGTGCCGGCACCATTGCGGCGTCACCACTCAAATCCAGTACGATATCACAGTTCGAAGCGGCACCATCCTGAGGCGCGGTTAAATCAAATGCGCCACGGCCACCGGGAACGACCTGTTGCAACGCATCGATCTTAACGTTGAAGTCGCCCAGTGCGCCATTGAGGCTGCGCAGGTTTCCAACGATGCAATCAAACCTCCGATCAGTTGGCACAATATCGGCGTTCGGCAACAGTACGGTCACGGCCAGTATGTCGCACAAGTCGGTTGCCGCCGTGATCGCGGCGTCGCCACCGATGATCAGGCATGTGCCGTTTGACATCACATCGACGCTTTTTCCCATCGGCAGTGACAACGCGGCCTCTGCCGCGAGGGCGGCCATTTTAGGTGCAGTGTCGCCTTCGCCCCAGCCTGCACGATCTCTCAGGTCGACAAACCCCGGCGCGTCGATCTCCAGTTCTTCGGCGAGTTCTTCGAAAATCTGACGTTCCTGCTGGCACGCGACGATCGCATTGCCGTCGCCCAGTTCCTTGGCCGCGCGGTTGATCTGGGTCGTACAAAGGCCTGAATAAACTTTTGAACACACCAGCCCACTGCCGTTTGAGATCGCGTGCGCATCCACATTCTGGCTACCGTAGCAGTCGCATAAAATCAGCTTTTTCGCCATGTTTTGTTCCCATCGGCCCCAACCTAAAGAGTGGCACCCTCGGTACGCTAGCCGTGATTCCCCCTTGCGGTAAACCAGATTTGTGCAGTTGCGCCGGTCTGCCTGGCGATGCTGCGAGTGCGAAACGAATTTCCGATTTCGGCCTGAGAAAAAATGCAAAGATGCCGACCGTCCAATGCTGCCTGATGTTTATCGAATACAATCGCATGCTGCAGCGTAGCAAAGCGGATGCCGAAGTTTCCGGCGGATCAAAAATTGCTTTGAAAAATAGCCGGGATCATCCAAGCTTCGGGTCATCCGTACATACCGCCGAGGGGAACAGTGAACGCTTGCCACCCTAAATCCGCGTCAATACCTTTGGGGATTGTGATCCGCAGAGTGCCCGGTGTGACGCGCTGGGCATTGCACACTTGGCAGGCCGTTGCGGTTTTGCCGGGCGCGGACAAGGCAGAGTGGAAAGAGCTTCGCCGTGACGGCGATGCCGTCGAATTCCACGCGGCCACATTGCAGCTGGAACTGTTTAGAACCGATACAGAAAGCTACCTGCATGGGCTCTCGGCCAAGGTTCCAGCAATTTATGTCGTGATGCGGCAATCAGAAGGCACGCATCCATTGGATGTGGTTCTGGCGACGGCGTCCCCCTACGAGGCCCAAGACTATGCCGACACCGGTGAAGAGTTGGTCGAAAAGGTCCCAATGCCCCAAGGGTTGGTCGCATGGATTAGGGACTTTATCGAACTTCATCACGAGGACGAGGTGTTCATCAAGCGCCGCCGCGACAAAACCCGCGTTGACCGCAAAGAAGACGGTATTGGCGATGCACGTATCCGGCAGGTGGCAGATGTGTACCGTGCGCCGTCGAACAAGGAGACGGTACATTGAGCGGCGCACAGACTTTTTGGGCGCGTCGGCGGGCAGGTGTCGCCGCTGAAAGCCTAAACGATCAGGTCGAGATGCAAGAGCGTGCGTTGGCACAAGAGCGCGCAGCCCTAGAAGAGAAGTCTGACGCAGAGATTTTGACCGAACTGGATCTTCCGGACCCTGATACGCTTCAACTGGGTGACAACTTTGCCGCCTTCATGGCCAAGGCGGTGCCTGACCGCATCCGGCGTCGTGCGTTGCGCGCGCTATGGCGGTCCAATCCGGTGCTGGCGAATGTTGATATGCTGGTGGATTACGGAGAGGATTTCACCGACAGCGCGACGGTGGTCGAGAATATGCAGACGGCCTATCAGGTCGGCAAAGGCATGCTCAAGCATGTTCAGGAAATGGCGCGTCAGGCCGAAGAACTGGAAAATCCATCCGACACGGAAGAGACCGATCAGGACTTGCAGCACGATTTCGATGATGGGCCTGACGACGGGGACGTGGTGCTGGCCGCCGTAGCAGAGCCAGAGGTGAAGAGCGATACGCAGCCCGCCCCCGACGACACCAACTGGCAAATGTCAGAAGAGGACGACACGTATACGATCCCGACGCCACGCCGAATGAAATTCAGTATCGAGGAAAGCGAGTGAACACTGCCGAAGATATCAACATCGCATCCGAGGATCGCCTTCGTGCCGATTTGTACAACTTTCTCGGCTTGATCCTGTCTGGACCACCGGACCAGATGTTGCTGGATCAATGTGCCGGTCTTACCGGTGATGACAGTGAAATCGGCAATGCCATCGCCGGTCTGGCACGGGTGGCAAGGGCAACCAGCCCGCGCAAGGTGGAGAGCGAATTCAACGCCCTGTTCGTGGGCCTTGGACGCGGCGAATTGCTGCCTTACGCCAGCTATTACCTGACCGGTTTCCTGAATGAAAAGCCGCTGGCGTTGCTGCGCACCGACATGGCCGAACATCGCATTACACGCGCGCCGAATGCGTTCGAGCCCGAAGACAACATTGCCTCGTTGATGGAAATGATGGCGGGCATGATCGTCGGTCGTTTTGGGCGATCTGCGACACTGGACGAGCAAAAGCTGTTCTTCAACAAGCATATCGCGCCATGGGCGGGCCATTTCTATTCCGATCTTGAGGCTGCCAAGAACTCTGTCCTCTACGCCTCCGTCGGCAGCGTCGGACGGGTCTTTATGGACATCGAACGCGAAGCATACCGAATGGCTGTAGGGTAGCACCCTGCTATTTCACCGGCGGGGATGCCCGCCACAACAAGGGAGGGAGACATCCCCATGACCAAGAAAACAGACGGCACAAATCGCCGCGATTTTCTGAAACTGGCTGGAACGACCGTTCCTCTGGCCGCTGTGGCAGTTGCCAGCGGTACAGATCAGGCCGCGGCCAAGCCGGTCGATCCCACATCTGAAAAGATGCAGGACACCGTGCACACGCGTGCCTATCTCGACAGCGCCAGATTTTAGGAGCCAGATTTTAGGAGGCTGACACTGACGACCCATAGACGACTGGTTGCGTGACGCCCGACTGTCCATGGTCCCACTTAACCAAGCAAGCAAGGGCATAGCCCCAGCACGCTAGGGAGGAACTAGAAAATGCTTAGGAAAAAAACCAACGGGGTTGCGCGACGCCCCCAGCGGACTGGGCTACTATCTGACATTGCGGAAAAATCCGTCGATCGCCGTGCTTTCTTGCGTGGCTCTGGCCTTGCCATCGGTGGCTTGGCTGCAATCTCGGCCACGGGTGGCGCCGTCACTCAGGCCACGGCGGCATCGGCCGTCAACGGCGCGGTCGAGACAATTAAATCCATCTGCACGCACTGCTCGGTTGGCTGTACAGTCATTGCCGAGGTCAGCAATGGCGTCTGGACAGGACAGGAACCCGGCTGGGACAGCCCTTTCAACCTTGGTGCGCATTGCGCAAAAGGGGCCTCGGTCCGCGAGCACGCCCATGGCGAACGCCGCCTGAAGTACCCGATGAAGAAAGAAGGCGGGGAATGGAAGCGCATCAGCTGGGAGCAGGCGATCAACGAGATCGGCGATGGCATGAAGACGATCCGCGAGGAAAGCGGGCCGGATTCCGTCTACTGGCTGGGCTCTGCCAAGCATAACAACGAACAATCGTATCTGTTCCGCAAATTTGCTGCCTATTGGGGCACCAACAACGTGGATCATCAGGCGCGTATCTGCCACTCAACGACTGTGGCCGGTGTTGCGAACACCTGGGGCTACGGTGCGATGACCAACAGCTACAACGACATCCACAATTCTCAGGCGATGTTCCTGATCGGGTCAAACCCGGCCGAGGCGCATCCGGTGTCGCTGTTGCACTTGCTCAAGGCCAAAGAGCAGAACAACGCGCCGCTGATCGTCTGCGATCCGCGGTTCACCCGCACTGCGGCCCATGCCGATGAATATGTACGCTTCCGCCCCGGCACCGATGTGGCGCTGATATGGGGTATCCTGTGGCACATTTTCGAAAACGGCTGGGAGGATAAGGAATACATCCGCACCCGCGTTTGGGGTATGGACCAGATCCGCGACGAGGTGGCCAAATGGACGCCGGACGAGGTCGAGCGTGTCACCGGTACACCCGGATCGCAACTCAAGCGGGTCGCACGTACACTGGCCAACAACCGGCCGGGCACCCTGATCTGGTGCATGGGCGGAACCCAGCACACCAACGGCAACAACAACACCCGGGCATACTGCGTGCTTCAGCTCGCGCTGGGTAACATCGGCGTCGCCGGTGGTGGAGCCAACATTTTCCGCGGCCATGACAACGTACAAGGCGCAACGGACCTTGGCGTTCTCAGCCACACACTGCCGGGGTATTACGGCTTGTCCAAGGGTGCCTGGGCACACTGGGCGCGGGTCTGGGAAGAAGACCCGGAATGGTTGGCGGGTCAGTTTGACAGCATCAAAGATGCCGAAGGCAAGGACAAGTCACTGCAAAACCTGACGGGCATCCCGGTCAGTCGTTGGATTGACGGTGTTCTGGAAGACCCGGAAAACATGGATCAGGACGCCAAGGTTCGGGCCATGGTCCTGTGGGGGCATGCCCCGAACAGCCAGACCCGTGGCAAGGAAATGAAAACGGCGATGGAAAAGCTGGATATGCTGGTCGTGGTCGATCCGTATCCCACCGTTTCTGCCGTGCTGCATGACCGTACCGATGGGGTTTATCTGTTGCCGGCCTGTACCCAGTTCGAAACACGGGGATCAGTCACCGCATCGAACCGGTCTCTGCAATGGCGCGACAAGGTGGTCGATCCCTTGTTCGAATCCCGCTCTGACCACGAGATCCTCTATCTCTTTGCTCAGAAGTTCGGCTTTGCTGATCGCATGTTCCGCAATATTTCGATGGATACCGAAACGGAACCGAATGTCGAAGACGTTACCCGCGAATTTAACCGGGGTATGTGGACGGTAGGGTATACCGGGCAAAGCCCGGAGCGGATCAAGCTGCATATGGACAACCAGCACACCTTTGACCGCACGACGTTGACGGCTGTTGGCGGACCCGCCGACGGCGAAACCTACGGTCTGCCGTGGCCGTGTTGGGGTACACCCGAAATGGGCCACCCCGGTACCCATCGACTATATGACATGTCCAAACCGGTGGGCGAGGGTGGCCTGACTTTCCGCGCACGTTTCGGCGTTGAACGGGACGGCGATAACCTGCTGGCCGAAGGGGTCTATAGCGTCGGATCAGAGATTCAGGATGGATATCCCGAATTCACCTATCAGATGCTGGTTGATTTGGGCTGGGACGGCGATCTGACCGATAGCGAGAAACGCGTCATGGGGCGGATCGCGGGAATCGAGGGCCTCGACGAAGCGTCTGTCGGCAATCAGGATGACGGCGAAGAGGCAGCGAATGCTCAGGCCGAAGGCGGCCAGACAGGCGAGGTCCAGCAGACCGCCGAGGCGCAGAACCTGACCCAGCCGGAAGGCGAGCAGGGGGCCAATGAGGAGGTCGGCGAACAGTCGATGTCGCCCTTCCCGTCGGACTACAATGAGAAAGTCAGCAAGATAAACTGGAAGACCGACCTCAGTGGCGGCATCCAGCGGGTCGCGATTGCCCATGGCTGCGCACCGTTCGGCAATGCCAAGGCACGCACTGTGGTGTGGACCTTCCCCGATCCGGTGCCGTTGCACCGCGAGCCGCTATACACGCCGCGGCGCGATCTGGTCGAGGATTATCCCACCTATGAAGACCGCAAGTTCTATCGCTTGCCGACCATGTATGCATCGATCCAGAAAAACGACTTCTCCAAGGAGTATCCGATGATCCTGACATCGGGTCGTCTGGTCGAGTATGAAGGTGGCGGTGAAGAAACCCGGTCCAACCCATGGCTGGCAGAACTTCAGCAGGACATGTTCGTAGAAATCAATCCCCGTGACGCCAACAATCTTGGGGTGCGGGATGGTGAACAAGTCTGGGTTGAAGGCGCTGAAGGTGCCAAGGTCAAGGTGATGGCCATGGTCACAGAGCGGGTCGGCGAAGGTGTCGCCTTCATGCCGTTCCACTTCGGCGGACACTTAGAAGGCGTTGATCTGAGGGACAAGTACCCTGACGGCGCAGACCCCTATGTGCTCGGCGAAAGTTCGAACACGGCCCAAACCTACGGCTACGATTCAGTCACGCAAATGCAGGAGACGAAATGTACTCTCTGCAAAATCTCAGCAGCATAAGGAGAGCAACCAATGGCAAGAGCAAAGTTTCTCGTCGATGCCGAACGCTGCATTGAATGCAACGCCTGCGTCACGGCCTGTAAGAACGAGCATGAGGTCCCCTGGGGCATCAACCGTCGCAAGGTGGTGACTATCAATGATGGTTCACCGGGAGAGCGGTCTATTTCCGTCGCCTGCATGCATTGTTCCGATGCGCCCTGCATGGCGGTCTGCCCGGTAGATTGCTTCTACCAGAACGAGGAAGGGGTGGTTCTCCACTCCAAGGACCTCTGTATCGGGTGCGGTTATTGCTTCTATGCGTGTCCCTTTGGCGCACCGCAATTCCCGCAAGCGGGCAACTTTGGGTCACGTGGCAAGATGGATAAATGTACCTTCTGCGCCGGTGGTCCGGAAGAAAATCACTCGACAGCCGAATTTGCCAAATATGGCCGCAACCGGATCGCGGAAGGCAAGCTGCCGATCTGTGCCGAGATGTGTGCCACCAAGGCGCTTTTGGCAGGCGACGGCGACGTTGTCTCGGGCATCTACCGTGAACGTGTGGTTGCCCGTGGTTTCGGTTCCGGCGCTTGGGGGTGGGGATCGGCCTATGGTCAAAGAGATGGCTGACACACCCTGTCTGGACCTTTGAACCGATCAGGGCGATCCTAAATGGATCGCCCTTTTTTGCCTAAATGAAACAAGAGGACCGACCATGTTCCGCACGCTGATCGCTCTGCTCTTGACCATGTCGTTCGTTACGATGGGTCACGCGCAGGATGCGCCCGCCACCGTACCTGACCGCTCTGCGACAGGTGGTGCACAGACACTTGAGGATATCCTCGCCCGGCAGCGCGGCGAAAAGGTGGACAACGGTTTCAGATCGGACGCGACGGGTGATCCGAATAACGCAGCGGCCCCGTCGAACCAGCTTGGGACGCTGGGTGGCGCGTCTGATCCAGAGCTGTGGCGCGCCTTGCGGTTCGGTTCTGCCGATATCACCGCATCGAATAACGGCCCTGCCGCCACCACCCTTGTGCAGGATGGGGGCATGCGCTGGCTTCGGTTTCGCCAAGGCCCACTGCTGACCTATGGCAGCTATCTGTTGGGCGGCACGTTGCTGCTGCTTGCATTGTTTTATCTCGTGCGGGGTCGGATCCGCATCGACGGTGTCAAGACCGGACACAAGATAGAACGCTTCAAGGCGATTGAACGCTTTGGCCATTGGCTGTTGGCGGGTTCGTTCATCCTGTTGGGACTGACTGGGTTGATCTCACTTTTTGGTCGCAAATTTCTGATCCCGACATTCGGGCACGAGGCATTTTCGACGCTCGCCGTGGCATCGAAATGGGTCCACAACAATGTGTCATGGGCGTTCATGATCGCGCTGGTGATGATTTTCGTGATGTGGGTCATCCACAATCTGCCCGACCGTACAGATATCAACTGGCTGCTCAAGGGCGGGGGCATCTTCTCCAAGGGGCACCCACCTGCAAAGAAATTCAACGCTGGTCAAAAACTGATATTCTGGTCCGTGATCCTGCTCGGGGCATCAATATCGGTCTCCGGATTGTCATTACTCTTCCCGTTCGAGATCAATATTTTCGCAGCGACATTCGCGAAGCTGAACGCGTTTGGTATTTCCGAACTTCTGGGGCTGGGCGAGCTGCGCACCGATCTCGCGCCACATGAAGAGATGCAATATGCACAGCTATGGCACGCGATCGTCAGCTTTGTGTTGATGGCGATCATCTTTGCGCACATCTACATTGGCACGCTGGGAATGGAAGGTGCTTACGACGCCATGGGCTCCGGCGAAGTCGAGGAACAATGGGCGCGCGAGCATCATTCGCTTTGGGTCGATGAAGTGAAGGCCAAGGAGAAGCCGAATACAGAAAACGCCACGCCCGCTGAATAGATGGCGCGTGCATTGGCCATAGCGATCCTTTTCGCGACCCCATTGGCCGCGCAGGATTTCTTTACACTCAAAGGCCACGGCGGCCCGATCATGGACATAGCGGTGTCCCCTGCGGGCCAGATCGCAACGGCGAGTTTCGACAATTCCGTGGGCCTGTGGGACCAGCATGATCCCATCTGGCTGGAAGGCCACGCCGCGGCGGTCAACGCGGTGGCGTTTCGGGCAGAAGATTTCGTGGTCTCTGCGGGTGATGACTTTCAGGCGTGGCTGTGGTCTGCCCGCGCCAGAGAAGGTCGCCAGATCGTCTCACATACCGCCAAGGTCATGGACGTGGCCTTGGCACCAGACGGCATGACCATCGCGACCGCATCATGGGACAGCACGATTGGCCTGACCACCATCGACACGCGGAATGACGTCGCGCTTAGCAACTGGCAGATCGTTGGCAGAAAACTGACCGGGCACAGATCAGGGGTGAATGCGGTCGCTTTCTCGCAGGACGGCGAAACGCTCTATTCGGCATCCATGGACGGCACCATCCGGTCGTGGCAGAGCTTCGGCTCCCAACCGACCTCGAACGTGATTGTCAAACATGGATTTGGCGTCAACGAATTGATTGTAAATCAGGCGGCAGGTTGGCTTGCCTATGGCGCGGTTGATGGCGGCACACGGATCATCGACCTCACAACCGGTGAAGAGATCGCTGATTTCACGCTCGAGCGCCGTCCCATTCTGGCGATGGCCTTCGATCCGGTTGGCAAACAGCTCGCGGTGGGTGATGGCGAAGGGTTCATCATGCTCGTCAACACCGAGAGGATGGAGATTACCCACGATTTTCGCGCAGCACGTCAAGGACCGATCTGGGCGTTGGCCTTTTCTCCAGACGGTCAGAATATTCATGCAGGCGGCATAGAGGATATCGTTTATTCTTGGCCGGTGGCCACGATGACCGAACACGGCCCGATGACTGGCAAGCAGCGCAGTTTCCTCGCAGACCCGGAAACGCTGTCGAACGGAGAGCGACAGTTTAAACGGAAATGCTCTATCTGCCACACGCTGGAGGCAGGGAGTGCGCGCAAGGCGGGGCCAAGCCTGCATGCCCTTTTTGGTCGCAAGGCCGGAACCGTGTCAGATTACGTCTATTCGGACACCCTTGACCGCTCGGAAATTATCTGGTCAGCAGAGACGATCAATGCTTTGTTCGATCTTGGGCCGGATCACTTCATTCCGGGAACGAAAATGCCAATGCAGCGGATTGTCAAACAGGCGGACCGCGATGATCTGATCGACTACTTGCGTACCCAAACGGTGCAGGGAGAGGACTGATATGAAAGCCATGCTCGCAGCCATTGTGGCGATTGCCGTTATCGCAGTCGGATCGAACATGATTCTGACCAAGGCCGGTTTCTCCAGTCAGGAACGCGCATCAGGCCCTGCGGTGCGCCTCGGCAACTGACACAGGCAACTGGTTAGGACACCCCCCGTAATGAACGAGATCTGGGCCGGTATTCTTGCGGCGTTCCGGCTGATTATCACGCTTGACGCGGATCTGGTTGAAATCACGCTGCGGTCCCTTCGGGTCAGCCTGTCAGCACTCGTGATCGCGTCTGCCATTGCACTCCCGTTCGGCACTTGGCTGGCCATTCGCCGCTTTCGGTTTCGCCGTGCCACGATTGCGACCCTGAATGCCTTTATGGGGTTGCCACCCGTGGTCGTCGGGCTGATCGTCTACCTGCTGTTGTCGCGTTCTGGCCCGTTTGGCGTTCTTGGGCTTTTGTTCACACCCACGGCAATGATTATCGCGCAGGTTATCATCATCACGCCATTGATCGCGTCGATCACCCATCAGACCATGCGCGAACTATGGGCGGATTACCATGATCTGTTGATTTCCCTCAACACCAGCGGTCGGCAACGCATCGCGACGCTGATCTGGGACGGTCGGCGCGCGCTTTTGACCGGGGCGTTGGCCGGATTCGGGCGCGCGATTGGCGAAGTCGGTGCGATTATGATCGTCGGTGGCAACATCGACCATGCCACGCGGGTTTTGACGACGGCAATTGCTCTGGAAACCGGCAAGGGCGACTTCTCTCTCGCGCTGGGATTGGGCTTCGTTCTGATTGCAATGGCGCTGCTGGTAAATTTCGCCATCCACACCCTGTCTCGGACAGAACGAGAGGGCACATGGTAGATAACCCACTGTCCGTCAGCCTGAAGGATGTACGTGTCAAACGGCGCGGCAGAACGATCCTTGGCCCTGTTAATCTGACACTGGCTGGGTCCGGCTTTACAATCCTGATCGGCCCGAACGGTGCGGGGAAAACGACACTGTTGAAGGTCCTGCACGGGATTGAGCGTATCTCGGCCGGGACGGTGCAGTGGTCTGTCGCCGATGCTGAGGCACGGCAGGCGCAGGCCTATGTTTTCCAACGTCCGATCATGCTGCGGCGAACCGTCAGGCAGAACCTTGCGTATCCGTTGAAATTGCTTGGTGTACCCAAATCCGAGATCGCACAAAAGGTTACCGATTGGGCTGGACGGGTCGGGTTGCACGAGATGCTTGACCATCCGGCACCGCGCCTGTCGGGCGGCGAGAAACAGAAACTGGCTCTTGGACGTGCTCTGGTCCGCACCCCCAAAGTGCTGTTTCTGGACGAGCCGTGCGCCAATCTCGACGGTCGGTCCACACGCGAGATTGAAACCGTTTTGCGCCATGCAAACACGACAGGAACCCGCATCGTGATGACGACGCATGACTTGGGGCAGGCGCGCCGACTTGCCAGCGATGTGCTGTTCCTCTTGCATGGAAAACTGCATGATCAGGGGTCTGCACCACAGATTTTCAGTAACCCCGGCACAGCAGAATTTCAGGCATTTTTGCAAGGAGACATCGTCGATTGATAACCGTGCTTTCGATCACGGCGGGCGCAGACTGCGTGTCGCCGATCTCGGACGCGCGGTGCAAGGTCAGCGGTTCGGGCGTGCGGGTAATTTCAGGCTCATCGCCCCAGTAATGATCTCGCCACAAAGCGTTGCTTGCCTCATGGGCTCCGGTCACGGCTGGATGAAAGCTTGGCAGCAGATCACATTCAGGAAGCGGCTGCGCGGGCGATTTCGTTTTGCGACAGCCCGTATTTCTCGGCAAATCGCGTACGCGCCGCCACGAGGCGCGGATCGTCGGGGCGCAAACCCAGAGTGCGGATAAACTCGATCCGTTGTTTCGTCCTTAGTGCCTCGCGGTCAATCGCAGTATTCATAACACGGTCAATCACTTCCCCACCGGGCGAGACGTGGAACCATTTTGAAAAATCACGAAAATGGTGCTGATTGTGCAATGTTGTGACATGGCGTGCGATTTTGGATTTTGGAATGTTCAGGTGCGATGTCATGTGGAACCATTCATAGCCCATGAACATCAGAACACCGCCCACCAGAACGATTGCCACAGCAATGTCAAAAGACGCCGGTAGTCCGATCAGCGCGGCAATTCCCCAAACCAGACAGAAATTGAGGCCGAGCACCGGCAGGGCGACCCAAGGTGGCACAAAGAACAACCCGTGATTGGTCGGAAAATCGTGATGCCCGTAATGTGCCTGATACAGCAGATCAAATGCCCATTGACGCTTTGGCGGGGGCAAGTGAAATACAAACCTGTGAAGACTGTACTCGTTCAGCATCTGGGCACCAAACCCGAACGGTATCAACAGCCACGCCCACCACGGGGCATGGAACACCATGATCGCAATGCCAGTCAGTGCAGCAAGGCACATGCCGACGATGCTGATATGAGAAAACATGAGCTTTAGTCGCGTCATCATAGACCTCATATGTATTCTGGTTGTCTATATGGGCCGCAGGACAGTCGTCAAACCTGACGCTGCGACATACACTAACCCCGGAATTACTGTTGAAAGCCACTGCCCTCCTGCTGGCGTCGTGATCGCCACCCGATTGTAACGACAGCGCACGCGGCATTTGTCACTGAACTCAGCCGCCCGCTGCCTGTAAACGGGTGGCAATGGCAGTAGATTTTCTACAATCACCACGCAGAGATTTTTCCGCGAATTGTAGCGGGCAGATCAGTAGACTAGGCCATGATTTCAATCGAGAAACGCGAAAGGAAACGACTATGTCCGATCAAAAGGTAGCCCTCATTACTGCGGGTGGTAGCGGTTTGGGTGCAGGCGCGGCACAGCAGTTGGCGCAGGACGGGTTTCACGTCGGTATCCTGTCATCGTCCGGCAAGGGCGAGGCGCTGGCCAAGGAACTGGGCGGGCTGGGTGTGACCGGATCGAACCAGAACACCGATGATCTGGAGCGTCTGGTCAAGGGCGCGCAGGATCGCTGGGGTCGCGTTGATGTGCTGGTCAATTCCGCCGGGCACGGCCCTAAGGGGCCAATTCTGGAAATCAGCGATGAGGATTGGCACACCGGCATGGATTTCTACCTGATGAACGTGATCCGCCCGACTCGCATGGTCACGCCGATCATGCAGGCGCAGGGTGGTGGCACGATCATCAACATCTCGACTTTTGCCGCGTTCGAACCTGATCCGCTGTTTCCCACTTCAGGTGTTTTTCGCGCAGGCCTCGCCGCGTTTACCAAGCTTTATGCCGACAAATACGCCGCCGATAACATCCGCATGAACAACGTGCTGCCCGGTTTCATCGACAGCCTGCCAGAGACCGAGGATCGGCGCGCCCGCATCCCGATGGGGCGCTACGGGCATGCGAACGAAGTCTCTGCACTGATTTCGTATCTGGCGTCCGAAGGCGGCGGATATGTCACTGGTCAGAACTGGCGGGTGGATGGCGGGCTGACAGCGTCGGTCTGACGCGGGGTGCGCCACGATCCAAGGCCGCAGCGTTAGGTCCTCCGACCACGCGCTGCGGTCCTGCTGGTGGTTTCGATGCGTTAGACTTGCATTTCCGTCGACGGAATCACCCGAAAGAACGTGCCGTCCGACCAAAGCCCGAACCATCCAGCATGATGTTCCCCGATCTCGACCAACCGGTAAAAGCTTTTGCGGTCGATCAGCGCCTCTAACGCACCGCGTACCAGCACATAGGGCGATGGCTCGCCTGTCTCGGCGTCGCGCTCGACGCGGATCGGGGTATCCGGCCCGGCGTCGACGCTGTCGCCGACATTGGTCCGAAATGTCAGAACCTGATCCGCGCCACTGCCGCTGACGTCGAAATCCACGGCGACAAATGGCGCATCGTCGACGGTGATCCCGACCTTTTCGACAGGCGTGACCAGCACATACTTGTCACCTTCCTTGCGCATGATCGTCGAAAACAGCCGAACCAGTTCAGGCCGGTTGATTGGGGTACCCTCGTGAAACCATGTCCCGTCGCGCGCAATGCGCATGTCGATGTCGCCGCTGAAATCCGGATTCCACAGGTGAATCGGCGGCAAACCGCGTTTGCCACCCTGTTTTGCGGTAGCCCGTGCCGCCGCCTCGATCCCATCCGATGACGGTGTCGTGATCTTTTCTCCGCTCATTGCTTTTGCCATTTCCGTTCTGCGCGATACACTCTTAGGTAACAGATATAGAATGAGCAGGGAGCATTGCCATGACTGATCCGACCGATCTGGTGGCCGAGATCGAAATGCTGGAGGAAAAGCTGGCGCAGGCACGGGCATCCATCACCCGGCGCTTCATAGGCCAGACCCGCGTTGTGGACCTGACGTTGTCGGCGTTGTTGTGTGGCGGGCATGGCCTGCTGGTAGGTCTGCCCGGACTGGGCAAAACGCGGCTGGTCGAAACGCTGGCCACGGTGATGGGGCTTGCGGGCAATCGAATCCAGTTCACTCCCGATCTGATGCCAGCCGATATTCTGGGCAGTGAAGTGCTGGAAACCGGCGCAGATGGCACCCGCGCGTTCAAGTTCATTCCCGGCCCGGTTTTTTGCCAGCTTCTGATGGCGGACGAGATTAACCGCGCCAGCCCGCGCACGCAGTCTGCCCTGTTGCAGGCGATGCAGGAACGCCAAGTTACCGTTGCGGGCGAGGATCGCGCGCTAGAGCCGCCATTTCATGTGCTGGCAACGCAGAACCCGATTGAACAAGAGGGCACATATCCGCTGCCCGAGGCGCAGTTGGACCGCTTTCTGGTGCAGATCGACGTGCCGTATCCTGACCGCGATACCGAACGTGATATTTTGGTGGCCACGACCGGTGCGACCGAGGACGCGGCGCATGGCGTATTCACCGCGACCGAATTGCTGGCGGCGCAGCATCTATTGCGCCGGATGCCGGTGGGGGATGGCGTGATGGAAATGATTCTCGATTTGGTGCGCGCTTTCCGGCCCGAGGATGCAAACGCGTCCGAACGGGTTAAGACGATGGTTGCTTGGGGGCCGGGTCCGCGCGCGGCGCAGGCATTGATGCTGACCGTACGCGCCCGCGCGTTGCTACAGGGACGGCTGGCACCGAATGCCGACGACGTGATCGAAATGGCGCAGCCGGTGCTGATCCACCGCATGGCGCTCAACTTCTCGGCGCGGGCGCGCGGCGACAGTCTGTCTGATCTGATTGCCGAGACCACCGCCGGTCTGAGCCGGACCATGGCCGCAGCGTGACAACGTCTCCCGCCTCTCTGCGTGGTCGGGCCGAGGCCGAGGCCGCGCGCTTTCCACCTCTGCTGGCGCGGGCCGAACGGCTGGCAGGGTCTGTCCTGCTGGGCGAACATGGCCGCCGCAGGGCAGGGCTGGGCGATGATTTCTGGCAATACCGCCCCGTACAACAGGGCGATTCGCGGCGGATGATTGACTGGCGCCGGTCCGCGCGCAGTGACGTGCAGTTCGTGCGCGAACGCGAATGGCAGATCGCACAGAGTGTGATGCTATGGGTCGACGGGGCTGCCTCGATGCGGTTTGCCTCGACCCCGGACCTGCCCGAAAAGGCGGACCGCGCGCGACTGATCGCGCTGGCCGGGGCGATCATGCTGTTGCGCAGTGGCGAACGCGTGGGCATGACCGGCAGCGCGCTGCCGCCGCGCCGCGGAGAGACACAGATATTGCGGTTGGCGACCTATCTGGCCAGCGAAGACAGTGCCGAAGATTACGGCGCCCCCGAAGCACGCGGCATGCTGCCCCATTCTCGGGCCCTCTTTATCTCTGATTTCATGGGCGATGTGGCACCCGTGCGCGCCGCGCTGACCAAGGCGGCAGATCGCGGCGTGCGCGGTGTTCTGTTTCAGGTGCTCGACCCCGCCGAAGAGGCGTTTCCCTATCGCGGCCGCGCGATTTTCGAATCCATCGGCGGCACGCTGGCGCACGAAACGCTGAAGGCAAATGACCTCAAGAATCGGTATCTGGAGCGTCTGGCAGCCCGCAAGGCCGAGCTGGAGCAGCTTTGTGCCGCAACGGGCTGGCGCTACGGCTGTCATCACACCTCGCACAGCGCGCAATCGGCACTGTTATGGCTCTACCGCGCGATTGAGAGCGGAGGGGCGCGGCGATGATGATCGGGCCCATCGGTTTCGCTGCGCCGTGGCTTCTGGTCGCGCTGGCCCTGTTGCCAGTGCTGTGGGTGCTGCTGCGTGCCGTGCCGCCCGCGCCGGTGCGCCGTCGGTTCCCCGGTGTCGCGTTGCTGCTGGGTCTCAAGGACGATGACAGTGTGACCGACCGGACACCGTGGTGGTTGCTGCTATTGCGGATGCTGGCCGTGGCGGCGGTGATTATCGGGCTGGCCGGCCCCGTTCTGAACCCCAAAGACGACGCGACCAGATCAGAAACAGGCCCATTGTTGATCGTGATGGATGCCAGTTGGGCCAGCGCCCGCGACTGGCCTGAACAACGCGCGTTCCTGACCACGATGCTGGCTGAGGCGGGGCGCGAGGCCCGGCCTGTGGCCATTATGCGCCTGACCGATCCTGCCGCGCCTGTGTTCCAGTCTGCCGATACGTGGCGCAGCCGTCTACCGGGGCTGGTGCCCGCGGCATGGGCCGCCGGGTCGGATGATATGACACAGGCGGCGATGCTGCTGGGCGATACCCCGTTCGAGACCCGCTGGCTGTCCGACGGGCTGGCGCGCGAGGGCCGCGAGGCGCTGCTCGACGCATTGGAGGATCGCGGAACTGTGACCGTATTCGAGGGCGCGCATGCGACGCTCGCCCTTGGCCCGGCGCGGATAGAGGATGGTGCGCTGGTATTGACCGCTCAGCGCGCTCAAACGGCGCTGAAGCGCGAGATTGCTATTCTGGCACATGGTCGTGACCCGTCGGGAACCCCTCGGGTGATGGCCACATTGCCACTGCAATTTGAGGAGGGCGAAGGCACCGCGACAGGCACACTCAGCTTGCCAGCCGAGTTGCGTGCGCGGCTCACCCGGTTTGAGATTGCCGGGCAGGATCATGCGGGTGCGATTAGCCTGACCGATGACGGGCTGAAACGACGCGAGGTCGCATTGATTGCGGGTCGTGATGACCGCGAGGGGCTGGAGCTGCTGTCGCCGCTGCATTATCTCGAGCGCGCGTTGCAGCCTTCTGCCGATCTGCTGGATGGCGCGTTGATGGACATACTGCCTGCCAACCCAAATGTCATCGTTCTTGCGGATGTGGCGACTCTGTCCGAGGCTGAACAGTCTGCCCTGCTGGACTGGGTTGATACGGGCGGAATGCTGTTGCGCTTTGCCGGGCCGCGCCTTGCGGGCAGCGAGGTATCGCGCAATGAAGAGGCGCCTCTGATGCCCGTACGGTTGCGGGCCGGTGGTCGTACGGTTGGCGGCGCGATGAGCTGGGGATCGCCCAAATCACTTGCGCCCTTTCCCGAGGACAGCCCCTTTTACGGCCTCGACGTGCCGGAGGATGTGACCGTCAGCGCACAAGTCATGGCGCAGCCCGACCCGACACTGGCCGCGCGCGTCATCGCGCAGTTGAGTGATGGCACCCCTCTGGTCACGCGCAAGAAAGTCGGCGCGGGACAGGTGGTGCTCTTTCACGTCACGGCCAATGCCGAATGGTCCACGCTGCCCCTGTCCGGTCTGTTTGTGCGGATGCTGGAGCGGCTGGCGATCTCCTCCGCCGCCGAGATGCCCGCTGCCGAAGAACTGACAGGCACCACATGGCATCCTGTTCAGGTTCTGGACGGGTTTGGCGTGCTCAGCGACGCGGGCAACCTGCCGGGTGTTACCGGCGAGGCGCTGGTGGACGCGCCGCTGGGCCGCGACATGCAGCCGGGTCTGTATGATGGGGCTGACCGCCGGATCGCGCGCAATGTGCTCGCCGAGGGGGATACTCTGACCCCGGCCTTATGGCCTGCGCGCGTCAATGTCCGCGGTTTTCAACGCGGGGCCGAGACACCGTTGGGCGGCTGGCTTCTTGCGCTGGCACTGGTGCTGCTGAGCGCCGACATTCTGGCGTCACTCGCGCTGTCGGGTCGCCTGTTGCCCGCCCGCGCGGCATTGGTGCTGGCAGCCGCATTGATGTTGCCGGACACGGGCGAGGCCCAGCAAACGCACGAGGCACTGACATCAGAGCTGGCACTTGCTCATGTCATCACCGGCGACGCGCGATTGGATGATACCGCTCGCGCTGGGCTGCTCGGTCTCAGCGAAACGCTTTTCTTTCGGACATCGGTCGAGCCTACGGACCCGGTGGGGGTTAATCTGGAAACAGATGAACTGGCGTTCTTTCCGCTTCTTTACTGGCCGATCACGCCGGATCAGCCGCAGCCCTCGACCGAAGCCTACACCAAACTGAACCACTATCTGCGCACAGGTGGGATGATCGTGTTCGACACACGGGATGCGGATATCGCCAGCTTCGGTGCGGCATCCCCCAACGGGGTCAAACTGCAACGCCTCGCAGCGCCGCTGGATATTCCGCCGTTGGAGCAGGTGCCCAAGGATCACGTGTTGACGCGCACATTCTATCTGCTTCAGGATTTTCCGGGCCGCCATGCAGGGCGTCCTGTCTGGGTAGAGGCCTCGCCGCCAGACGCCGAGCAGATCGAGGGTATGCCATTCCGCAACCTGAATGATGGGGTTACGCCGGTGGTTATTGGTGGCAATGACTGGGCTGCCGCATGGGCAGTCGATGGGCGCGGCAACGTGATGTTTCCCGTCGGACGGGGCTATGCCGGAGAACGGCAACGCGAACTGGCCTACCGGTTCGGGGTTAATCTGGTGATGCACGTCCTGACGGGTAACTATAAATCCGATCAGGTGCATGTGCCTGCATTGCTGGACAGGTTGGGCCAATGACGGGGCTGCTGGTCTTTGATCCATTGCTGCCTGTGTGGCTGATCGCGGTGCTGGCGGGCATGGTGATCTGCGGCACGGCATTGGCGCTGTGGCGCGGCTTGTCGGGATGGGCGTTGCGGGCGCTGGGGGCCGTGGTCGTTCTGGCGGCGCTGGCGGGTCCTGTTTATCAGCAAGAGGACCGCGCGCCGCTCAGCGATATTGTCATGGTCGTTGAAGATTCCAGTGCCAGCCATCGGCTGGGTGACCGTGCCGAGATGACGACGCAGGCCGCCGAGGCGCTGGCCACCCGCCTGCAAGCACGTGAAAATACCGAAGTGCGCCGGGTCACTGTCCCCGACGGTGCCGACAACAGCGGTACGCAACTGATGAGCACGCTCGCCGACGCAATGGCCGAAGAACCCCAAGGGCGCATCGCCGGGGTCTTCGTGCTCAGTGACGGGAGGTTGCACGATCTGGACCGCGCCCCGAACCTGCCTGCGCCGATGCATCTGCTGCATACCGGGCGCAGTGATGACTGGGATCGGCGGCTGATCATCGCAGGTGCGCCCGCTTTTGCCATTCTGGACGAAGAGATCACCCTGACCATCCGTGTCGAGGATAGCGGTGCCGTGCCCGAGAACGTCGAGAGTGCGCAGCTTGATATCTCGATCGATGGCGACGCGCCGCAGCGGTTCGAGGTGCCAATCGGACGCGACATAGACCTGCCGTTGGTGTTGCCACATGGCGGGCGCAACGTGCTACAGTTCACTATCCCCGAGGCAGAAGGCGAGCTGACGGATCGCAACAACTCTGCACTGGTACAGATCAACGGTGTGCGCGATCGGCTCAGCGTGCTGCTGGTCTCAGGAGAGCCCCACCCCGGCGGCCGCACATGGCGTAATCTACTGAAATCGGACAGTTCTGTTGATCTTGTGCATTTCACGATCTTGCGCCCTCCCGAAAAACAGGACGGCGTTCCGGTGCGAGAGCTGAGCCTGATCGCGTTCCCAACGCGAGAGCTGTTTCTGGAAAAGATCGACGATTTCGATCTGATCATCTTTGACCGTTACAAGCGGCGCGGCATCCTGCCGTCGCTCTACCTCGACAATGTGCGCAGCTATGTCGAGGGCGGTGGCGCGGTTCTGATTGCTGCGGGCCCGGATTTTGCCAGTGCCGACAGCCTTTACCGTTCGCCGCTGGAAGCGATCGTGCCAGCCCGCCCGACAGCGCGGGTGATCGACCGGGGCTATCGCCCGGCCGTAACGGATCTGGGACAGCGTCATCCGGTGACGGCGGGCCTGTCAGAGCTGCACGAGGGCGATTGGGGTCGTTGGCTGCGCCAGATCGAGGTCGGTGATCCGGTTGGTGATGTGGTCATGTCCGGTGCCGAGGATGCACCGCTGCTGATCCTTGATCGGGTGGGCGAGGGGCGCGTGGCGCTGCTCGCCTCCGATCATGCGTGGCTATGGAACCGTGGCTACGAGGGCGGCGGTCCGCAATTGGAACTCTTGCGGCGTCTCGCCCATTGGATGATGAAAGAGCCGGAACTGGAAGAAGAGGCGCTGTGGGCCGAGGCAACAGGCCAGCAAATGCGCATCATCCGCCGTTCTTTGGCCGCTTCTGTAGGTCCGGTCACGATCACCACGCCGCTTGGCGATACGCTCGACCTGCCTTTGGCCGAAGTGTCGCCGGGACGGTTCGAGGCGATCTATGATGGGCCGGTGATTGGCCTCTATCGGTTGGAAAACGGCGATCAGTCGGCGGTAATCGGCCTCGGCCCTGCCGCCCCGGTGGAATTCGAGGAAACGATTGCCAGCGGCGCACCTATGGCAGAAGTGATCGCTGCGTCGAATGGCGGCGTGCGCGCGCTAGAGGACGGCGTGCCCGGTATCCGCGCGGTCAGCCCCGGTCGTCCGGCCGCAGGACGCACCTGGCTGGGGATTACGCCGCGTGGTGCCTACCGGACGCAAAGTGTGACGCAGACGGCGTTGCTGCCCGCGTGGCTGGTGCTATTGCTGGCGTCGATGCTGGTCATTGGTGGCTGGCTGCGCGAAGGGCGGCGCTGATCGCGCCTACCTTAGTAAGGAACGCGCACTGCAGTCGGCTCACCCGACCAGTTCTCGACCGAGCAACTGGCACGCACGAAAACCTCGCGAGTGCCATCAGGCAACATCACGTTGCCCAGACTGCGGGTAAAGGGCTGTTCGTCCACATGCGGATGATGCAGCTTACGTGTGGCCAACACATTGCCGTCTGCATCCAGCACTTCCCAGCCGTCGGCATAATGGTCCCAGCCACTGTCGGGATGCAGGATGGAGACGTGAAATCGCCAGCCCATGCCGTCCTTCTCGACATGCACATCGGTGATGTCCGGTGCATCGGCCAAGCCGGAACCAGTCAGGAAGGGGGCCGCCACCAACGCAGCGCCAAGGGTCAGAATGAAACGTTTCATGGAACCAGATATAGGGCATGACCATGTGTCATGCTTTCACGTCTGTGTGTTTGCAGTGTCATGTTTGCCGGTCGCCTCCGGCTGCATCAGGATCCGCCTTGATTGCGACGCGAATTCGCGCCGAAAGAGGATCAGGCAGGTAAGTGCGGCGGCCACGATCAGTGCTTCGGGACCAAGCAGCCATGCGGTCGAGGCCAGCGCGAAGTAAATCGAGCGCAAGCCGCGGTTAAAGCTGCGCGCACCGGTGATGTTGAGTTCGGCGGCCTTGTGTGCCCGAGGCGACGTCAGTGGATCATCGGGATCGTTGGGCACCGCCGCCATCACGACGGCGCAATATCCAAACAGGCGGTTTGCCCAGACGAATTTAAAGAAGGCATTCACCAGAAAACCCAGCATTACGAACAGCTTGATTTCCCACACGATGGCCGGGTCCTGATCAATGGTCAGATCGCTGGCGATGCCGATCAACGTGTCGGTGTTCCCCAGCAGAGCAAGCCCGCCGCCAAGCGCGATCATCGTGGCAGAGGCAAAGAACGTCGCGCCCTGACGCAGATTCGTCAGCGTCTGCGCATCAAAGATACGCGGGTCGCGGTGGATCATCTGGGTCATCCAATGGCGTCGATAATCCGCCATCAGCCGCGAGACCGAAGGCCACGCTCTGCCCGAATGCTCAATGATCAGGCCAATGGCAAAAGAGCCGACCAGTATCGTGGCCAAAGCCATGATATCCAGAAACCCGAAAAGCGCCAAACGATCCACCCAGTGCATCATGCAACTGTAGGGAGTGACGAGGAGACTTGCCAGATGGGTAAATTGGTTATATTTTATGACCAATTATTACTTTTGCGTTGCTGTCCTTGGGATCGTGCGCGCAAACTGACATGCCGCAATTCACGTCATTATGTCGTGGCGCGCGGCGCGTGGAGGCGCAGCCGATGGAAATGCCGCAACCGAATGCGACGATTCTGGCCCGCAAGCCCGAGATCGTACGGCGTCTGAGCGAGGTGCTGCCCGCAGGCGCAGTGATCTCGGATGAGGCAGAAACGCGGGCTTATGAATGCGACGCGCTGACAGCGTACAAGTGCCCACCTCTCGCCGCTGTGCTGCCGAGCAGCACGCACGAAGTGTCCGAGGTGCTTCGGGTCTGCTTTGAATTGGGTGTGCCGGTCGTGCCGCGTGGGTCGGGCACGTCGCTGGCCGGTGGGGCGCTGCCGACGGGTGATTGCGTCATCCTTGGGGTGGCGCGCCTGAATGATGTGTTGGAAACCGATTACGAGAACCGGTTCATCCGGGTACAATCGGGCCGGACCAACCTCAGCGTGACGGGCGCAGTGGAAGAAAATGGATTTTTCTACGCGCCGGACCCATCCAGCCAGTTGGCCTGTGCCATTGCGGGCAACATAGCGATGAATTCGGGCGGTGCGCATTGCCTGAAATACGGTGTGACAACCAACAACCTGCTGGGCGTGACGATGGTGTTGATGGACGGCACCGTGACCGAAATCGGCGGCGCGTATCTGGACGCGGCGGGTTATGATCTGCTGGGTGTTATCTGTGGGTCCGAGGGACAATTGGGTGTCGTGACTGAGGCGACCTTGCGTATTCTGCACAAACCCGAAGGCGCGCGACCTGTGCTGATCGGATATGACAGCAACGAGGTGGCGGGTGCCTGCGTGTCCGACATCATCAAGGCAGGCGTTCTGCCTGTCGCGATCGAATTTATGGATCGTCCATGCATCCGCGCGACCGAGGCATTCGCTGGCGCGGGCTATCCTGATTGCGAGGCGCTGCTGATCGTCGAGGTCGAGGGTTCAGAGGCCGAGATTGACGAGCAACTGGCGATCATACTGGAAATTGCGCGTAGGCATGACCCGGTGGAACTACGTCAGAGCACGTCCGCCGACGAAAGCGCAAGAATCTGGCTGGGTCGCAAATCCGCCTTTGGCGCGATGGGGCAGATCAATGACTACATGTGCCTTGATGGCACAATCCCGGTCAGCCAGCTGCCGTTCGTGTTGCGTCGTATCAGTGAGATGAGTCGGGACTACGGGCTGGATGTGGGCAACGTGTTCCACGCGGGCGATGGTAATATGCATCCGCTGATCCTCTATGATGCGAACAAACCCGGCGATCTGGAGCTGTGCGAGGCTTTCGGCGCGGATATCCTCAAACTGTGCGTTGAGGTAGGGGGCTGCCTGACGGGCGAACACGGTGTGGGAATCGAAAAGCGCGACCTGATGGGGCATCAGTATGCAGCCGTCGATCTGGAAATGCAGATGGCGGTCAAGGATGTGTTCGACCCAAAGTGGCTGTTGAACCCTGCCAAGGTTTTTCCGCTGGCAGACAGCGCGTCACGACGGATCGCGGCGGAATAGGGGCTTTGCCCCTCGCTTTGTAACCTGCCGGTTTCAAAGCTCACCCCAGGATATTTGGAGCAAGAAGAAACATCATGTTGCGCCCAGAGACAGAGACCGCGCTGGCGGAGATAATCAAAGCCGCCACTGGTCCGTTGCGGATAGAGGGTGGCGGCACGCGATCTGTTGAGCGCGCGCGCACGGGTGAGACACTGAGCATGTCGGCGATGCGCGGCATCGACCTCTATGAACCCGGTGCACTGACGATGGTGGCCAAGGCTGGCACGCCGCTGGAAGAGGTAGAGGCGGCGCTGGCCAAAGAAGGCCAGCGATTGCCCTTTGAACCAATGGACCATCGCCCCTTGTTGGGCACTGACGGCATACCGACGATCGGGGGCGTATTCGCGGCCAATATCTCTGGTCCGCGCCGTATTCAGGTGGGGGCGGCGCGCGATTTTCTGCTGGGGGTGCGGTTTGTTGATGGCGCGGGGCGGGTCGTATCGAACGGCGGGCGGGTGATGAAGAATGTCACCGGCTATGATCTGGTCAAGCTGATGGCGGGCAGTCGCGGGACGTTGGGCGTGTTGACAGAACTATCGTTCAAGGTTTTGCCGAAGTCGGATTTTTGCGGAGTGCTGAGCCTTGAGGGGTTAGATGATGTTCGTGCCGTTGCGGCCCTCTGTCGCGCGTTGGGATCACCCTATGAGGTTAGTGGTGCAGCCCACATGCAAAAGGGGTCGGACGGGGTGCCGGTGACGATGATCCGTCTGGAGGGCTTTGAGAAATCCGTGCGTTACCGGGCGAACGCCCTGCAAAAATTGCTCGGGGAGTTTGGTGTGTTTCAGCTTGAGACAGATCCCGAGTGTGTTGACGCTTGCTGGTGTTCAATCCGGGATGTGGTGCCGTTCAAGGGACACGCCGGTGATGTCTGGCGTGTCTCTGTCAAACCCACCGATGCGCCGACCGTCGTGGCGCAGGTTTCCGGGGCGGACGCAATTTATGATTGGGGTGGCGGGCTGATCTGGCTCAGGGTTAATGGGGACAGTCATGCAAGCGCGATCCGGGACGCTGTGGCGGCTGTCGGGGGGCATGCGACGCGTGTCCGTGGGACTGGTCCGGATGCGTTTCACCCCTTGCCGTCGTCATTGGCCGCACTGGAGGCGGGGTTGCGCGCGCGGTTCGATCCGAGCGGTATTCTGAACCCCGGATTGATGGGGTCGGTCGCGTGACTTTATTGAAAAAGGGCGGTTTCGATGCGCACTGAGTTTACCGAGAATCAGTTGAAAGATCCGGGCATTCGCCGCGCGAATGAAATCCTGCGATCCTGCGTGCATTGTGGATTTTGCACAGCGACTTGCCCCACCTATCAGGTCTTGGGCGACGAATTGGATAGCCCGCGCGGGCGCATCTACCTGATCAAGGATATGTTGGAAAACGAACGTGTGCCCGATGCCAAGACGGTGGGACATATCGACAAATGCCTGAGTTGTCTGGCCTGCATGACCACCTGCCCGTCGGGGGTGCATTACATGCATCTGGTGGATCATGCGCGCGCCTATATCGAGGCCAACTACAAACGCCCACCGGGTGAACGGATGCTGCGTTGGGTGCTGGCGCGTATTTTGCCCCACCCAATGCGATTTCGCATCGCGCTGCTGGGGGCCAAGCTTGGGCGGCCCTTCGCCCGATTGATGCCAGATGCGCGGTTGCGCGCGATGTTGGAGATGGCACCGAAGCAGGTGCCGCCGGTCAGCCGCAATGATGACCCACAGACATTTTTGCCGGCTACTGGTGCCGTGCGCGCCGGAAAACGTGTGGCACTGATGACGGGCTGCGCCCAAAAGGCGCTGAATACCGATATCAACGATGCCACGATCCGGCTGTTAACGCGGCTGGGCTGCGAAGTGGTGGTGGCCAAGGGCGCAGGCTGTTGCGGCGCGCTGACGCACCATATGGGCAAGGCGACCAAGAGCCATGCCACCGCCGCAAAGAATATCCATGCTTGGGCGGCCGAAATGGACGGTGACGGCCTGGATGCCATTGTCATCAACACATCCGGATGCGGCACCACGGTCAAGGATTACGGGCATATGTTCCGGCACGACCCGTTGGCGCAGGATGCGGCGCGGATCTCGGGGATCGCGATGGATATCTCGGAGTTGCTGATGACGCTCGATATGCCGGACGGGTCGGCCAAGGACCTGACGATTGCCTATCATGCGGCCTGTTCGTTGCAGCACGGACAACAGATAAAGACCTTTCCCAAAGACCTGCTGAAGCGCGCCGGGTTCACAGTGGTGGAGCCCGCCGACAGCCACCTGTGCTGTGGTTCGGCTGGCACCTACAACCTGATGCAGCCCGAAATTTCTGGGCAACTAAAGACGCGCAAGGTGCGCACGCTGGAAGCGAAATCGCCGGATGCCATCGCAGCCGGAAACATCGGCTGCATGATGCAGATTGGCAGCGGAACCGAGATACCCATTGTGCATACGGTTGAGTTGCTGGACTGGGCCACTGGTGGTCCGAAACCGCCCGCGCTCGACGGGAAACTGCCCATCCCGAACCTGAACCGCTGAAATTGATTTGCTGGTTTGGCGATCGTGCCAAACAAATGCCTCAAATCCTTGGTAGCGGTGCAACAGAACTGGATTTGGGAGTGTTTCATGCTGCGCAGCTTGCTGGTGGCCTTTGCGGTTGCTGTGATCATATCGCCTGTATCGGCACAGCAGACACAGTTGCAGAGGCTCGACACCGGCGATGATGGTCGCGCATGGGAGGCTGTCGGGCGGCTTGATCTGGCGGGGCGGGGATTTTGCACAGGCACATTGATCGCGCCTGATCTGGTGCTGACAGCGGCCCATTGCCTCTTTGACAAGGCGACCGGAAAGCGGATCGACCAGAACAAGATCGAATTTTTAGCGGGCTGGCGCAATGGTCGCGCATCAGCCTATCGTTGGATACGTCGCGCCGTGGTCCACCCCAGCTATATCTTTGATCAGCAGATCGCGGCAGACCGGGTGCGCAATGATGTGGCGCTGCTGGAACTGCACCACCCGATCCGCAATGGGCGGGTAGAACCGTTCGAGACGGATCGACGCCCGATCAAGGGCCAGCGTATCGGTGTCGTCAGCTATGCGCGTGGTCGGTCAGAGGCGCCTTCGCTACAGGAGGTGTGTGATGTCATTGCCCGCCAGCAGGGTGTCTTGGTGATGTCGTGCGATGTGACCTATGGGGCATCCGGTGCGCCGATCTTCAGCTTTGAAAGCGGCACGCCCCGTGTCGTATCAGTCGTGTCGGCCATGGCAGAGGTCAATGGCCGCAAGGTGTCACTGGGCACACAACTGGAAGAGCCGTTGGCGGTGCTGCGTGCGGCATTGGATGCTGGCGAAGGTGTCCAGCAATCCGATGCGCCGCAGATGAATATCGTGGGAGTGCGCCGGACGACGGGTGCGAAATTTGCCAAGCCATGAAACTGCGCGTCATTTATATGCTGGCGTTCGCGCTGTTGCCGCAGGTTGTTGCGGCCAGCGGGCTGGTGCGCCTGACAGACCGGGATGACCTCTTTGGATGGGAGGCGGTCGGCAGGATCGAGATCGGCGGCGACGGATATTGCACGGGTGCGCTGATCGCCCCGGACACCGTGCTGACGGCTGCGCATTGCGTGTATGATGAACAAGGCGCGATGATCGAACCGGACGATCTGATATTTCGCGCAGGATTGCGGGATGGCGTTTTCATCTCGCAAAGCCGTGTCGCCCAGATCGCCGCGCATACCGATTACGCGCCTCTGGGTGGGCTTGATGCCAACAACTTGCGTCACGACGCGGCCCTTCTGGTGTTAAAGAAAGCCATCCCCAGCGCGGTTGCCAGCCCGTTCGTTCTGGCAGCGCCCCGGCGTCCGGGGCAGCGGGTGAGCGTGGTCAGCTACGGCAAAGGGCGCGATGCGGCGCTGTCATGGCAACGCGATTGCGGTGTGACGGCCGCGGGGCAGGGGCTGATGGCGTTTGACTGCAATGTGACGTTTGGTTCGTCCGGTGCGCCCGTCTTTACGCGCGAGGCAGGTCGCGCGCGTATTGTGTCCCTGATCAGCGCAGGTGGAAAACAGGATGGCGCTACGGTTGCCTATGGAATGGACCTGCCAGACGTCGTCGACCGGCTAAAGCGCGACTTGCGCGCATCTGTCCAAACCGGGCCCGCGCGGATCAAGCGGATAAAGGTGGGACAGGGCGGTGGCGCTTCCGGCGCGAAATTTGCAAAACCCTGATTTCGGGGGCGGGCGGTTTCGCAGTATCTGCGGTACTTGAAACAGCGTTGTCATTCCCCACATATGGCATGTTCGGTGCCGCGTCGCGGGCCGGACGGAACCCGGCCTGTCCCAGATGGGAAGGTCACACCATATTGTTATCGCTCAATGGAGGATGACCCATGCGAAACTTTGATCTGGCTCCACTTTACCGGGCCACCGTCGGCTTTGACCAAATTGCAGACATGATGGACCGCGTTCTGTCCAGTGATGTCGCCCAGCCGACCTATCCACCTTACAATATCGAAAAGACAGCCGATGATGCCTACCGTATCTCGATTGCGGTTGCAGGCTTTGCCGATGCCGACCTGTCAGTCGAAGTGAAAGAGGGCGCGCTGATCGTCGCGGCACGCAAGGCGGATGATGACGCCAACCGCAACTATCTGCACCGGGGCATTGCCACCCGCGCGTTCGAACGACGCTTCCAATTGGCGGATCACGTGCGGATCACCGGAGCGGCCCATGCAGACGGCATGCTGCATATTGATCTGGTGCGAGAAGTGCCCGAGGCACTGAAACCGCGCCGCATCGCAATCGAAAGCGGATCGACCAACACCGACAAGGACGTGGTCGACGCCAAGGCTGTCAACTGATCCACAGCTCTCTGATTGCGCTGAAGGCCCGGCAAATTGCCGGGCCTTTTTCGTCATGGCAGACCAATGCCCAACCGAGCCTGCCGCCACGGCAAGCGATCTGTTTGGAACATGCGGGACGAGGGCTGCGTTGACCTGATGAAACCCTGATACAGGAGGAAATCAGACATGAAAAACGTCATAACCACCCTCGCCGCCAGCACATTGGCATTGTCCACCTTTGCAACAGTCGCACCGGCCCAAGACGCCAGCGCCAAACTGATGGCCCTGCAAGGTGACTTGATCCGCACCCGCGACATCACCGGCGGTTCGGTGTTTTCGACCAATGCCGCAGATGACAAATGGACCAATATGTCGGTGGACACTGCTGTTGGGCCCGACTGGAACAAGATCGGCCAGATCGAAGATATCATTCTGACGCCCGAAGGCCAGATGGTCGGAATCGTGGCTGAGATCGGCGGCTTTCTCGACATCGGCGACAAGCATGTGGTGATTGCCACTGACGACGTGAAGCTGGTGCCGACACAGGACAATACATACGCCTATGTCACCCGCTTGAGCGAAGACCAACTGAAGACCATGAAGGATGTCGATGAGGGATTCTGGAATTGATCCACGGCAGATAAGCACAAAAAAAAGGGGCCAATTTGGCCCCTTTTTAGTACGTGAACGCGCCGATGTGAAACCGACGCGATACCGACGTTATACCGACATGCAAATATACTTCATTTCCAGATAATCGTCGATGCCGTGATGGCTGCCTTCGCGGCCAAGGCCGGATTGCTTTACGCCGCCGAACGGCGCCACTTCGGTCGAGATGATGCCAGTGTTCACTCCGACGATCCCATATTCCAGCGCCTCGGCCACCTTGTATACCCGGCTGAGATCCTTGGCATAAAAGTAGCTGGCCAACCCGAAGATTGTGTCATTCGCCATGGCGATCACGTCGTCTTCGTTCTCGAATTTGAAGAGCGGCGCGAGCGGGCCAAACGTCTCGTCCTTGCTGACCTGCATATCCTGCGTCACGTCGGTCAGGATTGTTGGCGGCAGAAAGTATCCTTCGCCTTGCATCGGCTCACCGCCACCCATGAGGACGTTCGCGCCCTTGGATTTTGCATCAGCGACGTGCTCCTGCACCTTTTCTATAGCATCCGCGTTGATCAGCGGCCCGAGAGCGACGCCCTCTTCCATGCCGTCACCGATTTTCAGCTTGGAGACTGCATCGTTCAGCTTTTCGGCGAATGCATCGTAGACGCCTGCCTGAACGTAAATGCGGTTGGCACAAACGCAGGTCTGACCGTTGTTGCGGAATTTACACAGGATCGCGCCCTCAACAGCGGCATCCAGATCGGCGTCGTCGAACACGATGAACGGCGCGTTGCCGCCCAGCTCCATCGAGCACTTCATAACTTGATCCGCGGCCTGACGCATCAGGATACGGCCCACTTCGGTGCTGCCGGTAAAGGTAAGTTTGCGCACTGCGGGGTTTTCGCAGAATTCCTTGCCAACTTCGGAACTGCGCGAGGAGGTGACGATGTTAAACACACCTTTGGGAATGCCCGCGCGTTCGGCCAGCACACCCATCGCAGTCGCAGACAGCGGTGTTTCGGCAGCAGGACGGCCCACAAAGGCACACCCGGCGGCCAGTGCCGGTGCCGCCTTGCGGGTGATCATCGCGTTGGGGAAGTTCCACGGTGTGATAGACGCTGCAACACCGATGGGCTGCTTGATCACAGTAATCCGCTTGTCGCGCTGGTGGCCGGGGATCGTTTCGCCATAGATACGCTTGGCTTCTTCACCAAAGAACTCGAAGAAGGATGCGCCGTAAGCGACTTCACCCTTGGCTTCTGCCAGAGGTTTACCTTGTTCGGCGGTCAGGATTGTTGCCAGATCGTCCTGGTTTTCCATCATCAGGTCGAACAATTTGCGCAGAACTGCGGCGCGCTCCTTGCCGGTCCATTTGGCCCATTCCTTTTGCGCGGCTTCTGCGGCAGCGATCGCCTCGGCGACCTGTGCGCGGCTGAGGTCCGCAACCTTTGCGATAACGTCGCCTCGGGCGGGGTTGGTGACGTCGAATGTGCCATCACCGGCGACCCATTCACCGTTAACGTAGGCGTTCTCGGCCAGCAGGGAGGGATCTTTCAACAGAGATTTCAGATCGGTATCACTCATTGTTGTGTCCTTTTCGTTTCGAGCGTCTTGTGTCAGAACTTCGTCTCGGAACGGCAAAGCATCTTGGACTAGTGTTGTCCAGTACCACGTTGGAGATAATGCAACTATGGACCTAGACGACGCCTACGCCAATATGCCCTATATTCCGGACGCCAATGGGTATCCGCCCCGGTGGGCGGCATCGGCCGCCGACTATCGCGATAAACTGGTCGATGCGGGGCATGCCCGGCTGGACATACCCTATGGCGATACCAAACGCACAGCATTCGACCTCTTTTTGCCGAAAGGTAAGCCACAGGGTCTGTGTGTTTTTGTGCATGGCGGATATTGGCTAAAATTCCATCGAATCTTCTGGTCCCATTTTGCCGCGGGACCCGTGGCAAGGGGATGGGCAGTGGCGATGCCATCTTATGATCTCTGCCCCGATGTGCGGATCAGCGAGATTACACGCCAGATCGCACAAGCGGTCTGTGTGGCGGCAGAGCGAGTGGCTGGCCCCATAATGCTAACCGGGCATTCGGCTGGCGGACATCTGGTCGCGCGCATGGGGCTGGCGGGGATGCTACCTGCGCCGGTTGCGGGCCGGATTGGTCATATCCTGCCGATTTCGCCTGTCTCGGACCTGCGTCCACTGATGGGAACTGCGATGAATACCGATTTTCGACTGACCGACGACGAGGCCGCAGCAGAAAGCCCGGCACTGTACCCCGCGCCGAATATGCCGGTCACAGTCTGGGTCGGCGGTGACGAACGTCCGGTTTTTCTGGATCAGGCGCGATGGCTGGCAGAGGCATGGAATGCCGCGCATGTGGTGGTGCCGGGGCAGCACCATTTCGATGTTATCGAACCGTTGCGCGATCCGCAAAGCCTGCTCGTTGAAAGGCTGCTCAATCCACACGCGCGTTGACGCCGACGCACGCCGTCAACCGAACTTTTGCTGCCATGTCGGTAGGGTATCGCCCTGCGCGGACGTTGCCAGATAGACCGCCCGCGCGATGGCGCGTGCCATACAGGTCGCGGCGGCGTGGCCCAGCATCAGAGTATCGAAAAGCGGGTCGGCCATCGGGCGTGTGCCGGTACTGGCCGCAAAGATCAGATCGCCATCCATCGGTGTGTGTGACGGCACCAACGCACGGGCGAAACCGTCATGTGCTGCCGTCGCCATGCGCGTGCATTGTGCTTGACTAAGGGCGGCGTCGGTGGCCACGATCCCGATCGTAGTATTCGCGTGTTGGCCGAGTTTGGTTACCGGGATCTGGACACCGGTATAGGCCGTCGGAACGCCGTGCCCGCCGAATTCTGCATCAATCTCGAACGGCGCTGCCCAAAAGGCATGCCCGTCCCCGACGGTGGCAGACCCCAACGCATTCACCGCCACAAGTGCACCGACCGTGTGGCCGCCGGGCAAGACCAGTGAGGCAGAGCCAAGCCCACCCTTTAGGGTGGCGGTTGTTGCGCCTGTACCAGCGCCACAAGTGCCGAGAGCAAACTGCGGTTCAGCATCCTGCAAGGCAGCGGCACCGAGGGCCTTGTACGGATTTTCGGTCCACGTCTTGTCGCCACCGTTGAGCAAATCAAAGAGGATCGCACCGGGCACAATGGGAACGCGCACGCCGCCCACGGCAAAACCGCGTCCCATGCGGCGCAATGCATCTGCCGCGCCAGAGGCCGCGTCGAGGCCGAAGGCCGACCCGCCAGACAGTGTCAGCGCATCGACCTGCTCAACCGTCTTGTCAGGGCCGAGCAGATCGGTTTCACGGGTGCCGGGGGCGCCGCCCATGACATGCACACCGGCCGTAAACGGCGCATCAGCGACCAGTACGGTCGCTCCGGATTTCAGCGTGTCATCCTGCGCGTTACCGACACGCAAACCGATGACATCGGTGATCAGGTTCAGTGGGCCGGGGTGTGCCGTCATGTGCAGTATCCTTTGAAATTGTCAGATTTATCTTGCCAGAACGTGCGAAATCGGCAAGGAGAAGGACAGGATCGGGGCGATGGCGTCGCCCGCCCTGTCGGGCCAAGATCCCTTATATCCCACAGTCCTGAACGCCGGGACCTTTCTTTGATTAGGAGGGTCGAAATGACTGCACGTCCTGAAATGTACCGTTTGCACAATGGTGAGAAGGCTCCGCTGGCCTTTGAAGTCTCGGAATACGAGGCGCGGGTGGCGGGCCTGCGCAAAATCATGGCAGCACAGGGTGTCGATGCTGCCGTGTTCACGTCGATGCACAACATCGCCTACTATAGTGGTTTCCTCTACTGTTCGTTTGGTCGTCCTTACGGGTTGGTTGTTACCGCATCCGAATGCGTGACGATTTCGGCAGGCATTGACGCGGGTCAACCTTGGCGGCGGTCGTTCTGCGACAACATCACCTATACTGACTGGCAGCGTGACAATTACTGGCGCGCGATCTGCTCTGTTTCGGGCGAAGGCAAAGTGGTCGGTTATGAAGGCGATCACCTGACGCTGGTGCAGCAAAGCAAGATGAATGCGTTTCTGAAGCCGTCGAAGGCGATCGATCTGGCCGACGCGACCATGCGCCAGCGTATGCATAAGTCACCTGCCGAAATTGCATTGATCCGCAAATGTACTGCCATCGCGGATGTTGGGGGTTATGCGATCAAGGATGCGGTGAAAATCGGCGCGCGAGAGATCGACGTGGCCATTGTCGGCCGTGATGCGATGGAACTGGAGATTGCCCGCGTTTTCCCCGATGCAGAATATCGCGATACGTGGGTCTGGTTCCAGTCCGGTGTCAACACCGACGGCGCGCACAATCCCGTCACGGCCCGCAAGCTGGAATATGGCGATATCCTGAGCCTCAACACGTTCCCGATGATCTCGGCCTATTACGTTGCGCTGGAACGCACAATGTTTGTCGGCGAAGTGGACGCAGCCAGCCGAAAAATCTGGGAGGCCAACGTGGCCGCCCATGAATACGGCATGAGCCTGCTGAAGCCCGGCGTCAGCTGTGCGGAAGTCACGCATAAGATCAACGACTTCTTCGAAGAGCGCCAGTTGCTGCAATACCGTACATTTGGCTATGGTCATTCGTTCGGTATCCTCAGCCATTACTATGGACGCGAGGCCGGTCTGGAACTGCGCGAGGATATCGACACGGTACTGGAGCCGGGAATGGTCATCTCGATGGAGCCGATGCTGACTCTGCCAGAGGGTCAGCCGGGTGCAGGTGGCTACCGTGAACATGACGTTCTGGTGATCACCGAGGACGGCAACGAGAACATCACGGGCTATCCATACGGGCCCGATTTCAACGTTGTTGGATAGCCGTACTATCCAAACCTAAAACCTAAAGGGCGGTCCGGATACCGGGCCGCCCTTTTCAAATCCTTCACTTGCGGTTTGCGCTGCTCAAACCATTGCAAATATTCGCGCGGGCCCGCCCGATCCGCCCTTGTGTTTGGGCGCGCCGATAACCAGCGTTGCCCCGCTGGCAGGCATCTTGTCCAGATTGGCAAGGCATTCGATCCCAAAACGTCCCGAGGAAAGCCACGCGTAATGAGTCGCGAAATCGGCCGAGATTCCATGATCCAGTGAGAGCGTGTCGACGGCAATGGATCCTGCGCCGGTCTCCTCCAACAGCATCTGTGCGGCCTCGACGTGAAAGCCGGGAAAATGCATCGCTTCGCCGTCGAAATTGCGAAAACCATCGCCGCCGACCTTTGGCCCCCAGCCCGAGTGGAGCGCAACACATGCGCCATCGGGGATGTCGCCGTTTGCCTCTATCCATGCGCGCAGATCATCCGGCGTGACTTGGGTATCCGCGTCGTCTGCGGCGCGGGCGGCGATGTCGACTACGCAGAGCGGGGCAACGAGACTGCTGACCGGGATCTCATCCACAGACGCACCATCGGCCGAGAAATGCATCGGCGCGTCAATATGCGTGCCGGTGTGTTCGTTGATCGACAGGTTGAATAGGTTGAACCCATGTTCGGCGAAGTTGAACGCCTGATCGGCGGCAAACCCCGGCTCGCCGAAAAAGGTCGGGAATTCGGCGCTGAGTGTATGGGTCATGTCCTCTACACTGCTGTGCCCGGCGGCCAGCGCGGGCGGTGCAGAGGCACTGGCCAGCGCGACGCCGGCCCCGGCAGCGGCGGACAGTTGGAAGAAGTTGCGACGGGACAGCATGCGGTCCTTGACCGCGTTCATCACACAGGCATTACACATTTTCGGGTCTCCTCTGTTGTCATGGGATGAGCGTAACACCGAAACTCTGCCTTGCGATGAGAATCCGCAGATGACTGGATTTTTGGCCTGTATGCGCCCATCTAGACAGGGTGAGCGCGTACCAAGAGTGGACAAATGCGCGCCAAGCAGTAGACAGAAAAGGCAGGGGTGCGAAATACCGGGGGAAGCGCAGACATGTTGGCATTGCTGAGATTGATGGTCTTTGGCTTTCTTTTTCTGAGCGTGATTTATGTCGCGTTGTCGTTCTATTCGCGGTCCGTGCGGACGGGCAAGCTGCGCAAGCAGTGGGAAGAAGAGGGCCAGCCCGGAGAGCGCGACGTGTTTGTGGATGCCGGGCTAAAGGAGTATGACGGATCGGTTCGGCGCAAACTGATCCTGCTGGTCTATATCGTGCCGATCACGGTGATGAGTACAATCATCTACCTGACGAATTTCAATTAAGGGGGCCGCGATGGTCTATGTGAAGTTGGTGTTCTGGGGCACGTTTTGGGTGCTGATAGCGGCATTTTTCCATTATACGCTGCCACAGCATGACATTGCCCGGATCACGGACACCTATGAAAAACGCGTGGATTTTGGCGAGAATTCGATATTTTGGTCCAGTCCGGATGTGGGCAGTGCCACCGATACGATCAACCGCGATGTCTTTTTCATTCAGGCGTTCCGGACCAACGATAAGCCAATGATCTATCGCAACGAAGATACCGGTTGGGGGTGGCCACCCTATTTCAAATTCGACACCAGCAACCTGCAAGCCGAAGCAGCAGACCTGATTTCCAAAAAGAACGCTGCGAATGCGCAATGGGTCGTGATCAAGCACTACGGCTGGCGCAACGAATTCATGTCGATCTTTCCCAACGCGATCAGCGTCCGCGCAGTAGATAGCCCAGATGTGCGGATTATCCCTTGGCTGAACATATTTATCCTGACCGTGTTTGCTGCGTTTTGCTGGGGTATCCGTGTGCGCTGGAAACGGTTCCGGCGGAATAAGGTTGATCCGTTGGTGGACGATTACACTGACGGCTGGGGTTAGGCAGATCAGCCGCAGAATTCGCATTGTCCTGTTCAGGCCAGATTGCGTGCTGGATAAGTCCAGTCTAACGTCGTGTCATGACAATCTCGGTCGAGACATTTTTCCTGAATTCGGATGCGCAGGGCACGTTGCAGGCGCAGATCCAGCAGATGATTGCCGAAGGCATTCTGTCTGGTCGGTTTACCAAGGGTGAAAAGCTGCCGTCATCGCGCAGGCTGGCCGCGCATCTGGGCGTGAGCCGGATCACTGTGACGCTGGCCTATACCGAGTTGCAGGCGAATGACTATCTGACCGCGCGGGACCGGTCCGGGTTTTTTGTATCCGACAACGCACCAGAACCGCCGCGCTTTGTGCCGCGTCACCCGCGGCAGGATCGTATTGATTGGGGGCGTGCGTTAGGCCGACGCTTTACCGGTGGGGCGACACCAGTAAAACCGCAGGACTGGTCGAGCTATCGCTATCCATTTATTTACGGGCAGGCCGATCCCAAGCTGTTCGATCACGCCAATTGGCGGCATTGCGCCTTGCGGGCGCTGGGACAGAAGGATTTTCTGGCGTTGACCACGGATTACTATGATCAGGACGATCCAAAACTGATCGAGTTCGTTGCGCGCCACACACTACCTCGTCGGGGGATTCTGGCAGAACCAGACGAGATTCTGATCACCATGGGCGCGCAGAACGCCCTGTGGCTGACAGCGCAGGTATTGTTGACGCAGCGGCGGACCGCCGTGGTCGAAGACCCATGTTATCATGCGCTGCGCGATATCCTGACCCAGTCGCGGTGCCATCTGACGGCGGTGCCGGTGGATCAGGACGGGTTGCCGCCGAGTGCGCTGCCCGAACAGGCCGACGTGATCTTTACCACGCCGAGTCACCAGTGCCCGACCAATGCGACCATGCCGATGACCCGGCGCAAGGCGCTGCTGAAAAAGGCGCGAGATATGGATGCTCTGATCGTCGAGGACGACTACGAGTTCGAAATGGCGTTTCTCGCGTCGCCTTCCCCATCGCTGAAGTCGCTCGACCGGGATGGGCGGGTGATCTATGTCGGAAGCTTCTCCAAGTCGATCTTTCCCGGGTTGCGGCTGGGTTATCTGGTCGGCCCTCGGCCCTTTATCCGAGAGGCGCGGGCGCTGCGGGCCAGCGTACTGCGCCATCCGCCGGGGCATATGCAGCGCACGGCGGCCTATTTTCTGAGCCTCGGACATTATGATAGCCTGATCCGCAAGATGAGCCAAGTCTACGCTGGCCGTCGCGAGGTGATGGAGCGTGCACTGGCACAGCACGGTCTGAGTATTGCCGGGCGTGGCGTCTTTGGCGGGTCGTCGATCTGGATGAGGGCACCGGGTGGCGTCGATATGACCGAGGTGAACGACAGGTTGCGGTCCCACGGCGTCCTGATTGAGCCGGGCGCGCCGTTCTTTCACGGTGATGATCCGGCGCGCAACTTTTACCGATTGGCCTATTCATCGATTCCTGCGGATCGCATCACGGTCGGTGTAGAACTGATTGCCAGAGAATTGGCCGGGCGGGCTTGATAGGATCCAAAAGTGAGACTGAATCGCTCAAAAATAAGCAGCTTGGATATACCCGACATATGCAACTGGCCCTAGAATGGGGGCTGATCTGGCAGTAGTTTGCAGCCAGAATTCTGATGAATACGCGCGACGCGCTCCAGCCCGAGGACAGCCCGATGAAAATGACCACCGAAGAAGCTTTTGTCAAAACACTACAAATGCACGGGATCGAACATGCGTTTGGCATCATCGGCTCTGCTTTTATGCCGATTTCGGATATTTTCCCAGATGCGGGCATCACGTTCTGGGACTGCGCGCACGAGGGCTCGGGCGGGATGATGGCCGACGGGTACACTCGGGCGACTGGAAAAATGTCGATGATGATCGCGCAGAACGGGCCGGGCATTGCCAACTTCGTGACCGCAGTAAAAACGGCATACTGGAACCATTCTCCGCTCTTGCTGGTCACGCCACAGGCCGCAAACAAGACGCTGGGACAGGGTGGATTTCAGGAAATCGAACAGATGAACATGTTCGCGGATTGCGTTGCCTATCAGGAAGAGGTGCGCGATGCATCCCGTGTGGCCGAAGTGCTGAACCGGGTGATCCTGAACGCCAAGCGCGCCAGTGCGCCCGCGCAGATCAACATGCCGCGCGATTTCTGGACGCAGGTGATCGACATCGACCTGCCGCAGATTGTCGAATTCGAGCGCCCCGGTGGAGGTGAGACGGCACTGAACGAGGCGGCTGAAATGCTGTCGAACGCCAAGTTCCCGGTCATTCTGAACGGGGCTGGTGTGGTTCTGGGTGGGGCCATCGACACGTCAATAGCACTGGCCGAGCGTTTGGATGCGCCAGTCTGTGTCGGCTACCAGCACAATGATGCCTTTCCCGGCTCGCATCCCCTGTTTGCCGGGCCGCTGGGCTATAACGGGTCCAAGGCGGGTATGGAGTTGATCAGCAAGGCGGATGTGGTTCTGGCGCTGGGCACACGGCTGAACCCGTTTTCGACTCTGCCAGGATATGGAATCGACTACTGGCCCAAGGACGCCAAGATCATTCAGGTCGATATTAACCCCGATCGCATCGGGCTGACCAAGAAGGTCAGCGTGGGCATCATCGGCGACGCCAAGAAGGTGGCCACTTCGATCATGGCCAAACTGACGGATGATGCGGGTGACGCAGGCCGTGAAGAGCGCAAAGCACTCATCGCCAAGACCAAATCGGCATGGGCGCAGGAACTGACCTCGATGGATCACGAGCAGGACGATCCGGGCACCACATGGAACGAGCGCGCGCGCGGTGCCAAGCCTGACTGGCTGAGCCCGCGCAAGGCATGGCGCGCGATTCAGTCCGCGTTGCCCAAGGAAGCGATCATCAGTTCGGACATCGGCAATAACTGTGCCATCGGCAATGCCTATCCCAGCTTTGAGGCGGGGCGCAAATATCTGGCACCCGGTCTCTTTGGACCCTGTGGCTATGGCCTGCCATCGGTTGTCGGTGCCAAGATAGGCTGCCCGGATGTGCCGGTCGTCGGTTTCTCGGGTGACGGCGCGTTCGGCATCGCGGTGACGGAACTCACCGCCATTGGTCGCGAGGAATGGCCCGCGATTACCCAGATCGTATTCCGCAACTATCAGTGGGGTGCGGAGAAGCGCAACTCTACCCTGTGGTATGACGATAATTTTGTCGGGACCGAGCTGGACGAACAGGTCAGCTATGCCGGGATCGCAACGGCTTGCGGGCTAAAAGGTGTGGTCGCGCGTACTCAGGACGAACTGACCGATGCCCTCGCACAGGCGATCAAAGACCAGATGGAAAACGGCGTGACCACGCTGATCGAGGCGATGATCAATCAGGAACTGGGAGAGCCATTCCGCCGTGACGCGATGAAAGCGCCGGTGGCGGTGGCAGGCATCAGCAAGGACGACATGCGCCCGCAGCAGGTCTGATGTGATGTCGGCTGCTGCGAATTCAGGGATGATCCTCGTTTTGAACGCGGGATCGTCCTCGATCAAATTCGCCCTTTATGATCAGAGTTTGGAACGGGTTCTGTCGGGGATTGCGGACGAGATCGGCGGCGCGTCCTCGCTCTGTGTCGGGTCAGACCGCAAGTTAATCGGGCTACCGGATCATGCGGCAGCACTGTCTGTCATCCTCGATAATCTACCAGTGCAGGTGGGGGATCTGTCTGCGGTGGGGCATCGTGTTGTGCATGGCGGTAGCGACCTGACGGCACCGTGTCGTGTGACCCCCGCAGTCCGGGACCGGATCAAGGCAAATTCGGCGCTGGCGCCATTGCACAATCCGCATAACCTTGCAGCCATTGATCGACTGACTGCCCTCGTCCCAGAAGTGCCGCAGGTGGCCTGCTTTGATACAGCGTTTCACGCGACTAATCCATCTGTCGCTGTACAATACGCGGTGCCGCCGGACGTCACCGCGCGTGGTATACGGCGTTATGGGTTTCACGGGCTGTCCTATGCAGGGCTGGTTGCGTCCGTGCGACATGCGACCGGCACGCCGTTGCCAACCCGGTTATTGGCGCTGCATCTGGGCAACGGGGTTTCGCTCTGTGCGATTCACGAGGGAAAGTCAGTTGCCTGCACCATGGGGTATTCGCCGGTGAGTGGTCTTACCATGGGGACGCGCGTGGGCGAGATTGATGCCAATGCGGTTCTGCGGCTGGTCGAGGAGGACGGCATTGATGCAACGAGTGGGTTGTTGAACCACGAAAGCGGGTTAAGGGGTCTGTCTGGCGGGGTGTCAGACATGCGTGCGCTGCTCGCGGAGGACACCGAAGCGGCCCGTTTTGCCGTCGCGCATTTCTGCTATTGGGTCGCACGGCAGGCGGGGTCGATGATGGCTGCCATGGGAGGGGTGGATGCCATCGCCTTTACCGGCGGGATCGGAGAAAACGGCTCGGACATACGCCAGCGTATTTTGGCGGCGTTGGATTGGGCGGGCGCCACCTTGGACGTCGATGCCAATGCGTTGCATGCTACAGTGATCAGCCTCTGCGATGCTGCGATCCCGGTCTGGATCATACCGGCGGATGAAGAACGCCAGATCGCGCGCCACGTCAGTGAGGTATTGGCGGCCTGAGGCATAGCCGCGTCAGTGTGCCGGGTGTGTGAGCTAAGCCCACCTGAGGGGCTGCATAAGAGTTTAGGAAAAGGGGTCGTCTGCGCGTGCGGCGTGGCCTAACGTAACAGCCGGAAGAGACAGGAAGCCTACATGACGCAAAATCCTCCGAAACTCGACACCTCGCCACCGGTTTCGGACGAAGTGCGCCGCACCACCTGTTACATGTGCGCCTGCCGTTGCGGCATCAATGTGCATATGAAGGATGGCAAGGTCGCCTATATCGAGGGCAATCGAGATCATCCGGTCAACAAAGGCGTTCTATGTGCCAAGGGCAGTGCTGGCATCATGCAGGTCAATGCACCCTCGCGCCTGCGCGCGCCGCTGAAACGGGTCGGCCCGCGCGGGTCGGGCGAATTCGAGGAAATCAGCTGGGACGAAGCACTGGACCTCGCGACCGACTGGCTCGCGCCCATTCGACAGAAGAACCCCGAGAAACTGGCGTTTTTCACCGGGCGCGATCAGAGCCAGAGTTTTACCAGCCTGTGGGCGCAGAGTTTTGGTACACCCAACTATGCTGCGCATGGCGGATTCTGTTCGGTCAACATGGCGGCGGCTGGCATTTATACGATGGGCGGCGCATTCTGGGAATTTGGCCAGCCCGATTGGGATCATACGAAGCTGTTCATGCTGTTTGGTGTGGCCGAGGATCATGACAGCAACCCGATCAAGATGGGATTGGGCAAGATCAAGGCGCGCGGTGCGCGGGTGATCGGGGTCAACCCGATCCGCTCTGGTTATAACGCGATTGCTGACGACTGGGTCGGGATCACGCCGGGCACCGATGGACTGTTTATCCTGTCATTGATCCACGAGCTGATGAAGGCGGGCAAGATCGATCTTGATTACCTCGCGCGCTACACCAACGCGCCGGTGCTGTTAAATGGCGATCCGAAATCACCTGAATTCGGCCTGTTCCTGCGCGACGATAACGGCAAGCCGCTGGTGATCGACCGTAGAACGGGCAAGCTGGCGGCGTTTGATCAGCCCGGCATACGCCCCGATCTGGGTGCTACGCACCGCGCCGCTGGCGTCACGCACCGCCCGGTGATGCATCTGATGGCCGAACGCTATCTGGATAAACAATACGCTCCGGAAGCGGTGGCTGAGCGGTGTGGCATCAAGCCGGAGAAGATCAAGGCAATCGCAGCCGAGATCGCCCGCGTTGCCTTTGACGAGGCGTTCGATCTGGATATTGAGTGGACAGATTTTCGTGGCGAGACGCATAAGACGATGCAAGGCCGCCCGGTCAGCTTTCATGCGATGCGGGGGATTTCGGCACATTCCAACGGGTTCCAGACCTGCCGCGCGCTGCATGTATTGCAGATCATCCTTGGCACCGTCGAAGTGCCCGGCGGTTTCCGGTTCAAACCGCCATATCCAAAGCCGGTCAGCGCCCACCCCAAGCCGCATGTCGGCGTGAATGCCGGCGCACCGCTAAACGGGCCCCATCTGGGCTTTGTGCAAGGGCCAGAAGATTTAGCCCTGAAGGATGACGGTACGGCCGCACGTATCGACAAGGCGTTCACATGGGAAAACCCGATGTCGAGCCACGGGATGATGCATATGGTCATCTCGAACGCCCATGCAGGCGATCCGTACAAGATCGACACCCTCTTTCTCTACATGGCGAATATGTCATGGAATTCCTCGATGAACACGGCTGGCACGATGGAGATGCTGACGGACACGGATGAGAATGGCGATTATGTGATCCCGCGCGTCATCTATTCAGATGCCTACAGCTCGGAGATGGTCGCCTATGCTGATCTGATCCTGCCTGATGCCACATATCTGGAGCGCCATGACTGCATTTCGCTACTGGACCGGCCAATCTGCGAGGCGGATGCTGCCGCTGACGCGATCCGCTGGCCGGTGATCGAGCCGGATAGAGATGTGCGCGGGTTTCAATCGGTCCTGTGCGAATTGGGCGCGCGTCTGGGCCTGCCGGCTTTTACCGATGCGGATGGCAGCCAGAAATACGAAGATTACGCTGATTACATCACCAATCACGAACGACGCCCCGGCATCGGCCCGCTGGCGGGCTGGCGGATGGGTGAAAATGGGTTGCAGCATGGGCGCGGCAGTCCGAACGCGGCACAACTTGATGCCTATATCAAGAATGGCGGATTCTTTGCCGAGCACATTCCGGAGGGCGCGAACTACTACAAACCGTGGAACACCGCCTATCAGGATTGGGCTGTGGGGATGGGGCTGTTTGACAGCCCGCAGCCCTACATCTTTGATCTATATGTTGAGCCGATGCGTAAATTTCAGCTGGCTGCAGAAGGACATGGCGACCGGCAACCACCCGATCACCTGCGTGATCGGATCAAGCAGACGCTTGACCCACTGCCGCGCTGGTATCCGGCGCTGGAGGACGCGCATGTTGACACAGGCGAATACCCCATTCATGCCCTGACCCAACGCCCGATGGCCATGTATCACAGCTGGGGCACGCAGAATGCATGGCTACGCCAGATCCATGGGCGCAATCCGCTCTATGTGCCGACCAAAATCTGGCAGGCCAACGGATTTGTCGAAGGTGACTGGGCGCGCGTCAGCTCGCATCACGGCGACATCACGGTGCCGGTTGCGCATATGGCGGCGCTGAACGAAAACACAGTCTGGACGTGGAATGCGATTGGCAAGCGCAAGGGCGCCTGGGCGCTGGACGAAGATGCGCCCGAGGCGAACGAGGGGTTCTTGTTGAACCACCTCATCCACGAACTGCTGCCCGAACGCGGCGATGGCATGCGTTGGTCCAATTCGGATCCGGTGACGGGGCAGGCGGCGTGGTTCGATCTGCGCGTCAAGATCGAAAAGGTGCAGGCCCCGCAAGAAGCCAAGCCAGCATTCAGCCCACTCAAATCACCCGTCGGAACGGGGCCGGATACGCTGGTCTGGAAGGTGGGGAAATGAAGCATCTTCTGACCGAAAATATACCGGGGGACGTTGAGAAATCTCCTGTCGTTCAACGCTGGGGGCTGGCCCCCGTGCACGCCCTGACAAAGCATGGAGCGCCAACATGACCACGCTTCCTCAAACAACGAAAAAGAAGCTCGGGCTGGTGATCGACCTCGACACCTGTGTGGGATGCCATGCGTGTGTGATCAGTTGCAAAGGCTGGAATACCGAGAATTATGGCGCACCGTTGAGTGATCAGGACCCGTACGGCGCCGCGCCATCGGGCACGTTCCTGAACCGCGTACACAGCTATGAAGTGCAGCCGCTGGCGACCTCTGCAATGCCGCACCCGGCAGCGCAGCTGGTCCATTTTCCGAAATCCTGCCTGCATTGCGAGGATGCGCCTTGTGTGACCGTCTGCCCGACCGGAGCCAGCTATAAACGGGTCGAGGATGGGATTGTTCTGGTCAATGAAAGCGATTGCATCGGATGCGGGTTATGCGCGTGGGCATGCCCCTACGGCGCGCGCGAGATGGATGCCGAGGAAGGTGTGATGAAGAAATGCACGCTTTGCGTTGACCGGATTTACAATGAAAACCTGCCGGAGGTGGATCGCGAGCCAGCCTGTGTGCGCACCTGTCCTGCGGGCGCGCGGTATTTCGGCGATTTTGCCGATCCGGACAGCAACGTGAGCCGACTGACGGCCGAACGTGGTGGCATGGACCTGATGCCCGAACAGGGCACGAAACCTGTCAATCAATACCTGCCGCCCCGCCCGAAGGACCAGATGGATCAAATTGATGTGCTGGCCCCGTTTCTGGAAACGGTAATGGACGAACCGACGGGCTTTCTTGGCTGGCTTGATCGTACACTGGAGAAACTCTAATGTATCCGGCACCGTCTGTTATCGTCTTTACCACCCTGTCGGGGCTGGGTTTCGGTCTGCTGTTCTGGTTGGGGATCGGATTGCCCGATGTACGTGGCTGGACAGCGTTTGCATTTTTCGTGATTGCCTATCTGTTGGCCGTTGGCGGACTGATTTCATCGACCTTTCACCTGGGCCACCCGGAGCGGGCATTGAAAGCATTTACGCAATGGCGCTCGTCCTGGCTGAGCCGGGAGGGATGGGCCGCAGTCACGGCGCTGGTGGCGATGGGGGTATTCGGCACTGGGCTGGTGTTCCTAGACGAGCGTTGGAGCGTGATGGGCTGGATCGGCGCAGTGCTGTCTCTGGGCACGGTTTATACCACCTCGATGATCTACGGCCAGATGAAGACAATTCCACGCTGGAGAACACCGCTGACGTCGGCGCTCTATCTGGCGATTGCACTGGCGGGGGGCGCGCTGTTGGCGGGGCAAGTTACATTCGCGCTGATCCTGCTGCCGGTGGCCGCAGTGGTGCAAGTGCTGTGGTGGCGACATGGCGATGGGGCATTGGCCGCGAGCGGGACAAATTTGGCGACTGCGACGAGGCTGGCCAAGGATGGCGCAACCGTGCGCGCGTTCGAACCGCCACATACCGGAACCAACTACTTGTTGCGTGAGTTCGTGCATGTGATCGGCCGTAAACATGCGCAAAAGCTGCGGTTGTTCGCACTTGGGGCAGGCTATGTCCTGCCAGTCGTCTTGCTGTTGTTACCGTTCGCGCATCTGTTTGCGCTGCTAGCGGTTGTGAGCCATCTGGCAGGCGTCGCGACCTCGCGCTGGTTGTTCTTTGCGGAAGCCGAGCATGTGGTCGGGCTATACTATGGGAAGCGAGACGCGTGACCTGATTGAGCGCGTCTGCGCCGCGCGCATTTTCACTATTTGCGTTCACGCAGTTGGGGGCTTTGCCCAACGTTGAAAATTTGGGAAATTTTCAACGTTCCCCAGGGTATTTACCCAAGAAAAAGCACAGGTTCTGTGATGGTTCTGCGTATGAAAAAGGCCCCGCCGGGTGAGGGCGGAGCCTAGTGTATTTTCTAACCTAGCGGACGATCAATCGTCGCTTGGTTTCAGCGCTGCGCCGAGGATATCGCCAAGCGATGCGCCGGAGTCCGAGCTGCCATATTGTTCGACGGCTTCTTTTTCTTCGGCGATCTCACGAGCCTTGATCGACAGACCCAGACGGCGGGTCTTGCTGTCGACATTGGTCACGCGCACGTCGACCTTGTTGCCGACAGAGAAGCGATCGGGACGCTGTTCGGCGCGGTCACGGCTGAGGTCGGAACGACGGATGAACGACTTCATGCCCTCGTATTCGACCTCGACGCCGCCATCCTCGATCGAGGTGACCTCGACCGTGATGATCGAGCCGCGTTTGACGCCGCCAACGGCTTCGGCAAACTTGTCACCGCCGAGTGCCTTGATCGAAAGCGAGATGCGTTCCTTGTCAGTGTCGACTTCGGAAACGACCGCCTGAACGATATCGCCCTTGCGGAAGTTCTGGATCGCATCTTCGCCGCGCTCGTCCCAGCTGATGTCGGAAAGGTGAACCATGCCGTCGATTTCGCCGTCGAGGCCGATGAACAGGCCAAATTCGGTGATGTTCTTGACTTCGCCTTCGACCTCGGTGCCTTCGGGGTGCGTTTCTGCAAACACTTCCCAAGGGTTGCGCATGGTCTGCTTGAGACCGAGCGACACGCGGCGTTTGGTCTGGTCAATTTCCAGTACCATGACTTCGACTTCCTGAGAGGTCGACACGATCTTGCCGGGGTGCACGTTCTTCTTGGTCCAGCTCATTTCGCTGACGTGAACGAGGCCTTCGACGCCCGGCTCCAGTTCAACAAACGCACCATAGTCGGTGATGTTGGTTACGCGACCGGTGTGGGTCGATTCCAGCGGATACTTGGCTGCCACCAGATCCCACGGATCGTCCTGCAGCTGTTTCATGCCGAGGCTGATGCGGTGGGTTTCCTTGTTGATCTTGATGACTTGCACCTTGACCGTTTCGCCGATGGCGAGGATCTCGGACGGGTGGTTGACCCGGCGCCATGCCATGTCGGTCACGTGCAGCAGGCCGTCGACACCGCCGAGGTCCACGAACGCACCGTATTCGGTGATGTTCTTGACCACGCCGTCGACGTTCTGACCCTCGGTCAGGTTGCCGATGACTTCGGCACGCTGTTCCGCGCGGCTTTCTTCGAGGATTGCACGGCGCGAGACGACGATGTTGCCGCGGCGACGGTCCATTTTCAGGATCTGGAACGGCTGCTTGAGACCCATCAGCGGGCCGGCATCGCGCACGGGGCGTACATCGACCTGACTGCCGGGCAGGAAGGCCACGGCGCCGCCGAGATCGACGGTAAAGCCACCTTTGACACGGCCAAAGATCGCGCCTTCGACGCGGGCATCGTCGGCGTATGCTTTTTCCAGGCGGTCCCATGCTTCTTCGCGGCGAGCCATTTCGCGGGAAATGACGGCTTCACCGCGAGAGTTCTCTGCCGAGCGCAGGAATACTTCGACTTCGTCGCCGACCGAAATATCTGGTGCTTCACCGGGATTTGCGAATTCTTTGAGCTCGACGCGGCCTTCCATCTTGTAGCCGACGTCGATGATGGCTTGGCCCGCTTCGACAGCGATGACTTTGCCTTTGACAACTGTACCCTCTTCGGGCGTGTCCATTTCGAAGCTTTCGTTCAGGAGGGCTTCGAATTCCTCCATAGATGTGTTCTCAGCCATGTGGCGTTTCAATCCTAACTAGTGTTGTGTCTGGCCGTGCGGTTGTCTCCGCCGGTCTTGAGGGTTTCGTTGGTCGGGCGATTCGCAAAACAAAGAGGGCCGGAGGAGTCCCGACCCTGCTCGCGCTCATATGCTTTGCGGTGTTGATCACCGTGCTGACGGCTGCGCATATACGTCAGATGGAGGGCGGGATCAAGCCCCGCAGCTATAACCGTGCCATAACGCTGAAGAACTGCGCCTAGGTTTTGCGTGCAGCGTTAACCTCGGTGATTGCGGCAGCGACGGCCTCTTCGATTGTCAATTGAGACGTATCCAGATGCACAGCGTCTTCGGCTGGTTTCAGCGGCGCAGTGGCGCGGGCGCTGTCGCGGGCGTCGCGTTGGCGCAGGTCCTCAAGAACGGCACCATAGGTGATGTCGTGGCCTTTTCCCGTCAGTTCGATATGCCGGCGCGCGGCGCGGATATCATCCGAGGCCGTGACGTAGAGTTTCACCTCGGCTTCGGGGCAGATCACTGTGCCGATATCACGCCCATCAAGCACTGCACCGCCATCCCGGCGGGCAAATGCGCGCTGAAAATCGACCAGTGCCGCGCGGACTTCGGGGATAGCGGCAACACGACTGGCGGCTTGCGCAACCTCGGGCGAGCGCAGGTCCTGTGCATCAAGATCATCGGCTCGAAGCGCGCGGGCGGCTTCGATCGGGGTCAGCCCGTCCAGAGTGCGGCGCCCTGTGGCCCGGTAGAGTAGACCGGTGTCTAGATGACCAAACCCGAAATGCGCCGCGACCTGTCTTGCCACGGTGCCCTTGCCTGCCGCTGCAGGGCCGTCGATTGCAACTGTGAACGCCATGATGTCTCCGATTTGATCCGAACCTTTGGTATGGCATCGGTGCGTTCGGCTCAAGGTGCCAAGCGGCGTATTGGTGAGAGGCCGCGTGTTCTGCGTAACCCCCTAAGGCACTGGACGAGGGTACGCTGCGCGCCTAGGGTGCCCGCGGCAAAGGAGGGCAGCACATGGCCGTTGGAAAAAATATCCGAACCTATTTCAAAGGGTCATGGCATGACGGCGACACGCCGATCATTCATGCTGCGGATCACGGTGCATGGCTTGGCTCGAACGTGTTCGACGGGGCGCGGCTGGTCAACGGACTGACGCCGGACCTTGATCTTCATTGCGCACGGGTTAATCGGTCAGCAGAGGCGTTGATGCTGACGCCGACCGTCAGCACCGAGGACATGGTTGCACTGATCAAGGACGGCCTGAAGGCCTATCCGATCGGAGCGGCGGTTTACATTCGGCCTATGTACTGGGCAGCGGACGGCGGTTATTCGGCGATTATCCCGGAGGCATCAAGCACGCGGTTTGCCGTGGCGTTGGAAGAAATTCCGATGCCAGCCGCAGATGCCGCCACCACGTTGACGCGCACACAGTTTCGTCGTCCCACGCTGGACAGCGCCGTGGTGAACGCTAAGGCGGCGTGTCTGTACCCGAATAATGCGCGTATGTTGGCAGAGGTTCGCGCCAAGGGGTTCGGAAATGCGCTGGTGGCGGATGCGTTGGGAAATGTCGCCGAAACCGCGACTGCGAACGTGTTCATGGTGCGTGACGGTGAGGTGTTTACCCCGGTGCCGAACGGTACGTTTCTGGCGGGGATCACCCGCGCGCGTCATATCGACAATATGCGCCGCGAGGGGATGATGGTGCATGAAAAAGTGCTGAGCTTTGCCGATTTCGAGAACGCAGACGAGGTTTTCCTGTCCGGCAACATGAGCAAGGTCACGCCAGTGACCGAATTCGACGGGCGCAATTATCAAGTAGGACCTGTGACCAAATCAGTGCGCGAGATGTATTGGGACTGGGCCGCGTCAAGCGCCACTTGAGCGGGCGCACCTGCTTTGACGTTCTGACCGCTGTGCCGATCTGGTTCCCGCTGGCATGAGCGTGCCTTAGTGCGGTGGTTGATCACTCGGATGTAGGCGTAGCGAACTTGCGCGGGTTAGCAGAGCTTTCGACCTTGTCTGCCTCACTATCTGATGGAATGGCATTGGCCGACAGTGAAGACAATTCAACAGCCGCCAGCAGGCGGGTTTGGTCAAGTTGTTCGGCGAGCGCCTCCAGATCGTTTTGCAGAGCAAACGAGCGCAGGTCAGTCAAAATATCAAGTATCCATTCGTTGTTCATCTGCGCTCCGGATTGCTATCGGTTACGACGTTCAATGTGGTCTCGAACAGATAGAAGGCAAAACGCTTTAATGGATCGTTAATCGGCGACCGGCTGGACAGAACTTGACCCAAATAGAAGCGCCCGCGAACCGTTTTCAGATCCGCGGGCGTTTATTTTAGACGTGAAACGCTTGATTAGCTGCGTGCCTCCAGAACATCTTCGACTGTTCTGAGGCCGGTTTTAGGGGCCTGCACAAGTACGGCCATATTACCGGGCTTATGCTCATTGCGCATCATTTTCATATGCGCGGCGGGTAGGTCATCCCAGCTGAATACTTCGGACATGCACGGATCAAGGCGGCGCTCCAACATTAGCTTGTTGGCGCTGGCGGCCTGCTTGAGATGGGCAAAGTGGCTGCCTTGCACGCGCTTCTGGTGCATCCACAGATAGCGTACGTCAAAGGTGCAGTTGAACCCGGTGGTGCCGGCGCAGATCACGACCATGCCGCCCTTCTTGCAGACCAGCGTGGAGACGGGGAACGTCGCCTCGCCGGGATGCTCGAACACCATGTCGACGTTGTTGCCCTTGCCGGTGATGTCCCAAATCGCCTTGCCAAACTTGCGCGCTTCTTTGAACCAATCGGCATATTCGGGTGTATTCACCGTTGGCAATTGCCCCCAGCAATTGAAATCCTTGCGGTTGATGACGCCCTTGGCACCTAGGTCCATTACGAACTGGCGTTTATCCTCTTCCGAAATGACGCCAATGGCGTTGGCGCCGGCCGTGTTGATCAACTGGATCGCATAAGAGCCGAGACCACCGGAAGCGCCCCAGACCAGAACGTTCTGACCGGGCTTCAGATCATGTGGTTCGTGGCCAAAGAGCATCCGGTAGGCGGTCGCCAATGTCAGTGTGTAACAGGCCGACTCTTCCCATGTCAGGTGTTTGGGGCGCGGCATTAGCTGTTGGGCCTGCACGCGGGTGAACTGGCTGAAACTGCCATCCGGAGTTTCGTAACCCCAGATGCGTTGTGAGGTGGAATACATCGGATCGCCACCGTTGCACTCTTCGTCGTCGCCATCGTCCTGATTGCAGTGAATGACGACTTCATCGCCCACCTTCCAGCGTTTCACCTTGTCGCCCACGGCCCACACGATACCGGACGCATCGCTGCCCGCGATATGATAGGGCTGCTTGTGCCCGTCGAAGGGGCTAATCGGCAGGCCGAGTGCAGCCCAGACGCCGTTATAGTTGACGCCCGCCGCCATCACCAAAACCAACACTTCGTTGCTGTCCAGCGTCGGGACATCGACGACTTCGACCTGCATCGCGGTGTCCGGCTCGCCATGGCGTTCCCGGCGGATCGCCCACGCGTACATCTGTTTGGGCACGTACCCCATCGGAGGCATTTCACCCATGTCATACAGGTCTTTTTCCGGCGCGGTGTAGGCGGCGATGCCGGGTTCGGTGTCCAGAGCCATGATCAGCGTTCCTCGTATCGTTATGTGGCGGGCGAAAGTTGTCGTTTATGCGTTTTGCCGCGATGCAGAATCGCGACGTCTTGCCTTGGAATACGCATGGATACGCAATAATGCAATGCCTTGAGGTGAGTTTTTGTAACTTTATGACCCAGCGGTCGCAGCAATTTACTTTGCGAGCGCAGCATCATCCGCAAAGAAATGGGTAATTGAGTTTGCGTAAAAGGCCAGAACGTCGCGTTCTGTCTCAACCGCCTGCCAGCCATCCGGTGTTTTCTCGATCAGTTGGCGTTGCGCAAGTGATCTGAGCGCGTGGTCGATTGCACGCGGCAGGGTTGCGGGGGAAACCAATGGTGTCTCTGTCGTAGCGGTTTCGGCCGTTTCGATGATGGCAGCCTGAAGCGCGGCTGCATTCAATGGTCCGTCTGCACGCAGCATGACCCGTGCGAGCATTGGCACAAACAGGAGCGGCATCGCGTTTTTGATCCGTCCCATCAGGTCGTCACCTAACAGATTGACGGACGGAGTATCACCATAATCGCTCAGCTTTATCGGTTCTGCAAAAATCACTGCGGCGACACCGAAACGCTGAAACTTGCCGCGTAACCGTTGCCAGACCATTTTCCCCATGAACCGCACAATGACCGACATACGCGCGCGAAAGCGCCGGGTACCGCTTGCGTCAGCCTCGACCAGAACGCGATCTTCGAGCACACGATCATAGTTGATCGCGACAGGGACAAAGACAACGTCGCGCTCGCCCGGTTGCCAGGCTTCGACAACGTAGGAGAGCAGGCCAAGCTTGGGCGGTTTGGTCAGCCCATCGACGCTGAGCCCCCCTTCGGGAAAGATCGCCTGCGTTACGCCGCCTCGGGTCGCCATCTGTACATAGCGTGCCAGTACCGTCCGATAGAGCCCGCCGCGCGAGCGACGGCGAATGAAATACGCGCCCATGGATTTTATCAGGCGGCTCAGTGGCCAGACGCGCGCCCATTCACCCACCGCATAGCTGAGCGCCGAAGCCCGCGCCGCAAGGGTCGTGACCAGAACGTAGTCCATATTGCTACGGTGGTTCATAATGAAAACGACCGTGGCATCCTTGTCGATCCCTTCCAGAACGGCGGTGTTTGCCAGTCCGGTGCGCACCACGTAGAGCGATCGCGCAAGCCAGTTGGCCATCCGCGTGCCAAAGCTGAAATAGGCGAAGGCGCTGAAACTGGGCACGATTTCGCGCGCATAGCGCCGCGCCTTTTGAAACGCGACATCCTCGCGCACATTGTTGCGGCGCGCATAGTCGACGATGGCCTGAGTTACCTCTGGGTCGTAAATCAACCGTTGGATCATGTCGTGTCGGCGGGCCAGCTTGAACGGTTCAATCGGACGGGTCAGACGGGTGTTCAACTGCGCCACCGCGCGTTCCAGTCTGCGACGAAAAAACCAGCGCACGGATGGAAACAGGAAATGAGACGCAAACGTCACTGCAGCGAAAGCCAGCAGCAGCAACAGCATCCAGAGCGGCATTTCGACTTTCGATGTCATGTGCGCCCCTTGTACACCATTGCCTGACTGCAAATATAGGCTGAAGGAGGGGCGGGCAACCACGATGGCCCAGATCACGATCATACCGGGGTTTCCGGACGGTCAGCGCGACCGCGCTGCGGCGCTTTACTGGCAGGCGTTCGGGGCCAAGTTGGGCCGGATCATGGCGCCCGAAGCCCGCGCATTGCACTTTTTCGAAACTATCCTCAATCCCGGTTACGCGATCTCGGCGCTGGACGCACGGGGGCGGGTGATCGGGCTGGCGGGGTTCAAGACGCAGGAAGGCAGCCTGACCGGCGGTGGGTTTCGTGATCTCGCCCGCGCCTATGGCTGGTTCGGGGCATTGTGGCGCGCGCCGGTTTTGTCGATGCTGGAGCGGCCGGTCGCTCCGGGCATACTGTTGATGGACGGGATTTGCGTTGACACGGCGGCGCGCGGGCAGGGCGTCGGCACCCGGCTGCTGGACGCGATCAAGACCGAAGCGGCACAGCGCGAGGAGACCCATGTCCGGCTGGACGTGATCGACATCAACCCGCGGGCACGTGCGCTGTATGAGCGGCAGGGTTTCGTCGCGCAGGGCACCGAGGACATCGGGCCGCTGCGCCACCTGCTCGGGTTCAGCAAGGCAACGCGGATGCGTTACACGCTCTGACGGTTACTTCGTGTCAATGGCTGCCAACAGGCCGCGCATCGGTGTCTGATCGACCGCGATCAATCCGCGCCGTGGTCTGTCTAGGTCGATGATCATGAACACCAAGAGCACGATCAGACCGACCATCAGGTATACGGGCGTGGCCGGGCGTGTGCCCGCAACACCCGAAGAATAGCCCAGCATTGTACCCGACAGGATAAAGGTGAGGAACATCATCATCAGCACCACTTCGGGTACGTGCCGCTCGATTGCCGCATCGCGACTGCCGAGCGCGTCGATCATGTCATTCAGCGCATTGCCATAGGCCACCGTCGCCGGGCCGCCGGTTGAACGCGCCACCTCGGCCGCTTGCGCCCAAAGCTCAGCAAACGCGGCTTCGGCATTGGCGACCAGACGATCGCGGCGTTGCTGGTTGTCGGCAGACACTTCGCCAGCCTCGACACGCAAACGCAGATAGCGGCGCAGATCGCTGCGTGCTTCGTCCTGCGCGGCGTCGGGCAGGTAGTCGATCCGCAGCCATGCGGTGCCAATGGCGTTTGCCTCTGATACCACGGCACCCGAACGGTCATCGTGTCGGGAAAGTGCGAGCGAAAAAGTAAAACCCAAAAGCAGCGCCAGCAGACCAAGCAATGAGCCTTGCACCGCGGTTGCCTGCGAGCGCAATTCGTCGGTGGCGCTGCGCTGGCGTTTTTGGCCGATCAGGTAACCGACTGCCATCCCGATCAGCATCAGGATCATCAGTGCAACTGCAATATGAATGCTGTCGATATCGTACATCAATTCTCTTTGTCCGATCATGGCGGGGCCCTTTTTGGTGGTGCCAATCGGCACCGGCAGGCCGACGCGCTGCCGTAATCTCAGGCAAATGTGCGGTCAAGTGGCTGGTGCCGGGTGACGGTAGAGAGTAGGAACGTGTTGCTGCGATGCAGCGAATTGACATCGGTATAAAGTTCCAAGTATCAATCGCACAACGTAAGAAAATTGCGCAACAGATTCACGAGGCCCGCCAATGTCGCACTCGCAGAAAGATCAGCAGAACAACCGCCCGGATCGTCCGTGGCTTATCCGGACTTATGCGGGGCATTCCACGGCAGAGGCGTCGAATGCGCTTTATCGGGCGAATCTGGCCAAGGGGCAGACCGGCCTGAGTGTGGCGTTCGATCTGCCGACGCAGACCGGTTACGACAGCGATCATGTTCTGGCGCGTGGCGAGGTGGGGAAGGTTGGCGTACCGGTCTGCCATCTGGGCGACATGCGCAGTCTCTTTGCGGATATCCCGCTGGACCAGATGAACACGTCGATGACGATCAACGCGACTGCACCGTGGCTGCTGGCGCTCTATATCGCCGTGGCAGAGGAACAGGGTGCCGATGTGGCCGCTCTGCAAGGGACTGTACAGAACGACCTGATCAAGGAATACCTGTCGCGCGGCACCTATATCTGCCCGCCCAAGCCGTCGCTGAAGATGATCGGTGATGTCGCCGAATACTGCTATACCAACGTGCCGAAATGGAACCCGATGAACGTGTGTTCCTATCACTTACAAGAGGCAGGAGCGACGCCAGAACAAGAGCTGGCCTTTGCGCTGGCCACGGCCATCGCGGTTCTGGACGAATTGAAGCCGCGCGTGCCGGATGCTGATTTTCCGGCGCTGGCAGGGCGGATTTCGTTCTTTGTCAACGCAGGCATCCGGTTCGTGACTGAGATGTGCAAGATGCGTGCCTTTGTCGATCTGTGGGATGAAATTCTGGCCGAGCGGTATGGCGTTGAAGATCCCAAATTCCGCCGTTTTCGCTATGGCGTACAGGTCAACAGCCTCGGCCTGACCGAGCAGCAGCCCGAAAACAACGTTTACCGCATCCTGATCGAGATGCTGGCAGTGACGCTATCGAAAAATGCGCGCGCGCGCGCCGTGCAGTTGCCCGCGTGGAACGAGGCGCTGGGCCTGCCGCGCCCTTGGGATCAGCAATGGTCGATGCGGATGCAGCAGATTCTGGCCTACGAGACTGATTTGCTGGAGTTCGACGACCTCTTTGATGGTAACCCGGCAGTCGACGCCAAGGTTGAAGCGCTGAAAAATGGTGCGCGGCACGAATTGGCGACGCTGGGTGGCATGGGCGGCGCGATCGGGGCGATCGACTACATGAAGGCGCGTCTGGTCGACAGCAATGCCGAACGCCTGAACCGGATCGAACGCAACGAGACGGTCGTGGTCGGCGTGAACAAGTACACCGAAGGCGAACCCAGCCCACTGCAAACCGAGGATGGCGGTATCATGGTCGTCGATCCGGCGACCGAGGCCGAACAGATCGGTCGACTGGAGGCGTGGCGCGCCGAGCGGGACGCGGGCGCGGTAAAGGACGCGCTGGCAGCATTGCGTGCGGCGGCCGACGCCGGCGAGAACATCATGCCAGCGTCAATCAAGGCGGCCCGCGCAGGCGTGACTACGGGCGAGTGGGCCGCGCAGATGCGCGCGGTCTATGGCGAATATCGCGGCCCGACAGGTGTATCGGCCAGCGTGTCGAACAAGACCGAAGGACTGGAGCATATCCGTGATGCCGTGGATACGGTTTCGGGCCGTTTGGGGCGGCGGCTGAAGTTCCTTGTGGGTAAGCCGGGGCTGGACGGACATTCCAACGGGGCCGAACAGATCGCATTCCGGGCGCGCGATTGCGGCATGGATATCGGCTATGATGGTATCCGTCTGACACCTGAACAGATTGTCAGTGCCGCGCAAGAGGATGGCGCGCATGTGGTGGGGCTGTCTATCCTCAGTGGCAGTCACCTGCCGCTGGTCGAGGATCTGATGATCCGCATGCGCGATGCGGGGCTCGGCAGCGTGCCGGTAATTGTCGGCGGGATCATCCCGGACGAGGATGCGCGACGGTTGCTGGAAATGGGCGTCGCACGCGTATACACGCCCAAGGATTTCGAACTGAATACGATTATGATGGACATCGTGACACTGGCCGACCCACAGGCGGTGGCTGCGCAGTAGCGAGGTCAACCCTCTATCGGTTGGTATATGAGGTCAGTGATTGCCTGCTTTGATCCGGGCAGTGCTTTGCGCTTGGGGTGCGGCGGTGACGACGGTGGGGCTGGCAACGATAACCGGGTCCGCCGGGACAGCATCGGCCTGCCAGCAATGGGCGTCATAGACTGGGCAACCAGCAAGCAGCATCGTTCCGTGGGTGCTGACCCGAGCGAAAAGTAGAGAGAGGCACCACTTGACCGTCTTACCCGGTCGGTATCGCGCGAATGTGCCCGCGAGCGCACTGACGCCAAGATGCCGACAGGTTCGCAGACAACATGCGTCATGTCGCGTGTCGTCGCACTGACGGTACTGGCCCCGCGTGACGCAAGCGGCTAGCCTGTGGAAGATCTATGTCTGGAGGTTCTTTATCATGTCCGATTCCATCACCATCCGCCCGATGAAATCCGCCGACGAGGCAGAATGGCGCCGTCTCTGGACAGGGTATCTGGAGTATTATGAGACTTCGGTCACAGAAAAAGTGTACCAAACCACCTTTGCCCGGTTGTTGTCCACGGATCACCCGGATCAGAATGGGTTTATCGCGCTTGAGAGCGACAAGGGGATCGGCCTCGTGCATTACATCTATCACCCGCATAACTGGCGAGTGGATCATGTCTGCTACCTGCAGGATCTCTATGCCGACCCGTCCGTTCGTGGCACCGGCGTGGGGCGCAAGCTGATCGAGGCTGTCTATTCACAGGCTGATGCGGATGGTCGTCCGTCAGTCTACTGGATGACGCAAGATTTCAATCATACCGGTCGACGGCTTTACGACCGGATTGGCAAATTGACACCGTTCATAAAATACACGCGCTAGAGGATGACAGTCTCACCGGTCGCAAAGGCCGTGCGAATGGCCGCCTCCATCGCGTCGAGCGCCGCGCCGGTTGCGCCGGGCGACCGCGCCAAAATGAGGTGAGAGCAGGGAGTTTCGCCGAAGCCATCGGCCGTCCCTAAGCGGCGCAAGTCACGCGTAAGGCTGTTTTCACCCAGCAGCCCGACGGCGATGCCTGCCTCGATCGCGGCAATGACACCTGCAACGCTCTGGCTGGAATAGACCACGCGGTAGGGTCGTCCTGCCGCGTCCAGTGCAGCAAGCGCCACGTCGCGCCACCAGCAAGCCTGATCAAAGAGTGCGACGGGCAGCGCATCGCTTGCTGGAAAATCGGCAAAGCGTGCTGTGGACCAACAGGTTTGCTCGCGCCTCAGCACGTCGGCGGAATGTTCTGGCTCTGCTGTCTCATACACGGCGATATCCAGTTTCGCGGCGGCCAGTGCATCGGGAAACCCGGCGCTGAGTGCACAGGTCACATCCAGTTCGACCATCGGATGCGATTGGGTGAATGCACCGAGGATACGGGTCAGGTATCCTTGCGTTTGGTCGTCGGGCAGCCCAATACGGAGCCGTCCATGCAGTCGGTCCGCGCTTAACCGGCGTAACGTATGGCTGAGGGTGCGGGTCACGTCGCGGGCCACCGGCAACAGTTCGCGACCTGTTGCGGTTAGGGTGATGCCGCGCCCGTGACGCTCGAACAGGGGATGGCCGACGATGTCCTCCAGCTTGCGTATTTGCAGGCTGACCGCGCTTTGCGAGCGGTGAATACGCATGGCTCCTTCGGTTACGCTGCCTGCCTCGGTCACGGCGAGAAAGCTGCGCAGAAGGTCGCTGTTAAGTTCAGTCATTGGAAAAACTCATATCTAATATCTGAATTACCCGTTTCACATATGGCGAGTTGCGGACGATACTCCAAGGGAAATCGCACCGGAGTTGCCAAATGTCCGACCAGACAGATCCAAAATCACGTTTTGCTGCGAAGTCGCTGCTGATTGGCGGAACATTGTTCATCTTGATGCTTTCGATCCTATTGTGGCCAGCACAGATGACGGAAATGGCGGCTTTCGTCTTTTGGGGGCTGGTCGCAGTCGCGCCGCTGGTGATTCCCGGAATCGTGTTGTCGGCATGGATCATGGCCAGTGGGGCGGATGCTCATATTGCCCGCGCGTTCGAAGGGCGAACGATACAAACCGTGATTGTTGCATCGGCAATCGGGGCAATTACACCGGTTTGCGGGGTCACAGTGCTGCCGTTGATGGCAGGGCTGCTGGCGGCGGGGATTCCGCTGGCACCGGTGATGGCGTTCTGGCTGTCATCGCCAGTCACAGACCCGGCAATGCTGGCGACGACAGTGGCAACTCTGGGCTTGGGCTTTGCGGTGGGCAAGACGGTGGCGGCTTTTGGTCTCGGCCTGTGGGGGGGCGCGATCACCGCACTCTTTGCGCGACGCGGCTGGGCGGTGTCGGCGCTACGACAGAACCGGTTCGTGGGATCTCTGGCCCAGCGTCAATGTTGCGCGCCAGCCTCTTATCAGGCGGCAATCTGGCGTAGCGCCGCCCGGCGTGCGCACTTCTGGCAGATTTGCCGCGCAACGACTCGTCTGATCCTGATCTGCCTGATTCCCGCCTTTGCTGCCGAATACGCGCTGAACGCGGCATTGCACCCAGCGGCGCTGACGGCGTATGTGGGCGCTGACGTCTGGTGGGCAATCCCCTTTGCCACGCTCGTGGGTGCACCGGCCTATCTGGATGGGTATGCGGCGCTGCCGCTGACTCGTGGGCTGCTGGACCATGGGATGTCACCGGGGGCGGCGATGGCATTTCTGGTTTCCGGCGGTGTCGTCAGCATCTGGGGCGCGATGGCGATTTTTCCGGTGCTGCGGCTGCCGCCCTTCCTGCTATATCTGGCGCTGGCGGTCAGCGGATCACTGGCGGCGGGCTATGTGTTCGACTGGGTGATGGGTTAGCTGCGTCAGTCGCCTTCTGCCTCACGCGCAAGCAATTGTCGGTAAGTGTAGGATGTCTCGATTTCCCCTTCGGACCCGATCACGAAGCGCGGGTCGACCTGCATGCAGCGCACGGCGCAGAGCTGGCTGACGACCATATCAGTGGTGTCCACATACCAAAGCCGCCCACCCGGCGTAGCAACGTAGCCGTCGATACCCTCTTCTTCGTCGGCTTCGATGTCGATGACGGTGGGCACTTCTGACCATGCGCCGGCGTCATACCCCGCATGTGTGTGCCACGATGCGAGCACCTCCAGTGCGTCAGGCCACACTGGCGTACATTCGTCGCGCTTGCCACGGATGGACGGGCCACTGGCCAGACGCCCGGCGGCATCGCGTCCCAGATAACCGCAATACTCCCGGTTCTCCGCAATTGATTTCGCCTGAACACTTGCCAGAACCGACTTTGCAAAGGCGATTTCAGTATTGTCCTGCGCAGCAACCGAACTGGTCGATGCCATTACGCTGGTGACGAGCAAGAATTTCATTGGCACCTTTGGCTGCTGTCGCTGCTGGACATTCGGGTGATCCTGCGTTGGTTTTCACCAACGCGCAAGCGCGCTAAGCTGCGCACGACACATCAAGGAGACGCGTGCATGACTATTCATATCGGTGCGGAGCCGGGCGATATCGCCCCGACGGTGCTGATGCCGGGCGACCCCAAGCGCGCCGAATGGGCCGCACAGAGGTTTCTGGACAATGCGCGGCAGGTGAATGCAGTACGAGGCATGTCCGGCTACACCGGGACGTGGCAGGGGCACCCGGTCACGATTCATGGCAGCGGAATGGGCATGGCATCACTGAGTATTTATGCCAATGAGCTGATCCGCGATTTCGGCGCCACCACCCTGATCCGCATTGGGTCATGTGGAGCGATGCAACACGATGTGAAGCTGCGCGATGTGATCTTGGCGATGACGGCCAGCAGCATCAGCACGCCTTCGTCTAACATGCTGCGCGAGTTGAACTTTGCGCCCTGCGCCGATTGGGGGCTGCTACGGGCAGCCGTCCACGCGGCCGAAGCGAAGGGAAGCACCCCGCATGTGGGAGGCATCTATTCGTCGGATACGTTTTATGACGAGCGCGCGGATCTGACCGAGGCACTGACCCGCCACGGTGCACTGGCAGTCGAAATGGAGACGGCCGAACTCTACACTGTAGCAGCCCGGTATGGTGTGCGGGCGTTGGCGGTGCTGACGGTATCGGATCATCTGATCACGGGCGCTGCGCTGGATTCGGGAGTGCGTGAGAGCAGCTTTGGCGAGATGGTGGAGATTGCGCTGGGCGCGGCATTCGGTGCCGAGGCAGTGACATAGCGGCGCTGCGCAATTGGACACTTGCCAAACGGGACAGGCGGCATAGGTTGCGGACATGCCCTATGAATGGTCCCCTCAGGCAATCGGATCACCGCTGACACGGCTGGATTTGTGGCCGCACCGATCATTGCCCCGGCGCGGTTTCGCCGGGTTTATGGTGGTGACCTGTGTGATGATCTCATTGCCACTGTTTGCGCTCTTGGGCACAGTATTGCTGTGGGGTTTGCTGCCGTTTGTGGCCTTGGCCGTTGCTGGCCTATGGTGGGCGCTGCAACGCTCCTATGCCAGCGGCAACACGCACGAGGTGCTGTTCATGGATGCGGATGCAGTGCGCCTGACTCGCACCAACCCGCACGGCGATGTGCAGGAATGGGACTGCAACAGCTATTGGGCGCAGGTAAACATGTACCCTACCGGGGGGCCGGTCGCACATTACCTGACGCTCAAAGGGCGCGGGCGCGAAGTGGAAATTGGCGCATTCCTGTCCGAAGATGAGCGCAGGGCGCTATACCCAGAAATCAAGAACGCGCTCCAACTGGCACGCGTAGCGCGCTGAGATAGAGGCCGCCGGGCCTGCTATCTTCGTCTTTCGACGTTCTTGAAATACTAAAGTTGAGCAGGCACCAGTCAGGCACCTTGGCAGAGACGGTCCTTAACCCGAGGGCCGACCGCGCCAAAATCGATCTGGCCGGTATAGTTCTGCTTTAGCAGACCCATCACCTTGCCCATGTCGCGGATCGACGTTGCACCGGTCTCAGAGATTGCCTTGTCGACCGCGTCTGAAACTTCGTCTTCGTTCAACTGGCGGGGCAGAAATTCGTCGATCACTGCCACCTCAGCGCGCTCGCGTTCGGCCAGATCGATCCGGCCGCCTTCTTCATAGGCGCGAACCGATTCCTGACGTTGCTTGGTCATCTTTCCAAGGATGGCGAGCACTTCTGCGTCGCCGACGCCATCATCACTGCCGCTGCCGCGCGCGGCGATATCCTGATCCTTGATGGCGGCGTTGATCAACCGCAAGGTTGCCAGACGACCAGCATCCTTGTCTCGCATAGCCTGCTTCATGGCCGTATTGACCCGGTCACGCAATGTCATGTTGTGTTCTTCCCTCGAACTGAGAGCGCCGCGCGCCTAAATGGGGGACCGCCGAGTGAGTGGTTTGCGGCAGTCATAAGCATGGTGTTCTATATAAATTGAAGTCGCCTTGCAACATCCGGTGACATGCCATGCGTGGGTGCCGTAACGTCGCCCTGAACGCAGGGTAAAATTCCGATGGCGGGCGCATAGCTTGGCCGAAATGATTGTCTTAACCTTACTTTTGATGTTGCCTGACGTCGTCAATGTGGCTGAGCGCGACCTTGCAAAAGGATTCGATGATTCTGTGATTGCGCTCGCTCCGTCAGGTAGGCCAGATAATAGTTAGTTTTGACCTTGGCGTCTGCAATCGGAATGGCGCGCAGGTTGGGGTGGGCCACAAATTCGAAATCGGCGACAAATCCGATGCCCAAGCCCTGTTCGACGGCTTTCCAGATCGCTTCGCGGCTATCCATCTCCAGCACGGTTTTGACGCTGATTCCGCGATTTTGCAGCTCGTTTTCGATAGCGATGCGCGTTGTTGATCCCGTTTCGCGGCGCACAATTCTCTCGCCTTCAAGCTCTGATATGGAAATGCTGTCGCGTTGAAAGAAGGGATGCTGGGAATGCACAAAAGTGACGACGTCATGCACGCTGTAGGGCAGGGTTGTCACCCGGTCATCCTGTGGAACCTCGGCGATGATACCGACATCCGCATCAAATGACAGGATCCGCTCAAAGCAGCGAGACGAGTTGCCGAAACGCACCTCGACGTCGATCAGGGGGTATTTTTGCTTGAACGCCACGATCATGTCAGTGGCGTGAAACGGTCCGACTGCGGCCAGATTCAGCGTGCCTGAATGAAATCCCATGAACGTATCAAGCAGATTTTCGGCATCCCGTTCGGCCTGCGTCAATCTGGATGTAATTTCAAAGAGTTCATGGCCTGGAACCGTCAGGCGGATGTCGCGCCCGATCCGGTTGAACAGTTCTACGCCATAGCGCTGTTCCAGCGCTTTGACCTGAGTGGAGAGTGTCGGCTGGCTGATGTTGAGCACTTTGCCTGCCCGAGAGAAGCCATTGTGTTTTGCAACCGCGTGAAAAGAGCGAAGTTCTGATCGTAGCATAGCCTCAGTATATGGATGCTATGCAAACAATCAATTTGTTAAATGCATTTCGTAGCGACAAACTGTCATTCAACCCCGCAAAACCGGGTGCAAGTTGCGCAAGAGGAATCATATGTGGACATACAGTAATCCGGTAAATGTCATCTTTGGTACCGGCGCGTACAGCAAGCTGGCTGACCTGATCGGGGGACGGCGCTATGCGCTGGTAACCTACCCCGAGCCGCCATTTGCCGAACTCGCGCAACGCATCGAATCTGTGGCAGGTAAACCTGTCCTGACGATCGACGATGTCGCGCCAAACCCCGATTACACGCTGCTCGAAGAGCAAAGCGGCAGATTTGCTGATCTGGCCGAGCCGATCGATGTGATCGTTGCGGTTGGTGGCGGTTCGGTTATCGATTCGACCAAGGTCTTTGCCGCCGCGGGAGGAAATTTTGGTAATGTCGCCCGCTTTTTAGAGACTAAGGCAGGGGAGGATGCATTGTCATTCCTGCCTATCATTGCAGTGCCAACGACGGCCGGAACCGGTAGCGAAGTGACATGTTGGGCCACGGTCTGGAACGAAGACAAGGGCAAGAAATATTCGCTCGCGCATCCTGAACTCTATCCCGAAACCGCGCTAGTCGATCCCGAACTGATGCTAGGCAAGCCTCTGGGTCTGACGCTGGCCACGGGGCTGGACGCATTATCGCACTCGCTGGAGAGCATATGGAACGTTAACGCGAACCCCGTGTCGGCGCGCCACGCCGTCGCGGCATCAAGGCTGATCATGGACGCCTTGCCGCAACTGGTGCGAGACCCCGGCAATCTGGATCTGCGCACTGATATGGCCGAGGCATCGCTATGTGCCGGATTGGCCTTTTCCAATACCAAGACTGCGATTGCTCATAATCTGTCCTATCCGATCACACTGGGATGGGGGGTGCAGCACGGTATTGCCTGTTCCTTTACCTTGCCCACGGTTCTGCGGTCCGTCATCGGTATCGGCGGGTTTCGCGAGGCCGCACTGAACGAGATTTTCGGCACGGACCTGAATGCGGGAGCAGATCGCCTGACCCAGTTTCTGAGCGATCTGGGTATCGGCGCGCGATTTGCCGATCACGGCATCCCGGCGGACAAATGCGCCGACATTATCGACGAAGCATTTGCCGGCGAACGCGGCAAGAACTTTGTCGGAACCAAGGACAACTTCATCGCGGCGGCACAACAACAGAATGTCATCAGATTGTCAGCCGCGTGAAACATAAGCCGGGAACAACCCGGCACTTCCCATCCAACCCAAGGAGAAAAACATGAAACTGACCAACGTAATAAAGACGGCGATATCCACGATGGCCATCGCGGCAGCCGGAATCGCCAGTGCGGAAGAGTGCAAAAATCCCGATGTTCTGCGGTTTTCGATGATTCCGACCGAAGAAACGACGCAGGAACTGTCACTGTATCAGCCGATGGTGAACCAGCTGAAAGAAGCCACAGGAAAAAATGTCGAGTTTTTCCTGCCCACATCTTACGCGTCGGTGGTCGAAGCGATGTTGGGTGGGTTTGTCGATATCGGGATGCATGGTCCCTATTCCTATGTAATCGCACAGGAAAAAGACCCAACACTGCAAGTTTTCGCCACCTACGCCAAACACAAGGGCCACTTTCAGGAAGAAGGCCCCGGCTATAAGGCCGTTTTGGTATCGCGCGCCGATTCCGGTATTTCCAAGGTCGAGGACCTGAAGGGCACCGTTGTTGGTCTGACTGATCCGGCATCGACCTCAGGCAACCTGCTGCCGCGGGTTTCGTTCACGAAAGTGATCGGTGAGGATCTGGAGGATCACTTTAGCCGCGTCGTCTATACCGGCGGCCACGACTTGTCGGCCATTGCGGTGATCGAAGGTCAGGTTGATGTTGCGTTTGTTGCGACCCACCGTCTGGACAATGTGATTGACCGCGGTTTGGCCACAATGGAAGACTACCAAGTGATCTGGTCCTCTCCGGTCATTCCACAGGATCCCTTCGTCGTGTCGGGCAAGCTGTGCGATGAGCTGGTCGAGCAAATCTCGTCCGCGTTCCTGACGCTGAGCGACAGCGAAGAGGGCAAAGAATACCTCAAAAACGTTAACGCCAGCAAATTCGTTGCGATGACGGACGCGGATTACGACATCATCCGCGATCTGAAGGCCGCGAAAGATGCCAAAAAGTAAATGAAGATCAGGCGCTGATCCGCAGCCATGCGGGTCAGGCCACTTGAGGGGAGGAGAAACCATGGCCGTATTGACCGTAAAAGACCTGAAAGTGCGCTATAGCGCGAAAGGACCGGAGATCCTTAAAGGTATCGACTTCGAAGTCAAAGACGACGACTTTCTTGCGATCATCGGCCCCAGCGGGGCGGGTAAATCCACGCTGATCCGCTGTGTGAACCGGCTGGTCGAGCCATCGGGTGGCAGCATTCATTTGCTGGGCGAGGATGTATGTAGTCTGAATCCAAGGGCGCTGCGCAATCTGCGCCGGAATGTCGGAATGATCTTTCAGGAGTTCAACCTGATCAACCGTATGTCTGTAATGGATAACGTGCTGTCCGGGCGGCTGGGTTACACCGGCAACCTAAGGTCCTTCTTCCGCGCGTTCTCAAAAGATGACGTGCAGCAGGCGCTTTACTATCTTGATCGGGTGGGGCTGAGCGACCATATCAACAAACGTGCCGACGAGTTGAGCGGCGGCCAGAGACAGCGTGTCGGTATCGCGCGCGCCCTGATGCAGGCGCCCAAGCTGCTGCTGCTGGACGAGCCGACATCGGCACTCGACCCCAAGATTTCGCGCGAAGTCATGGCATTGATCCGTGATATCGCGCTCGAACTGAAAGTACCGGCCCTATGCAACATCCACGATGTGCAATTGGCCAAGGAATTCTGTAACCGGATCATCGGCCTGCAAGACGGCTACAAGAAATTCGACGGGGCGACCGAAACGCTGCGCGATGCCGATCTGGACGACATCTATGCGATGGAGGTCCTCTGATCATGGCCGCCACAGATGTTAATCCTGCTGCGCTGAGCCTACAGAGCGAGCTGCGGCGCAAGCGATTCACGAAGATGGGCCTGATTTGGGGCGTCATCCTGATCTTTATCGCGTGGTGCGTCCACGGAACGATCGTCGAAGATACTGATTGGTCGCGGATCGGTGGGCGTAGCGGTGTGCTGGCCTCAATGGGGCGCTACTTTACGCTTGATCTGGGCCTGTTTTCCGAGCTGCTCATCCCCACGTTAGAAACGTTTATGATGGCCTGTGTCGGTACGGTGTTGGGCTGCTTCTTTTCCCTGCCGGTGGCATGGCTTGGGGCGGCGAACGTGACCCCGAGCAAAATGATCCTCTATCCCGTCGGTCGTTTCCTGATGGTGCTGAGCCGCTCGGTTCACGAGATCGTCTGGGCGCTGATCTTTGTCAGTGCCGTGGGTCTGGGCGCGCTTCCGGGTATTCTGGCCATCGCCATGCGGTCCGTCGGGTTCATCTCGAAAATCACGGCCGAGGCGATCGAGAATATCGACGCCAAGCCGGTCGAGGCTATCCGCGCGGTAGGCGGCAACCAGTTTCAGGTGATGTATTACGGCATTCTGCCGCAAATTTATCCAGTGGTGCTGGCGACCGTCATTTTCGAATGGGACATCAACATCCGCCGCTCTGCGGTCATGGGGTTGGTTGGTGCCGGCGGGCTGGGGCTGTTGTTCTTCCGTCAGATGAACAGCTTCAACTATGGCGGCGTGTCGATGGTGATATTGGCCATCCTGATGCTGATCATTCTGGGCGAGGTGATCTCGCACTATTTGCGCAAAGCAGTGATCTGAGGAGATGGCTATGACCGAACAAATTCCCGCGCCACGCACCTCTGAACTGCCCAAGTGGTCACGCTACAAATATCCGGAATCGTTGATAAAACACGGCACATTGTTGATTGTTCTGCTCTTTCTGGGCTATTCCCTGCACTTCCTGAATGTGGATATCGGCCTGCTGATCGGCGCATTGGGGCGCTTCGCCGGTGTCGTCAGCGACCGTTACTATCCACCCGATCTGGAATATGTGCTGGATCGCGGATACCTTGAGGCGATCCTGGATACCTTGCAGATGTCGTTTCTGGGGGGATTTGCCGGGGTTCTTCTGGCCATTCCTCTGGCTTGGTTTTCGGCTTGGAATGTATCACCCAACCGTCGCATTCTCTTTCCGGTTGGTCGTCTCGGGGTCATCTCTTGCCGCGCCATCCACGAAACCATCTGGACGATCCTTTTTGTGTCGGTCCTTGGGTTCGGGATGCTGGCGGGGGTCAGCGCCCTGACGATGTTCTGCATCGGTTTCGCAGGCAAGCTCTTTTCGGATGAGATTGAAGCGATTGAGATGGGTCCGGTTGAAGCAATGCGCGCCGCAGGGGCCAACCCGTTTCAGGTGTTCATCTTTGCGGTGGTTCCGCAGGTGCGCGTCGCCTTTACCGGGATCGCGATCTACACATGGGACGTGGCCTTTCGTGCCGCCACGGTCGTCGGTTTCTTTGGCGGCGGCGGTATGGGCTGGTACCTCAAGCGGAATGTGCAGCAGTTGGAAAACCTGCGGGTGGCTGCGATCATTCTGTCCATCATTGCGATGGTGCTGGTGGCCGAATTCATCTCGGGCTGGCTGCGCGCGGCAGTGAATCGTGCCAAGTAGCCATAGCAAAACATAAAATTCGGCTCGCATGTCAGAATGCGCAGCCTCACTGAAAAAGGAACCCCTATGTCGATTATTTCTCCTGTTATCGCGAATGATCGTGATTATGCTTTGCCGAAGGTTTGTGCGATAGCGATTTGCCTTGATGGTTGCGAGCCTGCGTATCTTGAGGCTGCGATAGCGGATGGTTTGATGCCGCATCTGGCGCGGATGCGTCGAGAGGGGACGGATCGGCTGGCGCATTCGGTGATTCCTTCGTTCACCAACCCCAATAACCTGAGCATCGCGACGGGGCGTCCGCCGATTGTGCACGGGATTTGTGGCAATTTCCTTTACGATCCGGAGACGGGCGAGGAAGTGATGATGAACGATGTGCGGTTCTTGCGTGCACCGACGGTATTTTCGGCCTTTTACGAGGCCGGGGCGCGGGTGGCGGTGGTCACTGCCAAGGACAAGCTGCGTGCGCTTCTGGGCGCGGGTTTGCGGTTTGACGAGGATCGGGCGAAGTGTTTTTCGGCAGAGAAATCAGACACATCGACGGCGGCTGAACACGGGCAGGAAGCGGCGAGCAAATGGCTGGGCATGGCGCAGCCCGAGGTCTATTCGGCGGAATTGAGCGAGTTTGTCTTTGCCGCGGGCGTCAAGCTGTTAACGGAATGGAAACCGGACGTGATGTATCTGACCACGACCGACTATGTGCAACACAAATACGCGCCCGACGACGCACAGGCCAAGGCGTTCTACGAGATGTTCGATAAATACCTCGGGCAGCTGGATGCGCTGGGGGCGGCCATCGTGGTGACCGCTGATCACGGGATGAAGCCCAAGCATGATGCACAGGGCGATCCCAAGGTGATCTATGTGCAGGACCTGCTGGACGACTGGCTGGGCGCGGCGGCGGCGCGGGTGATCCTGCCGATCACCGACCCTTATGTGGTGCACCACGGCGCGTTGGGGGGCTTTGCCACGGCCTACCTGCCCGCAGGGGCGGACCGCGCGGATATCATCGCGCGGCTGGCGCAGCGTGACGAACTGCTGGAGGTCATCGGCAAGGAAGAAGCGATCGAGCGGTTCGAGTTGCCGGGTGACCGGATCGGCGATATCGTGATGATATCAACTGAGAACATGACCATCGGCACATCTGCGCATCGCCACGATCTGGCCGCGCTGAACGAGCCGCTGCGCAGCCATGGCGGGTTGACCGAGCAAGTCGTGCCATTCATCTGCAACCGTGTGATCGACCTGCCGAGCAAGCCGGAGTTGCGTAATTTCGACGCGTTTTTCTACGCCACGGCGGCGGCGGCCCTGTGATGGGGTCTTTGGTAACGCTTTGGCAAGCAATGGCGCGTAAGGATGGGGGGACACGATGAGCAAGACGGAGATCCGGCATGAAGGCATGCGCATTGGCGGTGAGGTGGTGTTCACCGACGATGTGATAGAGGTGACATATCCCTACACGGGCGAGGTGATCGGCACGGTGCCCGCGGGCACGGCCGAGCATGCGGCGCGGGCGTTCCAGATCGCGGCTGACTATACGCCAAAGCTCAGCCGGTACGAACGCAGCCAGATCCTGCAACGCGCAGGTGAACTGATCGGCGAGCGGCGCGAATATCTGGCCAAGTGGCTGGTGCTGGAACTGGGCATCTGCCACCAGCACGCGATCTACGAGACCAAGCGCGCGCAGGATGTGTATCAGTTCGCGGCGATGCAGGCGCTGAATGACGATGGCGAGATCTTCAGTTGCGATCTCACGCATAACGGCAAGGAGCGCAAGATCTTTACCAAGCGCGAGCCGGTGCGGGCGATCTCTGCGATCACGCCGTTCAACCACCCGCTGAACATGGTCAGCCACAAGATCGCGCCGTCGATCGCCACCAACAACTGCATGGTGTGCAAGCCGACCGAACTGACCCCGCTGACGGCGATCGCGCTGGCGGACATCCTCTATGAGGCAGGGCTGCCGCCCGAGATGTTCCAGATCGTGACCGGCCTGCCGGGCGACATCGGCGAAGAAATGATGGTGAACGATCATATCGACATCATCACCTTTACCGGCGGTGTGCCGGTGGGCAAGCTGATCGCGTCCAAGGCGGGCTATAAACGTCAGGCGCTGGAACTGGGCGGAAACGACCCGCTGATCGTGTGCAATGATCTGAGCGACGCCGATCTGGACCGCGCTGCGACCATCGCGGTGGCGGGCGCCACCGGCAACTCCGGTCAACGCTGCACCGCGATCAAGCGTATCCTGGTGCAGCAAAGCGTGGCGGACCGGTTTGTGCCGCTGGTGCTGGAGAAAGCGAAGAAGATCAAGTTCGGCGACCCGCAGGACCCCGCGACCGAACTGGGCTGCGTGATCCACGCGCAGGCCGCGGAAGTGTTCGAGAACCGTGTGCTGCAGGCCGAGAAGGAAGGCGCGCAGATCCTCTATCATCCCGGCCGTCAGGGCGCGCTGTTGCCGCCGATCGTGGTCGATCACGTGCCCCACGCCAGCGAACTGGTGATGGAGGAAACGTTCGGCCCGATCATCCCCATCGTGCGTGTCCCCGACGACGACGCCGAGGTGATGGCCATCTCCAACGGCACCCAGTTCGGCCTCAGCTCGGGGGTGTGCACCAACGATCTGAACCGCGCGATCGCCTATATCAACGGGCTGGACGTGGGCACCTGCAACATCTGGGAACAACCCGGCTACCGGATCGAGATGTCCCCCTTTGGCGGCATCAAGGACTCGGGCAACGCCGTCAAGGAAGGCGTCATCGAGGCGATGAAGTTCTTTACCAACGTCAAGACATACTCCCTGCCTTGGCCCAATTGACATTCCCCTCATTTTCTCCCGAAACTGCGGGGCTCACAAAACGAGCCCCGCCATTTTTTTAACTGAGGTGTAAAACACTTAAATGTTGGTCCTTTCCTTTCTGACCCAGCTTTTTGGCGCGACGATGCTCCTGCTCTTCGCTGTCCGAATGGTGCGGACCGGAATTGAACGGGCATTCGGAGCGCGATTCCGTCGGTTGGTAACGTCGACGCGCGGCCCCACGCGATTGGTGCCGATTGGTGTGATGCTGGCCATCGTACTGCAAAGTTCGGCTGCGGTGACATTGCTGGTGGCGGGGTTCGCGGCCGGCGGGGTGATCGGGTTCGTACCGGGGATCGCTCTGGTTCTGGGCGGTGATCTGGGTTCGGCGCTGCTTATTCAGGTGCTGTCGCTAAAACTGGATTGGCTGGCGCCTGTGCTGCTGATGGTGGGCGGGATACTATTTCTCAAGACCGAACGCCGGTCTCTGCGACAGGCTGGCCGGATCATTCTGGGGATCGCACTGATCCTGTTGTCGCTTGATCTGCTGCGCAACACCATGGAACCCATTCGTGACAGCGCCTTCTTGCCGTCCATGTCGGCCTATCTGGAGCGTGATTACCTGACGGCCTTCATGGTTGGGGGCGCGCTGGCCTTTGTCATGCACTCCTCGGTTGCGGCCATCCTGATGTGTGTCACTGTCGTGGCAATCGGCGCGTTGCCCTTTGCCGTCGGTGTATCGCTGGTGTTGGGGGCAAATTTGGGCTCTGCCCTGATCCCGGTGTGGCTGTGTCGTGGTTTTCCCGCCGAGGCACGACGCATCCCCGTCGCCAATTTGGTCATTCGCGGTGCAGCGGCGCTGTGTGCCCTTTTTGTGTTGAATGGGCTGCACATTCCGTTTTGGCATCAGGGGGCGCAGGATGCGCAGCAACTGGTACTGCTGCATATCGGGTTCAATGCGTCTCTGTTGATCACGCTTCCATTTTGCGGGTGGCTGGAAAAGCCGATGGCGGCCTGTCTACCGATGCGTCGCGCCGCTGATGGGGATCATGGTAACCCCGCTTTCCTCTCCGTTCTAAAGGACAACACAGTGCCACCAGCGCCGCAGGCATTGGCCAATCTGCGACGCGAAGTCCTGCGCATGGCTGGCATCGTTTCAGATATGTTTGGCCCGGTCATCACGATCTACGCCGAGCCGGACCCCGACAGGGTCAAGCGGATTACCGAACGGGACGAGGTGGTCAATGTCGCGCTGGACGGCGTGCGCAGGTATGCGTCCGCGCTGCCTGCTGACGACTTGACGCGTCAACAACGCAGGGACCTCAGAGCATTGGTGGACTACGCGATCGCGTTGGAGGCAGCGGGTGATATCATCGTCAAGCGACTGCTGCCGCTTGCAGAGGAGATGCACGAAGACAGTCAGAGGTTCAGCCCCGCAGGCCGTGCGGAGCTGGAGCAAATTCACGCCAGCGTGATGGAAAACCTCAAGCTTGCCACCAATATCCTGATCAGCCGGGATGTCGAAAGTGCCCGTGCGCTTCTGGAAGGCAAGACCGAGATGAAGCGGCTGGAGCGCAACAGCCGCAAGCAGCATCTTAAGCGTCTCAGCCAAGGGGATGTCGACAGCTTTAGCACAAGCGATAAGCATGTTGAGACGGCGTATCTGATGAAAGAGTTCAATTCGTGGATCGTTACGGTCGCGCATCCGATTCTAGAGCGAGAGGGAGAGCTGCTCGAATCCCGTCTGGCAAAGCCGCCAGCGGCAGGGCATCCCGCAAAATAGCGTTTCCACTAACCGCTGCGCTACCTCTTGACCCCCTCGGGTGACGACCGTAGGTATGCGCAGATTTGCCTGCTCGCGTCACAATCTGGAGAGCCGCCCATGGTCGATACTTCCCAGTCACACCCCACCGCCTGTCTTGCGCTTGCGGATGGTACCGTCTTTTACGGGCGCGGTTTCGGGGCAACCGGCGATACGGTTGCAGAACTGTGTTTCAACACCGCGATGACCGGTTACCAAGAGATCATGACCGACCCCAGCTATGCCGGGCAGATCGTGACATTTACCTTCCCCCATATCGGCAATACCGGGGTGAATGCGGATGATGACGAAACGGCAGATCCGGTGGCCGAAGGCATGGTGGTCAAATGGGATCCGACCGAGCCGAGCAGCTGGCGCAGCACACAGACGCTGGGTGACTGGCTGGCGCGGCGTGGGCGCATCGCGATCGGGGGTGTTGATACACGCCGTCTGACACGCGCGATCCGACAACAAGGTGCACCGCATGTGGCGCTGTCACATGATCCGACAGGTAACTTCGACATCGGCGCACTGGTTGAAAAAGCGCGCGGTTTTGCCGGCCTCGAGGGGGTGGATTTGGCAAAAGGTGTCACCTGTGCACAATCGTACCGCTGGGACGAAATGCGATGGGCGTGGCCCGATGGGTATCCGCGTCAGAGTCAGCCCAAATACAAGGTTGTCGCGGTGGATTACGGCGCCAAACGCAATATTCTGCGGTGCCTTGCCAGCGCGGGATGCGATGTGACCGTGCTACCCGCAACAGCGACGGCTCAAGATATTCTGGCGCACAAGCCGGATGGTGTGTTTCTGTCCAATGGTCCCGGCGACCCGGCAGCGACAGGCAAATACGCGGTACCTATGATTCGCGGTGTGCTGGATGCGGACCTGCCGGTTTTTGGCATTTGTCTTGGCCACCAGATGCTGGCGCTCGCGCTGGGTGGCCGGACCGTCAAGATGAACCACGGGCATCACGGGGCGAACCATCCGGTCAAAGACATGGAAACGGGTAAAGTTGAAATCACGTCGATGAACCACGGGTTCGCGGTGGACAGTCAGAGCTTGCCCAATGGTGTGGTCGAGACGCATGTTTCGCTCTTTGATGGATCGAATTGCGGTATCCGTATGAAGGATAAGCCGGTGTTCTCGGTCCAGCACCACCCAGAGGCCAGCCCCGGACCACAGGACAGTTTCTATCTGTTTGAGCGCTTCGCGGCGTCGATGGGCGCTACCTGAACCAAACAAGCAGCCTGGGCGCAGTGTCCTGATTGAATTGGAGGAAACATGTGCCGCGTCCTTGCCTATATCGGGTCAGAAATACCGCTCGACAGTCTGCTTCTTGAACCGCAAAACAGCTTGGTCAACCAGAGTCTGGACCCGGAGCTTCACCCAGACCTGCAGTTGGCAGGTTGGGGTTTCGGGGCCTGGAGCCAACATCTGCTGAAACCGGATGAACCGTTTCTCTATCACAGGCCCAAAGCGGCCTTTTATGACGACAATGCCAAGGGCATCATACCGAGCCTTCAGGCGAATACCCTCCTCGCTCATGTAAGAGCATCGGGCTACGATTCCAGCGTCGTTCAGACCGACGAAAATTGCCATCCTTTTTCCTTTGATGGAACGCCCTGGATCATCGCCCAAAATGGCGCTTTGCCGAACTGGCGGAGATTGCAGCGGGAACTCTTGCCACATTGCGAGGATCGCTATCTTCGGCAGATGCGGGGCACCACCGACACGGAATTCCTGTACGTTTTGCTTCTCTCGCTGCTCAAGGGAGATGGTGATGATGACGTCCAAGAGGGGTTCGAGAGGCTTCTGGAGGTTATTCTTCAGGCAATGAAGACGCTTAATCTGACTGCACTGACCAAGCTGAAGATCGCCCTGGTCGCTCCGGGCCGGATCATCGGGGTTAACTACGGCTGTGGGCACGAAGGAAAAACGAACGTTGCCGGCGACTGGAAAGAACTGCGGAACGAGGATATGGCACTTTCGATGCTGCTGGAGCCGATGTATGTTTTGACTGGGAAAAATTTCCAAGATCACGCGAACTCGTACGAAGTCGATACCTGTCCTGAGGATGAGGCAACATGCGCCTTTTTCGCGTCTGAACCGCTGACCGAAGATGGCGATGCGTGGCTGAACATCGAATTTGGTGAAATCATTTTCCTAGAGAAAAAGGGCGATACCATTTCTAAAAAGGTCAGAACACTGAACGGATGAAGACACGGACCAAAGCGTGTCCTTGCACATCCTGTTCGCTGAGTAGGGCAATGATGAATGGCTGATCGCTACCGGAACTTCGCAGAACTCGACGCCAGTGCGCAGTCGGAGACCGACTATCGCATCAGGATCGATGATCGCGATACATCGGTCGTGATCCTTGCACCGCACGGTGGCACCATAGAGCCTGAAACAGCTGAAATCGCGGAGGCGATCGCGGGGCAGGACTTTTCCTTCTATGCTTTTGAGGCGCTGACGCCCGGCGCACATGGCGATTTCCACATCACCTCTCACCGTTTCGACGAACCACGGGCCGTTGAGCTTGTTGGCAAGTCGCGGATCGCCGTCGCGATTCACGGACGCAGAGACGACGGAACCGACATCGTATGGCTGGGGGGAAGAGCGACCGATCTGCGCGATGCCATCGGCGCGTCACTGGACGAGGTCGGCTTCGCGGCAGAACCCAACAGGACGCTACCGGGCATCCACAAGATGAACATCTGCAACCGGACGCGCAGCGGTGAAGGAGTGCAGCTCGAACTTCCCAGATCACTGCGCCGCAAGTTAGCGGCTGACCGGAGTGTTTTGGAGGCTTTCTGCGCTGCGACACGAAAGGCAATCTTGTCTGCGTTTGAAAGTTGAATGCCCACTCGCCCCAGTTCAAGGTTCGCGCAGTACTAGAACGCTGATGCGGGGTGGAAGCGCAAACCGGCGGTGGTTTAGAAGATGGCCACGATCCGGTGCATCATTGAGTTACTGACGCGACAGATAAATCGGCAGGTCATTCATCCAAACGAAACCACTGCCGATACAGCGCGGCAAAAAAAGACCCGGTCAGCGAGGCGGACCGGGTCTTAGCATGTTTTGTTGGCCGTTCGGATCAGGCTGGCAGAGCCGCCTTGGCCTGGTCGACGATTGCGGCGAATGCCGCCGGTTCGTGTACAGCCAGATCAGCCAGAACCTTGCGGTCCACTTCGACGCCTGCCAGCGACAGACCATTGATGAAGCGGCTGTATGTCAGCGCCTCGTCATGGCTGCGCACCGCGGCGTTGATCCGCTGAATCCACAGCGCGCGGAAGTTGCGCTTGCGGTTCTTGCGGTCGCGGGTCGCGTACTGGTTGGCCTTGTCGACAGCCTGTGCGGCCACCTTGAAGGTGTTCTTGCGGCGGCCATAGTAACCTTTGGCGGCCTTGATGACTTTCTTGTGACGGGCGTGGGTAACAACCCCACCTTTAACGCGTGCCATTGATCAAATTCCCCCTAATCAGCGTGCGTAAGGCATCATCGGTTTGATGATACCTTCGTCGGCTTTGCACAGCGTGGTGGTGCCGCGCGCGTTACGGAGAAATTTATTGCTGCGTTTGATCATGCCGTGCTGCTTGCCCGCTTGGGCGGCTACGACACGGCCACTCGCCGTTACTTTGAACCGCTTTTTGCAGCTCGACTTGGTCTTCATCTTGGGCATTTCCGGCTCCTTTATGGTCGTCGGTCGAAAACGCGCGACTCGGCATGCCACTTAGGCCGGACGCGCGGGTGAAGTGTGGCGTATAAAAGGGGCGGGCGGTTAGCGCAAGAGGGAATACGGGCCGCTTGCGTTTCTACATCCCCCGCACTGGCCAGCGCCCCGGTTCGGCGAGTGTCAGCGGATAATGCTGGCCACGACGCGGACAAATGCGTTGGGGATTTCCTCAACCCTGAATTCACCTGGTGTTTGCTGAATCGCATACACCACCAGACATCCTGCTGCGATCAGAACCACGGCGGCAACGCGTGGTGCGCGTCCTTCGGAGAAGGCCGAAACGATTGAAGGGACAGAAAAGACCATAAGCACTATGCCGATAACCAGTATCAGGTCGGTATTCATCTTGGCGCTACTCCCATCAACGGGCGTTTGCAGCCCACTGCGATACGCTAGCCCGGATCGGTGGCGTAGATCAAACTTTCCTGACAAGGTGCGACACGCAAAATATTGGTGGTACCCGGCACATTGAAAGGCACGCCGGCTGTAACCACGATCTGATCCTGCGTCGTGGCATAGCCTTGGGCGCGCGCGGCGCGCGCTGCATTGATCACGGCCAGCTTGAAGCGGTCCAATTCTTCGGTCATCACCGTATTCACGCCCCAGCTAAGTGCCAGTCGACGGGCAGTGCCCAATACTGAGGTCATTGCGATGATCGGAACGCGCGGGCGTTCGCGCGCGGTGAGTAGTGCGGTGGTGCCGGACTGTGTGAAACAGCATATCGCCTTGATGTCTGTGGTCTCGGCTATTTCGCGGGCGGCAGCCACGATACCGTCGGCTACACTGGTACGGGTTGCCGTGCGAGATGCCTCAATGATCTGGGTGTAGGTCGGATCGTCTTCGACCTCGCGGGCAACGTTATCCATCGTCGTGACGGCCTCGATCGGATAGTTGCCCGCGGCACTTTCGGCCGACAACATGATCGCATCTGCGCCTTCATAGATCGCGGTAGCCACATCACTGACTTCGGCGCGGGTGGGCACCGGACTCTCGATCATCGATTCCAGCATCTGGGTGGCGACAATCACCGGCTTGGCCGCCGCGCGACAGGCGCGTACCAAGCGTTTCTGGATCGGCGGGACGTTCTGCACCGGCAGTTCTACCCCCAGATCGCCGCGCGCGACCATGATTCCGTCAGACGCCGCAAGGATGCCGTTGAAACGGGTCACAGCAGAGGGTTTTTCGATCTTGCTGAGGATCGCGGCGCGCCCACGCGCCAGATCGCGGGCCTCGGTTACGTCTTCGGGACGCTGCACAAAGCTGAGCGCGAGCCAGTCGACGCCCAGTTCGCAGACAAATTCCAGATCCTTGCGGTCTTTTTCCGACAGTGCCGCCAATGGCAATTCCACGTCAGGAACGTTGACACCCTTGCGGTTCGAGATTGTCCCGCCCACGATCACTTCGCAATTGGCATGATCAGGACCACAGTCGGAGACACGCAGACGGATCTTGCCATCATTGACCAGCAACGTTGCGCCCTGTTGCAGGGCAGCGAAAATCTCTGGATGCGGCAGGCATACCCGTGTGGCGTTGCCCTCGGCCTCGTCGAGGTCGAGGCGGAACATTGCGCCTACTTCCAGTTCTTCTTCGCCATTGGCAAAGGTGCCGACGCGCAGCTTTGGTCCCTGAAGGTCAGCCAGAATCGCAATCGGACTGTTCAGGTCTTTTTCGATCTGGCGGATAATACAATGTTTTTCCCGGATGGAATCATGTTCGCCATGGCTCATGTTCAACCGGAACACATCTGCACCTGCCTCGTGCAGGGCGCGGATGGTTTCATAGTTCTCAGACGCGGGGCCGAGCGTGGCGACGATCTTGACGTTGCGGTGGCGCCTCATGCGGTGGTGTCCTCTCAGTCGTTTTGGATGTGATACCGTTAACGCTAACGGGGTGCCAGTGATTTCCAGCAGTTTGTTGCGTTGCCGGAACATTGCGCCTAGACGGTGAGCAACGAAGGTGACACCTGAATGACCTATCATCCATTTGAAATTATCGGCAAGCACCGACCGGCGCGCTGGCTGATCACCTGTGACCATGCCAGCAACACTGTGCCAGAGTTCGTGAACGGCGGTGATCTCGGCGTCGCGCCCGAAGACATGGCACGTCACATCGCGTATGACGTGGGCGCTGCTGGTCTGGCGCTGGCCTTGGCCGAGGCGCTTGATGCGCCTGCGATCCTCAGCAATTTTTCGCGACTGGTGATTGACCCCAACCGGGGCGAGGACGATCCGACCCTGTTGATGAAGCTATATGACGGCACCATCATCCCCGGAAATCGTCATGCGGATGAGGCCGAACGCGAGGCGCGTCTGAACGCGCTGCATCGCCCCTATCACACGGCGCTGGCAGAGCTTTGCGCGCGCCGCGACGATACGGTGGTCGTGTCTGTCCACAGTTTCACACCGCAGTTCAAGGGACGCCCGCCTCGCCCTTGGCACGTTGGGCTGCTCTATGCGGCCGATGCACGTCTGGCAAAGCCGCTGCTCGCACGGCTGCGGATCGAGCCGGATTTATGCGTGGGCGACAATGAGCCATATTCAGGACACCTGCCCGGAGACAGTATTGCCCGGCATGCGATTGCGTATGAGCGACCCAATATCCTGATCGAACTGCGCAATGATCTGATCGCTATTGAGGCGGACCAGATCGCATGGGCGCAGCGTCTAGCGCCGATGATGATTGAGGCCGCAGAGACCGCCAACGTTTGACCCGACCCGGAGTGTGCAATGCCCCATGTAATGATCGACCATTCCGATGATGTCGGAAATACCGAAGCGTTGAACGGGCTATGTCAGGCCGTTTTCGATGTGCTGGCCACCCATCCGTCAATCCCGAATGCACAAGCGATCAAGGTCCGCACGCTCGCGTCGGGTGCTCATCGTCTGGGATCAGAGCCGCAGAGCTATGCCCACGCCACTCTATTGTTGCTTCCAGGGCGTTCGGCAGAGGTGAAGGCCGATCTGGCAAACCGGCTATTGCAGGTTCTGAGTGATATGCTGCCACAAGTTGGAAGCCTGTCTGTCAATCTGGACGATCTTGACCCCGCTTACGCCAAGCGGGTTCTGTAAAATATATCGCCGCCCTATATGAAGCCCAATACGCCTACACCAAGGAGATGCAAAATGGACGATCAAACCCGTACCGAGCTAGAAGCCGCCGCATTCCGCACCTTGCGTGCGCATCTGATGGAAAAGCGCACCGATGTGCAAAACATCGATATGATGAATCTTGCTGGGTTTTGCCGCAATTGTCTGAGCCGCTGGTACCAAGAGGCGGCCAATGAGCGGGGCATCGAGATGGATAAGATCGAAGCGCGCGAGATTTTCTACGGCATGACCATGGCAGAGTGGAAGGCCAATTATCAGACCGAGGCCACGGGCACGCAGCAAGAAGCGTTTAAAACAGCATTTGCCGAGAACGTTGGCGAAAAAAGCTGAACTGTCGGATTTTTCCGCCGGTGCAACGGTCAGCGCGGGCGGTCATCTGCGATCAGCCTCAAATCGCCGATTTCACACTCTCATCCAGATAAATCTCGCGCAGTCGCTTTGCCACCGGCCCCGGTGTGCCGTCACCTAAAACTACGCCGTCGATCTCGACCACTGGCATAACAAAGGCGCTGGCCGAAGTGGTGAACGCCTCGTCTGCCGCTTGCGCCTCTTCAATCGTAAAGCTGCGCTCCTCAATCTCCATCTGTGCCTCGCGGGCAAAACGCAACACGGCGGCGCGGGTAATGCCATGCAGGATGTCATTGCTGAGTTGGCGGGTGATGATCTTGCCGCCCTTGACGATATAGGCGTTGTTTGACGTGCCTTCGGTCACATGGCCGTCCTCGACCAGCCACGCATCGTCACAGCCGGCCTTCTTGGCCATCATTTTCCCCATCGACGGGTAGAGCAACTGCACCGTCTTGATATCGCGGCGACCCCAACGGATATCCTCGATCGAGATGATCTTGGTTCCGGTTCTCGACTGCGCGCTATCTGCCAGACCGGGCTTTGATTGAGTAAAGAGAACCACTGTGGGTTCGGTCGTGTCAGGGTCAGGGAACACGAAATCACGGTCGCCGTCACTGCCGCGGGTGATTTGCAGGTAAATCAGGCCCTCGTCGATTGCGTTGAGGCGCACCAGTTCGCGATGCACTTCCAGCAAATCATCAAAGCAGGCGGGTTTTTTCATATCCAGTTCGTTCAGGGATCGCTCCAGCCGTTTGGCGTGCCCCGCGAAATCGATCAGCTTGCCGCCCAGAACGCTGGTCACCTCATAGACGCCATCGGCCATCAGGAAGCCACGGTCAAAAATCGAAACGGTAGCTTCGGCTTCTGGCAGGTAGTCGCCATTCACGTAAACGGTGCGGGTCATCTCAGATCTCCTTAACCCCAGAGCGCGGCGCTCGGTGGGTGTACGCCATGGGCGTCGAACATTAGCGGTGCATCCCGGTCTTCGGCCAGAAGCAAGGGGCCGTCAAGGTCCGTGATCATCGCACCCTGTGCCACCAGAGTTGCCGGCGCCATTGCAAGAGACGAGCCGATCATGCATCCGACCATCACCTGATAACCTTCGGACAGTGCCGCGCTACGCAGTTCCAGCGCTTCGGTTAACCCGCCGGTTTTGTCCAGCTTGATGTTCACGACGTCATATTTACCCTTGAGGTTGGGCAGGCTGGCGCGGTCATGGCAACTTTCGTCAGCGCAGACCGGCACTGGACGATCCATCCCGATCAACGCATCGTCGTCACCTGCTGGCAGCGGCTGTTCGACCAATGCCACACCCAGCCGGACCAGATGCGGCGCGAGGTCGGCATAGACCTCTGCCGACCAACCTTCGTTGGCGTCGACGATGATGGTTGCATCCGGTGCACCTGCGCGCACGGCTTCGAGCCGGGGCATGTCGTCCGGTGTCCCCAGCTTGATCTTGAGCAGGGGGCGGGATGCGTTCTTGGCCGCCTGAGCCTGCATCGCAGCGGGGGTGTCCAGAGATAGGGTATAGGCGGTGATCTCAGGTCCGGGTGCGGGCAATTCCGCCAATTCCCAGACCCGTTTTCCTGCGCGCTTGGCCTCCAGATCCCACAGCGCGCAATCCAACGCATTGCGTGCCGCACCTGCTGGCAACGCATAAAGACCAGCACGGTCCACTGATCCGCTGACGCTCTCAATCTGAGCGGTCACGCTCTCCAACGTCTCACCGTAGCGTGCATAGGGTACGCATTCGCCCCAACCTTGGTGAATGCCGTCGCTGATACGCACGGTCAGCACTTTCGCTTCGGTTCGTGAGCCGCGTGAAATCGTAAAGACCTGCGCCAGTTTGAAGACATCCGGAGTGACGGTGATTTGCACGTCTTTGGCCCTTCTTCTTTGTATAAAACATCCGCCGGAGGCATCGGTCAGATGCCCCCGCGCGTGTCGTCAGATCACAGGGCGATCAGCGCGTCCACCAGAACATCGGATCCGAACCGATAAGGATCCGTCGCGGGCAAGCCCATGCGCGACGACACTTCAGACAAATAGGAACGCGCATCGTCTTCGGTCATGTGCTGCGTGTTGACGGAAATACCGACCACCTTGCATTCAGGGTTGGCGACTTGGGCCAGCGGCAGTGCGGTATCGCGGAGCTGCTCCAACGAAGGCAACGTGTAGCCCGGCAACCCTCGCATGTGCGCGCGAGTCGGTTCGTGACACAGGATCAGCGCATCTGGCTGCCCGCCGTGGATCAATGCCATGGTGACACCGGAATAGCTGACATGAAAAAGGCTGCCTTGCCCCTCGATCATGTCCCAGTGGTCATCGTCGTTATCTGGTGTCAGGTATTCAATGGACCCGGCCATGAAATCGGCGACCACGGCGTCCAGCGGGACACCATGGCCGGTGATCAGGATGCCGGTTTGGCCAGTGGCACGAAAGGTCGTCTTCATCCCGCGCTCTGCCATGTCGCGCTCCATCGCCATGGCGGTATACATCTTACCAACAGAACAGTCGGTACCAACAGCAAGACAGCGTTTGCCGCTGCGCTTGACGCCGTTGGCGATAGGATAGCCAACCGTCGGCACGCGTACGTCATGCAATGTGCCGCCATAGGTCTGCGCGGCGGCGACCAGATCGCCCTCGTCACGCAACAGGTTATGCAGGCCGGCAGCCAAATCATAGCCCATCTGCAACGCCTCAATCAGCACTTCTTTCCAGGCCGCACTGATCACGCCACCCCGGTTGGCGACACCGATCACCAGTGTCTTGGCCCCGGCCTCGCGCGCCGCGGCCAACGTCATGTCGGTCAGGCCCAGATCGGCACCGCATCCGTCTAGCCGAATTTGGCCGACTGCATTTTCAGGGCGCCAGTCGCGGATACCTATGGCAACTTTGGCGGCAAGCATGTCGGGCGCGTCGCCCAAGAAGAGGAGATATGGTGTTTCGATCATGGCAGTCGTCCTTGGCGGGAATCAATTCATGGTAAAAATTGCATGGATTTTGCGCTATATCCTGTCAAAACAGAAGCCTGATGCGATGCATACGCAAGATTATTCGGTAAATATGCTACCTGCTGACAACTTCTTCCATTTCATTTGCCAGCGTACCTGCTTCGGCCTGAAACAAGCCGGGCTGTGCGACGCCGATGACACCGCTGGGCTGGACCTCGCCGGTATTGATGGGCGCTTGACTGCGTGCGCGGCGCGCGATCCCGATCAGTGCGACCACCAACGCCGATACTGCGATCATGATCTGCAACCCTCGGCCACCCGCAAGCGCGATCATGTTCGGCCCGATCAGCATGCCGAACACCTGCCCCAGCTGCAACAAAAACGCCATTGTGCCGCTGGCGGGCACGATCTGCCCCGGCGTAAGTTGGTCATTGGCGTGGGCGGCTAGGATGGAATAGACAGGCAATGTCGCGCCTGCGATTACCGCAAAACCGATCACGGTACGGGCAGGCGAGGTGTCTACCACCATCCACATTGCTGCGATCACGGCGATCAGCGACAACCCGATGACCACATAGCGCCGGTCGGTATTGTCGGACATCCAGCCCAACGGGTATTGCACCACGGCCGCCGCCAACATAGCGACCACCAACGCGCCTGACGCCTGTGCCTGACTGAATCCCTGCGCCAACGCATAGAGCGGCAGGGAGATGAACCAGGCCGAAACGGCCGAGCCCATGATCACGATCCCCAAAACGGCCATCGGCGATACCGCAAAGAGCCGCGCCGCAGGCATGCGGTCCGGTGCCGAATAATCCGGTGCGCGATTGTTCGACAAGAGTAGCGGGACGATCGCCAGCGACATCAGGATAGAAATGGTGCCAAAGAGTAACGATCCACTGGGATCGGGCAGACCGACCATCGCCGTGCCGACAGCGGGACCGGCCAGTTGGATGATGAAGTAGACCGATAGGATCTGCGCGCGCAACGTGTTGTCGGCCTTGGCATTCAGCCAGCTTTCGGTGACGACATAAAGCCCCGGAAAGCAGGCTCCGGCCAGCAGGCGCATCGCACTCCAGCTGACTGGATCAGAGGTCAGCAGATGCACAATTGCCGATGTCGATACCAGCGAGGCGAGGGCGGAAAAGACACGGATATGGCCCACTTTTTCGACCAACCGTGGCGTCACGATCGTCCCGGCCAGCGCACCCAGTGGATAACAGGCATGCATGACCGAGATCGTGAGATCGGAAAACCCCAACGCATCGCCACGGATGGTGAGCAATGTAACCAGCAACCCATTGGCTACCATGAGCATCAACATCCCAAGGAAGAGGGCCCAATTCTCGATAAGTGCGCGACGCATTTCGCCCTCTCGGGTTGTTTATGCTGCAACCTGTCATGGCCTGATGTTGCGGCTCGCGCCTGTTACCGACACGAGCGTCGCGGATGAGGTATGCTGCGTCGCAATGCAAAATGCCGCAGATGCAAAATGCCTTGCGCGCGACCGCGCAATTTAATAGCAACTAGGCGATGTTTTCCGCAATTTCCTTATCCGAAAGGCCCGCACCATGAGCTTTCGCCTGCAACCCGCTGCACCTGCCCGCCCGAACCGCTGTCAGCTATTTGGACCGGGATCCAACGCCAAGCTGTTTGAAAAAATGGCTAAGAGTGCAGCGGATGTGGTGAACATTGATCTGGAGGACTCTGTCTCTCCGACGGACAAAGACAAAGCCCGTGCTCAGACGATCGACGCAATCAACACGGTGGATTGGGGCAACAAATATCTCAGCGTGCGGATCAACGGCCTGGATACTGGATGGTGGTACCGCGACGTGGTCGACCTGCTGGAACAGGCAGGCGACCGGCTGGATCAGATCATGATCCCGAAAGTGGGCTGTGCAGCCGACATTTATGCCGTTGATGCACTGGTTACAGCGGTGGAACGCGCCAAGGGCCGTACCAAGCCGCTGAGTTTCGAGGTGATTATCGAAAGCGCGGCTGGCATCGCGCATGTCGAGGAAATCGCGGCGGCCAGTCCGCGATTGCAGGCGATGAGCCTAGGTGCTGCGGATTTCGCCGCCTCGATGGGTATGGCGACAACGGGTATCGGTGGAACTCAGGAAAATTACTATATGCTGCACGAGGGGCAAAAACACTGGTCCGATCCGTGGCACTGGGCGCAGACAGCTATCGTTGCGGCGTGCCGTACGCATGGACTGTTGCCCGTAGATGGACCGTTCGGGGATTTTTCCGACGATGATGGGTTTCGCGCGCAGGCGCTGCGGTCCGCTACGCTGGGCATGGTCGGCAAATGGGCGATCCACCCCAAGCAGATCTCGCTGGCCAACGAGGTATTCACCCCGACAGAAGCGGCTGTGGCGGAAGCACGTGAAATTCTGGCGGCAATGGAAACAGCGAAGGCCAATGGCGAGGGTGCGACCGTCTACAAGGGGCGTCTGGTGGATATTGCCTCGATCAAGCAGGCCGAAGTGATCGTAAAGCAAGCTGAGATGATCGCGGCGACCTGACTAAGGTGTAATTTGATCGAGCGCGCCCGGAGGGGCGCGCCCATTGTCATCATTTGCGCCCGCGCAGGTTGGGCTGCCGTGACTGGCGTTGTGCGAACCGATGGCGCGCGCTGGGGTATTTTTGCCAAGAAAAAGCAGAGTGTTGGCGCTTGTATGCTGGGGCGGCGCGTCTCATATATCGCGAGAGCAGCGAAGAGGGCAGCATGACCGGGTTTCGGCAAAGATTGGATGCGTTTCTGGACCGGGCGGATGTCCGAAGAGTGATCATCGGGGTGATTGTGTTTAACGCGATCATATTGGGGCTGGAAACGGCGGATACGGTCATGGACCGTTTCGGCACATTGATTACGGCGCTCGATACGGCCTGCCTGATTTTCTTTGTCGTTGAAATCGCGGCCAAGCTGGTGGCGCGGGGGGGGCGATTCTTTCGAGAAGGCTGGAGCCTCTTTGATCTGGTCATTGTGGGAATCTCTCTAGTTCCGGCGGGGCAGGGGCTATCGGCGCTGCGAGCCTTGCGGATATTGCGGGTGTTGCGGGTGATTTCGGTCGCGCCGAGCCTGCGCAGGGTGGTCGAAGGGTTCGTCACCGCGCTGCCGGGCATGGGATCGGTGTTCCTGCTGATGGCGATTATCTTTTACATCGGGGCGGTGATTGCGACAAAACTTTTTGGCGCGGCCTTCCCGCAGTGGTTCGGAACGCTGGGGCGCTCCGGGTATACCCTCTTTCAGATCATGACGTTGGAATCGTGGTCGATGGGCATCGTGCGCCCCGTGATGGAAGTCTATGTCTGGGCTTGGGCGTTTTTCGTACCGTTCATCATGGTGACGACTTTCGCAGTAGTGAACTTGCTGGTGGGTCTGATCGTCAATTCGATGCAGGATGCGCACCATGCGGAGGACACCGCCAACACTGATGCCTATCGCGATGATGTGCTGGGACGTCTGGACGCCATCGACAAACGGTTGGAGACGATGGCGCACCGAGACGCCGGGAAGTGATTGTACCAATCACATTTGTTGAATTGACGTGAGACGAATGCCGCCTAGTCTGCGCTCAGATGATGCGTGGAGCGCGACATGAACCGACCTGCCCCTTTGATGAACCCGGTTTTGATCGCCGCCTGTGTCATTGTCATGGTTTCCTTCTCGATCCGTGCGGCCTTTGGCGTGTTCCAGATCCCCATCGCCGAAGAGTTCGGCTGGCTCCGGGCAGAGTTCAGTTTGGCCATCGCCATTCAGAATCTGGCTTGGGGGATCGGTCAGCCGTTGTTCGGTGCCCTGGCCGAGAAAATCGGTGATCGTAAGGCCATCGTGATGGGGGCGCTCGTCTATGCGGCCGGACTGGTGTTGTCGTCTTTTGCCGTCACGCCGGGTGAACATCAGGTCTATGAGATACTCGTCGGTTTCGGCATCGCAGGCACCGGGTTCGGCGTTATTCTGGCTGTGGTCGGTCGGGCCAGTTCGGACGAGCATCGCTCAATGAGCTTGGCGATTGCGACCGCTGCTGGCTCTGTCGGGCAAATCTTTGGTCCGCCGTTGGCCGAAGCGCTATTGGCTGTGACCAGTTGGCAGATGGTGTTCGTCATTTTCGCCGTGATGATCATGGCTGTGTTGATGGTATTACCGTTGATGCGCGCGCCCGCCCGCACCGGCTCCCCGCAGATCGAGGAAAGCATGGGCGCAATTCTGGGCAAAGCGTTGCGCGACCCCAGTTTTGCACTGATCTTCCTCGGGTTTTTCAGCTGCGGCTATCAGCTGGGCTTTATCACTGCGCATTTCCCGGCATTTGTGACCGAGATGTGCGGTCCGATTGATCCGGGTGGAATGCTGTATGGGATGGGGGTTACCAGCACGTCGGCGTTGGGTGCAGTTGCGATTTCTGCCATCGGGTTCGCCAATATCGCGGGTACGCTGACAGCGGGGTATCTGGGTAAGAGATATACGAAGAAGTATCTGCTTGCTGGGATATACACGCTGCGTACCTTTATTGCTGCGGCATTTATCATGACGCCGATCACACCTGCGACGGTGTTGCTTTTCTCGGTCGGCATGGGGTCGCTCTGGTTGGCAACTGTGCCGTTGACCAGCGGGCTGGTCGCGCAGCTTTATGGGTTGCGCTACATGGGCACGCTGTATGGGATCGTGTTTTTCAGCCATCAATTGGGTAGCTTCATGGGGGTCTGGCTGGGCGGGCGGATGTATGACGCCTTCGGGGACTACAACGCGGTATGGTGGATCGGCGTCGGTGTCGGCGCGTTCAGCGCGATAGTGCATCTGCCGGTCAAGGAAAAGCGGCTAGTGGCGGCGTAAATCCGGCTTTAGCCCGGCGTCCTGTCCGGCCGGATGAGATGATCGCGCAGGACGGCCACGACGGCGTCATCGTCGGTATAGGGCAGGGTATGGCCCGCCCCATCAATTACCACGCTTGTGGCGTGTGGATTCAGAGCCGCGAGCGTGTCACGGCCAACGAGCGGAATCACGTCATCCTCTTCGCCCCAGATGGCAAGCGTCGGCACAGCGGCGGTGGCGATCACGCGGTGCGCATCGTCCAGAGGGGCATCGAGTATACCGCGCAAGGATGACAGCACAGCAGGCAGGAAGCCACGATCATTGATCTGACTCACCTGCACATCCGTGATACCGGCGATTGAACTGGGTATGCTGCGTTCAGCATTGCAGGCACGCCGCATTGAGCGTGCATAGACCGTCAGCATCAGCCATTTACCCAGCAAGCCGGTATTGGCGATGATCCGTGAGGCCGGGCCGAGGTCGTGGCCTAGCCCGGCGGGCGCGATCAGCACGATCTGGCGTAGTTGGTCTATATGACGCGCGGCAAAGGCGGGCACGATTGCGCCGCCCATAGAGTAGCCCAGCAGCGTGATCTTGGGGTGGGTGCCTAGTTCGGATAGTAACTCTTCCAGTTGGCGGGCAAAGAAATCGGCATCTTGCAGGCCGCGCGCCCGGTCCGACAGACCGCGCCCGTAGAGGTCATAGGTCAGGACGCGAAACCCCATGTCGACCAGCGCATCGGCGATCCGGTCCCAGACCAGACTCGGAGTGGTCAATCCATGCACGCAAACGGCGATGGGTGCATCCACTGGCCCCCGCCACCGATAGTAAGTGGTCCCGCGCGACAGGATGGCGAAATCGCCCGGGGCAGTGTCCTTTCGCGCGGATGAGATCGGGGGGCGCAGCGCCTCGCGAAGGAAGGGAGCAACGGCGATACACGCGAGCAGCCCGAGCAGCCAATTCATGTTGCCGCTTGCCACGCGTCCAGAATGTAACGGCTTGTTATCAGGTCCAGATGCGCGCCGCCGCCATTCTTGAACAGGGTGATCTCATCCTCGGACTTGCGTTTGAATTTTTCCGGTTCATAGTAATCAGCCTGCAGATCGCTGCGGGCGATCACACCCGCCTCCAGCGGGATCTTGATTTCGCCGATATGGCCAACCGTGGTGTCGTAGCTGTCCACGAAGATACGCGCGCGGGTCAGGGCTTTATCGTCCACTTCGCGCATGTCGGGGCGGTAGGCGCCAATGAGGTCGATATGTTGACCGGGCTGGAACCAGTCGCCACACATCACTGGCTGTGTGCTCATCGTGGCGGAGGTGACGATATCGGCATCGCGGATTGCGGACTGCAGATCGTCGGCGACAGCCAATCCGGGACAGTCCTCTACCATCGCTTCCGCGTTTGCGCGGGTGCGGTTCCAGACGGTGAACGTGGCGTCCGGGAAGCCAGCGGAATAAGCCTGCCACAGGTTGTGGCCAACGGTGCCTGCCCCGACGATCAGGATATGTTTGCTGTCCGGGCGTGCGAGGCGGCGCGCGGCACACAGGCTGTCGCCTGCGGTTTTCCATTTGGTCACAAGGTGAAAGTCAATGATCGCCGCCAGCGTGCCGGCCGCATCGTCGAAGAGGCTGACCGCGCCGTTGATCATGGGCGCGCCCTTATCGGGATTGCGCGGAAAGATGGTGGCGGATTTCACCGCAAGTCCCATGCCGTCGATCCAGGCCGACCGGCTGAGCAGTGTATCGGGGTCTCGGTAGAGAAAAGTATCGCCAATCTCGGCTTTTGGCAGAAGGTGCCCGTGTTCGAACGCATCACACAGACCCAGCCAATCGAGGTTGGTCTCGCCTTCGTCAAAGGGGATCATCGTGATGCTCATTTCGCTTGCTCCTCGGTCAACAGTCCAGCGTCGACCAGACACTGCGCAAATCCAGCGGGACTGTCAAAGAGGTGGGTCTGCCATCCGCGGGCGCGTGCGGCGGCGATATTGTCGGCCCGGTCGTCGGTGAATAGCAGCCGGGACGCCGGGATACCGCAATCATCCTCGACGGCGGCGTAGATCGCAGGGTCGGGTTTAATCAAGCCCATCTCGCCCGAGATATAGTGGCGATCAAACGAGGTTAGAAACGGAAACGCGGCGCAACTGACAGGAAAGTTTTGCGCGCCGAAGTTTGACAAGGCAAAGACGGGTATGCCGTTGGCCTTGAGCGCCGCCAGCAACCGAACCGAATGAGGAATGGATGGTTGCGCCAGATCGCTCCAGTTATCGCGTACCATTCTGATCGCACTTTCCCAGCCGGGATAGGCCAGCGCCATACTCTCTACCGTGGCAGAGAAATCGGCCCCGGCATCTATACGGTCCATCATCTCGTAAAACGGTACATCGGCAAAGAAAGCCTTGCGCGCTATCGTGCCGATCTGTGCATCAAAGAACCGCTCGGGCTGCCATTCAATCAGCACATTGCCAATGTCGAAAATCACTGCATCACTTAGCATGCGTTACCTGCGCGGTTGGGGTCGGGGCAGTGTGGAACCGTTGGTTTCGCTCCACAGAAGGTAAAAACCCGACCCAATAATCAATGCGATGCCCGCCCAGGCGTTTGGCTGAGGCCAAGTTCCGAACACCGTCACCCCCCACATGATCGCCAGCGGCATGGCGATGTATTCAAACGGCGCGGCAAAGGCGGCCTCGCTCAGGCGATATGCCTGACTGACAAGAACCCCCCCGACGACCCCGGTGATCCCGAGCATGATGATGATGACAATATCGTCGGGTTCCAGTGGCTGCCACGCCCGCAGCAGGAACGCGAGCGACGGATGCGCAGAGTCAGCATAACGCCCATCGCCCAGTAGCAGCCCAAAGGTGGAGCTGGCGACGATAAAGGTCAGCAGGATGTAGAACGCCATCGTAGCGGCGCTTTCGGTTGCGCGGATGCGCCGGGTTATCATGTGCATCGACCCGTACAGGATCGCGGCCAGCGCGGGTAGAAACGAGGCCACCTGAAAGGCCGATGTCCCCGGCTGCACAATCACCAGCACCCCTGCGAACCCTATCGCAATGGCCACCCAGCGGCGCGGCGCGACTGTTTCGCCGAGCACCAGCACTGACATGACCGCGATCGCCATGGGCGATACAAAGAAGACCGCAATTGCATCTGCGATGGGCATGGCTGCGAGCCCCAGAAAAAGGCTCATGTTGGCAAAGACGACGAACGAGCCGCGCAGCAGGTGCGCGCGCAGGCGTCGGGTGCGGATCAGGGAAAACCCACCGTTGAAAGGCATGATGAAACACAGGAAAAACACCATGCCCACCACCGAGCGATAGAGCACGACCTGATGCAGCGCGTAATGGTCGCTCAGGAACTTTATGCCCATGTCGTTGAACGAAAAACACACCATCGCAGCCAACGCAAAAAGCGCGCCGATGCTGTTGTTCCGCTTGACCATTTCGGCCGTCATAGCATGCCTTTGGGGTTGGAGGAGGCGCGAAATGCACCGTGTTGCCAATGCCCAGAAAGCGTGAGTGTACGAAGATTGTAAAGCCTTTGTCGGCGTTTGCGATCAGTTCTCTGCGCGCAACGCAGTCGCGATCGCGTTGAGGTGCCTCGCATCGGTGCCGCAGCAACCGCCAAAAACCCGCAGATTTCTATGGTCTGCGGAGAGTGCCGCGATCTGAACGCCTAGGGCTTTGGGATCGCCAGCGTCCAATTTGGTTGCTGCATCCAGTTCTGCATGGCTGCAACGCGAGGCATTAACCACGATACCACCAAGTCTTTGCTGCCACGCGCCGCCATCGAGCACATGTGCAAAATGTTCGGGGTGGGCGCAGTTGATCATGTAGAATGCTGCACTGCCGTCAGTGGCGTCATCACAGGCCGCCATGGCATCGCAGAGTGCCATGCCATCCGGCAATCGGCCGTCGGTTTCGACCGTGAAGGAGAGGACCACGGGTGTTTCCGCAGCCTGAGCTGCGCGCGCGATCCCGATCGCTTCTGCGACATAGGTCAATGTGAACGCTCCGATCATGTCCACACCGCGCAGCGCGTTGATCTGTCGGGTGTGATAGGCGCATGCAGTATCGGCATCCATCTGTTCAGAGGGGGCATAGGCGTCATCGCGTGGGCCGATATTGCCGCTGATCAATACATGGTGCTCGCTCGCCGTGCGGTCCTCGCGCAGGAGTGTGACCGCCTTTGCATTGATCCTGTCCAATGCCTCGGCATTATATCCCAGCGCGGCGGCGCGATCAGTGTTTGCCATCCAAGTCGGTGTTTCAAGAATCGCGCCCATTCCGTTGGCCGTGGCTATTGCGATTTGTGCCTTGGCGTAGCGCCGCAGCAGCGCACGCCCGTCCTCGGTTTCGACCTTTGGATAGAGGCTGAACTCTGGCAGGTCGATGCCGTGATTGAAGATCAGATCGGTTTCGATACCGACGTAGCTGAGGTAGAGTAGCTCTGGGCGTAGCAGCGGAGGCATGGTGTCTGATCCTTGTTTGGTGACACCTCAATACCACAAATCTAGACAGACGTTGCGCGCAGGGCCCGTTCCAACGCATCCAGAAACCGCGAGCGGTCTGCCTTGGTGAACCCTTTGCCGCCGCCCTGACGAAACGGGTCTACCGCGCGAATGTCTGCCATCAGATCACGGGTGGCGAGGATGTTGCCGATGTTTGCTTCGGTTAACGCTTCGCCGTTGTGCTTTAGTACGCGGGCACCAGCGGCCACGCATTTGGCCGCCAGAGGGATATCGCCGGTGATCACAACATCACCGGATCCGGCGCGATCAGCGATCCACATATCGGCCACGTCGGGGCCATCGGGTACGATCACATTATCCACCAGAGGATTTTGCGACGGGCGCAACCCACCATTCGAGACGATGAACATCTGCACCTTGTGGCGGGTGCCCACGCGTTCGACCTCTTCCTTTACAGGGCAGGCATCGGCGTCGACATAGATGGGCATCGCTGGCTCCTGATTGGGACGAGAAAACTCTTCGGATTTTCTGCCGTCATTTTCTCCGGCGAAGAGAATCGCAAGGGGATCACGCGGGCTTTTTCCCTTCGGCACGGGGCACTTTGTAGGCTTCGGGAATGGGCATGCGGTTGAATGCATCCAGACCAGCGATCTTATAGGCCTCGGCGAGGGTGGGATAGTTGAACGTGTTCTGCACGAAGTAATCGACCGTGCCCTTGAGGTTCAGAACCGCCTGCGCGATGTGAATGAGTTCGGTTGCGCCTTCGCCAACGATCTGCACGCCCAGAACGCGCCGCGTCTTGAGCGAAAAGAGCATCTTTAGCATGCCATGCTCCAACCCCATGATATGTCCACGGCTGGTCTCGCGGAACCGGGCAACGCCGACTTCGTAGGGAATGCCACGTTCCTGCATCTCTTCTTCGGACATGCCGCAAGTGCTGATTTCGGGAACGGAATAGATACCATATGGGAACCACGGGCTTTCGGGCAGGGTCGGCGTGTCTAGCGCATGACATGCGGCAACGCGCCCTTGCTGGATCGATGCCGATGCAAGGCTGGGATGTCCGATGACATCGCCCGTCGCGTAGATATGCGGCACGGGCGTCTGGTACGTCTTGCGGTCCACTGACAGGCGGCCACGGTGATCGGTTTTCAATCCCGCCGCCGTTACGTTCAATTTCGCAGTGGCCCCCATGCGTCCGGCGGCAAAGAGCAACATTTCACTGCGCACGTGTCGTCCGTTGGCGAGCGTGATTTCGACATGATTGCCGGCGTCCTCGATGGTCTCGATCGCCGACGCGAGCCGCAGGTCGACACCGTTCTCGCGAATCTGGTGCGTGAAATCCTGAATCAGCGTGCGATCAATGAAGTCGAGAAAACTATCGCGCGGCTCGATCAGTGTCACGCGTACGTCAAGCGCCGAGAACATTGTGGCGTATTCTACGCCAATCACGCCAGCGCCAACCACGGTCAGGCTGCGCGGGATTGTCGCCAGTTCCAGAAACTCGTCGCTGTCCACGATGGTCGTGCCGTTGAATGGCACATTTTCGGGGCGGTAGGTTTGGGTGCCAGTGGCAATGAGGAACCTGTCTGCCGTCAGCTTGGTCACGTCGCCAGCTTCTGTTGCCACCTCAATGTCGTTCGGTCCGGTAAAGCGCGCCAACCCGTTCAGCGTATCGACATGGTTGCGATTGAACTGGTGTTCCAGCACATCGACTTCGTAATCCAGCGTTTTGTGCAGCCGCGCCTTGAGATCGCCAGCGTCGATGTCATCTTTGACACGGTAAGAACGTCCATAAAAACTGCGCTCGCGCCAGCCCGACAGATTCAATACCGTTTCGCGCAGGGTTTTAGACGGGATCGTGCCGGTATGAACAGACACGCCGCCCAGCCGATCCTTGCGGTCTATGACAAGAACCCGGCGTTTCAGCTTGCCAGCCTGAATTGCGGCAGAGCGGCCCGACGGGCCCGATCCGATGATGATCAGGTCGTAATGCGTCATGCGTACAGCGCCTCGGCGTGGAAGGCGATGTGATCCTCTATGAAGCTTTGGACAAAGAAGTAGCTGTGATCATAGCCCGGCTGCATACGGATCGTCGCCTGTTGGCGGCGCGCCATTGCGGCTTCGGCCAGTGTTTCAGTCTTTAGCAGATCGGCAAACTGATCCTTAGTGCCTGTATCGGTCAGCACAGGTCCGTCAAAGCCGCGCTCGCGCATCACGAGGCTGGCGTCATGGGCGGCCCATCCGGCCTCATCATCGCCCAGATACGCACTCAGTTGTTTGCGGCCCCAGTCGCTGCCAGTGGTGTTGCAGATCGGTGAAAAGGCCGAAACGGATGTGTAACGTCCGGGCAGCCCCATCGCCAGTGTCAGCGCGCCGTGCCCGCCCATCGAATGGCCAGTGATTGCCTGCCGATCCCCGTCAATCGCGAAATTCCCGGTGATCAGAGCAGGCAGTTCGTCGGCGATATAATCCCACATCTTGTAGTGCGGCGCCCAGAGGTCCTGTGTCGCATTCACGTAGAACCCGGCACCCTTGCCCAGATCATATGCCTCGTCATCGGCCACTGCATCGCCGCGTGGCGACGTGTCGGGAAAAATCAGCGCGATCCCCTGTTCCGCCGCCCACCCCTGAGCGCCGGCCTTGGTCATGGCGTTTTCATGGGTGCAGGTCAGCCCCGACAGATACCACAAAACGGGAACCGGACCGTCGCGCGCCTCGGCTGGTAAGAATAGACCGAAGGTCATGTCACATTTACATGCATCGGAGGCATGGGAATAGACGCCCTGTACCCCGCCAAAGCAGGCATTTTCGGATTTGGTTTGCATGGCTGTCTCCTTGTAGTGAAGAGCAAGTCTTCGGTCTTTGCGACAGCCTATATCATCGCTGCGAGAATAGGCAATTGCGCGGGGCAGCCGTATCAGGACCGAAAGGACAGGACAGAGTGCAAGGTAATCTGTTCGCGCAGGGGGCTACCAAAAAAAGGTTGGGTCGGTTGGCTTGACCGGAACGCGTGCGATGTGATTGCTTCGTGGCGTTTAGTAAAATTGAAGGAGGTTTACCGTGTCGAAACAATATTTTAGCAGGATATTATCCGCGGCTGTGTTTCTTGCTCTGACGGCGCTACCGGGCCATGCGCAGGATTCGGATGGTTGTTACAATGCGTCTGGATGTGTCTCGTCGTCGTCGAAATGGTCGGGCAACAAATTGATTACGACGATCCACAACAAATGCGCGGGAGGCATTTATATCAAGGTTTGCACCCGCCGCACCAAGGGTAAGCCCGATTGCGGCGCCAGCCATGTCAACGGTCGGAGCAAGTATACCTTCAGCGGCTACAATGCTCACAGCAGCGGTGACGCTCGCTACACTTGGGTGGGTTCCATGCGCAGCAGCAAGGATTGGGTCTGTACGGGCAAGGTGAGCGGTTGGCACGATTCGCTATTCTGAAGGTCCTATGCCGACATCCCAGCCGCGGGCATTGGCATTCAGCTAAGCGTTCGCACCCAGCCAATCACCAGCGAAACTGTCACGACTGCCAATGTTGTCGAGATCAGGATCGAGGCCGATACGCGCTGTGGTGCGACGCCGTAATGCCGTGCGAGGATATAGACGTTACCAGCCACGGGCAGTGCCGCAGCTGCGATCATCACGGCGGCTGAATACGGATCCACACGAAACAGCCAGAGCGCCGAAATCGCCACGAAAGCGGGGTGTAGGATCAGCTTGCACGCCGTCAGCCAGCCCGCGACCGACAGGCGTTCTGCAGATTTGGACGCCAGCGAAGCGCCAATAGCAAAGAGCGCGCCGGGCGTGGCCGCGCCGCCAAGGATCGACAGAAAGTCATTCATTGGGTCCGGGATCGGCAGGGCCAACGAGGACCAGAGCATACCGAGCACGATGGAGACGATCATCGGGTTTTTGAGCAATCCCAGGCCCACGGTGCGCAAAATTCCGATGCTCATGCGCCCGTCCCGCGATCCGGTGATCAGGATCACGATCAGCGATCCGAAAACGATCAGGTCGACCGCCAGCACCATCATTACCGGCGCAATAGCGGCTTCGCCCATCAGCATCACCAGCATCGGGATCCCCAGAAATCCGACATTGCCGATAACGGCGCATTGCGCCTCTACCGAGGCGACTTCAATGCTCAACCCACGCAAAAGGGCGACGGTCGTGGCAATGCAGTAAACAAAGGCCGTTGCCCATAGATAGGCCAGAACGAACCGAAGATCGAATATCTCGGCAAGGCTGAGATTGGCGGAAAACCGAAACAGCATCGCCGACAGGGCAAAATAGAATACGAACTTGGTCAACCACCCGGTTGCCTCGTCCGAGAAGAACCCGGTTTTTCCCGCGCCAAAGCCCAGCCCGATGATCAGGAAAAAAGGCAGGGTCTGGAGGAAGATGGCGAGCATGAGGGACTGATACCACGTCGCCGGGCCGCGTCAATTCACCTGCTGGCAAATGCACCTTTGCGAAACAGACATTTTCCAGAGCTGTTTGCTGTTGTGTGGTAGGCTGGTGGCGGATCGCATGACTTGCGACATGCGATGGGTGCATTCAAGGGTTCATTTTTTAGAGGAGTGTTCAATTCCGGCAACGCAAAATACCGAATGTGTGGGCCGGAAATAGGAGGAAAACAATGTTTAGAGTATTTGGCGTACCGATTGGGATCGGGATATGTTTGGCCGTGTCGGCCTGCGGCATTACACGCGATACCCAAGTTATCGAGGTGGACGGGACACATTATCTGATTACCCGCGTTTCGACGCAAACCTCGGCGATCACTGACGTGGATTACGAATTTACTGTCAAAGGTCGGGCGGTTTTTTGCGAGACGATCGAAGATTGCGCGAACCGTATCGCCCGATTGCCGCGCGCAGATAAGGAAGCGTTGCTGGCCTCGCCACCGGTGTTGCAGCGCGCGCCGGGCCCGACGCCTGATCCGATCACCACAGTATTTGCGCCGCCAGCTGCACCGCAGACCACGCCGGGGCCTGTCAGTCGGCCAACAAGCCCACCTGAAGTCGAGGGTGGCGAATAAACACTATCCGCTTCCGATCAGAACGCCCGCCGCAAAGACCAGCGCGCCACCCAGCACGACCTGAAACGCCGCCCGGAAAAACGGTGTTTCCATGAATTTGTTTTGAATCCAGGCAATCGCCCACAACTCTATAAAAACAACGATGATGGCGATCACAGTGGCGGTCCAGAAATCAGTAATCAAATAGGGCAGGGCGTGGCCCAGCCCGCCAATAGTGGTCATCATGCCGCTGGCGAAACCGCGTTTCACCGGGCTGCCGCGCCCCGATAGCTCTCCGTCGTCGCTGGCTGCCTCGGTGAAGCCCATCGAGATGCCAGCCCCGACAGACGCAGCAAGCCCGACCAGAAAGGTGGTCCAAGTGTCCTGTGTAGCAAAGGCAGTGGCAAAAATCGGCGCGAGGGTGCTGACCGAGCCGTCCATCAACCCGGCCAGACCCGGTTGCACCCAGGTCAGGATAAACTGACGGTTGGCGGTGGCCTCTTCTGATGCGCGTGCGTCAGGGTCCAGATGGCGGGATTCCAGTTCATCGGCACTTTGCTGATGGCCGGCCTCGGCGGCTGCCAGATCACCCAGAAGCTTGCGGGTGGCTGCGTCTGTGCAACGCGCAGCGGCGTTATGGTAAAACCGCTCTGCATCTTGTTCCATTGCGGTGGCTTCGGCACGTATGCGTTCAATCCCCAGATTTTCGACCAGCCAAACCGGGCGGCGGGCATAGAAACCGGCCACATGTTCGCGCCGGATCAGCGGGATCACCGCGCCAAAGCGGGCTACATGCAGATCAATCAACCGCTGACGATGCTCGTCCTCCTCGGCGGCCATGCCGTCAAACACCTCGGCACTGCCGGGGAAGTCAGCGCGCAGTCGCTCTGCATAGCTGCGATAGATGCGGGCATCGTCTTCTTCTGAAGAGATTGCCAGAGCTAGAATTTCCTGCTCGCTCAGATCACGGAAACGGCGACGATGGGACAGGCCGGGAATCATTTCTGCCTCACTATTTAGAACCATTCTAATCTATCGCGGGTAACTCCCGAGTTTCAAGGGTGCTGGCCCGCCGCCAAAAAGTAAACCAGATAGTTCACTTCTGGCTTGCAATCTAAACCGATCGGTTTACACCTCTATCTGAACAGTTTAGTTCAGATAGAGGTGTAACATGAAACTTAGAAAATTCCTCATTGTCCTTGCTGCGTCACTGGCGCTGCCAATGGCGTTCGTTCCGACCTTGGCGCTCAGCTATGACTTTAGCAGCCTGACTCCGGTCCTGACCTATCCCACCCCAACAACGCCGGACACACCAACGCGCGGTGCGGTCGACATCGACGGTTGAGCTTTGCGTGGCTTGTGGCGCAGGCACGTTGAGTGCCGCGCCACATTCGTGCCGCGTCATGCACTTTCCTTGTTTCAGATTCACTGGTATCCGCACTAGACTGTGGAAATGCCAGAGGAGGAAGTGCATGCCAACGGCATCTGCAGAGATTAAAAAGGGTCGAAAATTCGCTCAGGTGCTGGATGGTGCGCGCGATGTCTTCATGCGCGACGGGTTCGAGGGCGCCAGTGTGGACGACATCGCCCGTGAGGCTGGTGTGTCCAAGGCGACGCTCTATTCATATTTCCCCGACAAGCGGCTGCTGTTTTCCGAAGTGGCGCGAGTCGAGTGTAACCGTCAGGCCGAAGCGGCGATGGATGTGATCGACGTGAATGCGCCGGTCGAGGTAGCCTTGCATGAGGCGGCGGACCGGATCGTACGGTTCTTTCTGACGAAGTTCGGTCAGCAGGTATTTCGCATTTGTGTTGCCGAATCCTTTCGCTTTCCCGAGCTTGGCAAGCGGTTCTATGAATCGGGACCGGCATTGGTGCGGTCACGGTTGAGCGACGTGCTACAAATCTACGTTGATCGCGGGACGTTGCAGATCGAAGATATGGAGATGGCTGCCAATCAGTTCGGCGAGCTGTGCAAATGTGATTTGTTCACGCGCCAGCTATGCGGTGTTGAAAGTGATTTTGACGACGCGCGGATCACGCACGTGGTGGATGAAGTGGTCAAGATGTTCTTGGCCCGCTACGGCGTCTGAACCCATAGTACCCACCATGTTTGATGGGGGCCGATGGATTTCGCGACTATGCGGGCTGGTCGTTGTCCAAAGCTGAAAAAGCGTCAGGCCCCGACCTTGATCATTGCGTCCGCCAACAGTGGCACCGATTCGTCATTCAGCCCGGCGATATTGATACGACTGTCACCGACCATGTAGATCGCATGATCTGCCCTGATCTGTTCTACTTGCGCACTGGACAGGCCCAGACGAGAGAACATGCCACGATGCTGGGCGATGAATCCGAATCGGTTGGAGCCAGACAGGCGCTGCAACTCATCTGCCAATTGCTGGCGCAAGGTCAGCATACCGTTCCTGATATCGTCCAGCTCTGCCTGCCAGTCTGCCCGCAGATCATCATCGCGCAGCACATGCGTGACCAGCCGCGCGCCGTGATCGGGCGGAAATGAATAATTCTGCCGATTGAGGTGTGTCATGTTGCTCTGGGCGAGATTGCGCAGGCTGCTATCTTGCGAGACCGCCATCAGGATGCCGGTTCGTTCGCGGTAGATGCCGAAATTTTTTGAACAGCTTGCGGCGATCAACGTCTCGGGACAGGACGTGGCGACCAGTCGGGTGCCTTTCGCATCGGCCTCCAGCCCATCGCCAAAGCCCTGATAGGCGATGTCGATCATCGGCACCGCACCGATTTCGTTCAGTAGGTCAACCACGGTCTGCCATTCGGTCAGGTTCAGGTTTGCCCCGGTCGGATTGTGGCAGCAACCATGCAATAACACGACATCGCCTTTGGACACTTTGGCCAGATCTTGCATCATGCCATCGAAATTGACAGCGCCCGTGGCACTGTCGAAATACCTATAGGATACGGTTTCGATCCCGAGATGGCGCAGGATGCTCAGATGATTGGGCCATGTCGGGTCCGATACGAATACCTTTGCCTCGGGGCTGGCCATCTGGATCAGTTCGAACGCCTGCCGCAGGGCACCTGTGCCGCCCGGCGTGGCGATGGCCGCCACAGAATTGCGGGCGACGCTGGAGCCGAGAATAAGCCCGATCATCATGTCAGAAAACTCGGGGTCGCCTGCCAGATTAACGTAGCTCTTGCTGGTTTCCTCTTCCCACCATTGTTGTTCGGCCTTCTTGACCGCACGCATGATCGGGGTTTGACCGTTGGCATTCTTGTAGACGCCAACGCCCAGATCGATCTTGACCGGGCGGGGATCCTCCTTGAACGCCTGCATCAACATCAGGATTTTGTCAGGGGATTGCTCATTCAGGGCGTTCAGCATCAGGCGTCTCCGGTCGCGATCGGCACGGTGGGCGAGGCACCCCATTCGGCCCAAGAGCCGTCATAGAGAGCATGATCAGTCTTGCCGATCCGTTCCAGCGCGAGGTTGATAATGGCGGCACTGATGCCAGAGCCGCAAGTGGTGATCACCGGTTTCGAAAGATCGGCTCCGGCGGCTTGCAATGCCGCGCGCAGGGCGTCAGCATCTTTCATCGTGCCATCCGCGTTTTGCAACTCAGTATAGGGCATGTTGCGTGATCCGGGGATGTGTCCCGCGCGCAGCCCCTCGCGAGGTTCCGGCGCGTCACCGCGAAACCGTGCAGCGGCGCGCGCATCAAGAATTGTGTGATCGCCCAATTTGGCCGCAGCAGAGACCTGCGTGACATCCTTGACCAGATGATTCTGGCGGCGCACCGTCATGTGTCGGTCGCGGATGATGGGTGGCATGTCCTCTATAGGGCGATCCTCGGCCTGCCATTTTGGCAGACCACCGTCGAGGACAGCAATGTTTTGTTGGCCCATCAGCTTAAACAACCACCACACACGGGCTGCCGAGAAGACCCCCGCACCATCATAGACCACGACCTGATGCCCGTCGCCGACGCCCATTGCCCGTAGGCGCGACATGAATTTTTCGGTTGTCGGCACCATATGCGGCAGGGTTGACCGGCTGTCCGAGATGTCGTCGATGTCAAAGAATCGCGCGCCGGGGATGTGGGCGACATCGTATTCAGCCTTTGGATCGCGCCCATCGCCGGGCAGATACCAGCTACCATCCAGAATACGCAGATCAGGGTCCTTCAAATGGGCGCCGAGCCATTCGGTGGAAACCAGTGTTTTGGGATCATCTGTCGCCATGGGGCCCCCGCAAATTTGATTGCGTTCTGGGTACAACCCGGCGGGGCGCAAGGCAAGACCGGCTGTCCCGTTTCCAGAACACCCGGCCTCGTGATCGCTCTATATCTGTGCGGCTATTTGCCGAGGGCGTTTCGAACCGCCCCGATGATGGCCAGCAGGCCACCACCGCCGACGCCACCCGCAGCGATCTGCCCAACGATCCCGCCGATATCCATGCCGCCGTCAGCGATACCGCCAGCACCAATCATCGACAATAACTGAGCGCCCAGACCGCCGCCCAATATGCCGACGATGGAATTTCCAAGAACGCCAAGGTTGAGGTTTTTCATAATGCCGCCAGCGGCGTTGCCGCCGACTGCGCCTGCGATCAAGCCGATAAGTAGGTCCATGGGAAATCTCCTCTGCCCTTGGGATCTGGGACAGGTTTAGCCCATTTTACTGGCCGCAACTGAGGGGAAAATTGTCAGTCCCGCATCACCGCCGACGGATCAGCGATGATCCTTGAGCAAGCGTTGCTTTTGGCGACTCCAGTCGCGCTTTGCTTGGGTTTCACGCTTATCAACGTTCTTCTTGCCCTTGGCGATGCCGATCTTCATTTTCGCCAGACCGCGGTGATTGAAATACAGCACCAGTGGCACCAGTGTCATGCCCTTGCGCTGTGTATCGTTCCAGAGCCGCGCCATTTCGCGCCGGGATACCAACAGCTTGCGCCGCCGCTTTTCCTCGTGTCCGAAGGTTTTAGCTTGCAAATACGGCGCGATATAGCTGTTCACAAGCCACAGTTCACCCTCTTCGACGGCGGCATAGCTCTCGGCGATATTGGCGCTGTTGACGCGCAGAGATTTGACCTCTGACCCCTCCAGGATGATACCGCACTCGATATCATCTTCGATGGCATAATCGAAGCGTGCCCGCCGGTTCTCGGCGATCACTTTGTAGTTGGGATTGTCTTTTTCCTTGGCCATGCGCCTGACTTAGGCATGGCGGGGGATGATGTCCAGCATGGCCCGTCTGCATCTGCTGGCCAAGACATCTTGATCGTCGTCATTGTTGCATTACGGGCGCTCATTCCGCTCATACCAACGAAAAACGCCGCCCCAGAGTGGGGCGGCACAACTTCACTGTCCATAGGTCGGGTTTTAGAATCCTAGACCTTCGTATTTTTTCTTGAACTTCGAAACGCGTCCGCCGGTATCCATCAGGCGGCCGGTGCCACCAGTCCAGGCCGGGTGTACGGTAGGATCGATATCGAGCGACAGTTGCTCGCCTTCCTTGCCGTAGGTCGAGCGCATTTGAATGATCGTGCCATCGGTCATTTTGACGTCGATGATGTGATAATCGGGGTGAATGTCTTTTTTCATCTCGCCAATCCTTACGCTTCTGCGCCCGCTTTGGGCTTGTAGTTGGCCACTTCCGCGATGCGGGCCGATTTGCCACGACGTGCACGCAGATAGTACAGCTTGGCACGACGGACGCGACCGCGGCGTACAACGGTGATGCTGTCGATATTGGTCGAATAGAGTGGGAAAACCCGTTCCACACCTTCACCAAAGGAAATCTTGCGAACGGTGAACGAACCGGCGATGCCGCTGCCGTTGTTGCGTGCGATGCACACACCTTCAAAGTTCTGGACGCGGGTACGTGTACCCTCGGTCACCTTAAAGCCGACGCGAACGGTGTCGCCGGATTTGAAATCGGGAATTTCCTTCCCGAGCGAGGCAATCTGTTCGGCCTCGATCTGAGCGATAATATCCATCGCTTCTCTCCTACAATGCTTGCGGTTTTGATCCGCAAAGTGTTTGCGCGACTTGAGAGCTCTTGGGCTTCGTTCGGGTTCCTGCCGCAGATAGGGCAGGCCCGCCAGAGATCAGATCGTCTTTGCCTTTTGGTGCCTTTCGGCATTCCGTGAACCTGTACCAGATGCGCGGCGTTTGCACCGTCCGAAGAAAACGGGAATCACCTAACGCGGGGCAGACCCCGGAATGGGCGCGATAAACCAGAGTTGCGCACCAAATTCAAGGCACTTTCGCCGGGTCGTCGCAATCTGCGGCGGATCAGATTGTTTCGCCGATCATCATCTGTGGCGTCACGTCGGTGAAATTCGGTATGTCCTCGACCAATGGGCTGATCTTGCCCATTGCCGCTGTGAACGCATCAGCGTCGGCGAAGATCAACGTGGCGATGGCGTGATAGGCGGCCGGGGTGCTATCGGGCCCAGAGATTCCCTTGGTCACAACGACGTTTTCCAGATGCGCACCAAGCTGCGGATCAATCAGCGGCAGGTGGGTTTCTGTGTAATACTCCATATCAAAATGGCTGCGCTCTGTGGCAGGGTAAATAACTTGCAGCGACACGCTCATCGGTCGTTCCTTTATTCGAATTCAGATAACTTAGCAGAAATAATATTAACTTAGCGGAAAAATTCTCAATCGTCTGTATGTCCTTTGGACCTGCGCCATGCGTGCCACAGATCGGGGCGACGTTCCGCAGTCAACGCCTCGGCCTGTTGTTGGCGCCACTTGGCGATTTCGCCATGATTGCCGGACATTAGCACAGGTGGGATGGCGCGACCCTGCCATTCGGCGGGGCGCGTGTATTGGGGGTGTTCCAGCAGACCGCTGGCGTGGCTTTCGTCCTGCGTGCTGGCAGCGTTGCCCAGAACGCCGGGGCGCAGGCGAATGGCGGCGTCAATCATTGCCTGCGCTGCGATCTCGCCGCCGGTCATGACGAAATCGCCCAAGCTGACCTCGGTCGCGCCATAGTGGTCGATCACCCGTTGATCCAACCCCTCGAACCGGCCACAGATCAGCGTTATGCCGGGTGCATCGGCCCAAGTCTGTGCCATACCCTGATCAAAGTTCTGGCCGCGTGGACTAAGATAGATCAGAGGCGCGCAGGCAGGTGCATCTGCCAGTGCCGTTTCGATCGCGGCCCCCATTACATCGGCGCGCAGGACCATCCCTGCACCGCCACCTGCGGGTGTGTCGTCGACATTTCGGTGTTTGCCAATGCCATAACGGCGCAGATCGATGGTATCGAGGCTCCATAAGCCATCTTTGAGTGCGCGACCTGTCAGGCTCTCGCCCAGAATGCCGGGAAAGGCTTCTGGTAGCAGCGTAATCACCTGGGCACGCCACGCATTCGCTAGACGCGGGTTGTGCGTCATCAGCTCCTGTGGTGTCGCAGAAAGCTTGATGGATTTGCGACCGTAGGATTTGGGCGTGTCGGACATAAGACTGCCCATAGCGCGGCGGCGGCAGTCTGTGCAAGGCTCAGCCGCGCAGTCGGCCCAGACCGATGTAACGGTGGATGCGATCGGCGGTGGGCACGACGTCAGCGTGTAAGGGATGCGCATCATCAAACCACGCGGCATCTGGCAGCGCATCGTGTGGCGCATTCCGGTCCATCAACATTGCTGCGATTTGTGCCGCTTTGGTGCGTACTGCGACATGAGGCGAACTCAGCCCGCCCTCGATGGTGATTGCGACAAAGCTATCATGGCTCTGCGCGGGCCAGACATCATCGCGTGCGAGGAAATGCAGCACTGCCAGATCGTAGGTATCGCTACCCTCACGGAAATCCGCGAGCATCCATTGCAGGACCGAGGCAGGGTTTTCCGTTTCGAAGGCGTCCAGTATATTTTCTGCATTGGCTTCTGTGATCGGTGCGTCCCAGAGCCGCGCACGAAACCCAGCGCCCTTGCTGACGAGGCTATCAGTGTCGGCGTCTATGGGCATATCGAAGCTGGTGAAGTGGTTAATCGAAGTCAATGCCTGATCCAGTAGCTGATCCATCTCGGGCTGGTGGCGATAGCGGCGCATACCCAGCGCAGCAGCACCTAGTGTCAGCCCGATCGAGATCCAGAGCGATATCGGCAGCGCAGACGTGAGCGAAGCCGCGACGCGTCCCAACCAAAAGAGCGCGATACAAATTGCAATTTGCACCAAGGCCAACAGGCCCAGATGGGCGACGCCTGACAAGCGCGTGACGTCAATTCGTCGGGTGGCAGTCAGGTAGAGGGTGAAAATCGCAGCGAATACAACGACCACACTCAACGGGGCGCTGCCCCACCCGGCCAAAATCGGGCCTGCATATAGCGGGATCATCACCATCGCCAACCCGGCGCGGGAATAGGGAGCGGGTAACTTCAACAGCGTGATCCAGACATGCGCTCAGGGCGGAGCAAAACCAAGTATTTCATAAGAGTTATCTTATGTGCGGTTTTGCTCCGCAGCTAGGGCTTCTGGAAAACCTGTGATCGCTATAAGGCGACAACCCCGATTGCCAGCAACAGCAACACCACCAGCGCCACAACGATCAGCAGTTGCGCGAGGGATAATGCTATGCCCGACAAGCGGCCAAAACCCAGAAGTGCGGCAATAGCCGCGATGGCGAGTAACGTGATAATCCAACCCAGCATGTTGTTATTCCTTTCAAATTTGGCACCACCATGGCACCTTGATTAAAAGGATAACGACGCGTGGCGGCCTATGGTTCCCGCGGCTGCCGTGGTTCCGCTTCGGCAAACAGCCCATCGGGCGGGTCAGCGACGATGCGCCCCGTTGCCAGATCGACCGTCGGCACCGCAGCGCGGGTAAAGGGTAGCAGCACAGTTTCGCTGGTGTTTGGCAGCGCAATTTCCAGCAGATCGGAGGCACCGTGGTTCAGCACGGTTTTGACGCGTCCCAAAGACATGCCGCCCGTATCGAATACCTCTAATCCCTCCAGATCCGCATGATAGAACTCATCGTCGGGTAGGGTCGGCAGGCGGTCACGGTCGGTGTAGAGGCGCACACCGCGCAACGCGTCGGCGGCCTCTTTGCTGGTGACACCGCTAAGGCGGGCTGTGAACCCATTCTTGGCCTGCCCGGTCAGGGTAACGGTGAATTCGCGCGTGCCATCCTCGGTGCTAAGAGGGCCATAGGCGGCGATATCTTCTGGCTGGGCGGCAAAACTCTTGAGCCGCACCTCGCCGCGCACGCCGAACGCACCGGCAATGGCTCCGATGCAAATGGTCTTGTCTTCGCTCATCGTTCTTCTACCTGTAATGTGCCGGCGCGGTCTTCCCACCCGGCGGTTTCCAGTTCCGGCGTGAGGCCCGTATCTTGGGGCCAGCCAACGCAAAGATACCCTACCAGTCGCCATGTGTCGGGCACGTCCAGATCGCGCGCCAAACGGTCGGGATCAAGGATGGAGACCCACCCGACGCCCAGACCGCGGGCCCGTGCGGCGAGCCAGAAGTGGGTAATCGCCCCGACAACCGAATAGCGTCGCGTCTCGGGCATGGTGGCTGCCCCGAGCCCCGCGCCCTTAGGCGTTTCTTCGTCGCAGAAAATCGCAAGCTGTATTGGTGCGTCGCGCATGCCGGAGAGTTTCAGGCGGCTATAAATCTGCGCCTTTTCTCCGTCATACCCCGCCAGCGCATCAGCATTGGCGGCTTTGAAATTGCCAAGCGCTGCCGCACGCGCGCGGGCACCGCGCAGGCGCAGGATGCGCCAGGGTTCGCTCAACCCCACGGAGGGGGACAGGCAGAACGTGTCGAGGCACCGCGTCAGCAGTGCCTCGTCCACGGGATCCGTGCGAAAGCGACGCACATCGCGCCGCCACCGCATCAGGTCGGTCAGACGGTGTTGGAAGTCCGCAGAAAATCTGGGTGCTTCCGTTGTCACCGATCTTATTCCTCGGCTGCAGTTTCTTCTGCCGGGGCTTCCTCGGCAGGGGCGTTCTTGGCTTCTTCAGCGGCTGCAGCCTTGGCGGCTTTCTCTTCTGCACGGTCGGTCGCTTTTTTGCCCGGCGTGCCTTTGTTGGGGTTGCTGCGCTCTTTTTTCTCGATGGCGCCGGCAGCTTCCAGCATACGGCTGATGCGGTCCGTGGGTTGTGCGCCCTGACCCAGCCAGTACTGGATGCGCTCCATGTCCATCTTGACGCGCTCTTCGCTGTCTTTGGGCAGAAGCGGGTTGTATGTGCCGAGTTTCTCGATGAAACGCCCATCGCGAGGCATGCGGCTGTCAGAGGCGACGATCCGGTAGAAGGGGCGTTTTTTGCTGCCGCCGCGGGCGAGACGAATTTTCATGGCCATTGGTTTGTTCTCCTGTTCATGGCGTTGGGGTGGTGGGGTGAAACCCCACCCTACGTTTGGTGGCTTTTGTGGTGCTGAATGACTTCAGCGATGATGAAGTTCAGGAACTTCTTGGCGAATTCCGGGTCGAGATCGGCCCGCGTTGCCAGGTCTTCTAGACGTGCGATCTGCGCGGCTTCGCGCGCGGGATCGGACGGGGGAAGGTCATGTTCGGCCTTGAGCTTGCCCACGGCCTGCGTGTGCTTGAACCGCTCGCCCAGAGTGTAGACGAGGATCGCGTCGAGCCGATCAATGCTCTCGCGGTGGCCTTTGAGCACGTCGGCGGCGCGGGCGACTGGATCATTGGACATGGGCAGTTTCCTTGGCGCGAAAATGGTGTGTCGGTAGGACGTCGGTATCACGTCGGTATTGCGTCGGTGCGTGGCCGCAGGAAATGGCGCAGCGATGGGGGATGAAATCAGTCAACTGGCATCCCCTTGTGTGTAAACAGCGGGTCGCAGTAGTGCCCGATTTCCAGTTCAATCCCATCGGCGATCTGACCGGAGGCCAGCCGTTCCGGCGAAGGGTGGCGGTAGACCGCATCATTGCCGTCGATCGTGGCGGCGTCCTTGTCCTTGACCGCGCCAAGACGTTCGGCAAGCCGGATACTGTCGAGGTTTTTGGGGTCAATATAGCTGACCGCCCCATCCCAATCGAGCGTTCCATAGAGATAGCGCCGCGCGGCATGGGTCGCCTCCAGCGCGTAGCCACGCCCCGCCTCGCCGGGCCAGATGATCCAAGCGAGTTCGCGCTCGGGCCAGCCTGCGGGGGACCAGCCACCAGCCATGCCCAGCGTGCGGTCGTCATCGCGGTGGTGAATCATCCACATGCCGTAGTTGCGGATGTTCCAGTGACCGATCTCGGCGGCATAGAGCATCCATGCCTCGTATTTGTTCAGCGGCCCGCCCATGAAGCGCGAGCGGTAGGAGCTGAACGTTGCTTTGAAATCGGGATAATCTTCGGGTTCGGGGCCGCGCAGGATCAGACGGCGGGTCTCGATCACGGGAATTTGGATCATCGACATATCAGGCCTGCCTTTCGGAGGCGCCTGGCGCGGTGATGTCCGCGACTGCGGGATGGCGGAATATCTGACAGGGCTGCCCCAAAAGCTCGGTGTCGCGTTCGAGCGTCGCACCAAGGCGATGCGCGAGACGCACGGAGCGGGAATTCTCGGCGTTGATGTAGGAAATGACCTGATCCAGGCCCTGATGCTGTGCGGCGTAGGCGCGTGCGGCATGTGCGGCCTGAAAGGCAAGGCCAAGCCCCTCGAAACCGTCGTAGATATGCCAGCCCAATTCCGGTTCGTGCCAGCCGTCATTCAGAATCATGCCGACCCGACCGGCCACCTGCCCAGAGGAGCGGTGCTCGACCACCCACATGCCAAAACCGCGCAATCCCCAATGACCCACACCGGCGAGAAACGAGCGCCAGCAGGCCCATCTGTCGTGCGGGCCACCAACGAAGCGGGCGCGCTCTGATGCGCCGAATGCGGCGATCGCGTCGAAATCGGCTTCGCGGTAGCCGCGCAGGATCAGATCCGGCGTATCGACCGTGGGGATTTGGCAAGCGGGTGCAATCACGATTTCAGCGCCTCTGGTCCGGGATGGCGATAGAGGTGATCCTCGCCCATCTGAACGTTTACGTAACTGCGCTCGAACTGCGCGCCCAACCGTTCGGCCAGAGCAACTGATCGGGTGTTGCCGGGGACGATGTTGGAGGTCAGCGTGGTGAAGCCGAGTGCGTCATAAGCCCAGAGCCGAGCGCGCGCCGCACCTTCGCGGGCAATACCGCGCCCCTCGAAACCGTCGAAAACCACCCAGCCCAGTTCTGGCTCTGGCCAGCCTTCGGGATTCCAGATGCCGGTCAATCCGCAGGGTTGTCCGGTCTCTTTCCACTCCATGGTGAAATAGCCGTAGCCATGCAACGCCCAGTGCCCGAGGTTGAGTGCGAACCAGCGCCATGCCTTTGGCCGATCTTTTTCGACGCCGAACCCGTCGGCGCGCACTGGATCGGTCAGAAAAGCCACATAGGCGTCGATATCGCGCGCTTCGGGCAGGCGCAGGACGAGGCGATCTGTCTCGATCCGAGGAGAAGGCAGTGTCAGGGTCATGGCGTGGTCCAAAGGGCGCGCTGCCGCGCGGCTCTGCTCAGTGTGGTGCGGACGCACTGGATCACGGCGGCTGTTGGAGCCGGCTGCGATGTCGGATGCCTCCGGCGGAGGTATTTTCGGAAAGATGAAAGCACGATCATTTCAATGGCCTGTACATTGTACCGCCCCAGAAGGATTTATCCGGGTGGCGGTCGCGTGCTGCATCTTCGGCCGTCTCGAGCGGCTCTTGTAGCGTTGGGCGGTTCAGAGCAGTAAAGAGTGGATCGTCGAGTGTGGTGCCCTCTGGCAGCTGACGGCCAAGACGGATGGCGGCCTGAATCGCATTCGATGCGCAGGCCCAGGCGCCGGTGAGGCCATGTTTTTCGTCATTGAGTGCAATGCACCGTTGGGCCAGATCCGCGCCGCCTGCACCAAAGAAAGCATCGGTTGCGATCAAGTCGAGCATGCGTACGGCCACATCGGCATCGGGCAGGCACTTTTCGATGGCGACGAAAGACGGGTCTGCCTGCGCGCAGCTTTGGATTGCGCGCGGGTCAGCCTCGGCCATGGCGAGGGAGGCTGCCAGCGCGGTGGCCGCGGAGAGAAGCGCCGTGCGGATCATTTTTTCTTGCCAAAGCCGGACAGGCCGGGGGGCAGGCCCATGCCGCCGCCGAGACCGGGCAAGCCGCCACCGGGCATGCCTTTGCCCATCTGTTTGGCGGCTTGTTCCAGTGCCTTGGGGTCCATTCCGGCGGCCATTTCTTCGGGGCTGGGGCCACCTTTGCCGAACATGCCTTTCATCGCCTGTTTGAGCATGCCGCCTTTGCCCATTTTCCCCATCTTCTTCATCATGTCGCCCATCTGGCGGTGCATCTTGAGCAGCTTGTTCAGCTCAGAGACATCCTGACCGGAGCCGCGGGCGATGCGCTTCTTGCGGCTGGCTTGCAGCAGTTTGGGATTGGCGCGCTCTTTTTTGGTCATCGACTGGATCAGGGCGATCTGACGGATCAGGATCTTGTCGTCGAACCCAGCCTCCTGCACCTGTTTGGCCATTTTGCCCATGCCGGGCATCATGCCCATCACGCCTTCCATGCCGCCCATCTTTTGCATCTGCTCCAGCTGCATCCGCAGGTCGTTCATGTTGAATTGACCCTTCTGGAAGCGGCGCATCATGCGTTCGGCCTGTTCGGCCTCGATGGTTTCCTGCGCTTTTTCGACAAGGCTGACAATGTCGCCCATGCCAAGGATGCGACCTGCAATGCGTTCGGGTTCGAACGTCTCGATCGCGTCCATTTTTTCGCCGAGACCGACAAAGCGGATCGGCTTGCCGGTAACGGCGCGCATCGAGAGGGCCGCACCACCGCGCCCGTCGCCGTCCATGCGGGTCAGCACGACGCCGGTCACGCCGATCTTGTCGTCAAATTCTGTCGCGACATTGACAGCGTCCTGACCAGTGAGGCCATCGACCACCAGCAGCGTTTCGCGCGGGTTGGCGACGTCGCGCACGGCGGCGGCCTGTGCGATCAGATCTGCGTCGATATGCAGGCGGCCCGCGGTGTCGAGCATGTAGACGTCATAGCCACCGAGGCTGGCCTGAGTCTTGGCGCGTTTGGCGATCTGGACGGGGTCTTCGCCCTTGACGATTGGCAGGGTGTCGACGCCGATCTGGGTGCCGAGAATGGCAAGCTGTTCCATCGCGGCAGGGCGGTTCACGTCGAGCGAGGCCATCAGCACGCGCTTGCCCTCGCGTTCCTTCAGGCGTTTTGCCAGCTTGGCAGTGGTGGTGGTTTTACCCGAGCCTTGCAGGCCGACCATCAGGATCGGGGCGGGCGCGTTGTCGATTTTCAGAGCGCCGGGATCGCCCTCGCCGGTGAGGGTCTGAACCAGCGTGTCGTGCACGATTTTGACGACCTGTTGGCCGGGGGTGATGGATTTGGTCACCGCCTGCCCGGTGGCCTGTTCCTGCACGTGTTTCACGAAATCGCGGGCGACGGGCAGTGATACGTCGGCCTCCAACAGGGCAACGCGGACCTCGCGCAGGGCGGTTTTCACGTCGTCCTCGGACAGCGCGCCCTGTTTGGTCAGGCGATCAAAGACGCCAGAGAGGCGTTCGGACAGATTTTCAAACATCTCAGGGGCTCCTTATGCCGCTTTACCCAAATTCTGGCCCTTCAAGAATAAGAAGGGCCGGCCCAAATGCCAATGTCCCCCGTGGGCGCAACGCGCTGACGGAGGGCGATCCCGGCCAGAGGCCATGGGACCGGAAGCATGACAGACTCCCGGAGTTGCGCTGGCTTTTAGGCGGGGGGCGGGGGCGAGTCAAGTCTGCACCCCTTTTGCAGGTATCGGTATGGTCCGCGAGGCAGGGTGCCCCTGCGCAAGAGTATGCAGATGGCCAGACGCTGTTGATGTTTCACTCGCGTCTTAGCACAGTTGTTCTGGTCCCGACCGTGGAGATTTGGACCGCAAGGAGGTTTTAACGATGTCTTTATTGAAAATGTTTTCTTTTTTGGTCTTTGTTATGCAGATTGCCCTGCTGTCGTTCAACACATTGCCTCTGGCAGCGCAAGGCGCGCTGACGGTGACAGATCGTGGGGAGGATATCGTTTTCCCGATGGGGGAGGTGTCATTTGCAGATAGCGTTGTCAGCTTTGAAATCGGAAGACCGTCCTCTGAGCCGCAATATGCCGATCCCAAAGCGGCGCTGGGCCATCCTGACGGGAAAGATACGAATGCCTTGACGCTCGGCTGTGGTGGGGTTGTTGTCCTTTCATTCGATGACAATTTTCTCGTGAATGTCGAGGGTCCTGATCTCTACGTGTTCGAGGTTGGCGATGATGTTGAAGCCACCGATGTTTCAATCTCCGAGAACGGTGAGACATGGCATGAGCTGGGTCGGATCAGTGGTGCGACCGCAGCGATCGACATAGCCAGATATGTGCCGAAGGGGGAGGCGCGGTTCCGCCTCGTTAAACTGACCGATGCGCGGGCACGCTGTAACAGTCGCTGGCCGGGGGCGGATATCGACGCGGTTGCCGCCATCGGGGCGATTGTGCGGGATGAGACGGGCGTTGTTAATCCTGCGGCAGAGCAGCCAGAGGGCCAGACGCCGACTGTCACGGCTGAAGCCCCTGAGAAAAACAGCGATACCTTGCCTGAGCAAAAGACCGATGCTGAGAACGCTGGGAGCGGCGACATCATCGCGAGCGGGCAGGGACAACCAGCCGAGACGGCGAAGGCGGAGACTGTGAAGGCAGAAACTGCGCAGAAAGAAGACGAACCCGCAGAGCCGATCTGTGGGGAAACCTCATCTCTGAAAAAGGTTTCTGATTGTCTGGCGGCGGTCAAAAAACACGCCAAAGACAATCAGGATGACACGTTTGACGTCTATTGGAGGGCTTTGGATAAACAATCGAAAGCATATAAATCCCGCCGCACTGTGGCTGTACCGGGTTGCTATGAACTGACCAATGATTTGCTGAAGCTCATGACCTATATCGAACGAGAGCATAAGATGGCGTTCGGTACCAAACCATCGCACTGCGCCGGGACGTTCAGGGTGTTGCAGCCATTTGGCTTTGAAAATCCGTCTCTGAAAGAATGCGAAAATTCATACACGCAGAAAGGGGCGACGGCCTGTGTTCTGGCGCTGCTGAAGACCAGCCGGGCACCGGTGATCCGGAGCACCTTGCAAGCCGATCAAAAACGCTGCCGAAACCCTTACGCATCACCGGACGGATTAAGAGGAGGTCTGGAGAAGCTGGCGGTCTTCGAGATGCCCGGATCAAAGGAGAAAGAACGCAAGGCGCTGTATGCGTTGTATTACAAAAATATGACGTGTGAGCTATTGGATCAGGTGTTGCTGGCTGCGGGGATGAAGCAAGAACAGAGCAGCGCAGCCAATCAGACCGAAACACCTGAGCAGAACAGCATATCCAGAAACTCCAGCGAGTTGGTTTTCGACAGCCCCGCGTTGAAAATTTATGCGCCAAAGAAAATGTGTAATCAGGCAAAGCTGCAATATTCGATTGTTGCAGACGCGCTATTGAGCAAGCACATTATTGAGTCACTTCAATTTCGGGTCGGCCCGATCAGCGCAGCCTATACAAATAAGATGGAGGACTGTCTTGTTGGCGATCTTAGGCCCAGCGGGGTCACTGCGAAGTTGCTAGCGGATAAGGTATTTAACCCCACGGTCGCTTTCTACATTACTGGATCAGGTCGCAAATATGCGTCTGGAAAATTTGAAGCGAAAGGGTTCAAGGTAACCTCGAATATCAGCTTGTTGTCACAGGCACCCGCGCTGCCCGAAGTAGAGGGGCAGGAAAGCAAGATTGCAAAAGTCATCGATCAGATCAACGAGACAGCAAAGCGGCAACAGGTTCTGACCAGTGCGGCGGAGCATATCCACACGCAGGTCAGCAACCTTCTGAAAGATCAATGCGCGCCCAACACACCATTTACCGCCTCTGGGTTCATACCCCGTTGGGAGAATGGCAAATGCGCCATGAGGACCGCGGATAACGGTAGTTTTTTCGGAAACACATACATGTACGGCTGGAGCGTGGAGACCAGTATAGATTCGTGCGCCGACGATTTGTCATCATGCAAGTATTCATTCCAGTTCGTTTGTAATGCCTATGAACGCGGAGGCGGATGGACAGAGCTATGCAGAATTCCACGCAATCAAAGAGGGTTTCCGGTGCAGCATGGCACGTTGAAGCTAAAGTAGGTTATTCTGCGCCAAGTGATCTTGTCTCCCGGCGCATCTTTCTGCTGGAGTGTGTCCATAAAAGGCCGCGACTCTGGGGCGCCTCCGTCAGATATCCGAACGCACTTAAAAACGCGTGTCGTCGGGACTGGTTCGGTGAGTCGTCGTGGGGAATAAGCTTGCATTTACGAACGAACCGGGGAAAATGGCGCTCATATGTTAGCTTTTGCACAGAGTGACCATGAACAACTGGGACGAAATCAGAACCGCCTTTAACGTGGCGCGCGTCGGTACGGTCAGCGGGGCGGCAGAGGTGCTGGGCGTGCATCATGCCACTGTCATCCGTCATATCGACGCGCTGGAGGATCGGCTGGGCGTGCGGCTGTTTCAGCGCCACGCGCGCGGCTATACCCCGACCGAGGCGGGCGAGGACCTGCTGCGCGTGGCGCAGGCCACGGACGAGCAGTTTGCGCAACTGGCCGGGCGGATCAAGGGGCAGGGCGATGCGGTCTCGGGCGAGTTGGTGGTGACATCTCTGGGCGGATTGAGCCATCTGATCGTGCCGGTGCTGGCCGCGTTCCAGCGGGAATACCCCGAAATCATGGTGCGTTATCTGACCGGGAACCGCCTGTTTCGGCTGGAATACGGCGAGGCGCATGTTGCGATCCGCGCAGGCAGCGTGCCGGACCAGCCTGACAACGTGGTGCAGCAGTTCTTTCGCCAGCCCATCGCACTGTTTGCGAGCGCGGCATACATCGCAGAGAATGGTATGCCCGAAAGCGTCGCCAAGTATCCTGCGCACCGGTTTGTCAGTATGGATGATCCGAAGTCGCGCGCGCCATTTGCCCGCTGGCTGCGAGAGAACGTGCCCGATCAGGCGATTGTGTTCCGTAGCGGTGATGTGCATGCCCTGCGCCGAGCCATCGCCGAGGGAGCGGGCATCGGGTTCATGTCGCGACTGCAAGCCGCCGAGATGGGCGGACTGGTCGAGGTCCACGCCCCGTTGGAGGAATGGTCGACACCCCTGTGGCTGGTGACGCATATGGACCTGCATCGCACGACCAAGGTGCAGGCATTTCTAGGGTTCCTGAAGGATCATGCCAAGAACTGGGAAGCGGCGTGACGCGAGGGTTGGCGGGCCATCTGGCCATGTTCTGCTTTTCCGGGTTGATCGCGGGATCGTTCGCGCTGGGCTCAATGGCGGCAGATTACATCGCGCCCACGGCGCTGAATGCTGTGCGCTTTGTGATTGCGGCGGCGATTGTCGGGGCGGCGGCGCTGGCCACGCATGGGCTGCCGCGCAGTGCGTTTGTCGCACCTTGGCGATACTTGGTGTTGGGCAGTCTGATGGGCATCTATTTTGTCCTGATGTTCGAGGGGCTGAAGACCGCGCCACCGGTATCGGCGGCGGCGGTGTTCACCCTGACGCCGCTGATCTCTGGTGCCGCAGGATATCTGCTGCTGCGCCAAATTACCACGCGGCGCATGGCGCTGGCGCTGAGCGTGGGGGCGGCGGGCGCGCTGTGGGTCATCTTTCGCGCGGACATGGCGGCGCTGTTGGCGTTCGAGGTCGGGCGTGGCGAGTTCATCTATTTCTGGGGCTGTGTCGCGCACGCCATCTACACACCGCTGGTGCGCAAGCTGAACCGGGGCGAGCCGCCGGTTGTGTTCTCATTCGGGACGTTGTTGGCGGCGGCGCTGATCCTGCTGGTCGCGGGGGCGGGCGATATTGCGGCGACTGACTGGACTGCCTTGCCGGGGATCGTCTGGATCACACTGATCTATGTGGCGGTCTTTGCCAGTGCCGTCACTTTCGTTCTGCTGCAATTTGCGTCGCTGCGGCTACCGAGCGCCAAGGTAATGGCCTATACTTATCTGACGCCCAGCTGGGTACTGCTATGGCAGGCCGCGCTGGGTCATGATTTGCCACCGCTGCTGGTGCTGGCAGGTGTGGCGCTGACCATCCTTGCGCTGTTGATGCTGCTGAAGGATGAGGAAACGCTGTAGGCGCGCAGGTGCGCACGTTATCTGCACTCGATAAAAACGGTGATGTCAGAAGCGTGGGCGCCCAGTTCTACCGGCGTGGGCCGGGTTGTCGGGGTACCGATGGTGATCGGCACCGAATTCTGCGCGAGAAAGAGCTTGGCGATTTCTCCGCGCACCGCGAAATTCACGTTTTCGGGGACCGAGCCGGTGGCCTCTTGGACGAAATCCTGTCGCAGCTTTGCGACCACGACGCCAACAATCAGCCCGGCACTGTCCAGTAACGGGCCGCCCGAATTCCCGGCCTGTACGGCGGCGGAAATCTGCATGTTGAAGCTGTCACCCCGAACGCCTTTGAGCGAAGAGACAACGCCGCGCGTCACGTTGAGCCCCTCGAGCAGGTCGCTGAGCGGAAAGCCTGCAACCAGCACGTCGGAATTGAGCTGCGCGGGGGCAGACGCAAACCGGGCGTGCGCGCCGCCGGATTTGTCCGGGGCATTGATGACGGCCAGATCGAAAACCTTGGACTGCGCGACCATCTGCGCGGGGGTGCCATCGACCATGATGTGTTTGCAGTCACCGGCCACATGCGCGTTCGTCAGGACATCGCCGCGATCATTCACCACGAACCCGGTGCCGCTGCTGGCATGGGACGTCTCTGGCTTTGCCGTGCCGATGCTGGGTGTGTCACGACCCGTTTGTGGCGGTGTGGTGTCTTCGTCTGCGATTTCGAGAAAGAGGGTAACGATATGATCGAGATAGCCGTCACGGGAAAATCGGATCGGGTCGCGCCGCCCCGTGCCGAGGCTGGCCGCGACCGCGTTCAGAATACCCTGATCGGCTGGGGTTGCCGAAAGGATGATGGTGGTCCATCCCCGATTGACATAATCTGAACGGACATACAGCAGTCCGTCGCCGCCACGGGTTGATGTAATCCAGGTCCGTTCCCGGCGCACGGTATAGGGCGTGTAACCCGCTGCCTTATCGAGACCATAGGCATGATAGGCCTTGGCCCCTGCGAAATCAGACCGGCCCGCCGCGATGGCAAGCGAGCTATTGGTGTGGCTCCAGTTCTGAAACGTGCCGCTGTCGGCGTCACGCTGATAGGCGTCGAGAGGAAACAGCAACGACAGCCCGTAAGTGTCGAGATAAATCATGTCCCAGCCGCTGTCTGCGATCCGCGTGGCAGCGGATAGAAAGAGCGCCGCAAGGTGTATGTTGACTGGCGCGGCGTCAAACTGGTGATAGGAGTAACGCGACAGAGCCTTGCGGCTGCCCGCGCCCCATTGGCCGTCCAGCAAGCCCAGATATTTGTTCTCGAAGGCAAGGGCGAGTTGCAGGAACCGTTTGTCGTCGGATGTCAGTCGCTGCTGTTGGATCGGTTCAAAGAGCCCTGCGTATTTTGGGTCATTGATGTCGGCAGTTGCCCGAAGGGTGCCAGCGAATAGCGTGAGAAGGGCAATCAAGATGATTGCTGAGTTTGCCAATCGCATGAACGTCTCCGGCGGGCTGGGATACAAATTCATTATCTCGCCTGACCGTTCACGGCGTCAAGCGCGGAGAGCAAGACCGGAGATAATCCTGCGCCCTGTCGCGCCGGCACGGGGATGCGCGGTCAGTGCTGCAGATAAATTCTGGTCGATGGAACCAAATCCGATCCAGTGCAGTTAAACTGTGACAACCAAGGAAAGGGATACCTATGCGTAGTATTATATATCTCGTCGGCCTCGTCGTGATCGTTCTGGCCATCGTTCAATTCGTATTGTGAGCGCCTACTCGTAGGTCTCTCCGGGCAGTTCCGCGTTGAGGAACCTCTCGAACGCATCGAGGTTCACCGGCTCGAACTGACCAAAGCCCTGCATCCAGACCGACGCGCCTTTGAGCGCGCCAGGCTCTAGCTTGCACCACTTTACCCGGCCGCGCCGTTCCTGAGAGATCAGGCCGGCGCGGCTGAGAATGTTGAGGTGTTTGGAGATCGCGGCGAGGCTCATCTCGAACGGCTCTGCCACGTCGGTCACGGCCATGTCATCCTCTAGCAGCATCGCGAGGATCGCGCGGCGCGTGGGATCCGCAAGAGCGGCAAAGACAAGATCGAGCGGGTCAGACATGGCCCGCACTATCGTCAGGCAGGGCCATACGTCAACTGTCGCGGCCTCCGCTTGACATAGTGCAAGGCGCGCTGTGCCCACATGTTCTGACATCAGAGCATGGAAGGGCACGCAATGTTTCAACACATCATGGTGCCGGTCAATCTGGCCGAAAAGGATGCTCTGGCCCGCGCCATTGAGGTGTCTTGCGATCTGGCCAAGCTTTATGGCGCGCCCCTGACGATGGTCCGCGAGCCGTGATCTGGCAGTCGTGACGCTGAACATCCCCACGCCCAACCCGGCTGTCGATGTGGACGGACGACTACGGTTTGCGATCGACCCCCTCCGGGCTGATCTGGTCGTCACCGCGTCGCATAGCGGGCATCTGGCGGCGCATGCCTCGGTCTCGGTGATGGTGGTGCGTGAGCAACCCGCTGGAGATACTCAACCAAACGGTTGAATATACTCTGATGACCCCGTGCCGCGTGTTCCGGGGGTGGGGGACATCCTGGTCGATGTTGGGTAAAGCGAAAATGTATTAAAAAACAATGCTCTGAATGGGAGAGACCTGCGGCGGAGCCGCGCTTGACTCAGGGCGCGACCGCGCATAGCACTGACCCGAACAATCCGTGAGAGGTTTCGCGCGTGACAGACCCCGATCAGGCCGAGCGACTGAAGGCGCTAGAGGCAAAGATCGAGGCGCTGAAAGGCCCGGTACAAACCAAGAAGCATACGGATGAGCACTATTCTCAGGCACATCTGGCCTGGCGCATGGTGATCGAGATGGTGGTCGGTCTGTTGATCGGTTTCGGCATGGGGTACGGGCTGGACAGCCTGTTCGGGACGCTCCCGATCTTCCTCGTGATTTTTACATTGTTGGGCCTCGCGGCCGGCATCAAGGTGATGATGCGCAGCGCGACGGAAATCCAGCAAACGCAGACGGCCGAAACGGCCAGGGACAAACTGCCGGAACAGACCGGCGGAGACGAGAGGGCAAGAGATGGCGACTGAAACCCACGAAGGCGCGACAAAGGGCATGGAACTGGTCTTTCACCCGATGGACCAATTCATCGTCAAGCCGCTCTTTGGTGATGGCGCAGTAGGCGTTTTCACAGTCACCAACGTGACATTGTGGATGGCGCTGGCGGTTCTGGCGACGATCGGCCTGCTGGTGCTGGGTACCTCGGGGCGCTCGACAATCCCATCGCGGATGCAGTCGGTTGCAGAGCTGTGCTATGGCTTCATTCGCAAGATGGTCGAGGATGTCGCGGGCAAGGACGCACTGCCATATTTCCCCTACATCATGACGCTGTTCGTCTTTATCGTGTTCTCGAACTTCCTCGGGTTGCTGCCCGGCGCGTTCACCACCACCAGCCACATTGCCGTGACGGCCGTGCTGGCGATGCTGGTGTTCCTGACCGTGACCCTGATGGGCTTCTTCAAGCACGGTCTGGGCTTTCTCAGCGTGTTCTGGATTAGCTCGGCACCGCTGCCGCTGCGGCCCATTCTGGCGCTGATCGAGGTGATTTCCTACTTCGTGCGCCCTGTCAGCCACTCTATTCGTCTGGCGGGCAACATGATGGCCGGTCACGCCGTGATCAAGGTGTTCGCGGCCTTTGCCCCGATGATCCTGATTGGCTGGATCGGTGTGCTGGTGACGCCGCTGAGCATCATCGCGATCACGGCGATCTACGCGCTGGAGGTGCTGGTGGCATTCATTCAGGCCTATGTCTTTACCATCCTGACATGTGTGTATCTGAAGGACGCGCTGCATCCGCACCACTAAGGGGTGCCGGGCTGAAGCCCGGCCTACGCAACAACCGCGGAATGATCCGCATACGAACAACCGAAAACAACTCAATTCCATCGTAAGGAGAAATCAAATGGAAGGTGACGTCGTACAAATGGGCGCATACATTGGCGCGGGTCTGGCCTGTACAGGTATGGGCGGTGCTGCTGTTGGTGTGGGCCACGTTGTGGGCAATTTCCTGTCGGGCGCTCTGCGCAATCCGTCAGCAGCTGGCGGCCAAACGGCCACCATGTTCATCGGTATCGCGTTCTCGGAAGCGCTGGGGATCTTCTCGTTCCTCGTGGCACTTCTGCTGATGTTCGCTGTCTAAGCTTACGAAATCTGATCCTTACGGCCGGGTGGGGGCGATGCTGCCACCCGGTGTACACGGAAAGTTTCGTTAAGAGAGGACGACGACATGGCGACCGAAACCACAGCTGCTGTCGAAGGGCATGTAAGCCCTATCGCGCTGGAAGAAGCTGGCAAGTGCGTGGACAGCCACGGCGGCGCCATTGGCATGCCGCAGCTTTGCCCGGAATGGATGGGCAACCAGATTTTCTGGCTTGCGGTCACGCTTGTCGTGATCTTCTTCGTGCTGTCACGTATTGCGCTGCCGCGCATCGCGGCGATCCTTGCGGAACGCCAAGGCACGATTACCAATGATATCGCTGCTGCCGAAGACCTGAAGGTCAAGGCCGTGGAAGCTGAAGAAATCTATAACAAGGCACTGGCCGATGCGCGCACCGACGCGCAGGCGATCATTGCCGAGAACAAGGCGGCGATCAAAGCCGAACTCGATGCGGCGATGGCCAAGGCCGATGCCGAGATCTCAGCCCGGACTGCGGAAGGCGAAAAGAAGATCGCTGAAATCCGTGCCGGTGCAATGGAAAGCGTCGAGGAAGTGGCAAAGGATACTGCCAAGGCCATCGTTGCGGCGATGGGCGGCAAGGCCGATGCCAAAACCGTCAATGCGGCCGTATCGTCGCGAGTGAAAGGGTAATATCATGCGCAAACTTGCCATTCTCATTGCCCTGACAACTGCCAACCCTGCCTTTGCGGCGGGTGGGCCTTTCTTCTCGCTGTCGAACACGAATTTCGTGGTCGCAATCTCGTTTATCCTCTTTGTCTCTGTCCTGCTCTACCTCAAGGTACCAACGATGTTGGGCAAGATGCTGGACAAGCGCGCTGAGGGTATCAAATCTGAGCTGGATGAAGCTCGCGCGCTGCGTGAAGAAGCGCAGAGCCTGCTGGCCAGCTACGAGCGCAAGCAAAAAGAGGTCGAGGAGCAAGCGAGCCGTATCGTCGAGCACGCAAAATCCGAAGCCTCCGCTGCAGCCGAACAGGCGCAGGAAGATCTGAAGAAATCAATCGACCGCCGTTTGCGTGCTGCCGATGATCAGATTGCCTCTGCCGAAGCGAGCGCGGTCAAGGAAGTGCGCGACCGTGCTGTGTCCATTGCCGTGGCCGCCGCCCGCGAGGTGATCGCCAAGCAGATGACCGCCGCCGACGGCAATGCGCTGATCGACGACGCGATCAAGACAGTGGATGCCAAGCTGCACTAAGCGGTTACATCTGAAAAAAATGAATAAACCGCGCCAGCTAGGGCGCGGTTTTTTTTATGTGCAATCACATCCGTGTTGTCAGGCACCCGGCATGGCCATCGTACGATTCATCTGACCCGACGGTTCATGCAGTTCGTCCGCCACGAATTCGAACCCGTAGCGTTCATAGAAGGCCCGCCCGATTGCGTTGTCACGAAACACATCGACCCTTAGCGGGCCTTTGAGCGCGACGGCGTGATCGACCATCGCCCTGCCGTAGCCGTTGCCATGTTGTGCCGGATCAAGAAACAGGCCGCCGATTTCAGCACCCAACAGAGCAATGAAACCAACAACCGCGCCGTCGACTTCGAGCACGTAGGTTTCTGCCTGCGGCACATAGATGTTGCGGATTGCCTGCTCTACTTCGGCAACAAAATCTGTGGCCAGAAACGGATGGGCAAGCGCGTTTGCACCTCGCCAAGCTGCCATCACGGGTTCAATGTCGTCTGCGTGGTATGCGCGGATCGTGGGTATTGCGTCGTTCATTGCTTTCGTACCTTGTTCATTTGGGTTGATATGCGCCTGAACGAAAGCAAGCCGTGGCCACGATGGCCGACGGGCAAACCTGTTCGCTGGGCGCAAAACACGTTGGTCGTGTTTTTGACTTCTCAACTGATTGTCTCGATTTCTTTAGACTACAAAAATCGGTCACTCAGCCGAACGCGTGAGTGTCCTGTTTGTGTCTGGTGTTCCCGGTGGTCCGTAAGGACCTAGGAACTGGCGGTGACCCGCAGCTCTTGCATAAAATCTCCATTACCTGAGAGCATCTGCCTCAGGCTGTGAGCTAGGATACCACATTGCCCGTATTGAGCAAGCCAGACAGGTGTCAGCGACATCATGGATGGCCGGCATCTGGCGACCCTTCCGTGCTACTGACCTAGAGTTCCATTGGCTGTGACGACTGGCGCCAGCCACGTTTTTCCAAGCGTCTGTAGTCGTCGCAATCCTTCAACGATTGTAGGTAGCTGGCAAGGTGGGGCAGTTCACCGTCGGCTTCCTGACCGTGGAATGGCGCGACATAGATTGCGTTGCCATAATTCGCCGCACATTTCTCGGGCGAGTCATCGACGAGGAGTATGCGCTGTAGGGGCCAGCCGAACCGTTTCAGTTTCTGAAGCCGTTTTTGATAGTGATAGCTCCCAATATCGCGTCCGAACCGCTCGAAATCGCTGGGCATGGATCGGCGCATCGTGGTTCTGGATTGCCCCCAGATGAATCTGATGGCCTCTGGCGCGGGGAACACTTCATGCACGATTTGCTGAACGTAGGATTCGGATGCAGAGGACCAGATCCCCAAATCGTACCAATCGGCACACGCGGCCAGAAAGCCAGCAAGATGTGGTCGTTTGTAAATGTGGAACTGTGCAACGCGAAAATCGGCTGGCCGGTCCAGTGGTATCTCTGACCCGTGGATAAGCGTTTCGTCGATATCGAGGACAAGCAAACTGCGCTTTGATGGGTGAACGTCAGACATAGTCCGATGATAATGGGCAGACGATGAACAACAAGCGATTTCACTCCGCCGCAGATGGCTCGCTATGACTGGAGAATCGGTCGGTAAAAATGAAAGGGGGCCGTTGAACCGGCCCCTCAGTCACGCCTGCCACGATGTTTCGGTGCTGCTGCCTGTTGTCCCTCGTTGTCGCTGTCAGAGCGCCGGCATGATCAGCCGCTGGCCAACGGTCAACTGACCGTTCTGACCGAGCTGCGTGCGATTGGCGCTGATAATTTCGTCCGTATAGCTGGTTCTGCCGTAAAATCGATAGGCGATGGAGGCGAGGCTGTCGCCGGTGCGGACCACGTAAAACCCGCTTTGCGGCCCCTCGACCTGTGGTTTGGTGCGCCCGCTGAGTACGCTGAGCAGGGTGCCGGTATCGACGCGGCCATCCTCTGTTACCAGTTCACCGGGCACCTCGACCTTGCCCCGCTGGGCGGCATCATTCACCAGCGCGTCAATGTAGGCTTGGCTCTGGCCTTGTTGCAGCGCCTTGACGATCATGGTTTCCAGTCCTGCGCTGGCGTGCTGCTGGGGCTGGTCCTGCTGGGCGGTTGTGGATGTAAACGATGCAAGCACGCTGTTGTCGGTGCGGGCCGGGGCTGTTGGCGTGGTGTCCATCAGGCCAAAGCTGAGCGGGTCATTTTCAGATGCGTCGGCTGCCGCGCCGCGAGTGGCGGTCGTCAGATTGTCGAGCGTGCTGCCTGACCGCGTTACGTTGCCGGTCTCCATGTCGCCGCCGGGGGCCCGCAAGCCGGCGGTTGGCTGGATAAGGATGAGGGCAATGGTGATACTGAGAAATCCCGCGAAAATCAGGAAAGCGCGGATCATTGGGTGTCACGCAGTCTGTGGGCAATCAAGGCGGTTACGTAAACGTCAGACGTTGTGCGCTCAATCGCCTGTTTGCCCCGTCCCGTCACCCTGCTGTCCCCTTCGCATCACGCATGCATCGTTCTGTTCTCAGGTGCGCATGCCTTGATTTCTGGGGTAAATATAGAAGAAATTACGCAAAAGCGTCAATATAAAGTGGGCAACCCCTAGGTTTAGAGGCCTCATTTCGAGGGCGTTATGAAAAAAAGACGAGTCGTTTCCGGCACTTGGCCAACGCATTTTTTTCGGGCTGTCAGCCGTTTTCGCGCAGGACGTTCCCGGCAAGGTAGAGTGACCCGCAGATCAGCACCCGCGCGCGTGGGTTCGCGGCGATGATCGCAGTCAGGGCCGCGTTGACCGAACCGGCGGTGCTGGCAGACATGCCGACCTGATGTGCCGCCTCTGCCGTGGTTTCGGCGGGCAGGGTGTTCGCTTCGCCGGGGATGGCGACTGCGGTTAGACTGTCGGCCTCTGCGGCCAGTGGGCGCAGGTAGCCAGTCACATCCTTGGTATTCAGCATTCCGCAGATCAGATGTGTCGGGCGTTTCGGCAGACTGGCCAGATGCCGCCCGAGGGCTACGCCTGCCGCGGCGTTGTGGCCACCATCCAGCCACAGCTCGGCCTCTGGAGCGGCGTCGGCCAGCGGGCCGTGCCGTAGCCGCTGCATTCGCGCAGGCCAATGCGCCTGCGAAACGGCGGCGACATTGGCGGCTTCGCCCATCTCGAGATGACGCAGTGCGGCCAGTGCCGCGCCAGCGTTCTCGATCTGGTGCGCGCCGGGCAGGTTGGGCAGCGGCAGGTCAAGCAGGCCGGTTTCATCCTGATAGATGAGTCGGTCATTTTCCGCATAAGCGTGCCAGTGCTGGCCCTGTGCGATCAGCGGCGCGCCAAGCCGGGTGGCGACCGTCTCGATCACGTCCATCACTTCGTCGGGTTGCGGTCCGACGATGCAGGGCACCCCGCGCTTGATGATCCCGGCCTTTTCGCCCGCGATCGCGGCGAGGGTGTTGCCTAGGTATTGCTCGTGATCCATCGAGATGGGCGTGATGATTGTCAGCGCGGGTTGGGCGATGACGTTGGTGGCATCAAGCCGCCCGCCCAGACCCACCTCCAGCAGGGTGTAATCCGCCGGAGTCCGCGACATGGCCAGCAAGGCGGCGCATGTCGTGATCTCGAAATAGGTGATGCTGTCGCTGCCGTTCGCGCGGTAGCATTCATCCAGCACGTCGGTGAGCGCGTCCTCGGTGATGAGGTGCCCGGCAATGCGAATGCGTTCGTGGAACCGCGCCAGATGCGGCGAGGTATAGGCATGGACGCTTTTGCCTGCGCCCTCCAGCCCGGCGCGCAGCATCGCCTGCGTGCTGCCCTTGCCGTTGGTGCCGGCGAGGTGGATCACCGGCGGCAGCGCATCCTGTGGGTTGCCCAACGCCTGTAACAACCGCCAGACGCGGTCGAGCGTGAGATCGATAATCTTTGGGTGCAGCGCCATCATCCGTTCAAGGATGACATCCGATCCGGGGGTGTTCATGCCTTGGTCGGGGCCTTCTCGGGGGTGGGCGGTTCCTCTGCCGCATCGGGCGCTTCTGCTGTGGGCGGGGGTAGATCGCCAGCGATTGCAGGCGGCAGGTTCAGCAGCAAACGGGTGATCGAGATCAATTCGTCACGCATTTTGGGGCGCGGCGTCACGCGGTCCAACATGCCGTGATCCAGCAGGTATTCGGCACGCTGGAACCCTTCGGGCAGTTTTTCGCGAATGGTCTGCTCAATCACGCGCGGTCCGGCAAAACAGATCAGCGCGCCCGGTTCGGCAATCTGCACGTCGCCCAGCATCGCATAGGACGCAGTGACGCCGCCCGTTGTGGGGTGGGTCAGCACGACGATATAGGGCAGGCCCGCTTCCTTGAGCATCTGCACAGCGACGGTCGTGCGCGGCATCTGCATCAGCGACAGGATGCCCTCCTGCATACGTGCGCCACCTGCGGCAGAGAACAGGATCAGCGGGCGTTTGAGCTTAACAGCGGTTTCGGCAGCAGCGATGATCGCGTTGCCGACATACATGCCCATAGACCCGGCCATGAATGAAAAATCCTGCGCGGCAGCGACAATGGGTGTGCGCCCGATTTCGCCGGTGGCGACCAGCATCGCCTCTTTTTCGCCGGTGGCCTTTTGTGCGGCCTTCATCCGTTCGGGGTATTTCTTTTGGTCGCGGAAATGCAGCGGGTCGGTGGTCGGGGCGGGGACATCGACCTCGGCAAAGATGCCGCCATCGAATAGCGACTTGAACCGGTCGCGTGGCGCGATGTTCATGTGGTGGCCGCAGCCGGTGCAGACATTCTGATTCTGCGTCAGTTCGCGATGAAACAGCATCGTGCCGCATTCCTCGCATTTGGTCCAAAGGTTCTCGGGCATCTCGCGGCGTGAGAAGATCGAGTTGATGCGCGGACGCATATAGTTGGTAATCCAGTTCATGCGAAATCGGCCCCTTGGCAATGCGATTTGAACTGAAATAGGACGCTGCGCGGCAAATTGCAATTCAAGCGTGTCGGTGTGATGCGCAGTTTTGCGCCCTAGACGCGCAGTGCCAGCCGTGCGGCCAGCCAGCTGCATAGCAACAGCATCAGGTCGACGGGAAACCACGTTCGGATGATGTCGGTGTCGTCCATTCCGAACGGGTAACTATAGAGCGCCAGCCCATCGAATACGCCGGCAGGGGCCACCAGTAGCAATGCACTGACATTGTTGATCAGATGCAGGGCAATTGCAGGTCCAAGCGTTCCGCTGCGCGCCGTCAGATCGGCGGCAGCCAGTCCAAAGAGACCGGCCCACAGGACCACGATCCAGGCATTGTCCCCCGTCTGGCTGGGTGCGTAATGCAGGGCCGCAAAAAGTGCTGTTGGCAGCCCCATCCAGAGTGCGGGGTGGGAAAAACGCGCGGCAAGCTGGCTTTGCAGGTAGCCGCGGAAAAGGATCTCTTCGGCGCTGACCTGTAGCGTGACGCCAATCAGGGCAGGGAGGAGAAACGCCAGCCAGACCGGCCATTCCAGATGCCGTTCCGGTGTCAGGGCATCGGGTGCAGGCAGGGCAAATATGAGGGCGGTCAACAATATCAATGCGATCAGGACATGCCGGAATTGCCCGAGGGCCAGTGCCGGTGGGCCAAAGAGGCTGCGCAGTTGCCGGGTGTGCAACAGCAGCAACGTTGCCCAGGTCGCGATGATGAGCAGCACAAAGATGTAGAGATTTGCCAACGTGCCCCAAGGCGTGCTGGCATCCTGAAGTCCGCGACCGTTGTGACCCCATGCGGTGTCTGGCAGCCACAGGTCGCATAGCGAACCGTAGACCATCGTCATGACCAGAAAGAGCGCGGCGATCAGGACAATGCCGACGAGCAGTCGCCATATCTCATGGCTGCCGCGCGCTGGTGCGATCAGGTGCAAATGTGGCTCGTATTTCATGGGGGCACGCTAGTGCGGACGACGTGCCGGTGCAATTGCCCGGGCCGCAAACCTTGTGCCCGCGCTTGCACGCTGCGCGCCGCTCGCCTATGCCAATGCAAACACAGCACCGCGAGGCCAAGCCATGACCAAGTTCGACAAATCAAAATTGCCCAGCCGCTACGTGACCGAAGGCCCATCCAAGGCACCGCACCGGTCCTATATGTATGCGATGGGCGTCAGCGAGGAAGAGATTCACCAGCCGCTGGTCGGCGTTGCAACCTGCTGGAACGAGGCGGCACCGTGCAACATCGCGCTGAACCGACAGGCGCAGGCGGTCAAGATGGGCGTGAAGCAGGCCTATGGCACGCCGCGCGAGTTCACCACGATCACCGTTACCGACGGCATTGCGATGGGTCACGAAGGGATGCGGTCGAGTCTGGCCAGCCGCGAAGCGATCGCCGACACAGTCGAGCTGACGATGCGCGGGCACGCCTATGACGCCATTGTTGGTCTGGCAGGGTGCGACAAATCGCTGCCGGGAATGATGATGGCAATGGTGCGGCTGAACACGCCGTCGGTCTTTATCTACGGTGGGTCGATCCTGCCGGGCAAGGCGCCTCAGGTCGAGGAAATCCCAGAGGATTTCCGCAGTCGCGATCTGACGGTGCAGGATATGTTCGAGGCAGTGGGCCGCCATCAGAACGGCACCATGTCCGACAAGGCGCTGGATATGCTGGAGCGCGTGGCTTGCCCCAGCTCCGGTGCGTGTGGTGGTCAGTTTACCGCCAACACGATGGCCTGCGTATCCGAGGCGATCGGTTTGGCGTTGATGAACAGTTCCGGCATGCCGGCCCCTTACGAGAGCCGCGACGCCTATGGTGAGGCGTCGGGTCGTGCGGTTATGACCCTGCTGGAAAAGAACATCCGTGCGCGCGATGTGGTCACACTGAAAAGCCTGCAAAACGCGGCACGGGTCGTGGCATGCACTGGTGGGTCGACCAATGCAGGGCTGCACCTGCCTGCCATCGCGCATGAGGCGGGCATCGACTTTTTCCTCGATGACGTTTGCGAGATTTTCCGCGACACACCCTACTTCGTCGATCTCAAGCCCGGTGGTGCCTATGTCGCCAAGGATCTCTATGATGTGGGCGGTATCCCGGTGGTGATGAAGGAACTGCGCAAGGCGGGGCTGATCCACGAGGATTGCATTACGGCCAGCGGCCGCAGCATCGGTGAGGAGCTGGAGCTAATCGAACGCGAAGCCGACGGCAAGGTGATCTATCCCATCGACGCGCCGCTGACCAAAACCGGCGGTGTTGTTGGCCTCAAGGGCAATCTGGCCCCCGAAGGCGCAATCGTGAAAGTCGCGGGTATCCCCTCTCAGAACCAAGTCTTTACCGGTCCCGCGCGGGTATTTGAATGCGAAGAAGAGGCATTTGAGGCGGTGCAGAAGCGTGGCTATGAGGAAGGCGAAGTGATCGTCATCCGCAACGAGGGCCCCGCAGGCGGGCCGGGTATGCGCGAAATGCTGGCGACCACCGCGGCGCTGAGTGGTCAGGGCATGGGCAAGAAAGTGGCGCTGATCACTGATGGGCGTTTTTCAGGCGCAACGCGCGGCTTCTGCGTCGGTCATGTAGGGCCCGAGGCCGCACATTGCGGTCCTATTGCCCTGCTGAAGAACGGCGACATGATCACTATTAACGCCATCACCGGCGATCTGAGTGTTGATCTGAGCGACGAAGAACTGGCAACGCGCAAGGAAAGCTGGCCGGGCCCGCGCGAGACGCTGTATGCGTCGGGCGCATTGTGGAAGTACGCGCAGCTGGTGGGCGCAACCTACAAGGGGGCTGTAACCCATCCGGGGGCCGAACATGAACGCCATGTCTATATGGACATTTAGCAGACCGGGGCTGGCGCTGGCGGCGGTCCTGCCGCTGGCGGCCTGTCTGGCGGCCGGTGATCAAGGTCAGATCGGGTTTCGCGCGGCGGGAGGCAACAAGGCCGAACCGCTGAAGCGCGCCGCGTTTTTTCGCGGCGATGTGGTGGTCGAGGGACCTGCGGGCTATTGCGTCGACAGCAAGTCAGTGCGCCGTACCGCCAGCAGCGGCTTTGCCCTGTTAACGTCCTGTGCGGTCTTGGCGGATGATCCATCGCATTCCGTGACCCCAGCGGTGATAACCGTGTCGATCCTGCCTGCGAACCCCGATGCACAGCAGCCAAGCGCGGCAGAGATCAGCGCGGGTCTGGCGCCGGTGCGCGCGTTGGCAGAAATCGACGGCGACGGTATCTCGTTGGTGCAGTTGGCGCAGGGTGGCGATGCGGGTGTGCCCGGCGGCGATCCGCGTTACTGGCGGGCCAGCATGATCGTCAACGACCATTTCGTAGGGCTGGCGGCCTATGGTCGGGTCGGCAGTTCGGTGGCGGGGCGCGACGGGATGCACCTACTGATCGACATGGCCGAGCATATGCGTGAGGCCAGTCCGTCCCTGCAAAAGCGAGTGCCGCCCGAACCTGCGCAATCCTCTGGCGTGCCGGTCCCTGGGCAGGCTGATGCTACCGGTACGGTTCAGGTCAAACATGATGCGGCCGCGCCCAAAAAAGCCGATCCGCCGGGACTGCGGTCGATAATGTCGGGATTGTTTCGAAAACAGAGTTAATCCTCTGGAATGGAATGGTAAGTCAGGATAAAACCAAACCGACGTAAAAGGGACCGGACAACATGCAGGTGCGAAGCGCATTGGTGGACTGGATCGTGCAACGGCGCGGCGTGCGCCGCTGGACCAAGGCCGCCCGCCGCGCGCCGGACATGCCCCTGAGAGAGCTGCGTCATGAGCGGTCGAACGCCCGTAAGCTGCTGTACTCCCTGAACGAAATGCTGGCTGTGGCCGAGAACAGGTTGGCATTGCCGATGATCGGCAGTCATGCCTTCCCCAAACCGCACGGCACCGACTGGGCCTGGCGACCATCGCTGTGGTGTTTGCCACTGCCCAATCCGGGCATGTCATCAGCGATGAGCAAGTCCAAGCTGGGCGATGAGCTGATATTGTTTCACGACTGTGCACATTCTGAGCTGACCCTGCGACAGATCCGCAATCAGCGAGAGGCCGATTTGGCCCCGTATGGGCTGCGCATGGATGTGTTCAACTTTGACGGATCGTTCCTGTCGGTGGTTCTGGACCTGCCGCATGGTGCGGTGGACGGATTGAAGAAAAACCACCTTGTCCGCCTCAATACGATCGTCGAGATGGAGAAGCCGCTGGAAATTTTTGCCCGGCTCAACATCAAGCATGGCCCCAACACAGAACAGATCGTGCGCGAATTGCCCTTGCATGAGGACGATATCGTGGTGGAGTTCGATCTGGCGTATTCCAACCTCAACGAAAAACGGATCGAGCGCGCTTGGCTCGATCTGATCTTTGAGAACCCGCAAATGAGTCAGGTCACACTGCGTGACGTGACGCTGAGCCGCCGCCAGCGGGCCGATTTCTGAGGATGCCGACATGAGTGAATTCACATTGACCAAGACCCGGCTGTTCGAGGGGGTATGGGAGGGCGTTCTGACCTATGAGGGTGACGGTAACGCCCAGCCGAAAATCGACGTCACGCATTTGGGTGAGGCGGTAGATGGTGTCGAAGTGATCGAGAATGAAGCCGCCGCGCATTGGGTTCTGCGGGTTCCGATTCCGACACATATGATCGCCGACGGGGTGCAGACATTCCTGATCCGCGACACATCCGCCGACGCGGTTTTGGGGGATTTTTCACTAATCGCCGGAGAGGCGCTGGCCTATGATATACGCGCCGAAGTGACGCTGCTGCGTGAGGAACTGGACATGCTGAAACGCGCGTTCCGCCGGCATTGTCTGGAGACGATGTAGGAGACTCTGTTCTCTGGTGGAGCGGTTACGCTTTGTGATCCGTCGGCACCTTTGGCTCACCGTCGTCCTAAGATAGGATATTGCCGCCGGTCCGGGTGCCGTTTTTTATGTGCGGCAAGGCTCCCCCCTGCGCGAGGGCGCACGCGAGGATAGATGAACAGAATGACGACGCGGGACGGAAACAGGTCAGATGACACGACGCAAGAACGCTTGGGTGCGGGGGTCTTGTGGGTTTTCCAATATTGAACTGGGCGGCCCCTGTTCGACGATGTGCCCCCCGTCCATAAAGATGATCCGATCCGCGATCTCGCGGGCGAACTGCATCTCGTGGGTCACGATTAACATGGTTTGCTGTTTTTCAGCGACCCTGCGCATCAGGTCCAACACCTCTCCGACCCATTCGGGGTCAAGTGCTGACGTCGGCTCATCCAGCAGCATCAGATCGGCGTCCAATGCCAGCGCACGGCCAATGCCGACACGTTGCTGTTGTCCTCCGGACAGCGCAGCAGGGTAGGCGTCTGCTTTGTCGGTTAACCCTGTTTCAGCCAAGATCGCGTCGGCGCGCGCACGCGCGTCCGCTTTCGACTGTCCTTTGACGGTGACGAGGGCCTCGGTGATGTTTTCGCGTGCGGTCTTGTTCGCAAAGAGCGCATAGTTCTGAAAAACGAACGAGGTGCGCTGGCGCAAGGCCAGGATGTCCGTCCGCGAGGCCTTTTCAGCGGTTACCGTCAGATCGCCCATGCGGATCTTGCCGCTATCGGGGCGGTCCAGAAAATTCAGCATGCGCAGCAATGTTGATTTGCCGGTACCCGAGGGACCGATCACAACGACGCGTTCACCCGGTGCAATCTCGAGCGATATATCCTTGAGGACTTGCGTGTTGCCGAATGTCTTGTTGAGGCCGGAAACAGAGATGTTGGCGCTATGTGTCATCGGGCATGTGCCTTGCTCAAATAGATTTCCAAATGGCGCTGACCAAAGGCGAGGACTTCAACCATGGCCCAGTAGATCGCGGCAACAACGAGGAAGGCCTCGAAGTACAGAAAACTTCCCGCCGCTTCCTTTTGAGCGGCTCCCATCAGTTCAGTCACACCGAGGGTAAAGGCCAGCGACGTGCTTTTGATCATGTCGATAAAGTAGTTGACCAATGTAGGTGCCGCAACGCGTGCGGCTTGTGGCAGGATGATCTGACGCATCATCTGGCTCTGGGTCATACCAACGGCTTCTGCCGCCTCCCACTGACTGCGATCAACGCCAAGTATTGCGGCGCGGATGCTCTCGGCCATGTAGGCCGAGAAATGCAAGGTTAAGCCCATGATCGCGGCCGTGACGCCATTGATGGTGGTCAGGAACGACAGAACCTGTGGCAGGCCGTAGTAGAACAAGAACAGCTGCACCAGAAGCGGTGTGCCGCGGAAAAAGCTGATGAATACGCGCACGAAAAGATCAAGAACCGGCACACGAAACACGCGCTCTACCGCCATGATCGACGCCAGAACCAATGCAAAAGCCATACCCGCCAACGCCATGAACAGCGTCAGCGGCACGTACGCCAAGAGTATGGGCACGAGTGCCCACATATATGCGAGATCCAAGGCACCCATCGGTCTACTCAGCGACCGTGATGTCCGCGCCGAACCACTTGTTGGAAATATCGGCCAAGGTGCCGTTCTCCCGCAGGGTCGTGATTGCGGCATCGAACCGTTCACGCAGGGCCTGACCTTCGGCGTCATTGCGGAATGGCAGCGCGTTGCGGATTTCGCTGAATGGCTTGCCGGCCAGCGATAGCGGAAGCGGGCTCTCTGCGATCAGTTGTGTCGATGATACGCGGTCCATCACAAAGGCATCCACGCGCCCCAAGGCCGTGTCCTGCGCGATGTTGCTGTCATAGGTACGAATATCAATCTCAGCCGCGTTTGGCAGATTGTTCAATAGTTGTTCGTAGTTCGAACCAAGGTTCACTGCGACGGTTTTGCCGCTCAGGTCTTCGACGCCTGAGATCGCGGCCTCATTCCCCTTTTTGACGACAATCTGCGCGCCGTCAAAGACGTAGGGCTGTGAAAAAGCGAACTTGGCCTCACGCTCTGGTGTGATTGTAATCTGGTTTGCAATCGTGTCGATCCGACCGGATTCCAGCGCGCCAATCAGGCCCGAAAAGGACATGGTGACGAAATTGACTTCGTCGCCGGTTTCTGCGGCAATTGCGTTGATAAGATCAACCTCGAAGCCCTGCAAAACGTCCAGTTTGACAAAGGTGAACGGAAAGTAGCCACCCGACATGCCGACATCAAGCGTTTCGGCCTGTGCGGAACCAAATGTTGTCGTCAAGGCGAGTGCGGTAATTGCGAGTGCGTTTTTCATAATCTGCTCCATTGCGTTAAACGGCAGATAACGACCCTGATGCAGGTTACAATTGCTGCAAGTGCAGCAAGGCGGATGTGGTAAATTTTTTCTTTTGATTGGAAAATTATTCCGCATCGGCGCTGACTTGTGGAATGCAATACGCAAGGCACCCTCGCCTAGAGGGCTTGTTAATGCCGGGGACATGCTGCGTCGCGGCAAGGGTGCGTTTCTTGCCGCTCGGCTTGAATGCCGCGCTTCGATCCCGTGGCATAGGTGGGGTGCCGGTTAGCCGTCTTTCGTCAACTTTATGATCGCGGGTTCGGTCTCTGGCGCGAGTTCCTCGAAATCGAAGTTATCCAGCCGCCGGGCCCGCCGTCCCGCCTTGTCCGACGAAATCTTGATTTCCGCGATGTCCTTGGACGCTTGCCCGAAATGCCGGTCGAGGTTTTCCACGCGGGTCCCGAGACGTTCAACATCGGCAAAGAGAAGACCCAGTTCGCGCCGGATCGCTCCCGCCTGTTCGCGCATGCGTGCGTCCTTTAGAATCGCGCGCATCGTGTTGAGCGTGGCCATGCAGGTGGTGGGCGACACGATCCAGACGCGCGCAGCGAATCCTTCGCGCACCAGTTCGGGGAAATTGGCGTGCAGTTCGGCATAAACCGCCTCGGACGGCAGGAACATCAGGGCACCATCGGCGGTTTCGCCGTCGAGGATGTATTTGTCGGAAATATCCTTGATGTGTTTCTTGACCGAAGTGCGCAGAAATTTTGCAGCCTCGTTCACCTCCCAATCGGTGCCTGCACGACGTAGGGCCTCGTAGGCCTCCAGCGGGAATTTGCTGTCGATGCAGATCGGACCGGGGGGGTTGGGCAGGTGAATCAGGCAATCGGCGCGTTTGCCGTTAGACAGGGTGTGTTGCAGAGTGTAGCTGTCTTTTGGCAGTGCTTTGAGCACGATGTCGTGCAACTGAATCTCGCCGAACGCGCCGCGGGTCTGCTTGTTGCTCAGGATATCCTGAAGGGTCAGGACGTCGCCCGACAGCTTGGTGATGTTCGCCTGTGCCTTGTCGATGGTTTGCAGACGTTGTTGCAGATCGCCGAGGGACTGGGCGGTGCGGCGGGCCGAGCCGCTGAGGTTCTCGTTCATCTTTTCCGAAACAGCGGCGAGGCGTTGTTCCATCAGTTGCAGCATGTTGGCCTGCGAGGCGGCGGCGGCGTCAGAGACATGGGTGAGACCACCTGCCAATTGTTGCTGGCCATCACTGAGCGATTGAAAGCGATGTTCCATCTGGCCGATCTGACGTGCCAGCGGTTCGGCCAGACGCGCCGAACGCCCGGCGGCGCGCACCGCAGAGATCAGCAGAATGATGATCAACAACAGGATCGCTGCACCGACAAGGGCCGCGATTACCAGCGGGTCGTTTAGAAGATACTGCGTATCACCGATCTGGATCATGTGCGGCCAAAGAGCCTTTCGATGTCGCTCAGCGCGAGGCTGACATAGGTGGGGCGGCCGTGGTTGCACTGGCCGGAATGGGGGGTCGTCTCCATCTCTCGCAGCAGCGCGTTCATTTCGTCGGCCTGCATCCGTCGACCTGAACGGATCGAGCCGTGACAGGCAACACGGCTGAGGATCGCGTCTATACGGCTGCCGAGCGTGTCGCTGTCGCCTTGGTCGGCCAGTTCGTCGAGGATGTCGAGGATCAGCGCGCGGGCATCGACGACACCGAGGATGGCGGGGGTTTCACGCACGGCGATTGCACCGCCGCCGAATGGCTCGACCCCGAGGCCAAAACTGGCGAGGTCATCGGCGACAGCCATCAGCGTCGCGCAATCCGCGTCTGACAGGTCGACAATCTCGGGGATCAATAGAGCCTGCGCCGCGACACCATTTTCGGCGCGCTGGCGTTTCAGGCGTTCATAGACCAGCCGTTCATGTGCGGCGTGTTGGTCGACGATGACCATCCCCGTTTCGGTCTGGGCGATGATGTAATTCTCGTGCAGTTGCGCGCGGGCGGCCCCGAGCGGCAGAGATTGAAGCGGGGTCTCTGGCGGCGTGTCGTCGCCGCCTGTCGGGGCGGTGTTCTCGACCCGCGCGCTGTAGGCGGTTTGCATGTCGGCAAAGCCGGAATCGGCGGGCGGGCGGTGCAGCGGCGTGCTGCCTGCGCGATCCATCTGGTAGACGCGCGCACCGGCTGGTTCTGGCTGGAACGCGCCCAGTGTGGCACCCGCGACAGTGCTGGAAGCGCGATGCCCCTGTTCGGCCAGTGCGTGACGCAGACCAGACACGATCAGCCCGCGGGCCGCACCGGGATCGCGAAAACGTACTTCGGATTTGGCGGGATGTACGTTTACGTCAACCAACCGACCCTCGCATTCGATAAAGAGAGCCGCGGCCGGGTGGCGGTCCCGGCTGAGCAGATCGCGGTAGGCCGCGCGCAGTGCGCCGGTCAACATCTTGTCGCGCACCGGGCGACCGTTGACAAAGAGATACTGCGCCACAGCAGAGCCGCGAGAATAGGTGGGCAGAGCCGCGTATCCGGTCATAGCCAACCCGTCGCGATCCGCGTCGATGGCGATTGCGTTATCAGTGAATTCGCGCCCCAGAATGCGGGTTAGTCGCTGGCTCATCGCGCCCATCAGGTCGCCGGTTTCGGGATCGGCGCGAAAGACTGTGCGTCCGGCGCCACCGCCCGAGACATCGCGCAGGACAAAGCCGATATGCGGCTCGGCCATCGCCAGCCGTTTGACGGTGTCGGTGATCGCCTGCGCCTCTGCCCGGTCGGTGCGCATGAATTTGAGCCGCGCGGGCGTGGCGTAAAAGAGATCACGCAGCGTGACCACGGTGCCGCCATTCAGCGCGGTGGGTTTGACCGCGCTTGGCGTGCCGCCTGCGATGGTCATTTCAGCCGCGTCCGCATCCGGAGCGCGAGAGGCGATGGTCAACCGCCCGACGGCACCGAGCGACGGCAACGCTTCGCCGCGAAAGCCGAAGGTGTGAATATTCAGCAGGTCACTGCCGTCGATCTTGGACGTGGCATGACGCGATAGGGCCAGCGGCAGGTCACCCGGTGTGATGCCGCAGCCATCATCGGTCACGCGGATCAGTGTTTTGCCCCCGTCGGCATAAGTGATTTCAATGCGCCGCGCGCCCGCGTCGATAGCGTTCTCCACCAGTTCCTTGACCGCCGAGGCGGGGCGTTCGACCACCTCGCCCGCTGCAATGCGGTTGATGGCCGCCTCGTCCAATTGGCGGATCTGAGGGCGAAGTTCGCCGATATGGGGTGGGTTTGCCAACATGCCACAACACTTAGCATGAGGTGCCGCGATTCTGCCAGACGCAACCGACGTGCTGCGGGACGTGGGCAGCAGGCCTGAGGGGAACGTTCCCGTTCCACGCGCGTTGGAAAGAGGATTAGAGGACACCGCCAACCAAAGGAGGCGTAATGCAAACCCATACCAGCCCGTCCAGAGGACCCGCATCACCGCGAGTGACGAGCTTTTATGACGACGCGAGCGGCAGTCTCCAGTATCTGGTCGTTGACGAAAGTACGAAGGCAGCCGCGTTGATTGATGTGGTACAGGATTTTGATCCGGCCAACGCCCACACATCGCATGAAACCGCGCAAGAAATTCTGGAACATGCCGCGCGCGGCGGACTGGATGTGAAATGGGTGCTGGACACTCATCCACACGCAGACCACCTGATGGCTTCTGCGTGGCTCAGGGACCAGACAGGCGCATGCAATGGGATCGGCGCGAAGGTGCGTGATCTGGCAGAGATCTGGGCCGATATTTACCATTTGCCGGGCGCGTTTGATCCCGGCCGCGACTTTGACAGGCTGTTCGATGATGGTGCTGAGTTCAAGCTGGGATCGCTGGATGTGCGGGTGATGCTGTCACCGGGGCATACGCCAGCGTCGATCAGCTATATCGTGGGCGATGATGCCGCTTTTGTACATGATACCTTCATGCATGTGGATGTGGGCACGTCGCGTGCCGATTTCCCCGATGGGTCATCGTCTGAACTATACGACACCTTGCAGTCCATTCTGACATTGCCGGATGCGACCCGTTTGTTTGTCGGGCATGACTATCCGCCGGTGGATGGACGTGAAGAACCGGGTTGGGAATCAAGTGTTGCCGACCAGCGTGCGCACAACCCGCATGTTGGCGGCGGGAAATCGCGCGAGGAGTACATCAAGCTCCGCGACGAACGCGATGCCACGCTGGCATTGCCCGACAGGATGCTGTTCGCGTTGCAAGTCAACCTGCGTGGCGGACGCCTGCCAGAAGCAGAGGCGGACGGACATAGCTATTTCAAGATTCCTGCGAACAAAATGTAACGTTGCCAGAGGAGCAAATGATGCAAACCGAGAAAATCGATGGCGGCACACTGGACACGATGAGCGTGGACGAAGTGGCCGAGGAATGGGAGGCGAACCGCATCGTGTTGATTGACGTGCGCACGCCGCCTGAATTCATGATGGAACATATCGGCGGTGCGATGTTGATGCCAGTGGCCTCCTTCGATCCCGCAAAACTGCCGTCACAGGCGGACAAGCGCATCGTATTGATGTGCGGATCGGACAAGCGATCAGGCAAGATGGCCAGACAAGCACTGGCGTCAGGGTTGGACCGGGTTGCTCATATGCAGGGCGGTTTCGGCGCATGGAAAAAGGCCGGCCAGCCGCATATTGCGATAGATATGGCCAGCGGTGCCCCGAAGAAAATCGACGCCGCAGACGTCTGAGCGCGTCCGATAGTATCGTCAATGAAAAGCCCCGGGTGGTGACACCCGGGGCTTCACTTCTCGCAAGGTTGAACAGGGAAGGAGCGTCAGCCTCTGGAGAATTCAGGGTAGGCTTCCATGCCCAGTTCGGTTGTGTCGAGGCCGGTAATTTCGGCCTCTTCGCTGACACGGATGCCGACCGTGGCCTTGAGCACCAGCCAGACCAGCGCCGAGGTGGCGCAGACGAAGGCACCGACGATGACGATCGACGTGAGCTGGGTCACAATATTCGCCGCGTCATTGGTAAACACTACGGCGATGGTGCCCCAGATACCGGCAAAGAGGTGAACCGGAATCGCCCCTACGACATCGTCGATCTTCAACCGGTCCAGCATCGGCACGGTCAGAACCACGATCAACCCGCCGACGCCACCGATCAGCGTGGATGAGATCAGCGAAGGTGTCAGTGGCTCTGCAGTGATCGAGACGAGGCCCGCGAGCGCGCCGTTCAGGATCATCGTGAGGTCGGGCTTTTTGTACAACAACTGCGTCAGGATCAGCGCGACCACGGCCCCGGCAGCAGCGGCTGTGTTGGTGTTCGAGAAGATCCGGCTGATGTCAGCGACGTTGGCGGCGCTATCCATGTAAAGCTGTGAGCCGCCGTTAAAGCCGAACCAGCCGAGCCACAGGATGAACGTGCCCAGCGTGGCAAGCGCAAGGTTGGAGCCGGGCATCGGGGTCACGCGACCGTCCTTGCCGTATTTGCCAATGCGTGGCCCGAGGATGATCGCGCCCATCAGCGCCGCCCAGCCACCAACCGAGTGTACTACGGTCGAGCCTGCGAAATCCTGAAAGCCCATCCCGTCAAGGAACCCGCCGCCCCATTTCCAGCTGGCCTGAACAGGATAGATCACGGCGGTCAACACGATGACAAACGCAAGGAACGGCCACAGCTTGATCCGTTCGGCCAGAGCGCCCGACACGATCGAGGCGGTGGCCGCGCAGAACATCAGCTGAAAGAAGAAGTCAGAGCCGACCGAGGCGTAGGTCAGGTCAGGTTCTGCCGCTTCAAGCCCGACAGGTTCCAACCCGGTGATGGCAAAGGCCCCGAGGATCCCATCCATCGTCCATGCGTCGCCGGGATACATAAGGTTGTAGCCGAGGATATAATAAAAGATCGAGGCGAGCGAAAACAGCGCCATGTTCTTGGTCAATTGCATCGTAACGTTCTTGCCGCGTACGAGGCCCGCCTCGAGCATCGCGAAGCCTGCGGCCATGAAGAACACCAGAAATCCGGCGACCAGAAACATGAAGGTGGTGAAGATAAAGCCGATTTCGGCATTGGTCGGGGTTGTGTCTGCCTCTTGCGCCAGGCCGAGGGCGGGCAGGGCAATCAGCACTGCGGCAGCGCCGCTGACCCGTGCCAGATGGGTGTAGCGTGTCATATCGTTATCCTTTGTCTGCGCGCGCTCAAAGCGCGTCTTCGTTGGTTTCACCGGTGCGCACGCGCACGGCCTGAGAGATGTCGAGAACGAAAATCTTGCCGTCGCCGATCTTGCCGGTGCGGGCAGTCTTGGCGATGGTTTCGACCACTTCGTCGGCCATCGCCGCGGAAACGGCGATTTCGAGTTTGACCTTGGGCACGAAATTGACGGCATATTCTGCGCCGCGATAGATTTCGGTATGTCCGGACTGTGCGCCGAAGCCTTTGATTTCATTCACCATCATGCCGCGTACGCCGATTTCGGTCAGTGCTTCGCGGACCTCTTCCAGCTTGAACGGTTTGATTGTCGCTATGATGAGTTTCACGGTGTCCCTTTCGGTATCTGTGTGTGCCGCCCTCCTCCGAGGGTGCCGCATTGTGCAGGTGCAGAAAAATCAATCGGGGCGGATTTATGAAGACTCCGGCGCGCAAAGAGCGAGGGTTGTCACAGGTGGATGATTAAAGATTGGGCATTGCCGCGTTGTTGCTGAAAAATTATGCAAGCGGAAAATGCGCATTGGGTGTCACCAAGGCTCTACAATCGGTGCAAAGTTGAGTATCATGACCAAAAACCAAGGCTCCGAGCAGGGCTGAACAGGGCTGACATGGCAAATTCAGGACGCAGAAAGCCGCCGCTGGTGGCGGACAGGCGCAAACCGAAAACCAAACCAAAGGCCAAACCCAAGGCCAAGCCGCGCCGTCGGGTGACGCGGTCCAAAACGGCGCGCCGTGGCGGGCCGATCCGGCGCGCGTTCTCGGGGCTGCTGCGTTGGGTGTGGCGTATCGTCTGGGGAATTGGCTGGCGGGTTGGTCTGGTGGCGGGCCTGATCGTCGGGCTGGCGACCGGATATGTCTATACCACGCTACCCGACGTGGCAAAGCTGCTGGATGGGCGCGCGCGCGGGTCGGTTACCCTGTTGGACCGCGAAGGCGAAGTGTTCGCATGGCGCGGGGATCAGTTCGGCGGGGTGGTGACGGCACAAAACGTGTCAAAACACCTGCGCAATGCGGTCGTGGCGACCGAGGACAAGCGGTTCTATCTGCATCCGGGCATTGACCCGATCGGCATTGCCAGTGCGGTGCGCATCAACCTGAGCGAAGGGCGCGGCCCGCTGAGCGGGCATGGTGGGTCAACCATCAGCCAGCAGACGGCCAAGCTGCTCTGCCTTGGGGTCGAGTTCAACGAGAAAGACTGGGAAAGCGAAGCGGCCTATGTCCGCGATTGCCGGCAGTCGTCGCTGTGGCGAAAGGCCAAGGAAGCGATCTATGCACTGGCGATGGAGGCGAAATACTCCAAGGACGAGGTCCTGTCGATTTATCTGAACCGCGCCTATCTGGGCGGTGGGGCATATGGGGCAGAGGCGGCCGCGCAGCGGTATTTTGGCAAACCTGCGGCGGGGCTCAATGCCGCAGAGGGCGCGATGCTGGCGGGGCTGCTGACCGCACCTTCGACATTGGCGCCGACCAGCAACATTGAACGGTCGCAGAATCGGGCATCGGTGGTGGTGCGTTTGATGGAAGATCAGGGGTATCTGACGGCCGCCGAGGCGGATGCGGCCATCGCAAACCCTGCAGAACTGTCAGAGGCGGCAGAGGCGCAGGCCGGTGGGTATTTTGCCGATTGGGTCATGGCGTCGGGGCCCGAATTTTTCACCCGTGACACGACCGAGGATGTGATTATCCGCACCACTCTGGATCAGCGCATTCAGACCGCTGCCGAAGATGCGATGCAGTACATTTTTGAAGAAAAGGTGCGTGAAGGGTCCAAGGCGCAGGCCGCGATTGTGGTGATGTCCGCGGATGGCGCGGTACGCGGCATGGTCGGCGGGCGCGAGACCAAGGTGACAGGCGCGTTCAACCGCGCGACGCAGGCGCGTCGGCAGACCGGATCGGCGTTCAAGCCATTCGTCTATGCCACGGCGCTGGAACTGGGTTATTCCAGTCAGGCCACGGTGACGGACGAGCCCTATTGTCTGGATATTCCCGGCTCTGGCCGCTGGTGCCCCAGCAACTATGACCACAAGTTCCATGGCCGGGTCACGCTAACCGAGGCATTGAAGAAGTCGTACAATATCCCTGCCGTGAAGGTGTCCGAAAGTGTCGGACGCGACCTAGTGCGCCGGGTCGCCAGTGAGTTTGGTATCCAGAGCGATCTGGCGGATGGGCCGGCACTGGCGCTGGGCGCATCGGAGAGTACGCTGCTGGAAATGTCGGGGGCTTATGCAGGTATCCTGAACGGGGGGTCGTCGGTCACGCCCTACGGTCTGGTCGAGTTGCGCCTGTTGGGGCAGGACGAGCCGCTGATGGGCACCGGGGGCGGTATCGGCGAACGGGTCATTCGTGAAGAGGCCGCGCAAGAGCTGATCTACATGATGCATCAGGTGGTCAAGTCCGGCTCTGGTCGCCGTGCCGCGCTGCCTGACCGCGAGGCAGCAGGCAAGACCGGCACGACGCAAGCGGCGCGCGATGCGTGGTTTTTGGGATTCACGGCTGATTATGTAGTGGGTGTCTGGATGGGGTATGATGACAACACGCCACTGACGGGTGTGACAGGTGGCGGGCTGCCTGCGGAAATCTGGCACGAGACCATGATTCGCGTTGACGAGGGCGTGCCAGTGCGGCCGCTGCCGATGATGCGTGCGCCATCACGCCCGACACAGAATCTGGGCACTGAGCAGGACAATCAATCCCAGCCACAACGTCAGCCGACACAGCAACCGGGACGCGAGCGCAAGAAACCGATCGAGAATATCCTGCGCAAGCTGCTGGGCGGTGGCTGAGATTACTCTGCGAATAATCTGAGCATCCGGATGATATAGGCGCGTACCGAGATTTTTCGTACGAAAAATCTATCCGATGAACGGCTAGCCTGCGGCTTTCAAATCCGCGATCAGGGCGTCGATATTGCCCTTGCGGCGATCCAGCATCGAGCCGATCTCGGTCCGCTCGCTCAGGCGTAGGCTGATGCCTTCGATGACCATGTCAAAGAAGAGATCCTTGCCCGAACGATCCGAGACGAGAAAGCGGACTTCGAACGGGGCCTCGCCGCGCAGATAGACGGTGGATGTCACCTCTTGCCACGATTTGACCTGACGCACGCCTTTGACCTCGATCCTGCCGCCTGCGAATTCGTTGAACCGCTTGCCGTATTTGCGCGCGACGTAGCCGCGGAATGCATCAGTATAGGCGCGCATCTGCGCACCAGTGGCGCGATTGGAATCCGCCCCGAGCGTTGACCGGGCAATGATGTTCACGTCGGCATATTTGCGAAAGATTTTTTCGAAATCATTGATCATCGACGACAGGGGTTTGCCAGACGCGATCACGCGGTTGATGTCGGTTACGACCTGATCGACCAGTGCCTTGGCGCGGGCCTCTGTCAGGGCCAGCGCGCCTGTTGCAGGCAGAGCGGCGATGAGGGCGGCGGCACATCCGGTTTTCAGGGCGGCGCGGCGGGTCATGTCATTCGTCATAGGGGTCTCCATACGGATCACTTGGGCCAGCAGAGCCCGTGTCATAGGGATCAAGATAGTCATCGCTGCCGCCTTTTCCCACCTTGAATCTGCGGTTTTGCAGATAGAGTGAGCGGGAAGCCGCGTAGCTGTCGGCGCTTTCATAGAGGATCGAATCGATGGCATCGCTATAGCGTCCGCGTGCGCTGAGGCTGGCCGAGACCGACGCGCCGGTGCCGTAGAAAGATTCTGGCGATTTAACAGCGTAGCTGAGTGGGTTTGTAAACAAATCCACCGTTTTGCCCACGGCATCGCGCGTGGTGGACGGCCCCAATAGAGGCAGTTCCAGATACGGGCCTTCGTTCACGCCCCAAGCATAAAGCGTCTGACCGAAATCGGCATCAGATTGGGCCGGCATGTTCAGGTCGGTCGCGGTGTCAAAAAGACCACCAAGCCCGATGGTGGTGTTGACCACGAACCGGTAGAAATCCTCGGTCGCGCCTTTGCCATTGCCCTGAAGCACGTTGTTCACAATGGCGGCGGGCAAGGACAGGTTGTTGGAGAAATTGCCGATCACCGTTTCGATGTCGTCGGGGATCGCCTTGGAGTACCCTCTGCCGGCGGGGCGCACGAGGGCGCTGTCGACGCTACGGTTGAAGTTATGCATGCGACGGTTTTCCGCCTCATAGGGATCAAATGGCGCGCCGCGCGTCACGGCCGGGTCGGGCTGCGCGCAGGCAGAAACCAGCGTCAGAACGAGCCCGACAATAGTCAATCGGGCCGGGCTCAGAATGCGGGTCACGGATGAGGCGGTCACTAGGTCAAATCCCGGTCAGTTTCTGCAATACAATAGTCAATCAGTTAACTAATCCGATCCATGATCAAGAATACAGACCGCAGATCGCATCCTGTCGATCCGTGGCAGAAAAGAGACGCCGTGCGTCGGCATCGCAGCTGCCACAGATTGCGTCGCGAAGTACAATCTTATGAGGTGCCATGCAAGCATTGCACGTATCACAGGGCAATGAGTGGGGTCGGGCGGAGCTGCGTATGGCGCGGCGCAGATCGCGGGGCCTGATCTGGTGTGTTGCGCTGTTTAGTGCTGTCGCCAACCTTCTGCTTTTGACGGGCCCGATTTATATGCTGCAGGTCTATGACCGGGTCCTTTCCAGCAGGTCGGTCGAAACGCTGGTCGTGCTTTCTATTCTGGCGGTGTTCCTGTTCTCTATTCTGGCGGTGCTGGATTTCGTGCGCGCACGACTGATGGTGCGCGTTGCCCTGAGGATGCAATCGCATTTGCAGGCGCGTGTGTTCGACGCGGGATTGCGCCACGCGATGGCAGGATCCGCGCGTGATGCGTTGCCACAGGCGCTATGTAATCTGGGAACAGTGCAGCGGGTGATGGCTGCGCCGGTCACGATCGCATTCGTTGACCTGCCGTGGGTGCCGTTGTTCTTGTTGTGTATTTTCGTGTTTCACTCATGGCTCGGGTGGCTGGCGTTCGGTGGTGTCGCGGCGCTGCTCGCGTTGGCGGTGCTGAACCAGACCTGCAGCCGGGACGCCGCGCCCAAGGCGGCGCGATCTGCCGCCATGGCGACCGGAATGGCCGACGATCTGGGCGCAGCGTCAGAAACTGTGGGCGCGCTGGGGATGCGGCATACTGCATATCACCATTGGTCAGGCCGTCAGGCGGAGCGGTTGCGGCTAGAGACCGGGATCGGTGACATCAGCGGCGGGTTTTCCGCTGCGTCGCGCGCGTTGCGTTTGATTTTGCAGTCGGCGATTCTGGGCCTAGGGGCCTATCTGGTGCTGCGCGGCGCGTTGTCTCCGGGGGCGATGATAGCGACTTCTGTTCTGACGGTCCGCGCGCTGGCCCCGATCGAACAGATCATTGGCGGATGGCCGTTGGTCCGACGCGCCACCAACGCATGGCAGGCGTTAAGTACGCTATTGGAAACCTATCCGGCGATATCGCCGCGCGCTGCGTTGCCAAAACCAGAGGCGAGGCTGCATGTGCGCCACCTCAGCGTGGCACCGCCAGAGACCCGAATGCCCGCGCTGCGCGGCGTAGGATTCGAGGTCGCGCCGGGGCAGGCGGTCGGTGTCATCGGAGCGTCAGGAGCAGGCAAGACTGCACTGGCGCGGGCAATCGTCGGTAGCTGGAGACCGTTCTCGGGGCAGGTCCGGCTGGGCAATACCCCGATAGAAGCGTTTGGCGCGGGGCAGATGGGCAGCCATGTGGGGTATCTACCGCAGCGGGTGGAACTGTTCACCGGGACGGTCGCAGAAAACATTGCGCGGACGGACCCCGACGCCACCGTGGACGCTGTGACCGCCGCCGCACGCCGGGCAGGCGCACACGAGATGATCCTGGCGTTGTCCGAAGGCTATGACACCCCTCTCTGCCCCAGAGGCGGGCAATTGTCGGGGGGGCAGGTGCAACGGATCGCTTTGGCGCGCGCAGTGTACGGCGACCCGGTTCTGCTGATCCTTGATGAGCCGAATTCTAACCTCGACAATGCAGGGGTCGCGGCAATCAACACGGCAATCCGCCAATTCAAGCAGGCGCAAAAGGCCGTTCTGGTCATGGCGCATCGTCCTGCCGCCATTCAGGAATGTGACCATCTTTTGTGGCTTGAGGATGGTATCCTCAAGCAATTTGGAACCCGCGATGAGGTTTTGCGCTCAGCGGTGCGCAATCACGCGCAACTGCTGGACGGCGGCCATCAGCGGCACATAGCTGACGGTGCGGGGCCGTGAGGACGGGATCGGATCTGGCGGATGCTCCGGTGCGCGGCTTCCTGACCCTTGGGGCGCTGGCGCTGGTGCTGCTGATCGGCGGCTTTGGGGTCTGGGCATCGCAAGCGCAGATCGCAGGCGCCCTTGTTGTGCCGGCGCACGTGGTGTCGTCCGAGCCGTCGCATGTCATCCAGCATCCGCGCGGAGGGGTGGTAGCACAGGTCAATGTACATGAGGGGCAACGCGTGGCGGCTGGAGAGATATTGCTCGTGTTGGATGCGGCCGATTTGCAGTCGGAGCTGGCATTGGTGCAGGCGGAGCTGAATGAAGTGCGCGCACGTCACGCAAGGCTGGTGGCAGAGCGCGATGGCGCGGCGCGCATCCGGTTCCCCGATGATATGGCAGCAGACGATCCGGCACTGGCGGACGTCATGGCGGGACAGCGCAGCCTGCTGCGCGCGCGCGACGCCCTAGACGCGGAAATCGGGACGCAATTGGACCAGCGGATGCAGCTGATCGCGGCCCAAATCGCCGGACTGGAATCGCAAAAGGATGCCGTCACGACACAGCAGATGGTGATCGCAGAAGAACTGGAGGATCAACAGGCGTTGCTGGATAAGGGTCTGGCGCAGGCGGGTCGGGTTCTGGCGTTGCGTCGGGAAGCGGCGCGGTTGGCAGGTGTTGCCGGTGATCTGGCTGCACAGGTTGCACAGGCTCATGCGCGCATCGTCGCGTTGCAAACGGAACGGCAGACCTTGCGCACCCGGCGGCGCGAGGAAGCGATCAGCAAACTGCGCGATATTCTGCACCGCGAGCGGGTTTTGCGCGAACGGTCGCGCGCGTTGCGTACCCGGATTGCGGCGCAACGGCTGATTGCCCCGGTTGACGGCTGGGTGCATGACATGGGGAAGCTGACCCGTGGAACTGTGGTGCAGCCTGCCGTCACGATGATGCAGATCGTTCCATTCAACCGCATTTCGCACATTGAGGCTCGGGTCGACCCCGGCCAGAGAGACCGGGTATCCATGGGGCAGCGCGTGACATTGCGGTTTCCCTCTTTCGACAAGGGCACGTCGCCGGAACTGGAGGGGCAGATCACGCATCTGTCTGCTGATGTGCTGATCGAGGCGACCACCGAGAGGGCATATTACCGGATCGAGATTGCGCTGGCGGGCGATGCTGCGACACAGCTGCCCGAGGGGATCGTGCTGATTGCCGGCATGTCCGCAGAGGCATATATGCGCACCGGTGATCACACGCCGCTGGAGTATCTGATCAAACCGCTGGGCGATTACGTCAACCGTGCGCTGCGTGAATGACGCCAGATTGCCATTTCCATTCGGCGCAATGGGCGTTAGCGTCCGCGCGAAATGCAATCCCTTTCGGAGGATATCGGAATGAGCAAATTCGAGGAAAAACTGGCCGCGATGGGTGTCACATTGCCCGACGCCCCGGCGCCAGCAGCCAACTACGTGCCCTATGTGCAGGTCAGGGACATGCTCTATGTGTCGGGTCAGATCTCCAAGGATGAGAGCGGCCTTCTGATCGGTAAACTGGGTGACAACATGGACACGGCTGCCGGTGCGGCGGCGGCGAAGGTCTGTGCGATCAACCTGCTGGCGCAGGTCAAGGCGGCATGCGACGGCGATCTGGACCGTCTGGTCCGGGTGGTCAAGCTGGGTGGCTTTGTAAATTCGACGCCGGATTACACCGAGCAGCCCACCGTCATCAATGGCGCATCTGATTTCATTGGCGAGGCGTTGGGCGAGGCGGGTAAACATGCGCGCGCAGCGGTTTCTGCGGCCTCATTGCCGCTGGGCGTCGCCGTCGAGATCGAAGGCATCTTTCAGATCAAATGACATTGCTACCACAGGCGTTTCGCGATGTGCCGGTGGCGCATCGCGCTTTGCATGATCTGGGTGCGGGCCGCCCGGAAAATTCCCGCGCAGCGATCCGCGCGGCGATGGATGCAGGGTACGGTATAGAGATCGACCTGCAACTGACACGCGACGGGCAGGCGGTGGTGTTTCACGACTATGATCTGGAGCGCCTGACAGGGACGACAGGCAAGGTGCAGCAAACCAGCGCGACCGCGTTGGCGGCGACACCGCTGCGCGGAAGCCGCGAATGCGTGCCGAGTTTCGCCGAAGTGCTGGAGTTGGTGGCTGGCCGGGTGCCGCTATTGGTTGAGGTGAAGGACCAGCACGGCGAGATGGGGGTGACAGATGGACGGCTGGAGGCCGCCGTCGCTCGGGAGGTGGCGGGATATGCAGGGCCGTTGGCGCTGATGTCGTTCAACCCGCATTCGGTGATTGCGCTGGCAGACCTGTGCCCTGACGTATCTCGGGGGATCGTGACCAGCGGCTACAGTGCCGATGCGTGGCCCGAACTGCCTGACGACCGTCTGCGCGCACGGCTGCGTGACATCCCGGATTTCGATACGGCGGCGGCGTCATTTATCAGTCACGAGGTCAGCGACCTTGATCGTCCGCGCGTGGCTGAGATCAAGGCAAGCGGTGCCGCGATCCTGTGCTGGACCGTGCGCAGTGCCGCACAAGAGGCCGAGGCGCGACGCATTGCGCATAATATCACCTTCGAGGGATACCGGGCCGCGATTCCGGCTTGATCCCGCGCGCGGACACCACAGATTGGGCATGGCGAGGCATAATGAAGCCATGACAGACACCGAAGTGATCATCGAGACCCACGACAGCCTGTCGGACATCGTCGCGCGCGATTGGGATGGGTGTGCCTGCCCCGAGGCTGTGAGCGGTGCCCGCCCCATCGACCCATTTACCACCTATCGTTTCCTGTCGGCGTTGGAGCAGAGCGGGTCGGTCGGACCGGGCACCGGCTGGCAGGCGCAATACATGACAGTCCGACAGGGCGGAGAGGTGATCGCCTGCGCGCCGCTCTATGCCAAATCGCACAGTCAGGGCGAATATATATTCGATCACAATTGGGCACATGCCTATGAGAGTGCCGGCGGGCGCTACTATCCGAAAATGCAGATCGCGGTGCCCTTTACGCCTGCCACCGGACGACGGTTTCTGACCCGGCCGGGGTTCGAGCACGTGGGCCGCGCGGCGCTGGTGCAGGGCGCGGTACAGATGGCCGAACGACACGGGCTGTCATCGCTGCATATCACGTTTTGCACCGAGGACGAGGCGGCGGCGGGGGCTGCGATGGGTTTGATGCCGCGCAGCAGTCAGCAATTTCACTGGGTGAATGCTGGCTATGACAGCTTTGAAGGCTTTCTGGCGCAGCTGAACGCGCGCAAGCGCAAGAATATCCGCAAGGAACGCCGGACCGCGCAGGATTTTGGCGGCGAGATCGTGGCACTGACGGGTGATGACATCAAACCCGCACACTGGGATGCGTTCTGGCAGTTCTATCAGGACACTGGCGCGCGCAAATGGGGCACACCGTACCTGACACGGGCGTTTTTCGACATCGCACAGGATACGTTACGGGATGATATCCTGCTGGTGTTGGCACGGCGCGATGGGCGGGCGGTCGCGGGGGCGCTGAACATGATCGGCGCGCAGGCGCTCTTTGGCCGGTATTGGGGCTGTATCGAGGATCACCCCGCGCTGCATTTCGAACTGTGCTATTACCGTGCCATTGAACACGCCATCGCTCATGGGCTGGACCGCGTCGAGGCCGGGGCGCAGGGAGAACATAAACTGGCGCGCGGATACATGCCCGTCACCACGCATTCGCTACACTGGTTGGCGGATACCGGATTCGCCGAGGCGGTCGCGCGGTATCTGGAGGCGGAAAAGGATGCGGTGGATCAGGAGATCGACATTCTGACGGCATATGGCCCGTTTCGTAAGACAAAGGTGGAGGATAACCTGTGACCGACAAACTGAGCGATACCGCGCGCGACACAATGCTGGCCCCGTTGCTGGACGGCGGCTGGGCGATGGTGGAGGGGCGCGATGCGATCCGCAAAACCTATAAGTTCACGGATTTTGCCGAGGCGTTCGGGTTCATGACCCGAGCTGCGATCTGGGCCGAGAAGTGGGATCACCATCCCGAGTGGTCGAATGTCTATAACCGGGTGGTGGTGACGCTGACCACGCATGATGTGGATGGGCTGAGCGCGTTGGATGCAAAGCTGGCACGCAAGATGGACACGCTGGCAGGATAGCTGCGGTAGGCTTGGGGGTTTCACCCCCAGACCCCCAGGATATTGACGGCAAGAAGAACCAGAGCGGTTCGGGACTATCTCGAGCTACGAGTTCGCCCCGAAACGTTTTGGGGCGTGGGGCGCTCTGCTGTGCTACAGATTCAGAGGGACGCGAGCAGGGCTTCGCCGCCCGAGACCTCGCAAGTGCCGGGGTTTTCTTCGGCCTGCATTACGGTCACGGTGCCGTCCTCTACCACCATGGCGTAGCGTTTGGAGCGGTCGATGAGGCCTGCCGGCGGGGCAGAGAATTCCATGCCGATGGCCTTGGTGAAGGTGGCCTCGGGGTCGCCCAGCATGGTAATGCCTGCCTCTGTCGCGCCAGTGGCTTCGCCCCAGCTCTTCATCACGAAGGGGTCATTGACACTGACGCAGATGATTTCGTCCACACCCTTGGCGTCGAAATCGGATTTTGTGCGCACGAAGCTGGGAACATGGGCCGAGTGGCAGGTGGGAGTAAAGGCGCCTGGCACGGCGAAAATCACCACCTTGCGGCCAGCCAGCTTGGTGGCCAGATCGACGGGGGCAGGGCCGTCGGCGCCCATTGCTACGAGGGTAGATGCCGGAACGGTGTCGCCTTTGGTGATCGTCATTGTCGTATCCTGTCTGTCATTTGTAATTGGCGTTGTTATAGATATAGGCGCTATGCAGCAGATGTTAACTCTTTAAATCAGCAGGAGAGCGGGATGACCAATGTCGTTGTGATCGGGGCCGGACAGGCGGGATCGTCACTGGTGGCGAAGCTGCGGAATTCGGGCTTTGAGGGGCAGATCACACTTATTGGTGAAGAGGCCGCGCCGCCCTATCAACGTCCGCCATTGTCCAAAAAATACCTATTGGGTGAGATGGCGTTGGAGCGGCTCTATCTTCGGCCAGAAAGCTTTTATAGCGAAAACGGGATTGAGCTGCGTCTGGGCGAGCGGGTCACGGCGATTGATCGCGAGGGGCGCGAGGTGCATGTCGGCGAGGATCGGTTGCCGTATGATCATCTGGTTCTGACGACAGGTTCGACGCCCCGGCGGCTGCCTGCATCGATCGGCGGCGAACTGGATGGCGTGTTTGTTGTGCGCGATCTGAATGATGTGGATGCGATGGCGCCGCGGTGCGTATCCGGTAAACATGTGTTGATCGTCGGGGGGGATATATCGGACTGGAAGCGGCGGCCGTGGCGGCCAGCAAGGGGCTGAAGGTCACGCTGGTCGAGATGGCGGATCGGATCCTGCAACGGGTCGCGGCCCCCGAGACGTCAGATTACTTTCGCGCGCTGCATACGTCGCATGATGTCGACATCCGCGAGGGGCTGGGACTGGAGACATTGCTGGGCGAGGGCAGCGTGACCGGTGCGCGTCTGAGTGATGGCAGCGAACTGACGGTTGATTTCGTGATTGTCGGGGTGGGTATTGCCCCCGGCACCGGGCTGGCGGAAATGTCGGGACTGATGATCGAGAACGGTATCAAGGTGAACGCGTTGGGCCAGACAAGCGACCCGGCGATCTGGGCGGCGGGTGATTGCGCATCCTTTCCGCATAATGGCGGACGCAGCCGGCTGGAGAGCGTGCCAAACGCGATTGATATGGCGGAATGCGTGGCCGAGAACATCATGGGTGCGCAAAAGACCTATGTGCCGCAGCCGTGGTTTTGGTCGGATCAATATGACGTCAAGCTGCAGATTGCCGGGCTGAACACTGGCTATGACCGGATCGTGACGCGGCCGGGTGACGCTGAGGGATCGACCTCGTTCTGGTATTACAAGGGCGACACGCTGTTGGCGGTCGATGCGATGAACGAGCCGCGCGCCTATATGGTCGGCAAACGGTTGATTGATGCAGGCAAGTCACCCGATCCGGCAGCGGTGGCCGACACTGGAACCGAGTTGAAGGCGCTGTTGCGCGGGTGAGAATCATTGGTGGCGATTTTCGCGGGCGGCGGCTTGCTTCGGTCGGCAAGGGGGACGTGGTTGCGCAATTGCGCCCTACGGCAGATCGGGTGCGCGAGAGCCTGTTCAACGTATTGAGCAATTCGCATGGTGCGCCGCATCCGGATGCGCGTGTGCTGGACCTGTTCGCGGGTACCGGCGCGCTGGGTCTGGAGGCGCTGTCGCGCGGCGCGGCGCATGTGTGTTTTGTCGAGAATGGGCGCAAGGCGCAGGGGCTGTTGTCCGAGAATATCGCGCTCTGCCGGGCCGAGGACGAGACACGCGTGCTGCGTCGGGATGCGCGGCGGATTGGCGCTCTTGATGGTGCGGCATTTGATCTGGTGTTTCTTGATCCACCTTATGCGCGCGGTCTGGGCGAGCAGGCGCTGGCGGCGGCGCTGGCCGGGGGGTGGTTGGCCCCCGGTGCGTTGGTCGTCTGGGAGGAAAGCGCGGTCGTCGCCCCGCCTGCCGGCCTGACGGTGCTGGACGCGCGGCGCTATGGCGATACGCAGATCACGTTGCTGGAGCATACGGGCCTCGCGGCCTGAGCCTTTGCACCCTTAGCGCGGCTGGATCAGGATCGCGCGGAAATCGTTCACATTGGTCAGTGTCGGCCCGGTCACAACTTGCCCACCGATGTGTTCGAAAAAGTGATGCGCGTCGTTATCGGACAACGCTTGCGCAGCGATGACGTCCTTTGCCGCTGCCTGCTTCAGCGTATCAGGACCAATCAGTGCGCCCGCTACCTCGGCTGCACCATCGACGCCATCGGTATCGCAGGCAATCGCGTGAATGCCGGGCGCTGCGTCCAGTGCGATGGCCAGTGCCAGCGCATATTCCGCGTTTGGTCCGCCGACGCCGTTGCCGCGCCGGGTGACGGTCAGTTCGCCGCCCGACAGTAGCAGAACGGGGGGCGAGCCGGGCGGCAGGGCCGCTTGTCTGTCCAGCGCGGCGGCGGCATGGGCACGAGCCACATCGCGCGCTTCGCCTTCCAGCGCGTCACCGAGAATGTCGACCTTGATGCCTGCCGTCTGCGCCAGTTCGGCGGCGGCTGCCAGCGACTGCGAGGGCGCGGCGTAGATCACGTTCTGCACATGACTAAGGCGTATGTCTTCCGGGGCCAGTGGCGCGCCGCCTGCGGTCAGATACGTGGTGATCGATGCAGGCGGCGTGACGTTCCAGCGGTTCAATGCCGCCAATGCGCGCGCGGCGTCGCCGGTACTGCCCACGGTCGGGCCGCTGGCGATATCGCCGGGGTCGTCACCGGGTACGTCGGAGATCATCAATGCCAGCATGCGGGCAGGGTATGCGGCGGCGGCTAGCTTGCCGCCTTTTACGGCCGATATTTGTTTACGGATGCCGTTGATCTCGCCAATGGGGGCACCGCTGGCCAGCAGCGCGTCGGTCAACGCCTGTTTTTCGGCCAGCGTGATATCGCCCGCAGGTGCGGTCAGCAAGGCAGAGCCGCCACCGGAAATGAGCGCGAGGACGAAATCGTCCGCGCCCAAACCTGACACGAGGTCGAGCATTCGGCGCGTGGCCTGCATGCCTGCGGCGTCGGGCACCGGATGTGCGGCCTCGACAATCTCGATCCCGGCGCAGGGGCGGGCATATCCATAGCGGGTGATGACCAGCCCCTCGCATGGACCCCACGCGGCCTCGACCGCCTCGGCCATGCGCGCCGATGCCTTGCCCGCGCCGATGATCACCACACGCCCGGCGGGTTTGGGAGGCAGTACGGCGGCGAGACTCTGCATTGGGTCGGCAACCTCTACCGCGCGGTCAAAGAGCTGGCGCAGCAAACTGGGGGCATCAAGGGTCATGGGGGCCTCTTCATGGGGGGTTCAGGGGGCACGTTAGCGCCACCAACGCACGTAAGACAGCCCATTCCCGGCATCCGCGCGTGCATTTGCGCAGCTTGACAAAGTGGGGGTGGCGCGCGACAGACGCGGCCATGATCATGACCTTTCTATATGTGGCGCTGGGCGGTGCGATGGGGGCTGCGGCGCGGTTTGGCGTCGGGCTTGGCCTGGTTCGCCTCAGCGGGCAGGGCTTTCCCGTGGCGATTCTGACGGTGAACATCATCGGATCGTTTCTGATGGGAGTGTTTGTTGTGCTGTCGTTTCACAAGGGGTTGGGCGGGCTGAATCCGTTCGTAATGACTGGCCTGTTGGGGGGCTTCACGACGTTTTCGGCATTCTCGCTGGAGGCGTTCACGTTGTTCGAGCGCGGTCAGGTCTGGGCGGCGGGAACATATGTGGGCCTGTCCGTAATCGGGTCGATCGGTGCGTTGATGGTCGGTGTCTGGATAGCAAGGAGCCTATGGGCATGAGTGGTGTACAGACTTTGCATGTGTCGAGCGACGATGGCGACCAGAGGCTGGACCGCTGGCTGCGCCGTCAGTTTCCGCATCTGAGCCAAGGGCGCATTGAGAAAATGTGCCGCAAAGGTGAGTTACGCGTCGATGGCGGCCGGGTGAAACCGGCCACGCGGCTGGAAATCGGACAGGCGGTGCGTATTCCGCCACTACCGGACGCTGCCGAGGCTGCGGCCTTTGCCCGCGCGCATGTCACGGATGCGGATGCCAAGATGATCCGCGCCTGTGTTATCTATCGCGACGATCACGTGATCGCATTGAACAAACCGCCCGGCCTGCCGGTGCAGGGCGGATCCAAGCAGCATCGCCATGTTGATGGGCTGTCCGAGGCGCTACGCTTTGGCATGGAGGAAAAACCGCGGCTGGTGCATCGGCTGGACAAGGATACATCGGGTGTGCTGGTTCTGGCGCGCACCCGTGAGGCGGCCAAGGGGCTGACGGCTGCCTTTCGTCATCGTAACACGCGCAAGATTTACTGGGCTGCCGTTGCCGGTGTGCCGACCCCGCGCATGGGCACGGTGAAGTACGGGCTGGTCAAGGCGCCGGGGCATGGTGCCAAGGGCGAGGGCGAAAAGATGCACTGCATCCATCCACGTGAAGTGGAGGCGACGCCCGGCGCGAAACACGCCACCACCGATTTTGCCGTATTGGAGGCGGCGGGCAGCCGTACCGCATGGACGGCGCTGGTGCCGATCACCGGGCGCACCCACCAATTGCGGGCGCATATGGCCGAGCTGGGGCACCCCATCGTTGGCGACGGCAAATATGGTGGCTCGGGGCAGGAGAATCTGGGCGATGGTTGGGGCGCGCAGCTGGGGGGCGATATTTCAAAAAAGCTGCATCTGCACGCACGCAGCCTGATCATCGAACATCCGGTTACCAAGAACATGTTGCATCTGACCGCGCCCATGCCCGCGCATATGGCGCATACTTGGGACATGTTCCAATGGTCGGCAAAGGATGTGCCGATTGATCCATTCGACGAGGACGAAGTATGACGCGGCCTTTGCGTCTGATCATCTTTGATGTGGACGGCACGCTGGTGGACAGTCAGGACGATATCACCCGTGCGATGACACGCGCATTCGAGGGTGTCGGCGCGCCGGTTCCGCCCCGCGAGGCGATCTTGGGGATTGTCGGGCTGTCGCTGGATGTGGCGATGGTGCGACTGGCCCCCGATCTGGACATGGCGATCCATGCGCGCATGGTCGATGGATACAAGGCCGCCTATATGTCGCTGCGCGCAGAGGCAGGTGCGGCGCAATCCTCTCCACTGTACCCCGGTGCCCGCGACGCGCTGGAGACGTTGAATGCCACACCCGAGACATTGCTGGGCGTGGCAACGGGGAAATCGCGGCGTGGATTGGACAAGCTGCTGGAGGGGCATGGGCTGATGCACATGTTTGTGACGCAGCAGGTGGCGGATTTTCATCCCTCGAAACCGCATCCGGCGATGATAGAAGCCGCACTGGCCGAGACCGGCGTGGATGCACGGGACGCAGTGATGATCGGCGATACCAGTTATGACATGGACATGGCGCGCGCGGCAGGTGTCGCGGCGATTGGCGTCAGCTGGGGCTATCACCCGGTTTCCGCGTTGGCGGCTGCGGATGTGGTGATCGACCGTTTTGCCGATCTGCCCCGCACGCTGGACAGCTTATGGGAGGTCGCGACATGAGCGATTGGAAGGCCAAACGGTTCTGGAAGAAGGCACAGGTAACCGACGAGGTTGGCGGCTACGGCGTGGCGCTGGATGCACGGCCCGTCAACACGCCGGGCAAGCTGCGACTGATCGTACCGACCCGCGCGATGGCAGAGGCGATTGCCGCCGAATGGGATGCGCAGGAAGAGCATATCAACCCCAATACGATGCCGGTCACACGATCTGCCAATTCGGCGCTGGAGAAGGTGGGCGTGCAACATGGCGCAGTGGCGGACATGATCGCAGACTATGGTGACAGCGATTTGCTATGCTATCGCGCGACTTCGCCGCAAGAGCTGGTGGCGCGTCAGGCGGCTGGATGGGACCCATTATTGGCGTGGGCCGATTCGGAACTTGATGTGCGTCTGGCGGTACATCCCGGGGTGATGCATCAATCGCAAAACCCGGAGATGCTGCAAAAATTGCGTACCGAAGTGCACGCGCAAGATAATTTCGCACTGACTGCGCTGCATGATTTGGTCAGTTTGTCGGGGTCGCTGATCATCGGGCTTGCGGCGCAGCGAGAATCGCAACCAATTGAGACATTGTGGAAATTGTCTCGTATTGACGAGGATTGGCAGACCGAATTGTGGGGCGAAGATGACGATGCCAACGCCCAAACCGCACGCAAGGCTGAGGCATTTTTGCACGCCAAGAGGTTTTTTGATCTCAGCCGGGTTGCAGACCACGGGCATCTGGTAAGCTGACGCCGGGTCAACCAATGTGCGGAATCAGCATTTTTCGTGATGCAGCCCTTGACCTTTGAGAATGAATCCATCCACACTCAGCCCCGCTGAGGGGGACAATCCCTCTTACATTTCACTCCGGCCTCGTTTGCGGGGCCGTGTAAACCACCCTTCTCAACGGGTGGACAATCAGGAAGAGGTAAACATGAAAAAATCCGTATTTCTTGGCGCGCTGACCGTCGCCGGTCTTGCTGCTGGCGTTGCCGCGGCGGGAACGCAAGACGATGTCAAAGCACGCGGTAAGCTGAACTGCGGCGTTACCACGGGTCTGGTGGGCTTTGCGGCTCCCGATGCGAACGGCGTCTGGCAGGGCTTTGACGTAAGCGTCTGCCGCGCGGTTGCTGCTGCGGTTCTGGGTGATGCAAACGCTGTTGAATTCGTTCCAACCACCGGCAAGACACGCTTTACTGCGCTTGCGTCGGGTGAAATCGACATGCTGGCACGTAACACGACCTGGACATTCAGCCGTGACGTTGACCTGAAGTTCGAATTCGTCGGCATCAACTACTACGATGGTCAGGGCTTCATGGTTCCCAAAGCACTGGGCGTCAGCTCGGCCAAGGAACTGGACGGCGCGACCGTCTGCATCCAGACCGGCACCACTACCGAGCTGAACCTCGCGGACTTCTTCCGCAAGAACAACATCAGCTACGAACCGGTCCCGGTTGAAACCAATGCTGAAGGTCAGCAACAGTATCTGGCCGGTGCGTGCGACACGTACACCACCGATGCTTCGGGTCTGGCCGCGACACGCGCCGCGTTCGAAAACCCCGCAGATCACGTCATCCTGCCCGAAATCGTCTCGAAAGAGCCGCTCGGTCCGCTTGTTCGCCACGGCGACAACGAATGGGCTGACACTGTGCGCTGGACACTGAACGCACTGATCGCAGCCGAAGAGCTGGGCGTCACAAGCGCCAATGTCGGCGAAATGTCGATGGAAGCAGGCAGCAGCCCCGAAGTGAACCGTCTGCTGGGCACCGAAGGCAACCTTGGCGAAATGCTGGGTCTTGATGCTGACTGGGCCAAGAAAGCCATCATGGCTGGCGGCAACTACGGTGAGCTGTTCGAGAAGAACATCGGTGAGAACACTCCTATTGGTCTGGCGCGTGGTCTGAACGCACAGTGGACCGATGGCGGTCTGCTCTACACACCTCCGTTCCGCTAAGAACGGCACTTCAAAGAGGGGCGCGGCACAGTCCGCGCCCTTCGCACATAAGACTTAGAATAATCCAGGCCCAGGGCGTTTGACCCACAATAACAACGGGCCGGAAAACGGGGATACATTCACATGACCGCTCTCACCGACCCTCCCAAGGAGTCGTTCCGTCTGTCGATGCTGATCAACGACACGCGGTACCGGTCGCTGACGTTCCAGGCAATCGCACTTCTCGTATTGATATCTGCGGTGGCCTATCTGGCTTCGAATCTGATGGCGAACCTCGCCGCAGCAGGCCTGAACATCAGCTACGACTTTCTTGGTGATCCAGCCGGATATGACATCAACCAGACACTGATCGGCTATACCAGCCAATCCGCGCATTTGCAGGCGGCTTGGGTCGGTATCCTGAACACGCTGCTGGTGGCGTTTCTGGCCTGTATCACTGCAACGATCCTTGGCGTTTTCGCCGGTGTCATGCGGCTTTCTAACAACTGGCTCGTGCGCAAGCTCATGTCCGGGTATGTCGAGATTTTTCGCAACATCCCGGTGCTGATCTGGATCCTGATCATCTATGCGATCATGACCGTATCGTTACCCGCGCCCAATGCGTTCCGCGGGGATTCACCCGAATCGACGATGCTGCTGGACAGCTTTGCCTTTACCAACCGTGGTATCTACATCCCTTCCCCGATCTGGGGCGCGGGATCGATCGTTGTTGTGCTGACCTTTGTCGCGTCGATCATCGGTGTGTTCGCCTATCGCCGCTATGCAAAGAAGCTGCTGTTCAGCACGGGTAAGCTGCTGCCGATGGGGTGGCCGTCGCTGGCGATCCTTTTCGTGCCGACGATCCTGATGTTTTTCATCATGGGGCAGCCAATCACGCTGGATTACCCTGAATTGAAGGGCTTCAACTTTCGCGGGGGCCTGAAAATTGGCGCACCTTTGATCGCGCTATGGGTCGCCCTGTCCGTCTATACCGGTGCCTTTATCGCCGAGAATGTTCGGGCGGGTATTCTTGCTGTGAGCAAAGGACAGACCGAAGCCGCAGCTGCGCTGGGCTTGCGTCCGGGCCGGATCATGAATCTGGTGGTGCTGCCTCAGGCGCTGCGGGTGATTATTCCGCCGCTGATTTCGCAATACCTGAACATCACCAAGAACTCTTCGCTGGCGATTGCGGTGGGGTATGCCGACATCACGGCAACGCTGGGCGGCATCACGCTGAACCAGACGGGCCGGGCAATCGAGTGTGTTCTTTTGCTGATGCTCTTCTACCTCGTCATTTCGTTGGGCATCTCGGCGATTATGAACACCTACAACAACGCTGTTAAGCTGAAGGAGCGCTAGAGCCATGTCCGATACACATGCACAAACGGTCGCGTTCGTTCGCGAAACGGCTCTGCCACCGGCCCCTCCGCCAGCCTCTGAGGCGGGCGTGGTCGGCTGGATGCGGCAAAACCTGTTTGCCACCTGGGCCAACAGCCTGCTGACCGTTGCGGCGTTCTACGTGATTTACCTACTCTTGTCAGGCACGCTGCCTTGGGTGCTGAACGGCATCTGGAACACTGACAGTCTGGCGGAATGCCGCGAGACCCTCCAGGGGCAAGTGGCGGCCTGTTTCTCGGTTCTGACGGAACGGTGGCATCAGTTGCTGTTCGGGTTCAAATACCCGCCCGAGTTCTACTGGCGGCCGGGGATCGCCTTCTTGCTGCTGTTTCTTGCTGCGGCGCCGGTCCTGTTCTTTGACCTGCCGCGCAAGCTGCTGATCTTTACAGCGATCTATCCATTTCTGGCCTACTGGCTGATCTGGGGTGGCACGATCTGGTCACCGGTCTTTGTCGCGCTGGGGATCGCAGCGGGCTATGTCGTCTTTGAACGGTTTGGCAAGCAGAGCTTTGCTACCGGTTTCTTTGGCGGGATCGCTGCGGCGGCTGTGGTCTGGATGTTGGCCGGGTACATCACACCGATGATTGCGCCCGAGCAGCCCTATCTGGAAGCGGTGCAGTCACGGGATATGGGTGGCTTCATGCTGAACATGATCCTTGGGGTGGTCTGCGTATCGTTGTCCTTGCCGATCGGCATTGCGCTGGCGCTGGGGCGGCAATCGTCGATGCCACTGATCAAGTGGATCTGCGTGGTGTTCATCGAGTTCATCCGCGGCGTGCCGCTGATCACACTGCTGTTCGTGGCGAACGTGGTCTTGGCTTACTTCCTGCCACCGGGCACGACCTTTGACCTGATCCTGCGGGTGATTATTATGATCACGATGTTCGCCTCGGCCTATATCGCCGAAGTGATCCGGGGCGGCCTCGCCGCTCTGCCAACAGGTCAATACGAGGCGGCGGATTCGCTTGGGCTGGATTATCCGCAGGCAATGCGGCTGATCATTCTGCCGCAAGCGTTGAAAATCTCGATCCCTGGTATCGTGAACGTGGCCGTCGGCCTGTTCAAGGACACGACACTGGTTTCGGTGATTTCGATGTTCGATCTCGTCGGCATGATCCGTGGTCCGATCCTGGCCTCAACCGAATGGAATGGTGTCTATTGGGAGCTGTTCAGCTTCGCCGCCGTTCTATTCTTTGTCGTATGCTACGGCATTTCCCAATACTCGCAGTGGCTTGAGCGTCGTCTTGCCACCGATCACCGTTAAAGGAGGCCACGGATATGGCTGAAGCTGCACAAATGAAAGTCTCGGACGAGGTCGCGATCTCGATCCAGAAAATGAACAAATGGTACGGCACATTCCACGTTTTGCGCGATATTGACCTGACGGTACAACGGGGCGAACGGATCGTTATTTGCGGGCCTTCAGGTTCGGGGAAATCGACACTGATCCGGTGCATCAACGCGCTGGAAGAGCACCAGAAAGGTCGGATCGAAGTCGATGGCACGGTTCTGTCATCAGACCTGAAAAATATCGACAAGATCCGGTCGGAAGTTGGCATGTGCTTTCAACACTTCAACCTGTTTCCGCATTTGACCATCCTGGAGAACTGCACGCTGGCTCCGATCTGGGTACGCAAGACACCCAAGAAAGAAGCCGAAGAAACCGCGATGCATTTCCTTGAAAAGGTCAAGATTCCGGATCAGGCGTTGAAATACCCCGGCCAGTTGTCGGGTGGTCAGCAACAGCGTGTGGCAATCGCCCGGTCGCTGTGCATGCGTCCGCGTATCATGCTCTTTGACGAGCCGACGTCGGCGTTGGACCCTGAGATGATCAAAGAGGTTCTCGATACCATGATCGAGTTGGCCGAAGAAGGCATGACCATGCTCTGCGTCACGCACGAGATGGGCTTTGCTCGTCAGGTGGCGAACCGGGTGATCTTTATGGATCAGGGGCAGATTGTTGAACAGAACGAGCCGGAAGAGTTCTTTAACAATCCGCAATCAGATCGGACGCAATTGTTCCTGAGCCAAATTCTGGGACATTAAAAACCAGCGCAGGGTGGGTTTCAAACCCACCCTACCTCATTCGGACAGTTCGCGCGGTATGACGAAGTCGACCACGTGCCCGGTCCCAAGCTCGACCTTCTCCCAACTCTCGATCGGAAAATCCACCACCAGCGTTGCGCCGGTCGGATAGTCGAGGAAACGCGGGTGGTTGGGGTGCTTGTCTACCAACAAGTCAGCGAACTCGGCGATACCCGGATTGTGACCCAGCATCAGCACGCAGGATGCGGTCGCACCATTCAATGCTGCCCGCATCCTGCGTGGGCCTGCATGATAGAGGGCATTCGTGTATTCCGACGGCACATCAAACCCCAACCTGGCGGCCGTTTCGCGTGTGCGTTCCGACGAAGAGCTGAGGATGGCGCCCGGCACATAACCTTCCCTTCGCAGCCATGTGCCCAAGGCTGTGGCGGCCCGGCGACCGCGGTCATTCAGCGTGCGAGCGTGGTCGTTTCGGACCGGTACATCCCAGCTGGATTTGGCATGGCGAATCAGGATCAGGCGACGGGTCATGTATTTTCTTTCGCAATTTTCCGACAAAGTCAGTCAAATACTTGCGACAGGCATATTCTAAAAAACTGCCATACCATACGAATGTTTCGGGGATTTTGCGAAACACTGTGTATCTGGTCAGGTCGGGCGTCCTACAGGGTGGAAGCTTTGCATATGCAGAGCAGATTGCTCCGGCGCACGGTCAAATCGCTGACTGACAGGGCAGGCGCGCCGCGCGCGGCATCCCTGTGTCATGCAATCCTGCCCGGCCTCCGTGTCCAGATATGCATGGCACGCTGCCACGTCATAGCCGGTTTCGGCGCTGAGCGCATCGACCGGGCAGGCCGTCATGCAGGGCTGACCGTCGCAGGTGACGCAGGGCGGCGCATCGGGGGGAGCAGACAGCGCGATCGTTGCGTCCCAGCGCAACGCGCCGCGATAGGATACCATCAATCCGGCCTCATCATGCACCAACATGCCTGCCGGGCTTTGCCATGCACGTCCAGTCGCCATCGCCCATCGCAGGAACGGTTGATAGGGCGGGCCGCCAAAGGGAAAGATCGCCTCGGCATTTAGCGTGTCGGCCAATGCCCCCAATACGCGGGTAGACCACCGGTCCACAGGGTGGGGCGCGCCATCCTGCATTTCCGGGCTGGTGCGGAAATGCGGCCAAAACCCTGTACCGGGACCCAGCAAGATCAGGGTGCCACCATCCTCGTACAGCCCTCCCATGATGCTGAGGCACTCTGCGTCAGCGGCAGAGGCGATGCTGTCATAGGTTAATTCTTGCGAAACGGCAGCCATAAGCTCCACCCCAGTTTTGATGGTCGGTCATCTTGCCATTGCAGCCCGATGGTCATGCCGTCATGCCCGGCTGCGGGCTGCGGTATATAGGTGCCGAACATCCGGTCCCAGATTGAAAGGGCAAAGCCATAATTGCTGTCATGTTCGGCGCGAATGTCCGAATGGTGGACCCGGTGCATGTCTGGTGTCACCAGCACGTAGCGCAGCACCGTGTCGAGCCAGAGAGGCAAGCGTAGATTGGCGTGGTTGAACATGGCAGTGCCATTCAGGATAATCTCGAACGCGATGACACCGATGGCTGGCGGACCCAGCAGATAGACCAGCCCGATCTTCAACAGCATCGACAATGCGATCTCGACCGGGTGAAACCGGATCGCGGTTGTCACGTCAATGTCGCGATCTGCGTGATGCACCCGGTGCAGACGCCACAGAATGGGCACCTTATGGGTGATCAGGTGTTGCGCCCAGATTGCGAAATCAAAGATGAGCACCGTCAGGATCACGCCCAGCCATCCCGGCAGGTGGATAGTGTTCATCAAACCCCATCCCTGCATTTGTGCATCAACTGCAGGCCCCGACCGCCAGAAGCGGCAACCCGAACGCAAGCGCGCGCAGGGTAAGCGTGTTCAGGACGGTGATGCCCCAGTTCGTGACCCAGCGCGTGCTACGCGGCTGGGTGCGTGAGCGACGCGGTGCGCGTGCCTCCAGCGTGGCAAATAGCGCGAAAAGCCCGAGGAAAATGCCGAGCCGGATGATCGCTTCGTGTTCCATCAGGTGAAACTACGGGAAACAGGCGGGCGCGCAAGCCTATCCCCTGCGAATGATCGAGCCGGCCCCGTGATCGGTGAACAATTCCAACAGGGGCGCATTGGGCGCGCGCCCGTCCAGAATGACCACGGCACGAACCCCACCTTCAATGGCCGCCAGCGCTGTTTCCGTTTTGGGGATCATACCGCCCGCTATGGTGCCATCTGTCGTCATAGCGCGGATCTGATCAGCGGTCAGTTCCGTCACCACCTCACCAGAGGCATCGCGCACGCCGTCCACATCCGTGAGCAGCAGCAGGCGATCGGCCTTGAGCGCGGCAGCAATCGCGCCAGCCATCGTGTCGCCGTTGATGTTGAACGTTTCGCCATTGTCGCCCGCCCCCAAAGGGGCAATGACCGGAATTGCATCGTCGCGGAACAAGGTGTGCAGAATACCCGGATCAATCCGGTTGGGCGCGCCGACGAAGCCAAGTGCCGGATCGGCCGGATCGCACATTACCAGATTCGCGTCCTTGCCCGACAGCCCTACAGCACGGCCACCTTGGGCGTTGATTGCCTGTACGATGCGTTTATTGACGCGACCCGAGAGCACCATTTCGACGACTTCCATCGTTGCGGCATCGGTCACGCGTTTGCCATTGACGAATTCTGACTTGATGGCCAGCTTGTCCAGCATCTCGTTTATCATCGGGCCGCCACCGTGGACGATCACCGGGTTTACGCCAACCTGACGCATCAGCACGATATCGCGTGCAAACGTCTCCATGGCGTCGTCGTCACCCATCGCGTGACCACCGAATTTGATCACGACGATGGCATCGTCATAGCGTTGTAGATAGGGCAACGCCTCTGACAGCGTGCGTGCGGTGGCGATCCAATCGCGGTTCATGTCACGTTTCTTCATCTTGTGTCCCTCGTCCTGAATGTATCCCCGGCACGCAACCGGCATGCAAGGGGCTATTCAAGCGTGGCGATAATGCTGCGAAGGATGGCAATCCCATCACCTTTTTCACTGGATGTCAGGATAATCTCTGGGAATGCCGCAGGATGTTTGGCCAGCGCGCCGCGCACCTGATCCAAAATCCGCTCGCGATCCTTTTCTTTGACTTTGTCAGCCTTGGTCAGAACGCATTGAAAGGTCACGGCGGCGCTGTCCAGAAGGCGCATGATCTCTTCGTCCACGGATTTGACCCCGTGGCGGGCGTCAATCAGCACAAAGGCGCGGCGCAGGTTCTGGCGTCCTGCGAGGTAGCTCTTTAGCAGGCGCTGCCATTTTTCGACGATTGCGACGGGGGCGTTGGCGTAGCCGTATCCTGGCAGGTCCACGAGGTAATGACTGTCCCCGCCAAGCGTGAAAAAGTTGATTTCCTGCGTACGTCCGGGGGTGTTTGAGGCCCGCGCCAATCCTTTGCGGCCGGTCAGCGCATTGATAAGTGTCGATTTCCCGACGTTCGAGCGCCCAGCAAAGCACACCTCGATCCGATCACCCGCAGGCAGGCCGGACATGGCGACCACGCCTTTGAGGAAATCGGTCTGGCCAGCGAACAAGAGCCTGCCGCGTTCGCTGCTGAACTCGTCCGGGGCCTGAGCCAAGGGGAAGGGCAGGGCGGTCATAGGATTTCGACTTCGTCCCCGATTGCGATCAGGCCTGATTTGGTCACAGCAGTGTAAACGCCGCAATTTTGATGGCTGAAGTTGGCGTTAAGCGCCTTCAGCGTGTCGCCATCAGCTAGGCCTGTTTCGGGGTCTGCGGTGGTCGCCCGGCAACGGACGATTGGTTCGCGTACCTCTAATTCGGCCTCGCCTATGCGCAGTGTCCTGCCAATCCAAGCGTTCTCTTCCCATGGGGCGAACCCGTCGATATGGATGTTGCAGCGCCAGCGATCGGGCGACAGTGCCATACCCATGTGCATCCCCAGATCCGCGCTTGTGCCTAGGTTCAGCACACTGACGGATTGAAAATCGGTGTCGGTCATGGCCACGTCGGGCACCCGCACGATCCCGGTCGACTGCGCCCGATTGTCGGGCATTAGTGGCCGGATCCAATCCAGAAACGCGACGCTGTCTTGGTCCGGATCAATGGTGATGTCGGGCCGCTCGGGATGGCTGAGAGTTACAGTGCCCGCAGCTTCGTCGGATTTGGCAGTGATGGCCATCAGGGCCAGCACCTTTGATGCCAATGTCCAGTTGACGCATTCGGCCCACGCAGTGCCATCGGCGCGGGTCGCCTCGTGGCTGATCGCCCAACGGCGATCCCACGGCAATGCGCAACCTTCGGTCAATTGCACGCTTTGCAGCGGTTCACGCCCGTGGCTTTTGATCGGGTGGCGCCAAAGAGCAGCAACACTGGGCACTTACTTGTCTCCCGTCTTATTGCTGCCGGACTTTTTCACGTCTGGCTTTGGTTCGGGTTCGCTGCTCTTGCGAAAGCTTTCCTTGATGTTGCCAAACACATCCGGCTTGTATCCTTGGCTGCGCATGATCGCGTACTGTTGGATAAAGGTAATCGTGTTGTTGGCAATCCAGTAGAGCACCAATCCGCTGGCAAAGCTGCCGAGCATGAACATGAAGACCCAAGGCATCCACGCAAAGATCATCTTTTGCGTCGGATCGGTGGGCGACGGGTTCAGCTTTTGCTGGAGCCACATGGAAATACCGAGAACCAGTGGCATAATACCGATAAACACCAGCGCCAGGATCGAGCCGGGTTCGGGCGCAGCCCACGGGAAAAGGCCCCAGAGGTTAAAGAGTGACGATGGATCAGGCGCGCTGAGGTCGCGAATCCAACCGATCCAAGGTGCATGGCGCAACTCAAGCGTGACAAAGATCACCTTGTAGAGCGAGAAGAAGATCGGGATCTGAAGCAGGATCGGCAGACAGCCCGAGGCGGGATTCACCTTTTCCTTCTTATAGAGTTCCATCACCGCCTTTTGCATCGCCTGCTTGTCGTCGCCGGCACGTTCCTTGATCTTTTCCATTTGCGGCTGCAGCTCTTTCATCCGCGCCATTGAGACGTAGGATTTATAGGCCAGCGGCAGCAGCACCGCCTTGATCAGCAGCGTTAGCGCGATGATTGACCAGCCCATGTTGCCGATCAGCTGGTTGAGGTAATGCAGCACCGCGAATATCGGCTTGGTCAGGAAAAAGAACCAACCCCAGTCGATCGAGTCGAGGAAACCTTCGACGTTTTCTTCGTTCTCATAGTTACAGAATCGTGGCCCATTCCTTGGCCCCGGCAAAGAGGCGTGTATCGGCAACGGCCGTGGCACCCGGCGCGAGGGTGACGGTCGGTTGCTTGACGGTCGTTTGATAGATACCGCGCCGCGCGTCCTGAAACGTGCTGAGCGAAAAGGATGCGCCGGGTTGCGGGATGAGCGTGGTCATCCAGAAGTGATCGGTGAACCCGGTCCAGCCGTTCGCCTCGACGGCGATGTTCTTGTGAGCGCCAGCATTCTCGAAATCGTCATAGTCGGTTTCAGTCAGCTCGCCATCCACCATCTGGATGGCACCTTCATGCAGGATGAAGAAATTCTTGATATCGGGCGGGATGCCATGCCGCGCGAGAATGCCGTAGGGCGCCAGCGTCGCGGTGGTGTCTCCGGTGTTTTCGACCGATTGGGTGACGGAGAACATGTAATTGTCATCGACTGCGATCTCGCGCCGGAATGTAAGGCCCGCACCATTGTCCCATGATAATGTGACGGGTGTTTGCGGTGTCAGTGTTCCGGTGCCATCCTGAGCCCAGATCGTATTGGCCCCCGGCACTGTATCCTGCGTAAGGTTCTGGCCCGGCGCCCAGCCGAACAGAGCGTAATAAGGATTGAAATCACCGATCGGTGCCAGCAGGCTCACGATGTCCGAGCCGGGTTCAACTGTCTCGCGGTAGTTTTTCAGCGACAGGTCGTCAATCCGCCCGCCCAGAAGCGAAATACTGCCTTTCAGGCTGGGGCTTTCGATTGCGATACGCGGTGCATCGCTGGCCTTGGCCGCGGACTCGGCCTCGGGGGCTGCCGTGGTGGCGGTGCCGCCGGCAACAGCGGGCGCAGCAGCAACGTCAGGCGCGTCGGCAGAAGGGGCCGTCAGGTCGCTGCCTTCGGTGATCTGGGTGCTGGGATCGACCGGATCTGCCTCGGGCGGCGGGAACAGGACAAACCAGATCAGGATCACAAAGAAGCTGAGCGCGGTTGCAAGGATGAGGTTCTTGTTCTGATCGTCCATTCCGGGCGGCCACTTTATCTGTTTCTGGGTCCGGAGGGTTCAACGACGTGCGCAGCCAAAGGTCAAGCGGATTCCCCGGAAATGCCCGGAGATACGCGAAATTCATAAGGAAATAAGGCAATGGCGCTCAGCCGAGCTGTTTGCCGATCTTGGGGGGCGACGCGAGCTTTGCCAGATGTGCGTGGGTCCATTCTTGGGTGTGTTCCAGCGGCATGGGGCGTCCGATACCAAAGCCCTGCACATGTCCGCAGCCCAGTTGTGCCAGCATGGCATGTTCGCCGACGGTCTCGACCCCTTCGGCCAGTGTGTCGAGGCCGAGCCGTTCTGCCATCAACAAGATGGCAGAAACCATGCGTTGTTGTTCGGGGTCGCGATCTACCTTCGTCACAAAGGACCGGTCGATTTTTAGACGTTGCACGTCGAACCGCCGTATCGAAGAAATCGAGGCATGTCCCGTGCCAAAGTCATCCAGATCGATCAGGCAGCCCAGTTTGGACAACCCGCTAATGTTACGCACAACAGTGTCATCAGGCGAAGAAGCTACGACGGTTTCGAGAACTTCGATACACAGACGTTTCGGATCGAGCTCGAAACGATCAAGCTCCCACTCGATCTTTTTCACCAGATGCGGGTTACGCAACTCTTCGGAGGCGAAATTCACCCCGATGCGCGGCACATCCAGCCCGGCAGCATCCCAAGATTTTAGCGCGTTGAGCGCACCGTATAGCATCACTTCGCCCAATCGCTCCATCTTGCTGGTCTGTTCCAGCGCAGGCAGAAATTCGGCAGGAGAGATCATGCCGCGTTCGGGATGTGTCCAGCGTGCGAGCGCTTCAAAGCCTGTGACGCGTCCGGTATCGGTCGAGACCTGTGGCTGGTACCACGGGCCGATGTGGCCGTTGTCCAGCGCCTCGGATGCCTCTGTGATATGGTTTTCGTTGCCGAGGATCATGGGGGCGTGCATTTCCTGACTGTAGGCGCGTGTCGCTGAGGGGCCGTGGCGCACCGCCTCTGCCAGTGCGGTTTCTGCCGCCTCCAATAGCGCGACGCCCGTCTTTCGCAGCAGGTTGATGTCGAGAGAGAGCCCGACAGAGGCGCTGTTGTAGACCGTTGCGCCATTGATGATGACGGCTTCTTCCACCGCTTGCTGAAGGCGGTTGGCCAGATGCAACGCATTGCCGAGGTCGAGTTGGCGCACCGGGGCGACGCAGACGGCAAAGCGTGCTCCGTCCAGTCGGCACACATCGTCACGCCCTCTCAAGACTGACTTCAACCGCGCAAGTAGTGTCGCGAACATCGCCTCTGTCGCATCCTTGCCGTAGCGTTGGGGCAGATCGGTGTGGTCGTCGATTTGCAACAGGATGCAGGCCGTGCGCCGCGATGCTGTGGTTGCGCGTTCGGCGTTGCGTTGCAATGCTGTTTCGAGAGCCTCACGATCTGTCATGTCATCGTCGGTGTGCCAATCATCGCCCTGCGGATGTGACCAGATACCTGTAAAAGCCAGACAGACCGGGTAGCCAAGCGCGAGCATGATCAACATCTCTTCGCCGCCCAGCCAGAAACCACCCAGCACCAGCGCAGGCAGAAATGCGAGCGCGGACGGACCAACCAGCCCGTATCGCAGATACCGTCGTAGCCCGGTCAGAAATGCGGCAAGGCGCGTGTTCATGTAGCAATTCCCCTCAGATCGCCTTGTGAGGCTAGTTGCGGGGTCTCAACACACGCTTAACGCAAGTCCGGCACGTCCTCGGAATTTGCATCGAATTTTACGGGTTGCAGGGCCAGCCCGGCAAAATCGAACAGGCCGGGGTCAAGTAGGTGCGACGGGCGGGCATTGGTCAGGGCGCGGAACATGACCTGCCTGCGACCCGGGCTGCGCGCCTCCCATCCATCCAGAATCTGTTTGACCTGCTGGCGTTGCAGCCCGTCCTGACTGCCACACAGATCACAGGGGATGATAGGATATTGCATGGCTTTGCTGAATTTCTCGCAATCGGTCTCGGCGACATGGGCGAGGGGGCGAAAAACAAAGAGATCGCCCTCTTCATTCACCAGCTTCGGCGGCATTGTCGCCAGCCGTCCACCGTGAAACAGATTCATAAAGAATGTTTCCAGAATGTCGTCGCGGTGGTGGCCCAGCACCACGGCGGTGCAGCCCTCTTCGCGGGCGATGCGGTAGAGATTGCCGCGTCGCAACCGCGAGCAAAGTGCGCAGAAGGTCCGCCCCTGCGGCACCTTATCGACCACGATCGAATAGGTATCCTGATACTCGATCCGATGTGGCACCTGCATGCGTTCGAGAAACTCTGGCAGGACCGTCGCGGGAAAGCCCGGCTGGCCCTGATCAAGGTTGCATGCCAACAGGTCCACGGGCAGCAGGCCGCGCCATTTAAGTTCGTAGAGCACAGCCAGCAAGGTATAGCTGTCCTTGCCACCCGACAGGCACACCAGCCATTTGTCGCGGGCACCATCGGCGTCGCGGGCTGTGGCCGAGACCATGCCATATTGTTCGACCGCCTCGCGCGTCTGGCGCAGGATACGTTTGCGCAGCTTCTTGAACTCGGTCGTGCGGGGCGCGCCGTGAAAAAGGGGGTGAATATCGTCAGCATCATCAAGCATGAGCAGGCTTTAGGGCTTTCCACTGTGTCGGGCAAGGGGGCGGTGCGCGTGGTTATCGCTGCTGTACCTCGCCAAGCTTGAGCGCCACCATTGCGCCGAATGCGCTGGATACAGCAAAAACCGCCAGTACAACGGATGGCCCGGCCACTTCGGCCAATAGGCCAAAGCCGCCGCCTGCCAACAGCAATGTGCCGATTACCGTGTTCGAAAGAGCGGTGTAAATCGCCTTGCGACCGTGGGTGTCCATGTCGGTCAGGTGCGTCTTGCGGCCAGCGCGCACGCCTTCATAGGCGATCTGCGCCACAAAGATGAAGAGCGCCGCCATCCATTGTCCTCCGATCCCGCCGGTCAGCAGTCCGATCATCGCGGCACCGCCCAATGCGACCGCCGCCGCGGTCCCCGAAAAAGCCAGTGTCCATCGGCTCGAACGGTCCGACAGACGGCCCCAGACATAGGAGGACGTGATCGCGGCCAATGACGACGCGACCATGAGCAAGCCGAGGTTGCCCAGCTCACGCTCGCCTCCGGCATGACTGAGCATGACCAGAAACGGCGGTGCCAACGCGGTCGAGATCAGCAAGCCCCGCACAAGGATGTAGGTGCGAAACTCGGTATCGTCGCGCAGAGGGCCGAGCAATGCGCGGAAACCTTCGAAACTGTTTGTCTGCGGTTCTGCCTCCGGCTCGTCCAGCTGCACAAAGAGTATGGCAGCCGCCAGCCAGAGCACCCCTGCGACCGTGATGGCGATCGAGATGCTCGTCATGCTGAGCGGTAAGATGCCAAAACTCAGGCCGAGGGCGAAGGCAAAGACGGCTGCGGCAGCAACAGTGCCGGCGGCCCCCGAAACCGTGCCGCGTGATCCCTTGGCCAATGTGCGCGCCGCGACGTCTTTGTAACTGGCGGAACACGCCGCACGCGCCAGCGCGAGAATCGCCAGACAAAGCAGGATCACCCAAGCGGCGGGGGTGCCGTCCAGAGTGAGGGCCGCGAATGCGATTCCCAATGCTGCGAGCCCCTGAAGTAGTGACCCGCCCGCCCAGAAATATTTGCGTATGCGGCGACGTTGAATCCAGCGCGCGAGCAGGATTTGCGGCAAGAGCGCCCCTGCCTCGCGGATCGGGACCAGTGCGCCGACCATATAACCGGGTGCACCAAGCGCGCCCATCAACCAAGCCAGCACAAGTTTAGGATCGATTAACCCATCTGCCAGCTTGGTCGCGGCAAGGGACGCAAAATGACGCAGGAATCTTTGCGGCTCGCCCGCGTCCGCCGAGACATGCGTGCCAGTCATAATCTGGTGGATTTTTGTTAGCAGCACGTCTGATCCCTTTTCCCTTGGCGACCAACGCCGCTGCCACGCGGATAGTTTCGCATGGGTCGTACTTGCAGGAAAGGCGCATCAGAAAAATGTCGCACTCGTGCGTTTGCCGCAGCTATGCTGGCGGTGAAAGGAGCACCGTGCATATGAATGAGCCAGATTCATCGTCCGATCCCGCCGAACCGGTCGACCTGAGCCGTTGGAATGGCCGCCGTTTGCCGGTGACGTTCGGGATGCTCGTCTTCGGTTTTGGCGTCGCGGCGGGATTCCTGCTGGCATTCTCGGGGTATGGGCTGGAGGACAGTGCGGGACTGATCGTCAGCATCTTTTTGGCGTTGATCGCGGTTCTGCTGATTGTGGCCCTGATCCTGCTGTTTTACCGCAGGCGCTTGTGGTCTGGCCTCTTTGGCCGTGCCGAGGCGCAACTGGAGTTATTCGCAGAACCCCTGTCGCGCGTGGCAAGCGGGGCTGCGGCGCGCGACCCCAAGGCGGCGACGGATGCGGCGCGTGATCTGCTGCAACTGACATTCGCACGCTACGCGTGGATATCGACACGGCGCTGGCTGATCGCCGCGTTGACCGGGCTGATTGCGGCAATGGCGGCGCTGTCGGGCACGGCATTGCTGTTCAAGCAAAACCAGCTGATCGAGGTGCAGTCCGGCCTGTTGACCGAGCAGAACGTGCGGATCGCGGAACAAACGGCACTGCTGGAAACGCAGGTAGAACTGGCAGAGGCGGATCGAAACGCGGCACTGGCAGTCGAGATGACCGAAATCGCAGCGTTGCTGGGGGCCGCACTGGACCGCACCGAGCAGGCGGACGCAGGCGAAGGCGTGGCACGTTACGTTGCGGTGCTCGACCCGGACCGCGACATCAGCCAAAGCCTGCGGATGCGCATCATTTCCGCTTCGCGCGCGTCCAAGCCTTACCGCTTTCTGGCACCGGCCTTGCGCGCCTATGATACGGCGGACAAAATGCGCGTCGCATCTGAGCGCCGTCGGGATGACTTGCCATTGTTCTACGAAGGTGCTGCTATTGGCTTTCGCTGGCAGGCGGCGACCAGTGGCACCGACCTGATCGATCGCCCTGCCAGCCCCGAGCGCGCACAATTGCTGGAGATTATGACGCGGTCAGGGCTGCGCGCGCTGGAGGGGTTCAATTTCTTCGGGCTCGACCTGTCCTTTGCTTATGCAGAGGATATGTCGCTGTTTGGCCTCAGCCTTCAGGGCGCGCAGCTAAGCTATGCGACGTTCGCCCGCGCGCAGATACTAGAGACGGATTTTGGCGGTGCATCGCTGGAAAACACGCGGTTTGATGGGGCGCGGATTCAACGCAGTCAGTTCCGCAGCTTTACCTCCGAGACGGCGCTGGGCCCCTATGCCGGGCCGGATGCCTATGGTCCGACGTTCCTTGCGGGGGCATCGTTTGTGGGGGCATTCCTGCGGGATGTGGACTTTGCCGGTGCCAGTGCGATCACGGCGGATTTCGATGGGGCAACCCTGCATGGGGTGTCACTGGCGGGCACCGTTCTGGGTGGTGCGACCTTTAGGGAGGCGGTGCTGCTGGACGTGGACTTTGCCGGCGCAGGGCTACAATCGGTTGAATTTGATGGTGCATTCGTGTTGCGCGAAGATTTTCTGGATGCGCTGAACCTTGCTGCGGCCCAGGGCACATTCCGCGCTGACCGCTACGAACTGGAACCCAGCAGTATCGACGCGCTAATGCAGGTCGATTCGGCGTTTCAGGCACTGGCGCACACAGATATACCAGAGATAGAGGGCGACGCGCGGGTTTGGCGAGTGAAACGGGTAAAACCGTTCGAAGAGTGATCGGGGTCACCCGCGCATAGAGGGCCGCCGGTGAGCGCGAAAATCAATCGGGTACGTTATCCACGCCCGATCCGCCCCACGGGTTGCATCGCAGAATGCGATACGCGGCAAGCCAGCCGCCCTTGATCCCGCCGTGGCGTTCCAATGCCTCCAGCGCGTAGGCGCTGCATGTGGGATGGAAACGGCAACCATTCCCCACCCACGGGCTGAGCAGGAGGCGATAGGCGCGCACCGGTAGCGAGAGCACCAAGGCAAGCGGCGTCATTTCTGTACCTGCCCGTGCAGTTTGCGCAGGGCATAGTCAAGATCGCCCTTGAGCCGTTCAAAAGGCCGCGCCGCAGTGGCATCGGCCCGACCAATCAGCACATAATCCCAACCGGGCAGGGCCGATGTGGGCAGAACCGCGCGTGCGACCTCGCGCAGGCGCCGCTTGGCCCGGTTGCGGGCAACTGCGTTGCCGACCTTCTTGGAACAGGTGAAACCCACGCGGACCAGATCACTGCCGTCATCGCGACGCCGTGCCTGTACCATCATGCCGGACGTGCCGCAGCGGTGGGCACGGGCGGCAGCCAAAAAATCGCTGCGCTTGCGCATGACCAACGGTTGACTGACGTCCAGACACGCAGAAACCGCCGGGGGCATCGTCCCGGCATCGCTGACGGGGGCCTCCGGCGGTGTCAATTCGTGCAATCCTGTCGGGCGCTTACGCGCTCAGCGACTTGCGACCACGTGCGCGGCGCGCATTCAGAATCTTGCGGCCCGCTTTGGTGGCCATACGTGCGCGAAAACCGTGGCGACGCTTACGTACCAGGTTCGAGGGTTGATAGGTGCGTTTCATCGCTCCATCTCCGGCTTTGTTTCGGGCGGCAGGCGCGAAATATGGAATCGCGCAGGGCCCAAGGTGTAACTGAAGCCCGGTCTATAGAGGGCCGTTCTGACCAAGTCAAACCCGTGCGGGGCGTTTTGCAACAAAAATCGTGCGGCAACAGGTTCGCGATGTTACAAAACAGGTCAATGTGCGGTCAAACCATCACCCCCGATCAAGCGCGCGTGATCCGCCTATCTATTTCGGTTCCGGCTCGTCATCTAAAGGTCAACGTTATCACCGAGAAAGACCGCACCGATATGGATCAGGCCAAGACCGACACCCGACACCCGCTGTTGCGGCACACGCCACTGGCCGCGATCTTGGCCGTGGCCGTGATCGGCGCCTTTACATTGCGAGATTACCTTAGTTTCGAGACGTTGCGTGACAACCGTGAGACGCTGTTGGCGTTTCGCGATGCGCATTTCGCCGCCTTGGTCGGCATCTTTGTCGCGATCTATTTTGTCATTGTCGCCTTCTCACTGCCCGGCGCGGCTGTCGCATCGGTGACAGGCGGGTTTCTGTTTGGTCTTGGGTTGGGCACCATGTTCAACGTGCTGGCGGCGTCGTTGGGCGCGTTTGCGATCTTCTGGGCGGCCTGTGCTGGCTTAGGCAAAACACTGGCGGCGCGGATGGACGCGTCCGAAGGCACGCTGCAAAAGATCAACAAGGGGCTGCATGAGAATGAGATCAGCGTTCTGTTCCTGCTGCGTCTCGTGCCTGCCGTGCCGTTTTTCGTCGCCAACCTGCTGCCTGCGCTCGTCGGCGTAAAATTTCGCAACTTTGCGATTACCACCGTGCTGGGCATCATCCCCGGTGCGCTGGTCTTTACTTGGATCGGTGTTGGCCTCGGCGAGGTGTTTGATCGTGGCGATAGCCCCGACCTGAGCCTGCTATGGGAGCCGCAGATCATTGGCCCCCTGTTGGGCCTCAGCGTACTGGCCGCGTTGCCCATCGTGATCAAGGCCGTGCGCGGCAAGAAGGGCGACTGAGTAATGACTAAGCTGAAAACAGATATTCTTGTGATCGGGGCCGGGTCCGGCGGGCTGTCCGTCGCGGCGGGAGCGGTCCAGATGGGCGCAAAAGTCGTTCTGCTGGAAGGGCACAAGATGGGCGGCGATTGCCTGAACTATGGCTGTGTTCCGTCCAAGGCGCTGATTGCGTCGGGCAAGGCCGCTTATGCACAGGGACATGCCGAGAAATACGGCGTGGCGAATGTCCGGCCCAAGGTGGATTATGCCGCAGCCAAGGACCACGTCGCAGGGGTCATCGACACCATTGCGCCGGTCGACAGCCAAGAGCGGTTCGAAGGTCTGGGCGTGCATGTGATCCGAGAGTTTGGTGCGTTCATATCCCCTACAGAAGTGCAGGCCGGGGATACGGTCATTACGGCGCGGCGTATCGTGATCGCAACCGGATCATCCCCGCTGGTGCCGCCAATCCCCGGATTGGACAAGGTCCCATACGAGACGAATGAGACACTGTTTGAATTGCGCGAGAAACCCGAACACCTGCTGATCATCGGCGGCGGACCCATCGGTATGGAAATGGCGCAGGCCCACATTCGGCTGGGCAGCAAGGTGACCGTCATCGAGGGTGACAGGGCGTTAGGCAAGGATGACCCCGAAACCGCCGCCATCGTACTGGACCAGATGCGCGAGGAAGGGATCGAGATCGCTGAGGGAGCCATGGCGTCAGAGATACGCGGCAAGGCTGGCGCGATCGAGATCGAGGCCAAGGATGGCCGTGTGTTCAAGGGATCGCACTTGCTGATGGCGGTGGGGCGCAAGACCAACACCGACAAGCTGAATCTTCAGGCGGCAGGGATCGAGACGACCAAGGCGGGGATCAAGGTCGATGGCAGTCTGAAGACCACCAATAATCGCGTTTATGCCATCGGTGACGTGGCTGGCGGCATGCAGTTTACCCATGTCGCCGGGTATCACGCCGGGGTCATTATCCGCTCGGCCCTCTTTGCGCTGCCGTCGAAACAACGCACCGAGCATATCCCTTGGGCCACGTATACCGAACCAGAACTGGCGCAGGTCGGTCTGACCGAGGCGCAAGCACGCGAAGCGCATGGAGACAGATTAGAAGTCGTGCGGTTCGAATATGCACATAATGATCGGGCCATTGCCGAGCGTAAGACGACCGGGCTGATCAAGGTAATGGTCATGCGCGGTCGTCCGATTGGTGCGTCGATTGCGGGCGCGCAGGCGGGCGAGTTGATCAACCTCTGGGCGCTGGTGCTGGCCAACAAAATGAAGATGAAACAGGTCGCGGCCATGGTTGCCCCCTATCCGACACTCGGTGAGATCAATAAACGGGTGGCAGGGGCCTATTTCTCGCCCCGGCTCTTTGATAGTCCTATGATCAAACGGGTGGTGGGATTGATCCAGCGCTGGTTACCCTAAGCAGAAGGCGCGGGAGGCGGGGGATGAACACACTTTCGGGCCGATTCCTGATCCTGACGGCAGTCTTCGTGATGCTGGCCGAAATCATGATCTTTGTGCCGTCGGTCGCCCGCTACCGCGAAGATTTTCTGCTGTCGCGGTTGGATCGGTCGCAAATCGCGTCCCTATCCCTATTGGCCAGCGATGAAATCAGCGAAGATCTGGAAGAAGAACTGCTGACCAACGCAGGTGTTTTCAACATCGTTCTGCGCCGGGATGAGGCACGTCAGCTGGTGCTGACGTCGCCGATGCCTTCTCCGATCTCTGCCACGTATGATTTGCGTGATCCATCAGCGCTGACTCTGATCCGCGACGCGATGTTTCGGCTTTTGGACACCGAACCGCGGGTGATCCGCGTCATCGGTGCACCCTCGCGCATGGCGGGGCTGCTGATCGAAGTGACAATGGAAACGGACACATTGCGCGCAGCGATGATTGATTACGGGCTGCGCATCCTGTTGCTGTCTGCCGTGATCTCGGTAATTACCGCGTGCCTGCTGTTTCTGGCCGTTCGGGGGCTGCTGGTCAAACCGATCAAACGGGTCGTGGACTATATGAAGTCCTACGCATTGGCACCAGAGGACGCCCGAGGGTTCATTGAACCCACCGCCAGCATCCGTGAACTGCGTGAAGCCGAAGAGACGTTGCAATTGCTTCAGACCCAGCTCACCGGGGCGCTGAAGCAAAAGGAACGGTTGGCCCAACTGGGCGGTGCGGTCGCCAAGGTCAGCCATGATCTGCGCAACATTCTGACCTCGGCGCAGCTGTTCACTGACCGGATCGAAATGTCCGAAGACCCGGCGGTAAAGCGCATGGCACCGAAGTTGGTGAATTCGATCACCCGCGCTGTGCATCTGTGTGAATCGACGCTGGCGTATGGCAAGGCTGAAGAACCGACACCACGGCTCAGCCGCTTTATGTTGCAGGATATCCTGAGCGATGTAATCGACAGCGAACGCCTGTCGGCGGATGGCAGCGATATCAGCTTTGCCGAGGACGTCCCGGCCAGTTTGACAGTGCGGGCCGATCCCGAACAGCTATACCGTGTGCTGGCTAATCTGGTGCGCAACGCACGGCAGGCCATAGTGGTGAGCGGCAAACCCGGAGAAATCAGTGTTGCCGCCGAAGAAACCGCGCAGAACTGGGTGATCCGGGTCAGCGATACTGGCCCCGGCCTGCCACCAAAGGCGCAAGAGCATCTGTTCACCCCGTTTCAGGGGGGGCCAGCAAAGGCGGCACCGGTTTGGGTCTGACGATTTCGGCCGAGTTGGTGCGTGGTCATGGCGGCGAACTGGGTCTGGATTACACCGGGCCTGATGGCACATCTTTTCTGATTACGCTGCCCAAGGGTGACATTCGTTGAACCGAGACAGTTTCTCGCCACCCCCCCTTGCCAAGCGTCGCGACAGCGGCTAGATGCACCCACAGTGGACCGATAGCTCAGCTGGATAGAGTACTTGACTACGAATCAAGGGGTCGGGGGTTCGAATCCTCCTCGGTCCGCCACCATCCCCCTCCAAGATTATGAAACTCAGAGAAAACCTTAAGTTTCATTGTGCCATACCACCATAATCTCGTGCTAGTTCGCGGTCCGCTGCAACGGCCTGCCGCCTGTTGCAAGGCAACATCATAGCGCTCAGATTTTCAAGGGGCTGTTACGACCGGTGCGCGGGTTCCAGAACCCTTAACTGCTGCAAACGCAGCGCGCGCGGGCATCTGAACTTTCCGCGCCATCCGCAACGGACAGTTTGAGAACTGCGAGAACGGGCTTGCGAATGAGATCGAATTTGTGGCCAACCTCCACCCTGAAGCCGCTTGAAATGAGACTTGGTCCCGCTCTCAGCGCGCGGCGACCAAGTTGATGCAACGAACCTCTTTCTACGTATGCCCGCAACAGTAGCTGCGGCTTGGTGGGGAGTCAGTTCAGCCCATTATTTGAAAATTTCCGTCCATAGTTCCTAGGTACCAATAGACACTCAATGCAAGGCGCTTGCATCACAAGCGACGCGGCGCATTATCAACCCACCGAGATGGGTTACTCTCTCTTGGCCTAAGCGGCTCTTGCCGCCAAATCCCTGACTACAGACAGGTATCCGTACATGATACGCATAAATGACAGCTTGGATTGGAATCTTCTCAAGACGTTCCACAAGATTGTGACGGCCGGGGGCATTTCGCGGGCTTCACAAGCAACTGGCAGGCGGCAGCCAGCCATCTCACTTGCCCTGAAACGTCTCGAAGAACAGATAGGGGCACGGCTGTGCGAACGCGGGCCCGGTGGCTTTCAGTTGACAACCGAAGGAGAGGTCGTCGCGGATATCTGTCGGCGCATTTTTGGCATAGTCGAAGATATTCCCGCCCGCGTGATGGACGCAGGCAAGCAGGTGCGCGGCCCCGTTCGCGTCCGCCTCATCAGCAGCGTCAACGTTGGCCCTTTGGACGAAGCAATCAGACTTCTGAATCTCTCTCATCCGGGCATCGAGTTGAAACTCACGGTCAGCGGCTGGGAAGATTTGACCAATCTACTGCTGCGAAATGAGTTGGACATCGGCATTGGACCCGCCCATTTCATGCACGGGCAGTTAAAGTACAGCCTGTTGTGCAAGGAGGTTCAGCGCATCTACTGCGGCGCATCGCACTCTCTGTTTGGAACAAAGGTCAGCACCCTTTCTGAATTGCGCGAATATCCGTTCATACTGAAAACCCCCGGCGAGCCAGAGGAAGTGATGCGGTTTCGCATGCAGCACGGACTTGGCTACCAGGTCGCCGGGACGAGTGACCATGTGGACGAGATGCTGAGGTTGACGCGGGCTGGAACCGGTCTCGCATTGCTTCCGGTGGGGGCTGCCGAGAGCGACGTGCGCAGCAAGCGACTCTGGTGCGTGACTCCGGGACTCAATGGACCCTCATTGCCCATTTATACCATCACAAACGCGAACGCCGCCCCTTACCGCGCGCGTGATATGTTCCTTCAGGAAATTATGAAGTGTTCGGGACAATAACCATTAAATAAATTAATGATAAAAATTGATAGTATCTGACTATCTTGATGCAAGCCTTTCTCCAACTATGAACCAGATTGAAATGTTCTCCCCGACGGAACCGGGGGGCAACAATTTTGGAGGGGGACGCCATGCAACCATTTGATCCAAACCAGGCCGCGAATACTCCGGTGGACAACAGCGGGTTACTCCGCTTTCTGATACCTTCGATCATCGGCGTGGTGTTCTTCCTCATTCCTCTGCCTTACGATGGTGAGTTCACGCTGCTACTCTCTCTCATCGTGAATCACACGAAGGCTGTGCTGGCGGACTCCTTGGTGCCTCTAGTCATCGGTCTACTCGCGATCTCGGCTGTCGCAAGCGTTGTCGGTCGATTGGCGCCATCGTTCTACTCCGGCTTTCTAAAGCAACTCTTCGTGGTGTCGTGGTGGATGACTGCCGTGAGGGTTGTCGCATTGGTGCTGTCGGTCATGATCTACTGGCAGATCGGCCCCGAGATGATCTGGTCAAAGAATACCGGCGGCCTGATGCTAAAGGAGTTGATGACCGCCCTCGTGCCTTTCTTTTTCTGGGCGGGCCTCGCCCTACCTCTGCTAACCGACTACGGCTTCATGGAATTGATCGGCACTCTCTTTCGAAAGGTTATGCGACCGCTGTTCAAGGTCCCCGGGCGCGCGGCAGTTGACTGCACGGCATCTTGGATCGGCAGCGGGACTGTGGGCGTTGTGATAACCGATCAGCAGTATAGGAACGGCTTTTACACCGCGCGAGAAGCGATCACGATCGCGACCGGGTTTTCGGTTGTGTCCATCCCGATTGTCGCCCTGTTCGTTTCCTTCCTCGGAATAACCGAGTTGTTGCCCGAAATCCTCCTGTCTATGGTTGTGACAGGTATCATCCTGGCAGTGATCATGCCGCGGATACCGCCGATCAGCCTGAAGGCCGACACATATTGGGAGCATGCCGAACATCAGGGCATTGCGGAAACCATGCCTGCGGGCGTGAGTTCTGGTAAAGCAGCTATTCGTGTTGCTGCGGCACGCGGCAAGCATCCGCGCGAGGATTCCTTTCTCGCCAGCGGCGCCAAGGTCGTTGCAGACATCTGGTTCGCGCTGGAGCCGATTGTCATGGTTCTTGGCGTTCTCGTAACCGTAATTGCCGAGTTCACCCCCTTCTTTCAATGGATATCGCTACCGTTCGTTTACATCCTAGGCTGGTTTGGACTTGCAGATGGAGCAACGGCCGCACCAACGCTGATGATCGGCTTTGCGGATGTATTCCTGCCGTTCATTCTGGGCGGAGACATAGGGGCGATCCAAACCAAGTTCGTGGTGGGCGTCGTAGCGCTTGTTCAGATCATCTACATGACCGAACCCGGCGCACTGCTCCTCAAATCGCCGATTCCGGTCAACGTCTTTGACCTCTTCGTTATTTTCCTGCTGCGCACGCTTATTGCTTTGCCAATTGCCGTGCTGCTTTCCTACATCTTGCTTTAGGAGCACCAGTTCATGAAACCTGCATTTTGGAAAGAAGCCACGCGGCGTAGCTGGTCGATCATCAAACCCGAAGTCGAGCGCCATATTCACGCTCTTTGGGAGAAGCCAGAACTCCCGGCTATGGAGGTTGCAGCAGCGCGCCTGTTGACCGAATGGCTCAGAGGGAGCGGGTTTGACATTGAGGCTCCGTGTTGTGGAATGCCGACCGCATTCATCGCGCGCAAGCGGTTGGGTCCTGGTCCATGTATTGCGATACTGGCAGAATACGATGCGTTACCTGGCACCGCAAATGATGCGGTGCCGTACCGGCAGTCCCGCGGGCAGCGCGCGGGGCACTCCTGCGGCCACAATCAGATCGGGGCTGCGAATTGCGGAGCAGCGATCGCTGCTCTCAAAACCATGCAGGATCACAAGATACCCGGTGAATTGATCGTCATCGGATGCCCTGCCGAAGAGATTGTTTGGGGCAAGGTCGGACTTCTCAAGAAAGGCGCGTTCGAGGGGGTCGATGCGATTCTCACCTCCCACGGGGATTATCAGAATGGGGTGATTTCGCGTCCCTGCCAATCTGTAGTCGGCGGTGAAATCGTCTTCCGAGGAGAGTCGGGGCACGGTGGATCGATCCGCAAGACCAATGCGCTGGATGCAGCCGAACTTGCAGTGCAATCGATCGAGCGTCTACGGGCACATCATTTCGCCGATACTCAGGTCGAACACGTCCTCCGGGTGGGCGGCGGTATTCCCAATGTCACACCGGACGAAGCGCGCGTTTGGATTAACGCGCGTCAGGCGGATTACGACCGCACGAGTGAAGTTTACGATTTTCTTGTCGATGTTTGTAAACACTCTGCGCAATTGGTCGGCGTATCATTCCAGCACCTGTTCGTTTCTGCGACCCACGGCTACTTGCCCAATGACAGGCTTGCCGAAATGATGATGGCAAACCTGCAAGAGGTTGGCCCGCCGGCCTGGAGTGACGAGGCCAAAAAGTGGATGCAAAGCCTTGCGTTCGAATGCGCGCCGAACGGCGCGTTCGATCTTGACGAAGAGGTCGGACTCTATACCGAAGGTGTAGATCCCTATGGTCAGGACGATGGCGAGGTGAGCTGGCAAATCCCGCTCGGACGCGTTAACTGGGCATACCCCCAACAAGTACCACTGCATAATTGGGCTCTGACAGCTCTGGCAGGATATCCCGGCAGTTATCCCGGTCCACTTATGGCTTCAGAGACGCTGGCATTGTCTGCCATCGACCTAATGCTCAATCCCAAGGTTATAGAGCAAGCCAAGGAGGAGTTAACCGAGCGGACAAAGGGCCTGACACTTGATCCGCCGCGTGTCGGAGCATGGGAAACACTAACACAAAACCCGGAGGCCTTCTGGGATGCAACCTGGGTCGAATAGAAGCGCACTACCAGATGTATCCTCGCTCGATCTCACTCTCGATACGACGATTCATGTCTCTGTAATTACAGGTAGTTTGGGTAGTGGAAAAACGACGTTGCTCAACGAGCTTCTATGCAATCCGCACTTCCGCAATACTGCCATCATAGTGAACGAGTTCGGCGATGTTGGACTGGACCACCACTTGGTCCAGTCTGCCTCCGAAGATACGATCCTGCTTGAAGGTGGGTGTTTGTGTTGTGCGGCCCAAGGTGATCTTGCTCGCGCAATACGATCGCTTGCAGAACGTCGTGAACGCGCTGAACTTCCGCTATTTGAAAATGTTCTCATCGAGACCAGCGGGCTCGCAGACCCCGGGCCGATCCTGCAATCCTTTATGATCGACCCTCTAAGGCTCAGCCGGTTCAAGTTCCGTAACCTAGTAACTGTCTTCGACAGTGTTCTGGGAATCGAGGCCGCTGAAATCATGCCCGAAGTGCCACGCCAATTGGCTATGGCCGATTTGATATATCTTTCCAAGGCCGACGTTGCCAGCGATGACCAACGCATGAAAGCGACGGATTTTTGCGCCGCTATAAATGGCTCCCCTATTTCCAACCTCAACACTCTTGCCGTATCGATGTTCGCGGCTGACACAGGTTCGCAAAAACGAGAACACGTTCACATAGAACACCAGCAATCTGACTACATCGCTATCCAAGCCAACCTTCGCCGCGCCTTGTCCGACGCAGAACTTCGGCAATGGCTGGATGCGTTGACGTCAAATCTGGGTTCCGATCTGCTGCGGCTGAAGGGGATCGTTCGCCTCGACACCTTAGAGCAACCGGTACGATTGGACGTCGTGCAGCATTTGGTTCAGCTTCCTCGCCCAGTTGAAATCACCGACGCTTCTTGTATTGGAAAGCTCGTGTTGCTCGTACCGCGCAAGAGGCAGACCGACGCAAAGAGATTGGTCCAACGTTTGATCGAAAGATAAGCCTCTCTGGTTGTTTCTTACACCAAAGCGCATCGGCAAACATTTTCCAGCCAGTTACATCGAAAGGGTCCAACTTTGGCCAGTCATCAAGTACGCGCCGCCTTCTTGGCTCTGTTCGCCTCTGCGGTTCTCAGCTTGATCGATAATTTTGTGGGGCTAGTCGCCGAAGAAGCTGCGGTCTGGCAGTTTCAAGTCGTTCGCGCCATGATCGCGATCCCACTTTTGCTCGTTATTGGACGTTTGGCCGGACAGACATTGCGCCCGGCCAATCTCCGAAATGTCGCCTTGCGGAGCGTGTGCGTCTCCGTCGGCCTGTTGATCTACTTTGCAGCATTGGGGGCCTTGTCAGTAGCGCAGGCTGGCGCCGGATTATTCAGTGCGCCCATATGGGTGCTGCTGCTTTCTGCCCTTCTCTTCAATGTGCGAATTACACTGGTCAAGCTGCTTGCAATACTGACGGGGTTCGCTGGGGTATTGATGCTGCTTCAACCAGATATCGCAGCTCTGAGCATGCTCTCACTTTTGCCACTGGCCGCTGGTGTGTTCTACGGATTGGGCATGTTGTTGACGCCATTTCTTTGCCACGACGAAACACCAGTTGCCTTGGCGATTGGCATCTTTGTCGCCATGGGGGCGATGAGTCTGATCATGCTCATCTATTTTAGCCTGGTCCCCACCGCGAACCCGACCTTTTTGACCGGAGGTTGGGTGGCACCCACGTCGAGATTTTTCTTTCTCACAGCCTTTCAGGCCCTTGGCGCCGTGATCGCAGTCATCTGTATCGCCGAAGCTTACCGTATCGGAACTCCGTCCAACGTCGCAGTTTTCGAGTACTCCTTCCTGATCTTCGCCAGCATATGGGGTTTCATGCTGTGGGGCGTGATGACCGACGCACTCGCGATTTTCGGAATCGCGATCATCTTGGCATCTGGCACATTTCTCGCGTTCAGACAGTAAACCAATTGGGTTGTTGTACAAATGCAGCCTATTCAGCAGAGTTTATGGCCACGTCTGGGATAGGAAGCTCCCAAGGTGTGGGTTCGAAGACAACATCGCCGTGACCGAGACCCATGACAGCCTAGTGGCTGAGGGCGGGCTCCGCGCGTATTTGGCAAAGCGGCAGTCCACGGATGGTGATGCTGGCTGAAGAACATGCGCGTGGCCCTTGGTTGATGACCTGCGTACATCCGTCAATGTCAGGACCGACGCGCTGCGCCGGTCCTGATCGATTCTACGTCTACTTGTAGCCACCGCGCCCGGTTGGCCGGACCAGAACCACGGTCGCAATCCAGAACACCAATCCACCAAGGAACGCCGCAGGCAACGAGGCCGTGACATATTCATATGGCGCGCGCGACACGTAGCTGATCGGGTTGAGCAGGTAGACATATGTCACGAACCCTGCCGCCATTCCGAGCAGCCCCGCCGGATTGATACCGAACCAATAGTAGTATTCCGCACCCTCCGATGGATCATAGAGTGCGCGCAAGTTCAGCCGCTGTCGCCGCAAGAGCAGATAGTCCACGATCTGGATCCCGCACAGCGGCGCAAAGAACACCCCGATGAAGGCCACAAATGTGCCGAAGTTATTGAAGAAGAGATCGGGCAGGAAGATCGTGATGATCGCCACCGGGACCAGGCCGATCAGCAATGTCGCAGTCCAGGGCAGGCGATCGAATGCCGGCACGGAACGCAGGCCGACCGAGGTGGCATAGACACCTGCGATAGCAGTGCCCAAATTCGCCGCCAGCACGAAAACCAGTGCGATTGACCCGTAGAAGCTGCCGCCCAGTTCCACCATCCATTGCGACGGGTCGGAAATCCCGAGGGCGAGGATCGCTGCCAGCCCGATCACGCTGAGCAGGGGTACCGGCAGGCCCATTCCGAGCATCGCCGGTTTCACCGATGTCGGTGCATCGGGGGCAACCCGCACCATGGCACCGATATAGGGCCACCACGACAGCAGGCTGACGATGGCGATCTCCAGGCCGGTGATGTAATCCCACCGAAGGCTGCCCGACGCGTAGGCCGGAGCCGCGGCGGTGATCTCGGCGGACTTGGTGCTCAACAACAGCCAAGTCATCCACGCGCCCACACCGACGATAAAGAAGAACAGTACGTTCGAGATACGCTCGACACCCGTCTTGCCGGTCAGCAACACGCCGAACACCAGCGTGCAGGCGAGCAACGCCGAGATGATCTGGACGGTCCCGCTGGATGCCTCGGTGATGAGCCCGAGTGTCAGCAACAGTTGCACCGCTGTCTTGCCGAAAAAGATCAGCAGCAGACAGTTCCAGCCAATGATCGAAGTGTATTGCAGAAAGACCGGGATGATCCAGCCCCGGCTGCCGAACTGGGGTCGCGTGCTGACGATGGAATCGATGCCGTAGCGACCGGCCGCAGGCACCACAGCCAGCGTTACCAGCAGCATGCCGATCATCGAGCCCGCGGTCATTGCCGCGAACCCCATTTTGAGGTTCAGATAGTAGCCGACATATTCGCCGATGATGTAGCACCATGTCGCCGCTGCCGCGACCAGCAGCACAACGCCGATTTCCAGCTGGCTCCAGGTGCGCTCTGACTTCAACAATGGCCAGTTGGTCTCGTCCGCGCTTTCGCCCGCGCGAGTGGCGGTAGTCTGATCGGTCATCACATGCCCCCCCAGATGAGCAGAAGCGCGGGAAAGGCCACGCCCGACAGAAACAGGAACAACCAGTCCTTTGCGGCCAGTCGCGGGCTGGTCTCGGCTTCGCGCTCGACCTGCTCTAGGCGGCGCTCCAGTTCGGGCGCCAGTCTTGAGTTACTCATTGTCTTTCTCCCTGAATATGTGAGTCACATCGTTATTTACTTCCCGATTATTTTGCCTTCGGGTGCATCGTGTCGTCCGCGTATGGGAACCACCAGAAATCCTGGGTGTCACAGCGCGGGTCGATCATGATCATCTTGGTTTCGCGGAACGTCTCCAGCCCTTCGGGGCCAAGCTGCCGCCCCATCCCGCTGAGTTTCGAGCCACCAAAGGGGCCGGCGTCGTTGTCCAGCAAGGGCGCGTTAACCCAGACCATCCCGGCTTCCAGATCTTCGGTGGCGCGAATGGTCTCTTCGAGGTCCATCGTGTAGATATTGGCGCCCAGCCCGTATTTGGACGCGTTCGCCAATTCCATCGCCTCGTCGAAATCACGGACCTTGCAGATCGGCGCGACCGGGCCAAAGCTCTCGTTGTGAAAGACGCTCATGTCGGGTGTGCAATCGACCAGAACGGTCGGCTCCACGAACCAGCCCTGGTTGAACCCGGCCGGACGGCTGCCGCCGATGGCGGCACGTGCGCCTTCGCCCATGGCGCCCTTCAGCAGCGTCTCGTAGCGGTCGCGTTCCTTTGCGGCGACCATCGGCCCCATATCGACCTTGTCGAGGCCATTACCGATCCGCAGTTTCGCGGTCTCGGCGACGAGCTTTTCCACGAATTCGTCATGGATGTCCTGATGGACATAAAACCGCTCGGCCGAAACGCAGATCTGCCCGCAATTCATGAAGGCCGAGAATGCCGCAGCGCGCGCCGCGATATCCAGCGGGGCAGAGGGCATGATCAGGAACGGGTCGTTGCCCGAGGTCTCGATGAGGCTAGGCTTGATTCGCTCGCCGCAGGCCGCTGCCACGGCGCGGCCAACCGGGACGCTGCCGGTGAAGGCGACGACATGGGTGTTGTCATGTTCGACCAGATGCTGGCCCACGCGCCCGCCACCGGTGACAACCTGAAACAACCCGTCGGGCAGGCTCTTGGTCGCTTCGGCGAACAACAAGGTGGTCAGCGAAGTATATTCAGACGGCTTGACGATCACCGCGTTGCCAGTGGCCAGTGCCGCGCCAGCCTCCCACGCCAGCAGAACCAGCGGATAGTTGAACGGCATGATCAGCGCTGCCGTGCCGCGCGGCTGCTTCAGCGTATAGTGGAACTGTCCGGCGACCGCCGGCCCCATGACGCGGCCCTGCTCGTTGCGGCCCATCTCGGCGGAATGGCGCAGCGAATGGATGGACCAATCCACCTCGTCGCAAGCTTCCTTGTAGGGTTTGCCCATTTCGCGGGTGAGGGCCTCGGCCAGCATGGCGCGCATCTCGCGCAACTTGTCGGCCATCTCATGCATCGCCGCGGCGCGGTCCAGCGCCGAGAAGTCGCGCCACCATTTGCGCTGCGCCACGGCGCAGCTTGCCAGAGCGTCGTCGATTTCGGCATCGGTGGTCTGCGCGATGCTGCCCAGCACGGCCTCCGTGGCGGGCTCGATCACGTCCGTAGCATCACTCGCCTTGCTCTTGCGCAGTTGGCCGTCGATGTAGATGTGATGGCTGATGTTTTTCATCTGTTGCGTTACGTCGGTCATAGTGTGTTCCTTTCACGACTATCCGCGAATGCGGTCATTGGTGGGGTCGTAGAACCCCTTGAACTGAACCGAGGCTGGATAGCGCTTGCACGCCACTTCGACCTCGAATGTGCCTGATTTTAGAAAAACGGCGTCGACCCCATCGGGATGGCTGACATAGCCCATGCCCAGAGAGGCCCCGATCCGGTGCCCGTAACCGCCCGAGGTGATCGACCCGACGATTGTATCGTCCCGCCAGATTGGTTCCTCGTGATAGAGCAGGGGCGGATCTTCGGGCACGTCGAGCCTCAGCTGGATCAAACGGCGGGCCTGCGGTTTGGATTCGCGCGCCCTCAGCAGCGCGTCGCGGCCCCGGAATGCCGGCTTGTCCCAGCCCACGGCAAAGCCGAGCCCAGCCTGAAGCGGTGTGTCCTCTTCGCCGATGTCATGCCCCCAGTGGCGATAGCCCTTTTCCATCCGCAGTGAATTGATGGCGAAATACCCACCATGTCCCAGCCCGAACGCTGCGCCTGCCTTGGTCAGCACGTCAAAGACATGGCAGGCAAAATCGGCCCCGACATAGATTTCCCACCCCAGTTCACCGACATAGGTCAGGCGGCTGACGCGGACGCGAGCATAGCCCAGTTCAATCTCGCGGCTGGTGCCAAAGGGGAAGGCGGCGTCGGAAAGATCAGCGCCCGACACGACCTCCAGAAGCGCGCGCGATTTCGGCCCCATCAACCCCAGCATTGGCAACCCGGCGGTGATGTCGGTCGCAAAGGCATGGGCGTCTTCCGGGATGCTGCGTGTCAGCCAGGAAAAATCGCGGGTCTGCGACGCGCCGAGGGTCACGATCATGTAGGTGTCGGGCGCGGTTCGGGTGATGGTGACATCCGCTTCGATCCCGCCACGGTCATTCAGCCATTGGGTATAGACGACCTTGCCCGGAGGTACATCGACCTCTGCGGCCGAGATGTGGTTCAGCACGCGGCAGGCATCGCGGCCTTGCAGCAGATACTTGGCAAAGCAGCTCTGGTCGAACAGCGTGACGTTTTCTGCGGTGTTCAGGCATTCGGCGCGTACATCCGGGAACCAGCCTTGCGGGCCGTAAGAATAGCCAAATTCCTTTGACCGCCCATCGGCCGCGAAAAAACCGGGCCGCTCGAAACCTGCGGCCTCGGTCATCACCGCGCCTTGACTCAGAAGCCGGTCATGCACCGGGCTTTGGCGTACATTGCGCGCGGTTTCGAACTGTCGATAGGGCCAGTGCATCGCAAAGAGCAGGCCCAGCGTCTCCTTGGTGCGGTCGAACAGGTATCGCGAATTGGATTGAAAGGGCTGCATCCTGCGCACATCCACATCCGCCAGTTCCATCGGTGGATGGCCGTCGCGGATCCATGCAGCCAGCGCCTTGCCGACGCCGCCAGATGACAGGATCCCAACTGAATTGAACCCGCAGGCGCAAAAGAGATCGCGCACTTCGGGCGTTTCGCCCAAGAGGTAGCGGTCATCAGGTGTGAAACTCTCGGGCCCGTTGAAGAAAAGCTGTATGCCCGCATCTGCCAGCGCCGGAACGCGCCGGACCGCCATGTCGAGGATCGGCTCGAAATGGTCGAAATCCTCGGGCAGGGAGTCAAAGCAGAAATCATCCGAGATGCCCTTATGGCCCCACGGCTTGGCTTCGGGTTCGAAACAGCCCAACAGCAGCTTGCCCGCGTCTTCCTTGTAGTACGAACATTCGTCGCCAAGAAACATTACCGGCAGATCGCGCGGGAGATTCGGGATCGGCTCGGTCACGATGTAGAAATGCTCGGCGGCATGCAGCGTCAGCGACACGCCGATATCGCCCGCCAGATCGCGCGACCACATGCCGCCTGCGATCACCACCTTGGCGGCGCGGAGTTCCTCGCCGCCGCGCAGCACGACGCCGACAGCATGGCCGTTTTCGACCAGAATGCGCTCTACCGGCGCGTTCTCACGTATCGTGACGCCTTTCTGTCGCGCGCCCTTGGCCATGGCGAGCGTAACGTCCGAGGGATTTACCTGACCATCATTCGGCATCCAGATGCCGCCTGCCAGATCATCCACTTCGACCAGCGGATAGCGTTCTTTAATCTCCCCGGGGGTGACTTCCTGCGCCTCCAGCCCGAAATTGCGCGCCATCGATGCGCCGCGTTTCAGCTCCTCCAGCCGCGCAGCGTGGGTGGCCAGCCGCAGCGAGCCATTCTGGCGAAATCCGGTGGCCTGCCCGGTCTCGGCCTCCAGCCCGTGGAACAGTTCGCCAGTGTATTTGGCCAGTTCGGTCATGTTCCGCGTGGCGCGCAACTGTGTGACGAGGCCCGCAGCGTGCCAAGTGGTGCCGCAGGTCAGTTGCTTGCGTTCCAGCAGAACAACATCGGTGATCCCTAGCTGAGCCAAGTGATAAGCAATCGAACATCCGGCCACGCCGCCGCCGACGATGATGATATCCACGGATTTCGCCACGCGGTCCTCCCCAACCATGCATTTCGGGATCAGGATGAAAGACGCTAGTGAACTTTGCAAGTTAAAAGTTCACTTTTATGAACTTGAAATGACCTATATTCACTTGCTATTGAGGGTTGCAAAGCGCGACCTATACTTTCATCAAGCGATAGCCTGCGTCGGCCCGTAAAAACTGCAAAGAGTGCACATGTCCCACGACCTTCCCAAGGTTCTCCGCCCGTCAAATGTAACCGGGTGCCTCGACGACGCCGAAGAGCGCGTCAATCTTCGGGATGTACTGGATCTTGATCCGCGCGTGGGTCAGGAAATTCGCGGGTTACGCAAGGCGCGCGACACCACCATTGCCGAACTGGGTAAGGCGACCGGCCTCTCCAAGGGCTACCTCAGCCAGATTGAACGCGGCATTTCCAGCCCCTCGGTCAAGGCGTTGCATTCGATCAGCCGCGCGCTGGGCGTGACCATCAGTTGGTTCTTTCCACCCGAAACGGACGACCACGAAGAATTGCGCGACATCGTGGTGCGTGCGCACGCACGCCGCACTCTGTCTTTCGAAAGCGGCATCACCGACGAGTTGTTGTCGCCTAATCTGGACAAGACGATCGAGCTGTTGCGCTGCACCTTTCCCGCCGGATCAGAGAGCGGGACGGAGCCCTACAACCATCGCGGCGAAGAGGCGGGCATCGTCATCTCGGGGCAATTGGATCTTTGGGTGGATGAGAAGCACCTGCGACTGAAAGAGGGCGACAGCTTTGCCTTTTCCAGCGAACGTCCGCACCGCTACGCCAACCTTACCGACAGGGACACGGTCGTGATCTGGGCGATCAGCCCGCCGACCTACTGACGCTTGGGATTAATCAACTTGCATAGATGAGTTGGTGAGATCAGTTTAAGAATCCAGCATGAGCTACTGGGCTGTTAGGGTATCCGCTATTGTTACTGGGACTTGGTTGTAGGATTTACGCGGCCATTTTAGGTCTCGGGGCGGACGTCAATCCGTGTTGCCCATGTCGAGGCGCGCGTTGTTGTTGGATCAGAGCCTCTCGATGGAAATCTGCTGCGCCGCGCCGATGCAGTTGAAGATGTAAAATCCAGTTACTTATGTCGGACCGTGCGATTGTATCGCTCGACTTAAGTGTTTTGCTGCGGCTTTTCCCGGTTGGATGTGGACTACCCACGTAGATTTCGGTCCACACCGCAGAGGCGGCGAGCACCCCGGGGGAGCGCTGTCGGAGGCTCGATCAGATCAGAGGTGCCGAAGGTGGCCAACATCATGGGTGGCGTAGAGCACGACGTCTAGGCCCGCATCACCTTCCCCAAGGTACACCCAGCCAAACTTGCATTCCGCTTTTCTGATCACGAGGGCTGCGTTTAACGGGCGGTCTGCGACGTCCTCTCCAGACAGTCAACTTTCCGAAAGCTGATGTGTGGCTAGATCGGAATTGGTTCTCCTTTTTCGGAGGGGTTCGAGACTCATCTAACATTCAGACGTGCCAAATTCAGAAACGGTGATTGACAAAAAATTGATTCTATTATTAGGATGACTATAAGATAGGATGGCGTAATGCAGAACAGAATATTCACGCGTAAGGCGCGAGATCGCAGCGCACTATACCTGCAAATTGCGGGTGGGTTACGGCGGAATATCCTGCAAGGTATCTACGCGCCCAACGAAAAATTACCCGCCATTTCCAAGCTGGCAAAGGAGTTTGACGTATCCATCGTGACGGTCCGCAATGCCGTGGCCGTCCTTGAGGCGGAGGGCTTGGTAGAGCGGCGACAGGGCAGCGGCACCTACGTCAAATCAAACGAGGCAAGCACACGTTCATTGCATTTCGACACGAGCTTCCGCTCACTGTTGGATCACCTGAAGGGCAGGCGGGCAAAGGTCTTGGTCGCGTCAGATGAGCCGCTCACGCCGCTGATCCATCCGAAAATCGGCAAGCTATGCGGGCCCTATCACTTCATGCGGCGTATCCACATGACGGATACGACACCTTATGCGGTGATCAATATTCACCTGCGCAAAGATATCTATCTGCAAAACCGTGAAGGCTATGACCGCGAGATGGTCATCCCGCTTCTCGCAAAATCGCCTGAAATCGCTGGCGGGCGGATGCATCAAACGATTTCCTTCACGACCGCCGACCCGGAAACGGCGGAGCATCTCGATCTGCCTGTGAACGCTGCTATCGGCGACGTGAAGCGGGTGATCACCGATGCCCAAGGCGCGGTGCTCTACGTTGGCAACACCAAGTACCGGGGCGATTTCGTGAATCTCGAGATCGACATCACTATAGATGAGGAATTCCAGAAATGAGCCGACAGACCGCGGGGCGAAAATTGTTTGAAGTGGCGCTTGTGTCCGACACTCATGTGAACGAGCGTGAGGATTTCTCGGCCTCGCCCTACCCAGCGAATGCCGAAGCGAATCCGCGTGCGCGGCATGTTTTTGCGCAGATCGCCCAAAGTGACGCGGCCTTCGCTGTGCATATGGGGGACATGATCAACCCGGTGCCGGAGTTGCCAAGCTATGCGCAGGCGGCCGAAAATTTCCATTCAATCGCCGGGGCGTTGTCCATTCCGCTGCATTTGGTTCCCGGCAACCATGACATCGGCGACAAGCCTGTGGACTGGATGCCTGCAGGCATGGTGAATGCCCAAAACATCGCGATTTATGAGCAGCATTTCGGCAAGCATTTCTACAGCTTCGATCATGCGGACGTGCATTTCGTCGTGCTCAATGCGTCACTGATCAACTCAGGTGATCCCGCCGAGGCGACGCAAAAATCCTGGCTCGAAAAGGATCTGCAGAGTTCGCAGGGACAGCGCACCTTCTTCTTCATTCATTATCCACTTTATGTGTCCGACCCCGCCGAGCCGACCAGCTACGACAATATCGACGAGCCCGGGCGCAGCTGGCTGTTGGGCCTGATCGAGCGCCACAAGCCCGAAGCCTTGTTCAGCGCGCATGTCCATAACTTCTGGTACGATATGTATGGTGAAACGGCGATGTATGTGATGCCGTCCACCTGTTTCGTGCGTCACGACTACTCCGAGATGTATCGTATCGATGGCGGAGATCAGTTCGGTCGAAATGACGCCGCCAAACTGGGTTTCGTGACTCTGGAAATCTACGAAACGGGACATGTAACGCATTATCACCGCACCTACGGGCGCTGCCTCGCCGAAGATGCGCTGGACGAGCCTGCCAGTTACCCGCGCACGCATGTCAAACGCACGACCTTGCCGCGTGTCAGCGTGGATATGCGGCACAGCTGGGCCGAAGAGATGACGGTGGCGCCGTCAGGCGCAGTGGACGAGTTTCGCCGCAAGACAGCTCGTAACGATTATCCGGTGATGGCGTTGTGGGAAATGGGCCTGTCAGGAATGCGCGTGCCGGTACAGGATCTGCTGGACGACAAAGTTCGCCGCCGGATGACGCTACTGCGCCCGTTGGGCCATCGTTTTCACGTGTATATGTACGACCTGCCGGACTCCGCAACCGCGCAGGCGCTCACGGATCACGCCGATCTGATCGACCGTCTGGAAGTCGTCATCAGCTGGGACCAGCGCAAAAGCCTGCTGCCCGCAATCCTTGCGCTGAAAGAGGCGACAGGTGTTCCGCTGCTGCTGTCGCGTGTTAACCGCAAGGATGCCGCCAAAACGTCGGGCGGGCGCTACAACCACCTGATCAGCCACGGATTCAGCCTTGATGAGATGGACGAACTGGCAGATTTTGCCGTTGCGCAAGGCGCTGCCATCGACGGCTTTGTTTTTTCGATATCTCGCGAGGTCGACCCGCACCCCGCGATTACCCGCCTTGACGAATTCGGGGAAAGAACGGGCAAACTGCCGGTGCTTTACGTCAAATCTACGACAGGAAGCCCTTGGGCCGATTTCTGCGACGACCGCGCCAATGCCCTGCGCATCGGCGAGGCGGTGATGGCCGCTACCGGCGCAACCCATACGCATGTAGTGCTGGACACTTTCGCAGATGCCGACCGGGGATATTTCGTCCGGACAGGTCTTGTCGACCGGAGGTTCAATCCACGTCTTGCCGGGCGCATGCTGACGGCTTTGGCGCCGCGTCTTGCGGGCGGCAATTGGAAAACGGGATCTGCCCACAGCTTGCACGCGGAGGATGGGACGACACTGATGCTTGGGGTGGCCACGGAGCTTTGCGGCAAGGCGCATACCCAACCCACCAACGCCATCTGGCACGACCCCGATACTCGGAAATCAGGCCCAATTTCAACGCTTGGGGCACAGCATCCTGAGGCCCTTCTACTTGTCGAGACCTCTGGTTAGCCAAACCAGCGCAGCAAACAACTACGCAACAAACAACCTATGGGGAGATACATCATGGAAAATTCGTCGTACACCAAACTGGCCATGGTTGCCTTGGCGGCAGGATTGGCCATGCCGATGGCTGCATCGGCCTGCGAACTGGATCGACCAGTCAAACTGGCGGACGGCAACTGGGATGCGGTGCAGGTGCTCAACTCGATCGCCGGGAAGATCATAGAAACTGGTTATGACTGCCAAGTCGAGATGGTCACAGGCGCGATGGTGCCGCTGTTCACTGCGTTACAAAAGAACGACGTGGACATCTTCATGGATATCTGGCCCTCCAACAACGTCGAGATTTGGGGCAAAACCCTTGAGGCCGGTGCGGTCGATCTGGGTGTCATCTACTCGGATGCAACCGAAGGATGGTACGTGCCGCGATATGTTATCGACGGGGACAGTTCGCGCGGAATCGAGGCGATGGCGACAGATCTGAAATCCGTGGAAGATTTGTCAAAATACAAGGACCTGTTCGCCGACCCTGAAGCTCCTGGCAAGGGCCGGTTTCTCAACTGCCCGATCGGCTGGGGCTGTGAGCAGACGAACAACAACAAGCTGGAGGCATACAACCTGTTGGATTCTTTCACGAATTTCAAGCCGGGTTCGGGCGCGGCGCTCGATGCGGCTTTCGCCTCGGCCTATAAACGGGGCAAGCCGATTGTGGGCTACTATTGGGAACCCACCTGGGTCATGGGCCTCTATGACATGATCAAGCTAGAGGAACCGGCTTGTGAAGGCTCGAATGCGAATGCCTGCGCCTTTGCTCTCGCAGAAGCGCATGTCGGTGGCAGCGCGGACTTTGTCGCTCAGGCCGACGCTCTCGAGACGTTCTTTAGCAGTCTCAAGACTAACTCCAAAGAGATCAGTCAAATGCTTGCGTATATGCAGGAAAACTCAGGCGCGGACCGTGACGATGCCGCGCTGAACTTTCTCAAGACGCAAGAGGCCACCTGGAGCCAATGGGTGCCCGCAGATGTTGCGGCCAAGGTCAAGGCTGCACTCTGAACCAACTGCTCGACGGTGCCGTCCTAAACGGTGCCGTAGAGCTTCCACCCCACTGGAGATCGCCTCATGTTCCCGAAATCACTGGAATGGCCGCTGGAAAGGTGGGTCAACGAAGCGCTCGACTGGCTGATCACTGGTTATGGCGATCAGTTCGAAGTTGTGTCCGATTTCATTTTGTCGGTTCTGATCTGGATCGAATGGGCACTGCTCACGATACCCTGGTGGGGTGTCATAATCTTGCTCTGCGCTCTTAGCTGGCATGCCAGCCGCAGCTGGAAACTGCCGGTCATCGTCGGCTCTTGCCTGATCCTCGTTGGTTCGCTCGGTCTGTGGAATTTGACGATGCAAACAATGGCCCTGATGATCGTCGCCGTTCTGCTATCGGTGATGATCGGCCTGCCGCTCGGCGTCCTCATGTCACAGAGCAATCGGCTGCAGGGCGTGTTGACCCCTGTTCTTGACGCAATGCAGACAGTGCCGCCTTTTGTTTATCTGGTGCCGGCGGTGATGTTGTTCGGTCTGGGCAAGGTGCCTGCGATCATCGCAACGGTGATTTATGCCGTGCCGCCACTGGCGCGGTTGACTAATCTGGGCATCCGTCTGATCGATCGGGAAGTGATGGAAGCCTCGGCCGCGTTTGGCACTGGCAAGCTGCGACAGCTCATGCAAGTGCAGTTTCCGCTCGCGATGCCTAATGTCATGGCAGGGATCAACCAGTGTACGATGATGGCGCTCGGCATGGTCGTGATTGCCTCGATGATCGGCGCGCGCGGTTTGGGGGAACAGGTTCTTGTGGGCATCCAGCGGCTGGATGTTGGCAAAGGCGTTGTGGGCGGCATTGGGATTGTTGCGCTGGCGATCATCTTTGATCGGATCACGCAGGCCTACGGAAAACGCCAGATGCGCCATATCAGCCAGCGATCGGAAACGTGATGAGCAAGATCGAGGTCAAGAAAGTCTCAAAGGTCTTCGGTGCATATCCGAAATCCATTGTGCCATTACTTAATGGCGATCTGTCCAAGTCGGATATCCAAGCGCAGCACAATCATGTTGTTGGGCTTCGCAATGTGTCACTCGACATGGCGGAGGGCAAGGTTCATGTGATTATGGGTTTGTCGGGGTCTGGGAAATCGACGCTGATCCGTCATTTCAACCGGCTGATCGACCCGACATCCGGTGCGATCATCATTGACGGGCAGGATATCCTGTCGCTGTCACCCCGCGAATTGCAGCATCTGCGGCAAACCAAGATCAGCATGGTCTTTCAGAACTTCGGCTTAATGCCGCACCGCACCGTGCTGGATAATGTCGCCTATGGGTTAGAGGTGCGCGGTGACGCCCGCAACGCACGGGAGGATTCTGTTCGAAAATGGATCTCTAAGGTTGGCCTGCAGGGCTATGAGGGCAGCTATCCCCATGAACTTTCGGGTGGCATGCAGCAACGCGTTGGCCTGGCCCGTGGCCTCGCCACCAATCCCGATATCCTGTTGATGGACGAGGCATTTTCAGCTCTGGACCCTCTTATACGCAGTGACATGCAAACCGTTTTGCTCGACCTACAACGCGAGTTGAACAAGACGATCATCTTCATCACACATGATCTCGACGAAGCGCTGGCGATCGGTGACAGGATTGCGATCCTTCAGGATGGCGAATTGGTGCAGGTTGGTTCGCCACAAGAGATCATCCTGCAGCCTGCCAATGACTACATCCAGCGGTTTGTAGCTAACGTAAATCGCGGCCGCGCCCTGCGAGTAGCGGCAATCATGAAAACGCCCAATGGTGCGGTGCCGCATGCCAGCGATTTGCGCCGCAGCGACACGCTGGAGCTCGCGTTGAGCAAGGTCGTCGGTGCCAAGGGACCGGTGTCTGTGCTGGACGACGCAACCCATGAACTCTGCGGCACCGTAACTGCACAGCAAATTGTGGCCGCCATATCCGGTCAATTAGGAGGAAAACCATGAACAAGCCCTTCAAGCCCGCACCAAGCATAGACCTTGACGACCTGCAGACCAATCTTGATCAGGGTTGGGGATTTCCGGCAAACTTCTATTCTGATCCGGATATCTATGACTTTGATATGAAGCATATCTACAATAAGAGTTGGCTGCTGTTTGCGCCAGTTCATCAACTGAGCGAACCGGGCGATACGGTCGTGGGCCGTGCCGGAGATGTGCCGGTGGTGGTGGTCCGCGGGCGGGATAACGTGCTGCGCGGTTTCGTGAACCTCTGCCGTCACCGTGGCTACACGGTCGCGACCGAAACCGGCAAATGCAATACGCTAACGTGTCGTTACCACGCCTGGAGCTATAACCTTGACGGCAGCCTGCGCGGTGCACCGAATACGAAGCAGGAGCCAGGTTTTGACAAGTCCGAAATGTCCTTGTTGCCGATTGCGGTGGATACCTGGGGCCCTGCGGTTTTTGTAAACGCCGACCCGGAAGCTACGCCTTTCCTCGCTCATCACCCAAAGATTGCGGACTATACCAGAAACATCGGGTATGAAACTGATCCGCAATTCTATCTCGATAATTACAATCTCGTTCGTACAATCGACTACGACTTCCAATCCAATTGGAAGCTTTGGTACGATAACAACACCGAATGCTATCACTGCCCCACGATTCACTCGACCAGCTTCGGAGATGCCTTTGAGACCAACATCGGGGCTTTCACCTACGAAGAATTCGATAACTGCATGACCTTCTCGTTTTCTCCGGACGCACGCCCTGCTGAGCATGGCAAACTCAAAGCCCGGTCACAGCGGGCGTTCCAGTTCTACCCAGGGTCCACGATCATGCGGCAGGACGACCTCTTGCTGTTGCATCAGGCGATCCCGACAGGGCCGGAAACGTCCAAGAAATTTATGTACTGCCTACTGCGCAAGGGTAGCGATACTGAAATGGGTAAGCGCTGGATCGACCTTTGGGATCAAACTTTTTCCGAAGATCAGGGCGCTACCCAAATCCAGCAAGCGGGCCTGCGCAGCGGGCGTATGCCGCGCGCGCGCTACGTTACCAATCAGGAAGAGGCAACAATGTTCGTGAATCGCCTGACGCTGTCCGCTTATAGAAAGGCTTTGACTGGAGAGTGAAAAGATCTGCTAAAAGAAGCTGTGCTGGGCAGGCCGATAGGTCACTTTGTATCCGGTCGCTACAAAAAAGCAGATCGCTCTGTTAATTCAAAATCGCGAACGAAATCGATCATCCACCTCGCTGCGATGATGTATGGGACATGTAATGTATGAGAAAAGCCGCTTGCGAGAAGCTCGAGATCATCCGTACCGCAGGGGGCATATCTGTTCACGAACCAAACCCTAGACAGGCCGAAGGCTCTTCCCGAGTTTTTTACGAGGATAATCCGGATTTCGGTCGGTTCAAATCCTCGGGGAGGAATGTTTAGGCATTCCTCCGAAACGCTGGCTCTCAGCTTTTCTTGTCGGGAAGGTTTTTGCGATCCGTCGAAGCGAGTTCTTCTAACTCCTCCTCGGTCATGCTCTCATACATCTCTTTTGACGCGCCGACCAAGTCGGATTTCTTGGTTTCGCCGCGCTTTGCGGAAAGTGCGGCACCGGCTGCTTTCTGCTGGGCTTTGGATCTGGCTGGCATTAGATAACACCTCTTTTTGACAAGGATAGAACGCGCTGAAGGCACCATCAGTTCCCGCCGGGATGCTTGCTCCGATACGATGAGGAAGGCCAGAGTAAGCTGCGCTCTTAACTGATGGTCAGTGTCTTGTTTTTTGCGAAAAGATTAGGTTGTCGAAGGTTTGTGACAAGCCTGCTACCCACGCGTGGTGTAGTCACCCTAACCGGCCTCGCTTAGCGCTGAATGTGGACAGCACAGCCGCCAGACGAGTCCTTTCGGCGTGTAGTCGATTGTGACCTTCGCGGAAAGCGTCGAGCTGATCATCGTATCGATCACCGTGGTGCCGAAACCGTGCTGGTCCGGCTCTTTAGCCTCCGGCCCACCAGTTTCGGTCCAAGACATGCGAAAATCGTCGCCGTCGACGGTCCAGTCAATTTCCACCTTGCCTTGGTCACTGCTCAAACTCCCGTATTTCGCAGCGTTCGTAGCCAATTCATGCAGCGCCATACCAATAGCCTGCGCGGCCGCAGACGAAACCGTGATCGGCGGACCCGACAGGACGAAACGCTCTCCGACAGTCCCGAGGGGTTCGATCTGGCTGCAAACCAGTTCTTTCAGACCGACGCTTTCCCAGTCGCTCCTGATCAGAAGATCTTGGTTTGCAGCGAGCGACTGAAGTCGCTGAGCGAATGTTGTGGCGAAATCCTCCGGCGAGCGCGCCGAGGTCCGGCGGGCAATCGCCTGAATGATCGCTATCAGGTTCTTGCTGCGGTGATTGACCTCGCGTGCGAGAATCTGTCGCGCCTCATCCGACTGTTTGCGGGCGGTGATGTCCTGGATGATCTTTATTCCGTAGTCGATTCCACCGCTAAGAGTGCGAACGCAACTGACCGACGTGTGGCCCCAGACGGTCTCGCCGTCTTTGCGCAGATACCGCTTTTCCAGTTCGTATTGATCCGAATCCCCGCTGGCCAGTTGCCTCCATGCCGCTGTACCCTTGGTCCGGTCGTCGGGATGGGTGAAACGGTCGAGCTCAAATCCCTCCAGTGCGTTCACATCGTAACCGAGCATACGCGCAAAGCTCTCGTTCACCCTAACCAGCTTTCCTTGGGCATCGACGATGCCGATTGCGACGGCGGCATTCTCGAAGGTTGCTTTGAACCGCGCCTCGGCCGCTTCGATCGTGCGGGCCCGCCGTGCGACCCGATCCTCAAGCTCGGCATTGATGCGAGCGAGGTCGATAAGCACCTCCCGCTGTTGCCGGATGAGCCCGGCGACGATCAGCCCGGTCGCGGCAGCGGCGGCGATGAGGATCTGCAAACGGGACTGCGCGAAGACGGCGTCGTTAGCCGCGAGCGCCGTCGTGGCCAAAGTTTGTGTATGGGTGCCAACCACAAGTGCGAGCGTCAGAATGGTCAACGCAGTGCCGCGGAATTCGAAGCGAAGCGCGGCCCATATCACAGGAATCAGGAGGAGAAAGGCGTGCGCGGCCCCGGTGGAGAGTTCCCACACGCTGATTGCGACGATGGTTGCTGCGATGCCGGCGGCTTCCAGAAGTTGCGAGAAGTTGGGCCGCACCGCCTCGCGCCAAGCATTAACGGTCGAGATGACCAGCGGTGAGGCGATCAGAATGCCGGTTGCATCGCCAAGCCACCAGAGCGGCCAGGTGACCACGAAGGGGTTCTTTCCCACCGCTGCGTCAATGGCGCTTCCGATGGTTGCGCTGATCACCGGCGTCGTCAGCACGCCGATGAAGAGAAACGCGAACACCTGACGCAATGACGTCAGGCGGATGAGCGGATGTCCGAGATGGGGCGCAAGCAACAGAGCCGCGGTGACCACTGCCGCCGCGTTCCCCAAGACATAGCCCAGCGCAGGGATTAAGTTATTGTGGAACCACAACACGTTCCCCGTTAACTCACCGGCCGCCCCGATCGCGATCCACCAGTGCCAACTCCGCCGTGGAGTGATGATAAGCACTGCCAGAATTACGCCATTCGGCGGCCAGACGGTGATCGGAATGCCCGGGATCACGCTCATCCACTGGCCGAACACCGCGGCCAGCATGTAGGCGGCATAGCAGGCTCCCAGCGCGATGCCGCTTGGTCGCTCCGATGTCAGTACCACCCGCGACCCACTACGCGTTATCGGCCAGTCGTTCTCGACCGTCTCGGATGCTATGTCAGTCGACACCAGCACTTTGCTCTTTGAATGCGACAACGCGATCAATCCCCCTTAAGCTCGGGTCAATTACGAAAAGCACTTCAATTATACGGGTCAATTATTCGGGCGGCGCGGGCAACTTCTGTCTTCGTCGGACATCGAATTATTCAACAAATTATACTCCTAATCCCATAACCTATCAAGCGGCCAAGCGCGCCTGACGTATCGACTTTTGCGGAATGTCATCGGACACGGATACAAGGAGCGATGCTGCAAGATACTGCGTAGAGTTTCTGATTTCCGACGCCGCAAGAGGCTGTCGCCCGGCAATAGTGCGAAATAAAATGCGCAAGCTGAGGTCAGTCCCGTGGGTTGCGGTTGGAATCCATCTTGTCCAAGCTAGGTACAAGACTGTCGGCGTCTGGGGTAACTGGGCGCACCCGCCGCGGAGAAGATGAGTGTCGAACGATTTCTGGAACCGGATCTATTGCGGCCCTCCGCCTGACCCTCCTGATCTCTGGTCAAGCTGGAACTTCGACCCTGCGGTTCTGGGGGGGCTGTTGGTTCTGACGGTGTTCACGGGGCGTGACAGGTTTGGTCTTGCGGCGCTCCTTGTTCTGGCCGTGGCATTCGTGTCGCCGCTTTGCGCCTTGTCCTCGTCGCTGTTTTCGGCGCGGGTCGTGCATCATGTGCTGCTGACCGCCGTTGCCGCGCCGCTTCTGGCGATGTGCTGGCCGTCGTCGCGCGCTGGCCCGATCATGGCGCCTTTCGTCGTGTCGACGGTGGTATTCTGGTTTTGGCACGCGCCGGCAGCCTATGATTCCGCGCTGTCGCATGTCGGTGTTTACTGGCTGATGCAACTGTCGCTGCTGGCGAGCGCCGCATGGTTCTGGCGCGCGGTCCTTGGCCCGGCGCAGTCACCGGTCGATGCGCTGACGTTCGTGATCCTCGGATTCGCGCAGATGGGTTTGCTCGGCGCGCTGCTGACCTTCACGCCCGAACCGCTTTACGCGGCACACATGCTCGCGCCCTACCAATGGGGTCTGTCGCCTCTGGAAGACCAACAGCTTGGCGGGCTTCTGATGTGGATTCCGGCGGCGCTGCCGTTTGCCGTCGCCGGGTTTGCCGCCGCACGGCGCGGATCGGCGCAGATCCGGGGCGGGGCGTCGTGATCGACTGGCTGCTTCCGCTCGTCCCGCTGGTCAAAGCCGTGCATATCGTGGGGCTTTGCCTGTGGTGCGGGGGGTTGGTTGCTCTGCCGTTCATGCTGGCCCGGCACGATCCGGTTGTATCGCAGGACGACTTCCACCGCATCCGCAAGGCGACGCATTTCACCTACACGTTATGCGTGACGCCGGCGGCGGTGGTTGCCGTGATCGCGGGGGCGTGGCTTATCTTCATGCGCGAAACCTTCCAGCCGTGGTTCTACGCCAAGCTGTTCTTCGTGATGCTGCTTGTCGGGGCCCATGCGTGGACGGGACACATGCTTGTCAGGGTGGGCGAAACGAAGGGTCGGTTTCAACCGCGCGCACCCTACCTGCCGCTGCTGGCGGTTCTGGTTCCGGTGATAGGTATCCTCGTATTCGTCCTTGGAAAACCGGACCTTAGCTGGATTCAGTTCCCGTCCGTTCTGCTTGAGCCGATGGGCCGGTCGCTGCCCTTCGACGTGCCAAGATTGTAGTCGAAAACGAGTTTTCCACCATGCCAGCCAGTCAGGATCACCATCACGACACACAGCGCCGACAGCAATATGCCGTAGGGCAGCACGGCGTCTTCGAATCCGTAAAGCCTGTGACCCCAGTTCGCGCCAAGAAACGCGAGCAGCGTGACCGCGATGATGAAGTGCGTCCATGCCGGCGCGCGCGCCCGGATGCCACGCACGAACAACAGTTCGGCCGTGCCCGAAAAGCCGGCCAGCATACCGAACAGGAATCCCGTGCCGGCCGCCCAAAGTGCTGCGCGCGCCCAGAACGCATCGCCCGTCCACCAGTAGATCAGGTCCGCGCCGAATGTGCAGAAGGTCAGCGCAACGGGAAACGCGACGCTCATCGCGTGGATCGGGTGGCCGAAGATCGCGATCTTGGACGCGGTCATCTCGCGCCCCGGCAGGTCTTCCAGCGGGTCGATCAAATCTTCGGTGCGTTGACCGGGGTCTTCGGACATGGGCGATTCCTATTTGCGGTCCTCTCTGCAATGACAGTTTCGGGCTGCGAGGGGCAAATGTCGATCCTTGATCCTGCCGGACCGGCGGCGGCGAGCATATCGCGCCTGTGGTGGGTCATGTTCGCCGGATCGGCGGCGATCCTGTGCCTCGTGTCGGTGTTGCTGGTACTGTCCTTTCGCAAGCGACCGCCGGTGCAGGATGAACGCGGGCTGGAACGGACGTGGATCGTCGGGCTGGGTCTTGTCTTCACGATGGGTGTTCTTGTCGCGCTGCTGGCTTACGGTATCGTCGCCGGTCAGCGGCTGACTGCGCGGGCGCAGGACGGTGCGGTCGAGGTCAGCGCGGTTGCCGACCGGACCGGCTGGCGTTTCGGCTATGGGGACCGCCCGGGCGAAACGACCCGGAACGTCCTGCACATACCGGCGGGTCGGGCTGTGCATGTGGCGATCACGACCGACGATGTCATCCACAGTTTCTGGGTGCCGCGTCTGGCCGGGAAGCTTGACGCGATACCGGGGCATGTCAACACGCTGAAGCTAGAGGCCGACGAACCCGGCCTTTACGCGGGTCGCAGCGCGGAGTTCAGCGGCCCCGGCTACAGTCGCCACCGTTTTGAGATACGGGCGCATGACGATGCCGCGTGGCACGCCTTCCTGCGGGAGGGAGCGCCATGAACGCACTTAAACGCCATCGCGAACTGGATGCTATCTGGGCTTCTGAAAAGGGGTGGACCGGCTGGTTCAGTACGGTCAACCATTCTGATCTGGGCCGGATGTTCCTTGTGCTGGCGTTCTTCTATTTCGCGGTCGGCGGAATTCTGTCGATGCTGATCCGGGCGCAGCTTGCTACCCCGCATTCGGCCTTTGCTGGGCCCGAGGTCTATAACCAGATCTTCACGATGCACGGAACGATCATGATGTTCCTGTTCGCGATCCCCGCGATCGAGGGGCTGGCGGTCTACCTGATCCCCAAGCTGCTGGGCACCCGCGATCTGGCCTATCCACGCCTGACCGCCTACGGTTTCTGGTGCTATGCGTTCGGGGGCGCGATGCTGCTGTTCTCGCTTTTTGCGGGGATCGCGCCGGATGGCGGGTGGTTCATGTATCCGCCGCTGACCGGGCCGCTGCATTCGCCCGGCATCAACACGGATTTCTGGCTGATTGGTATCACCTTCGTAGAGATTTCCGCGATTTGCGCGGCGGTCGAACTTACGGTGTCGATCCTGAAATACCGCGCGCCGGGCATGTCGCTGGACAAGATGCCGATCTTCGCGTGGTACATCCTCGTCACGGCGCTGATGATCCTGACGGGGTTCCCGCCGCTGATCCTCGGTTCTGTCCTGCTGGAACTGGAACGCGCCTTTGGTCTGCCCTTTTTTCAGACCGATCTGGGCGGTGACAGCCTGCTGTGGCAACACTTGTTCTGGCTGTTCGGCCATCCGGAGGTCTATATCATCTTCCTGCCGGCGGCCGGGATCGTATCGACGGTCTTGCCGGTTATGGCGCGCACCACGCTGCTTGGCTACGGCTGGGTCGTTGCGGCCATCGTCGCGCTTGCGTTTCTCAGCTTCGGGCTGTGGGTGCATCACATGTTCACGACGGGCATCCCGTCGCTGGGTGTTGCGTTCTTTTCGGCGGCGTCGACGCTGGTTGCCGTGCCGACCGCGGTGCAGATCTTTGCCTGGATCGGCACATTGTGGAAGGGGCGGCCCGATCTGCGCCTGCCGATGCTCTACATTCTCGGATTTTTCCTCACCTTCGTTATCGGCGGGCTGACGGGCGTGATGGTCGCCATTGTTCCGTTCGACTGGCAGGTTCACGACACCGCCTTTATCACCGCGCATCTGCACTACGTGCTGTTCGGCGGGTTCGTCTTTCCGTTGCTGGCAGGGATTTACTACTGGCTGCCGCTGTTCAGCGGACGGCAGCGGTTCTTCAGGCTTGGCGAAATCGCATTTGCGCTGGTCTTCGCGGGGTTTCACGGCACGTTCCTCGCGATGCATTGGGTCGGCCTTCTGGGCCAGCGGCGGCGCATCCACACCTACGACGCCGATGCTGGCTGGACGGCGATCAACCTGTTTTCGTCGGTCAGCAGCTTCATCCTCGCGATCGGGCTGGCGATGGTGCTGGTCGATGTCATCCTGAACCTGTTCGTCGCGGTGCGCGGGAAGCGGAACCCGTGGAACGCCGGAACGCTGGAATGGGCCACGATGGCGCCGCCACCGTCCTACAACTTTGCCAGTCTGCCAGAAATCAGCAGCCGCGATCCCGCCCATGCCGATCCGGGCCTGCCGAACCGCATCGCGGGCGGTGAAGGATATCTTGGGCAACCGCGTGGCACCTTGCGCGAAACGCTGACGGTCGACATTGCCAGCGGCCGGCCGGACTATGTCGTTCGCTACCCGGCCAATACCCGTTTGCCGATCACGCTGGCCGCCGTGACCGGGCTGTTCTTTTTGTCGCTGCTGGTCAAGGTCTACTGGATCGTGCCCATCGCGCTGATCGGGGTCGTCCTGCTGGCGTGTCGGTGGGTGTGGGGGCTGGGGCAGCGCGTGGACGAAGGACCGGTGCCGGTCGGCAGAGGCGTTTCGCTGCCTCCCGCCGCCGAGACCGCGAAATCGCCGGGCTGGTGGGGAAGCGTGTTCCTGCTGATCGCGGATGCGACGTTCTTCGGGTCGCTGATCTTTGGCTACGCGTTCCTCTGGACGATCGCGCCGGGCTGGCCTCCGCCGGAGTGGCTGCAACCGCTGGCACCGGAACTGGCCGCGGGCGTTGGTGGCGCGGTGGCCGCAGCGGTTCTGATGCGGCTGACGATCCGGCGCAATGCCGATGGACGGCCGGCAAGGATCACCTGCCTGCTGACGCTGGCCGCGATGGGTATGCTGGGCGTCGCGGTTGCCACTATGACCGGGCGCGTTCCGGCCCCGACCGGGCACGCCTACGGTGCGGCGCTGCTGGTCGTGGGCGGTTACGGGATGCTCCACATCGCGCTTGCGGCCCTGATGCTTGGTTTTCTGTCCGTCCGCATCGCCGCCGGATACGTATCGGTCACCCGCAAGGCAGAGTTGCATATCGTGCGGCTATGGGTGGATTATGCCGCGGCAACTGGGGTGATCTGTCTGCTGATTGCCCATGTTCCGGTGTTGCTGACATGAGCGACGTGATCCGCATCCTCATCGCGCCGTTGGTATGGCTGGCGTGTTTCGGTGCGATCTACGGCCTACACGGGCTGAGCTGCAGTGCGACGTTTGAGCCTGACCTGCCGGCCGGTGCCGCGATCTGGCAACTGCTGATGATCCTTGCGGGCGGTGTTGCCGTGACGGTGCAAGTTTGCCTGCTCTTCGCATTGCGGCATCGGGCGTTCGCATCGGGGTCGGGCTTCGTCAACCGTGTCAGCGCCATTCTGGCCTGGACGTCGCTGGCTGCGACGCTATGGACGTCGTTTCCGGTCCTACTGTCGTCAAGTTGTGCGTGATTTCGAGAGCAATTTCTGAAATCAAGCATACCGTGATGCTCCGCGGTTGCTAGAGGAGGCGAAGGGCTGAACTCACCGAATTACTTGTGTTTCAGCCGCTCTTCACGCCGAGGGATGTCGACAAGCCAAGTTCGATGCCGACGTCGACCGACATTCATTCGCACGTTTGGGGGAAAGGTCGGGCCTGTTTTAGCGGGTACTTATGGTTGCTATCGCCCTTTTCATCAGGGCATTCCTGCGACCGGAATTTCTGGGGCAGATGGCTTGGGTTGGAGTTTCTTAGTGAAGCAATAATACACGTGCCTTAGCGTGACGGCAAAATGATCAACATCGGTAGAAAGCGTATCGTATGAAGAATGTGATTACTGCTGTAAGAAACGAAATCGTCCATACCGTTGCCAACCCCGATAGATCGCGATGTGATGGGATTTTCCGCTCAATTTTCATTTTGTAGCCAAACGGGAGCGGATTCGAGTGATCTTTGGGTGATCCGACTGCTTAACTTAGGGTGTATTCGCTGAAGACCGGGACTGGTTCCTACGGAATTGTCGCAAGTGTTGAACGCTGCATTTTGACAAGCTGGAGTTTCACCTTAGATCAATAGAAATTCGCCCTAGATCAACAGAAACAGGAGGCCGTACCTTGGGTAGATCATCAGACGACACTCTCCTGAAATGCGATGTCGCGGTTATTGGCGCGGGGACTGCCGGGCTCGTGGCAGAGCGGCACGCCCGCAAGGCAGGCGCTAAGACGTTGCTAATCGACCCGGAGTTTCGCGGTACTACTTGTGCCGCAGTAGGTTGCATGCCTTCCAAGCTCTTGATCGCAGCGGCGGATGCGGCACATGGGATTACTCAGGCATCGCAACTGGGTATTGACGCCACGGCGCAGGTAGACGGTCCGGCCGTTATGAAACGAGTGCAACGCCATCGCGATCGGCTCGTAGAATCGACCAAGGCGCAGATCAGAAAACTGCCCGACGGTGTTTGCGTGAAAGCGCGGGCAAAATTTTCCGGCCCCAACACACTGGACCTTGACAACGGGCAGCGTGTGCATGCCCGGGCAGTGATCATCGCTACCGGCGCTGCGCCCACTGTTCCCGACGCTTTCAGCGGTTTGGGCGACAGGCTGCTGACCAATGAAAATGTGTTCGATCTGGAAGAACTGCCAACCTCTCTCGGCGTAGTCGGGGCGGGACCGGTTGGGCTCGAGATTGCACAGGCGATGTCGCGACTGGGGGTAGATGTGACCGTGGTAGATCATGGCAACTCTATCGCGGCGCTTTCAGATCCGGCAGTCGCCAACAGACTTCATGATATTCTGTCCGACGAATTCCCGATTTGCCTAGGTGTTGACGCAAAGACGGTTCCTGCGGAAGACAAGGTGAAACTTTCGTGGCAAGGCGACTCCAGCGGCGAGGCACTGGTTTCGCATGTTTTTCTGGCGGTCGGGCGACCGGCCAATCTAGAAGATCTAAATCTCGCCAAAGCAAACCTGAAACTGGACGATCACGGCACACCGGTTTTTGACAGGAAAACCATGCAGTGCGGGGACGCCCCGATCTTCATCGCGGGGGATGCCAATCACGATAGGCCGTTGCTGCACGAGGCTGCCGACGAGGGCGCGGTTGCAGGCCACAATGCTGCCAAGTGGCCCGATGTAGCCCGCAGCCGCCGCAAGACGCCACTGTCGATCGTTTTTACGCGCCCGACTGCAGCCAGCGTCGGCAAGGTTCCGTTCGACGCAGAGGCGGACATGCTGGTGGGCAGCACGGATTTTGAAAACCAAGGTCGTGCCACGATTGAATGTCGCGCCCACGGCGGCATTCGTCTTTATGCTGAGAAAGGAGGTTCGCGGCTTTCCGGGGCGGAAATGTGCCTGCCCGATGCCGAGCATCTGGCGCATCTGCTGTGCTGGGCGATCGAGAGTGGGATGACTGTATCACAGCTGCTTGACTCGCCATTCTATCACCCAACACTGGAAGAAGGGCTGAAACCGGCATTGCGCGATCTGTGCGAAGCACTGCAGGAATCGACACCGTGGGACCGCGCCGACGGTCACATACCGGGTTGCTGAGACCAGACGGTTGCGATCAGAACAATCATTTCTGGCCTGTGCTTCCGGGTCCGCTTTCCCTGATCGCACCGCGTAGCAGAATCGATGCCAGCCATTGCGCTGGTGTCGTCACCTTGGACAACCGCATTCGATCTAGGCACGCGTCCTCTTCCGGATCGTGGTGATGCGTCGACATGCCGTGCCACATCAACCCGGCCATCCGGCGTACCGAACCCTGAGATTGTTTCAGCAGCGCGAGGGCAGGGAGCAGCCGCTGTTCGATCTCGGTGAAATCAGTGCCGAACGGAAAGGTTTGCAGCGCGCCATCTTCGGCAAACCGGTGCAACCAGCCGTGCAGTGCGGCTGGCGTGTTGTTGTCGTGCCCGGCGGGCACAACGGCGTCGTCAGGCAATTTTCCCGCTGCCTTGGCCTGTTGCAGGAGCACGGGCTGAAATCGGCTATCGGCGATCGCGATCATCGCGAGAATCGCCTCGGCGTCGGTCCGTCCCCGCAGATCGGCGATGCCGTATTCTGTAACGACAATGTCGCGCATATGGCGCGGGATGGTTTCGTGCGGATGGTCCCAGACGATGTTAGACGTCGCCCGCCCGCCGGTGGTGCGTGTGGACTGAAGCGTGATGACCGAGCGCGCGTCCTTCAGAGCAAAGGCTTGGTCCACGAAATTAAACTGGCCGCCCACCCCGCTGACGATCTGGCCGTTTTCCGTGATATCCGACACCACACCGCCGAGCGCTGTCACTTTCATCGCGGCGTTGACGAAACGGGCGTCGACACGAGCGGCGCGTTTGGACTGCTCGTCGCCGTAAAGCTGGTTGGTAAAGGATACCGGCATCATGCGGATCCGCGCCCGCTGCGCCTCCGGCATGTCGCGCAACGATCGATAGAAGTCGCGGCAATCCAGAAAAAAGCCCGCATGGATCATCACGCCGTCGACATTTCGTTTCACAACGCCCGCGTTCATCAACTCCAGAATGCCCTGCACGAGCATCTCGGTCACGGCGTAGAGGCCGGTCTCGAATGATGCGGTTTCCCTGAACCGTTCGGACACCGGAAAGGTTGCCCTGTCCCAGATGCTGCTCAGAACCGCAGGTTTCTGATGGCGCAGCATCAGCGCCGATGCCACCGCATCACCGATGGCCCCGATCCCGATCTGAAGCGTTCCGCCGTCGCGGATCAGGCGCGAAACGTGCAGACCGATGGCATGATCGTGCAGCGCGACCGGGCGTTTGGGCACCGAGAAAAGCTCGAAATGGGTTTCGGGGTCATCCAGCAGCAGGTCGATCTCGGCTCTTGGGATTTCACCGGTTTCCCCCATGAAGGGAAGCTCGGGATTAATCTCGCCGGCAAATAGGAAATCCTGTGTGCCGTCGCGGCGTGCTTTCAGCAGGTCCACGGTGATGTCGGTATTGCCCCCAAGGCTGAACCTGTCGTGATCCTGCGCGATCAGTTGAGCGATGACATTCGGCCGGCGCGCCATCAAGTAGTGCAGCGCGTGGGTATAGTTCGCCGTGACATAATTCTGTTGGGCATCGCCATGACCCAGCCAGACGCCGGCCTGAAAGAAAAATTCGAGAACTGTGATGTTGTCCGGCAGCGTGCCGTCGCGCAGACACGTGGCATAATGGAGCGGCGTGTATGCGCCAAAGAGCCGGTCTGCGGCCGGGCCGAGAAACCGGGCCTGCATGTCGCTATTGCTGATCGGGCGCTGCAGCGTAAGGGCGGTAAAGATCGTCAGCCTAATACCGGAATCGCGTAGCGCCTCGTCGGTCAGCGCGTTCACGATCGTATTTGCCTTGCCCAAACCCAGCGGCAGGGCGAGGCGGATGTCCCCGCCGGTGTGATCGATGATCTGGCGCGCAAGCGTTCCCGCATCCGACAATCGCCCATCGGTCGTCGCCATATCAGCGCAGATCCGCCCAGCCCGGGTCAGGCTGGAAGCGATCGCCGTGGGCGGCGGCCAGATCGTGAAGCCGCTGGTGGATATCCTGCGCCCCGCGCGTCCGCGCATAGTGCATCGGGCCACCCCGGAACGGCGCGAAGCCGGTCGCGAAGGTCATTGCGGCGTCGATCACGACTTCGTCTTTGACAACGCCTTTGCGCAAACATTCCACGCAGGCGTCCAGCATCGGAAGGATCAGGCGGTCGGTCATGTCATCGTCGGGCTTTGGGGGGCGAGTGGTGGTCTTTTGCGCCTCGCCGTCGCGCCAGACATACAGGCCCTTGCCGGATTTCTTGCCAGTGTCACCCTTGTCGTTCACTTGGTCACGCAGCCAGCCGGGCACCTCGGGTATTGGTTTCTCCAGACCACTGCGCAGGCTGTCAGCGACATGCAGGCAGATATCGAGACCCACCCGATCGGCAAGCTCGACCGGACCGACCGGCATCCCGAACACCTCTGCGGCATGGTCGATGGTTTCCTTGTCATGGCCTTCGTCGATCATGCGGATCGCCTCAAGCAAGTAGGGGGTCAGCGCGCGGTTAACCAGAAAGCCCGGATAATCACCGATCCTAGCGGGCAGGCGGCCGATTGCACCGCAAAACGCCGCAAGCTGGTCGGTGACGGTCTGAAATGTATCGGGGTGCGAGACGACCTCAACAAGCTGCATCTTGGCGACGGGATTGAAGAAATGGAGCCCCGCAAACCGGCTGGGACGCTTCAGCGTCTTCGCCAGGTCGGTCAGGGACAGCGAGGACGTGTTTGTGGCAAGCGTCGCGACCGGGTTCATCTGCGGCTCGATCTCGGCATAGATCTGAGCCTTGATTTCCGCGTCCTCTGGGCCGACCTCGATTACCAGATCGGCGCGTGCGACACCAATCCGGTCGGGGTCCGGCATCAGCCGATCCAGGACATCGCGCGTTTCAAGCGAATTCAGATGCTCTTCTTCGCAGATGCGGCAGGCGGTCACGACCGACTGTGACAGCGCCTCGATATCGGGATCAGACAGCGTGACCGACTTGCCCTTTACCGCGCACCACGCGGCGATTTCGGCGCCCATCGTTCCGGCACCGATCACATGGACATGCTTGATGTCGTCGCTGCCCCGCCCGGCATCCTTGAGCTGTTGCTGCAGAAAGAAGACACGGACCAGATTTTGCGACGTCTCAGTGGATAGAAGCCGGACAAAAGAGGCGATTTCGCCGCTCTGCATGTCGGTCCGGCTGTCGCCATGTTCCTCCCAGAGGTCGATCAGCGCATGAGGCGCCGGATAATGTTCTGCGGGCGCGTCCTCTTGGGCTTTCTGGCGCATTTTTCGGGCGGCAAGGCTACGCGCGGTCGACAGCGACATGGTCCGCCCGGTCAGACCCGGTCCGGCGCGGGACAACTCGCCGTCGATTGCGGCGTGCACGGCGGCCTCGACATGGCGCTCCTCGGTCACCAGATCAACGATGCCCAGCCCTTCGGCCTTTGCCGTGTAGGCAGTTTTGCCGGTCAGCATCAGGGTCATCGCCTTGATCGGGTCGATGCGTTCGGTCAGGCGGAAGGTGCCGCCAAGGCCGGGATGCAGACCCAGACGCACCTCGGGAAAGCCAAAGCTCGCACCTTCGACGGCGATGATCCGGTCGCAGGCAAGGGCCAGTTCAAACCCCGCGCCCAGTGCGTGCCCGTGCACAATGCAGACGGTGGGGCATTCAAGGCTTTCGAGCCGGTCCAGCACCGCGTGACCCTGTTCCAGCATGGCTTTCGCCTCGTCCTGATCGGACATGTCACGAAACATCGAGATATCAGCACCCGCCGCGAACCCCCCTGTCTTGACCGAGCGAAGAACCAGACCTTTTGGCGGCTTTGCCTCGATCCGGTCGAGCAGCACATTCAGATCTTCGAGCACACCGCGCGAAATCGTGTTCGTTCCGCTGCCTTCCGCGTCCAGCGCGAGCCACTGGATGCCATGCACATCGGTGGCGGATCGCCACGCGCCCTGCCGATTGGCGTTCTGCGCGGGCCCAAGCTCCAACCGGACCTCGCCCAGATGTTTCAGTACGGGGCCGGTCATGTTACGCCCTCCAAAAGCATCGCGCCACCCAGACCGCCACCGATACATTCCGTCGCCATGCCGCGCCCGACGGCCTTGCGCTTCATCGCATTGGCAAGGTGCAGAACAATCCGGTTGCCGCTGGTGCCGACCGGGTGGCCCAAGGAAATCGCGCCGCCATCGACATTCAGCCGCATATGATCAATCTGCCCGAATGCGCCGTCCAGACCCAGCACATCGCGGCAAAAGGCATCATCCTGCCACGCGGCAAGACAGGACAGCACCTGCGCGGCGAATGCCTCGTTCAGTTCCCACAGGCCGATGTCATCGCAACCAAGGTTGTGGCGGCGCGCGATGGCAGTCGAGCACAGCACCGGCCCCAGCCCCATGATCGACGGATCAAGCGCCGACCATTCGCTGTCGACGATACGGGCAATTGGTGTCAGTCCGTGTTCCTCGACCGCCTGCTGCGACGCCAGAATGACCCAGCTTGCGCCATCGGTAATCTGACTGGCATTGCCCGCGGTGACTTTGCCATAGGGCTTTTCGAATACCGGCGTCAGCTTGGCCAGCTTTTCCATGTCGCTGTCCGGGCGCACGCCGTCGTCGTGGGCGTAATGGTTGCCGTCACGGTCGAAGGCCGGTGAAATCTCGTCCGTCAACCAGCCTTCCTTCTGCGCGCGCGCCAGACGCTTGTGACTTTCAATCGCATATGCGTCGGCCTCTTCGCGGGAGATGCTGAACCGATGGGCGAGCACTTCGGCAGTCTGCCCCATGTTGAGATCGGTGATCGGATCGGTCAGACCGCGCTCCAGCCCGATCACGGGCTTAAAGAAATCGGGCCTGATGCCGGTCAGGTGCGATGCGGTGTCCAGAGGCCCCTTGGAGCGGGCCAGACCAGCATACCATTCGACCGCTTCCTGCCGCAGCACAAGCGGCGCATGCGACAGCGCCTCGGCACCACCGGCCAGAATCAGATCGTGCGAGCCGTCGCGGATGTAACGATAGGCCGTGTCGATCGACTGCATCCCCGATCCGCAGTTGATCTGAACCGTAAAGGCAACCGTTTCCTCTCCCAGATTCAGGCGCAGCGCCGCCACGCGGGCCGGGTTCATCTCGTCGGCGATCACGTTCACGCATCCCAGAATGACAAGGTCGATCGCATCTCGCGCAAACGGCTGGCGCAGCAATAGGGGACGGCCGCACTGAACCGCCAGATCGACGGGGGTAAAGGGGCCGGGGCCGGACCGCGCCTTGAGAAACGGCGTGCGGGCGCCATCGACGATATAAACGGATCGGTCGTCGGTCATTCTGCGGCCTCTTGTCGGCGTCTGTCGCTGTCGGCAGGTTTTCGGGTTGCGGGTTTGCGGGTGCTGGATTTCAGCTCGGGTGAATGCTGTGTGCCGCCCGCCTCGGGAAAGAGCGCCGACAGTTCCTCGGGTGTGAAATCGTCAACGGCAATGACCGCCTGAACGAGGGTGCGCATCGCATCGAGCTGGTCACTCTCGGCCTGAGTGATCTTGCCGATCTTCAACCCGTCTGCCTGACTCAGACTGGCGTCGCGCAGACGCTTTTCGATCGGGGCCGCGTCGATGACCGCCTGATAGGCACTGCGCAGGGTATCGATCCCGTCGCGGGTGCAACCGTCAAACATGTTTCCGTGAATCCGGTCACGGGTACCTGTCGGCTCCGTAATCAGGTTGGCGCAGGTCGCGGTCAGTTCGTCGCTGGGCCCCCGCGAGGCCCATTTGGGTAGTGTCACGGCGCGCAGAAACCACCCGGCCCATCGCGCAGGCATGTTGGCCAGCACCGCATCTAGACTGCGCCCGATCTTGTCGAATGCGCTGTCGGCCGCGAATTGCACCAGCGGCAGGTCTTCGTCATGGCGCCCCTCGTTTTCCCAGCGCTTGACCGTCGCCGAGAGGATGTAAAGCTCGGACAGGACATCTCCGAGCCGGGCCGAGATCATCTCGCGCCGCTTGAGCCCACCCCCCATTGTAAGAAAGGCAAAATCGGCGGTCAGCGCAAAGGCTGCCGCCCAGCGTGACATCTTGCGATAGATACGCGCGACTTTGCCCGCATCTTTCGGTGCCGGGGCAAACAGGGCGTGGGTCCAAGCGCGACCAAAGGCACGAAACAGGGTTCTGGTGGCATGGCCAACATGGGCCCAGAAATGCCGGTCGAACGCCTTGAGTGATTTGTCCTCATCATCTTCCTCAAGTGCCTGCATCTCATCAAGAAGATGGGGATGCGCCCGGATTGACCCTTGGCCGAAAATAATCAGGCTGCGGGTCAGGATATTGGCGCCCTCGACGGTGATGCCGATGGGAACGGCCTTGTAGAGTGGCGAGAGATAATTCGTCGGGCCGTCGATCACCGCTTTGCCGGAATGAATGTCCATCGCGTCGTTGAGTGCGTCGCGCATCCGGTAAGTGGCATTCGATTTCATTATCCCCGAGATCACCGCCAACGCGCGCCCCTCATCTAGGCCTACGCAGGTCAGTTGCCGCGCAGCGTCCAGCGCGTAGGCACCCGAGGCCAACCGTCCCAGCCCCTCCTGCACCCCGCCGAATTTTGCGATCGGAATGCCGAACTGCTGGCGGATGCGGGCGTAGGCGCCCGTCGTGTAGGCCGACAGGGCCGTTGCCGCGGCCGAAAGGGATGGCAGCGATATGCCTCGCCCCGCGGCAAGGGCGCTCATCAGCATCATCCAGCCGCGACCGGCATAATCCGGCCCGCCGATGATGTGATCAAGCGGGATGAACACATCCGAACCAGTGGTCGGACCGTTCTGGAACATCTGTCCTGCGGGAATATGCCTGCGACCGATTTCGACCCCTTCCAGATCGGCGGGCACGAGCGCGCAGGTGATACCAATATCCTTGGCACCGCCCAGTAACCCGTCGGGGTCGTGCATCTTGAATGCCAGCCCCAGCACGGTGCAGACTGGCGACAGCGTGATGTACCGCTTTGCCCAGTTTAGCCGAAGCCCCAGAACCTTTTCGCCCTTCCATTCGCCGTGGCAGACGATACCGGTGTCGACCATCGCCGCAGCATCCGATCCCGCCTCTTCGCTGGTCAGCCCGAACGCTGGTAGCTCGCGCCCGTCGGCAAGCCGGGGCAGCCAGTATTTCTTTTGCGCGTCAGTGCCGAACTGGTGCAGCAGTTCTCCGGGACCTAGCGAATTGGGCACCATGACCGTCACTGCGGCCACCAAAGAGCGGGTCGAAATGAACCTGACGATTTCGGAATGCGCCAGCGCGGAGAACCCCAGCCCTCCATGTTCTTTCGGAATGATCATTCCGAAAAATCCATTTTCGCGCAGATACTGCCACGCCTCGTCGGTCAGATCGGCTGTGAGACGGTTTGCGCTCCAGTCGTCGACCATTTCGCAAAGCGTGTGGCAGGGGCCGTCCAGAAACGCCTGTTCTTCATCGGTCAGTTTCGGCGGCGCCACGTCGCGCAGTTTCTGCCAGTCGGGGTTGCCGGAAAACAGTTCCGCCTCCCACCAGACCTCTCCTGATTTCAGTGCCTCTGCTTCGGTCTCTGACAGCGATGGAAGCGCAGCCCTCGCCCATCGATGAATGGGTTTTGTAAGCCGCTCCCGGCGAAAGTCGAGCATAGTCATATGATATCTCCCAAGCATCAACGTCGGGTTGCCGGGGAAAGTTCCATGCCCTGCCAGGTGCCGGGTCCGGGCGGGCGGAACGTCTATCGATCTCGGGCGTAAGCAGAATGAGAGGTGGCTGAACCGGATGCTGCACAAGGTCGAAAATCTGCCGGGAACGCACTGTTTACGTGGCGCGACGACGGAGAGCCAAGGCCGCTGACGCCCCTGCCGCCATTGACGCAGCAATCCGTCTGCCTTGTCTGGCGCTCTTTTCATCATTAGCCGCCAAATATGACCGCCAGCATGGCCACGCGTGAAAATCAACGAATCCTATCAGACGGCCTGTTCATTGTTCATTCCGCCTACGCACCGTGACGATTCCGATGCGGGAGTGGCCAGTGTGCTGGTGCAGTTCAGCATCATGGAAACCAGCGCGAGTAAAGGTCATTGCCTAATCCGTCTGGCAATCATCGGTCGTTGCGACTTCGGCCGCATAGGCGGTCTTTAACTCCGCCAGGACGGAACGTTCAGGCATCTTTTCTCCTAGGTGGATGCTGCGCAGTTCGGCCATATATGTCTCCCACATCTCTGGCCCACCCTCTTCGAGCAGCTGTGCGCGGATCGACAATTCCCGTGTCGCCGGGGTGAAACGCCGACCCCATGCGCCCATTTGGGCGAGTAGCGGAACCAGTTGAACGGCCGCTTCGGTCAGGCTATAGATCGTCTTTTGTTTATGGTCGGGATCGGGACGGGTCGACAGCAGCCCAGCCGCAACCAGCTTTTTCAGCCGGTCCGCCAGAATGTTCGAGGCGATACCCTCCAGTGAGTTATTGAGCAGATCGCGATAGTGCCTCCGATCGCCGAACATGATGTCGCGAATGACGATCAGGCTCCAACTGTCGCCAAGCGTTTCGAGCGTCAAATTGATCGGGCATCCGGACCGGGCGGGCTTGGTCATGCGGCTCTCCGTAAACTGCTTGCAACATAGATACGGTTTTGCTAGAACGCAACTGCTTGCAAAATGCATACAGAATGGAGGACCGAGATGCCGATCGTCAGGATCTACGCCCACTTGAATTGCTCCAATTTGGCAAAAAGCCTGCTATGGTACGAAAAATTGTTCGGGCGCGCACCCGATGCCCGACCGATGGACGGGCTTGCCGAATGGCACCATGGCGACCATGCTGGCCTGCAACTGTTCCAGAATGAGAAAGACGCCGGTCATGGCACCCTCACCCTTATCGTCGACGGCCTGCGCAATGAACGGGGCCGCCTGAACGTCGCCGGGCTTGCCCCGGGGCCGGTTGAACCGGCGACCTCGACGAGCCTCGTAAAGCTCTCCGATCCCGACGGCAATGCTGTCGTTCTGGCAGAGCCGGGGCGGGCATGAACCCGATGGACCGTTTCGCGGCCACACGGCAGACGCACACGGAAAGGAAGATGGCATGGCCAAGGTGATCGTTTCGGGATCATCACTTTCGATCGACGGCTACGGCGCCGGGCCGGATCAGAACCTCGAAAGCCCACTCGGTTAGCGCGGCATGGAACTGCATGGATGGCATTTCGGCACCAAGAGGTTCCACGAGATGATCGGCAAGGAAGGCGGATCAGAGGGAATCGACAACGATTTCGCGGCCCGCTCGATGGAGGGATTCGGCGCCTTCATACTGGGCCGAAACATGGTCGGCCCGGTCCGAGGCGACTGGCCGGACGAGATGTGAAAGGCTGGTGGGGCGGCAACCCACCGTATCACGCCCCGACCTTCGTGCTCACGCTCTATCCGCGCGCCCCCATCGAGATGGAGGGCGGCACGGTCTTTCACTTCGTCACGGGAGGGATCGAAGCCGCGATGGAACAGGCCCGGTCCGAAGCCGGGGGCAAGAACGTCAAGATCGGCGGCGGTGTCTCGATGGTGCGGCAATATCCTCAGGTCGGACTGGTCGACGAGATATATGTTGCGACCGAAGCAGCCACCCACCTCGTGCGCACCCGATAGAAGATGGAGACCGGAACATGCCTAAATTCATCACCATCGGCTATGGCGATCAGGCAGGCTACGACCGCACGCCTCAAGACGTCAGGGACGCCGCGCATGCTCAGGATACCAGATTGGTTTCGAAAGGTGCTTTGGTCGGCATTGCCTGCGCACCTGTGCAGGTGCGTAATCCGGACGCCACAGGCGTGGAAACACGCGATGGCCCATTCATGTCCGCCGATCTGCCGATCGCCGGTTTCGCGGTGATCGAGGCGGCCAGTCTGGAAGAGGCCATCGAGAAGGTCTCTCAGGTTCCTTGCGCTGTCGCGCACGGCGTCGTCGAAGTATGGCCGTTGAAGTAACCGTTCAACCTTGTGGAGAGAGAAAGGGAACGGCGAAACTCGTATTCGGAATGAACGTGTCGCCCGACGGCTATGTCGACCACATCAGGTTTCAGCCAGACCTGACGCCCCTCCGGCATTTCTTCGCCGAGGCGGGCGGACAGCTGGGCAGCCAGCTCGCCACGGCATCGGGTACCAGAAAGGCGCGACAGACCTTCTTCGGTTTGACGGCAACAACGCGGTGCAGTTTTACCGTGTTTAGCAGCATCAGATTTCCTCTCCTTATGCCTTGTCTCCGACCTCCACGATCGGTGCGAAACCACCATAGATCAGCCGTTTGCCATCGAAGGGCATCGGGTTCTTTTCGGGGTCCATGCGCGGGTCGGCCCTTTCCGGATGTTCCATCCAGTCGGTCATAGTCTGCATGGCTGCATCACGGGTTTTTTTGTTGGGCCATTCGACCCAGGAAAAGACGACCGTTTCGTCCTCCTTGGCCTTCACGGACTTGCGGAAGTCGGTGATCTCGCCGTCATTCACTTCGTCCCCCCAGCATTCGACCACGCGCGTTGCGCCAAGATCGATGAACACGCTGTCGCCCTGCTTGGCATGGTCGATGAATTTCTGCTTGTTCGCGGTCGGTACCGCGATCACGAAGCCATCTATATATGACATGTTATCCTCCTGTTCGGGTTTCGTTTACATTGAACGTCCGTTGACTTGCGTCGGGGACAGCGCTCTGGGTTCGACTACATCGATCGTATTGACGTTGATCGCCGCGATTTCGGACCCGTCCGGCAGCGACCCTCGTAGCGCTTTGCCATCAGGTCACTCTCCTTTCGCCACCACTTCAAGTGCGGCGATGTCGATCTTGTGCATGGTCAGCATCGCCTCGAAGGCGCGCTTGGCCTTGTCGCGGTCTGAACCCGTTGTCAGATCGAGAAGTAGCCTCGGCGTGATCTGCCACGAGTGCCCCCAGCGGTCCTTGCACCAGCCGCACGCGCTCTCCTGTCCGCCATTGCCGACAATCGCATCCCAGTATCGGTCTGTCTCTTCCTGATTCTCGGTCACGATCATAAAGCTGACGGCCTCGTTCGGTGTGAAGGTCGGGCCGCCGTTCAGCCCGAGGAAGTTGCGACCGAGAACGGTGAACTCGACGGTCAGTTCATCGCCCTCCTTGCCGCCGGGATAATCGGAGGTGGCGGGGTTCACGCGGTCCACATGGCTGTCGGGAAAAGTGGCGGCATAAAATTCCGCCGCTTTCCCGGCTTCGCCATGGTCAAACCACAGGCAGTTGATAATGTCGGTCATCGTATTCCTCCTTGTCTTTGTTCTGGCCTTTGCATTCGCGTCGGCAACCGGTCTGGCGCAGTCCTACTCGAACAATTCCTGGGGCGTCTCGCGCTGAAAGACGGACTCGATGAAGGTGTGCATCAGATTGGATTGGGCGATGACCGCAGTGTGGGACGCCGTCGGCAAGACCGCAAGGCGCGAGCCCGGCAGTGGCTGGCCCATGTCGCCGGTGTCGCCCATGCCGCCGCCTAGCAGGCGAAACAACGCGACCGAATGTTCCAGCGCGATCAATTTCTTGACGAGCGCCGGAAATCCGTTCGGAGCGGCGGCAGGCGGCACCTCCAAGAACATCCTGACATTCACCTGTGGGACGAACGCCCGGAACGCTGGCTGCCAACCTTCACAATCGTAGGCGACGGAGGCCGCCACGAGTGATCGACCTGTTCGGGATGATCTCGCCCATCGACGGGATGTTCATGCAGGCACCGTGCAATACGATCAGCAAATCGCCGACCTCTGAAACATCGTAATACATCTGCATGCCGTTGACCTCGGCGCGATCGCCGGCCGACGGCACTCTGGTATAGGCTGGAAAAGCCCAGTCACATTCTGGCGGAAGGTGCTTAAACGAGCACCTAGAGCGGTACAAACCCGTGACAGGTCTCCTATTCGGCTCAACCTGTCGCTTAAATAGCGCGAGATACTGACCATCGACTGAGGAGCAACTCAGCAGCGAAGCTACGGGTTGACAGCTTACTAGGGCGCGATAACGTCTTGATAGAGAAACGCGCAGGAGTAAAGGTTTGGCAGTCACCAGCAATAAGAAAGAAACGACATCTTCGGTCTCGCAGGCCGAACCGGCAACCCGCGCGAATGCGCTGCCAATCACGGTTCAGAACGTGGTCAAGACGTACGGTGCGTTTCGTGCGCTCGATGATGTCAGCGTCGACATACGAAGCGGTGAGTTTCTAACACTGCTGGGACCGTCAGGATCGGGCAAGACAACGCTGTTGATGGTGTTGGCGGGATTTGTCCGCCCGAATTCCGGCTCGGTCAGCTTTGGTGATCGTGAGATATTGCTACTGCCCCCACATAAGCGCGACATCGGGATGGTGTTCCAGAATTACGCGTTGTTTCCGCATATGACGGTTGCGGGAAACCTCGCCTATCCGCTGAAGCTGCGTAGCGTTCCCAAGGCTGAGATTGCGCAAAAGGTCGAGCGCGCACTCGATCTGGTGCAGCTCGCGGGTATGGGGAACCGGGGCATCGATGAGTTATCGGGCGGTCAGCGACAACGCGTTGCACTGGCCCGTGCGATCATCTTCGAGCCGCGGATTCTGCTGATGGACGAACCTCTGTCGGCGCTGGACAAGAACCTGCGTGAACAGATGCAATTCGAGGTGCGCCGCCTGCATGATCAACTGGGCATCACCACTGTCTATGTCACCCACGATCAACGTGAGGCGCTGACCATGTCGGACCGGATCGCGGTGATAAACGACGGCCAGATTCAACAGATCGACGCCCCGCAAACCCTGTATGAGCATCCGAAATCCTATTTCGTCGCGAATTTCATCGGTGAAACCTATGCCCTGCCTGTCGAGATCTCGGGCGGTAAGGCCACTCTTTTTGGAAAAGCACTGAAAACCAATGAGACCCTGAACGACAGCAAACCACAACAGTCTCTGGTTTTGCGGCCAGAAAACCTGCACATTCAAGAAGGACCGGTCGATCCGAAGATGAACGAGATCACCGGTATTGTCCGCCAGAACGTGTTTCAGGGCGACAGCATCGTTACTTACGTGACCATTCAGGACAACCACGAGATCGCGGTGCGGCGCCAGCATCGTAGCGATGAGGTTTTGGCCGAACCCGGAAGTGAAGTGCGTCTGGGGTGGCTGGTTCAGGACACTGTGATCGTATCAAAGGAAGCGTCATGAGTGCCGCGGAGGCAGAACCGCGCAACAAGCGCGCGCTGGAACGTCAGGCGCGCAAGGAACAGGCGGGATTGCTGTCCCTGTCGTTGCCGGCCTTCATTCTGGTCGGGTCACTGGTATTGGTCCCCATCGCGTGGCTGTTCTGGCTGTCAATCTACGGCAATGACGGTTTTACGCTGCAAAACTACACTCGCATGCTGCATCCTTCGTACAGGCTGACACTGATCACGACGTTCGAACTGGCTTTTCTGGTCACAGGTATCTGTATCCTGCTGGGCTATCCGTTGGCTTATATCGGTGCGCAGCTAGGGCCGCGCATGGCGAGTCTTTTGATGCTCTGCGTACTCTTTCCGTTCTGGACCTCTTTGTTGGTGCGCACCTATGCATGGCTGGTGCTGTTGCAACGTCGGGGGGTGATAAACACATGGTTGATGGAATGGGGGGTGATCGACGCGCCGCTCAAGCTTGTCCATAACTTTACCGGCACGGCCATCGGCATGGTGCATATCATGCTGCCGTTTCTGGTGTTGCCGCTCTATGCCAACATGAAGGCAATCGATACCGGCCTGATGAAAGCAGCGTCAAATCTGGGCGCATCGCCGACGCGGGCCTTCTGGCAGATTTATGTGCCATTGACCTATTCAGGGCTGGGTGCAGGGGTGATTCTGGTCTTTGTTCTGTCACTGGGTTTCTATGTGACGCCGGCCTTGCTGGGCGGGGGGCGCGTGATGATGTGGGCGATGCAGATCGAGAGATCGATGGCTGTCTATGCCGATTGGGGCGCGGCGAGTGCCCTGGGTGTGGTGTTGTTGGTAATGACGCTGAGCATCCTTTGGGCGTTTGCCAAACTGACTGGTGCCTCTGCTGCGACGGGGGCAAAGTGATATGCTAAGAGGACCTGCGACAGAAACCCAAGTCACCCATCTGCAACGCTTGTGGCTCTATATACTCTGCGGGCTTGTGGTCTTGTTTCTCGTCGGCCCGACATTGATGGTCGTGCCGATGAGTTTTTCGAACTCTCGCTATCTGGAGTTTCCGCCGCAGGAATGGTCGTTCCGATGGTACCGCGCGTATTTCTCATCGCTCGAGTGGCGGCGCGCGACGGCGGTATCCTTTCAGGCTGCGAGCCTGACAATGGTCGTGGCTACGGTTGTCGGGACGCTGGCGGCCTATGGGCTGCATGTGGCACGGGCCAAGGCGGGCCGCTATATCAGCATCTTGTTGACCTTGCCGATGATTATCCCGGTGATCCTGCTTGCCGTCGGCATCTTTCTGAGCTTCGCACCCGTAGGTCTCAACAGTACGATTATGGGGTTGGTGCTGGCCCATTCGGTTTTGGCTATTCCGTTGGTGTTGATTACTGTCACAGCGGGTATGCGCAACTTTGACATCAATCAGGAAATGGTCGCGCGGTCCATGGGGGCATCACGCCCATGGGCGTTCTTGACGATAACGCTGCCGCAGATTCGCAATTCGGCCCTGTCGGCGGCGCTGTTGGCCTTTATCGTATCGCTGGATGAAGTGGTGATCGCGCTGCTCATTGCGGGTGGGGACAAGGCAACGCTGACCCGGCGGATGTTTCTGGCCTTGCGCGACGAGATCGATCCGACCATCGCGGCGATTTCTACCCTGTTGATCGGATTTTCGATTTTGATGCTGCTGGTGTCGCAACTTTTGCAGCGCAAGAGGGACTGAACCGACCAACCGAAGAGGATCATCATGGCCGATACAAACATGGAAGGCCGCCAGCAGATTCTGCAGTGGCTGGATGAGGAACGCGATCAGATTGTCGCGTTGTTGCAGGCCTTCCTGCGTGCGCCATCCCCCAACCCGCCGGGCAACACATTGCAAGCGGCGCAGGTCGTACGCGATTATTTGACCAGCGAGGGGCTGGATCATCGCGTCATCGATCCGCACCCTGAAATGCCCAATATCGTCGCTGCCTTCGACGGGGGCGATGCCGGTCGGCATCTTGTTCTGAATGGCCACATCGACGTGTTCCCCGTACCCGAAAGCCATGCAGGCTGGACCCAAGACCCATGGGGCGGCGCCGAGAAGGACGGCAAGATTTTTGGCCGGGGCGCCTGTGATATGAAGCCGGGCACAACCGCGTCGATCATCACCTATTGCCTGCTGCATCGACTGCGTGACCGGATCAAGGGGCGGCTGACCCTCACTTGCGTTTCGGATGAAGAAACCTTTGGCCCGTGGGGGGCCCGATACCTGATGGAACATCATCCGGAAGTGCATGGCGATTGCCTGCTGAACGGTGAGCCGGGCGGGCCGGAATCCATCCGGTTCGGCGAACGTGGTCCGCTATGGGTAGAGTTCAGCGTGCGTGCCGAGGGCGCACATGGGGCCTATGTCCATATCACCGAAAGCGCCACCAAGAAGGCGATGGCCGTGGCGCGGGATCTGGAGAAATTGACCGAAATCGAGGGCGCGCCGCCACACAACGTGGCCAGCGCCATCGACGCGGGGCGCGAGACGATGGATCGGATGATGGGGCAGGGGGCCGGTGATCTGGTTTCGAACGTAACGCTGAACATCGGGCTGATTAAAGGGGGCGAGAAGGCCAATATGATCCCGTCCGAATGCAGCTTTACCGCTGATCTGCGGTTGCCCGTCGGGATGGAACATTCCGATCTGCTGCCGAAGATCGAAGAGATCGCCAGCCGCTATGATGAGGTAAGCTGGAAGGTGGTTGGCGGTGATGCGCCGTCATGGTGTGACCCTCATCACGAGATGGTTGGTATCCTGCAAAGAAACGTTGAGGCATTTGGGCGCCCACGTCCGACGCCAATCGTCAGCCTCGGGGGGACAGATGCGCGGCTCTGGCGGCATGCTGGTGTGCCGGCCTATGTCTATGGTCCGTATCCCTATGGCATGGGATCGCACGACGAGCATGTGGACATCGAGGAATTCTTGCACGTTGTGCGTACGCATGTCCTGTCGGCGTGGGATTATCTTTCTACCCCCGCGGGATGAGCGGCCTCATTCCACACCTGTCGTTGTGGGAGGCGACAGCCCGGCCTGCGCCGGAGTCCGTGCCGCTGGAGGGCACGACACAGGCTGACGTGGCGGTTATCGGTGGCGGATTCTGCGGCCTCTCTTGCGCATTGCGGCTGGCATCGGGCGGTGCCGATACGGTGTTGCTGGAAGCCGAAGCGCCGGGGTTCGGCGCATCCGGGCGCAACGGCGGGCAGCTCATTTCCGGATTCAAGGACGACCCGGAGACATTGATCGCGTTACACGGCCCCGAGCGGGGAGAGGCCATCGCCCGGTTGGGCGTCAGCGCCGGAGATATGGTGGCCGATCTGATCGCAGAACACCGTATCGACTGCGCCTTTCACCGACATGGCTGGATTCAGGCGATCCACACCGAGAGCGAGTTGCCGCGTCTGGAAAACCGTGCCCGTCAGATGCGCGCACGCGGCCAGAACGTGCAGATGCTGGACCGCACCGAGGTGGCGGCGCTGACAGGCACAGACATTTATGCGGGCGGATACCTGGATGCAGATGGGGGTGGTTTGAACCCCATGTCGTTGGCGCGGGGCATGACAGAGGCAGCGCAGGGTGCGGGGGCGCGCATCCATACGGATAGCCCTGCCACCGCGGTCACACGCGATGCAAAGGGCGGCTGGTGTATTACCACTCCGCGTGGAACGCTGCATGCAGCGCAGGTAGTGATGGCGACGGGCGTTTATTCTGGCGCAGTTACTCCGGCCTTGCAGCGCAGCGTCCTGCCAGTTCAATCCATTCAGATTGCCACTGCGCCGCTACCTCCGGATGTGCGCGGTACTCTGATGCCGGAGGGGCATGTGGTCAGCGACACGCGGCGGCTCTTGCTTTACTTTCGTGTGACTGAAGAGGGGCGGTTGGTTTTCGGGGGGCGCGGGGCACTGGGTGGCGAGGCAATCCGCGCGGGCCATGTGGACATGCTGGAGCGCACGATGCGGCGCAGCTTCCCGCAGATTACAGATGCGCCGGTCACACACCATTGGGCGGGGCAGGTCGATCTGACCGTGGACCGCCGCCTGCGAATCCATTGGGACGAGCATGGCCTCTGGTCGGTTATCGGCTTCAGCGGGCGGGGCGTTGCCATCGCACCGGCAGTGGGGCGCGCCGTAGCCGATGCGGTACTGGCGCAGAGCCCGCGCGATCTGCCGCTGCCGATCACGCCGGTACGCCCGGTGCCGTTTCACGCGCTGCGCAAACCGGCGATGTCCGTGGCGATCGGTATCTCGCGTCTGCGCGACCGGCTAGAAGGCCGATAGCGGGTTAGCGCACCACCAGTTCCAGCGGCGCGCGGCTCAACATTTCGGGACCATCCTCGCGCGTGACGATGGTATAGCCCGCAGACATTGCCAGATTGCGCGGGGCGTCAATCAGGATCGCATGCAGAAACAGGACCATTCCGGGGACGATGGGGGTGTCGTTGCCCGAATGGATCATCGGCGGCACATCCATCCAGGACGGTGAATAGGTTGCGCCTAGGGAATAGCCGCAGGCCGACATGCGCGCGTCCTCGAACCCTGCCTTGTCATAGATAGCACGATGAGCATCGTCGATCTGGCCGATCACGTTACCGACCTTTGCGGCCTCGGTCATCGCGGCCATGGCATCGCGCGTGGCGTCGAACATTTTGTGCTGTTGGTCGTTTGCGTGCCCGACAGTGATCGTGCGCATCAGACAGGCACAGTAATGCCGGTAGCTGCCTGCGTGTTCGATTGTCAGTTGGTCAACGTCGTCCAGATGGCGAAACCCCGTGGCGCTGCGGACCAGCAATGCCCGGTCGCCAGAACCCAAAACCGGCCCTGATGGGGCCAGATCGCCACCGCCCTCCAATATCGGTTTGATCCCGGCTGCAGCGATGTTACCTTCGAACACGCCCGGTCCAGAGGTCTCGATCATCGCGTCAAGCGAGGCATCGGCCAATTCGGCAGCGCGTCGCACATAGGTTATCTCTGCCTCGGTCTTGACCAGTCGCAACTCGCGCACCAGATGCGATGCGTCGGTCAGAGTACACCAGTCGTCGAACCGCTGCCGCAACCGTTGATGGTTGTCTCCGGTGAGGCCGAAACTGCGCAATTCCACGCCGACGCGTGCGCCCTTCAGGCCCTTTTCGTTCAGGATGTCGTGCAATGTGGCTGTCGGGTCAGCGCCCGGCGCATCGTACCACAGCCGAATGTCTTCGATGATAGAGGTGCGGCGCGCCTGTTCCAGATCGGGGCGGCGTGTCAGGAGCGTGATAGGTGTCTCGTCCAACGTCAGCACAGCGCATTGAAAAAAGACGAAGCCCTTTGTGTCGAACCCGGTCAGGTAAAAGTGGCTTTCCTGCGCAAAGATCAGCAGTGCATCCAGACCGTCCCGCTTCATGAGGCGTCGTGCGGCAGCGATCCTGTCGTCGAAATCTGAGCGATCGAAATGCAGCATCTTGTCACCTCATGTCTGCACCCCTGAGAAATAGGGGAAAGTGCAGGCGGACCAACGCGTGTTGGTCCGCCATTGTGTTGTTATTCTTGGATGAAGAAGTCGAATTCCTGTGTCAGGGTATCGAGATTTTCGGCCCAGTAGTTCGCATCCAGCACGAACCCCTTGGAGGCGTTGCTGGGGTGGCTTGGCAGGCCCTTTGCCACGTCTTCTGGTATGACACCCGTATCGAACGCATCAGCGTTTGCCGGTCCGTAGTTGATAAACAAGGCGATCCGTGCCTGCACTTCTGGACGGCTCATAATTTCGATGGCTTTCATCGCCAGTTCTTTGTTCTTGGCACCTTTCGGAATGATCCAGCAGTCGGTCAGCAGGATCTGCTCGTTAAAGGTGATGCTGACAGGTGCGCCTTGGTCGGCGATGGATTGCGCGCGCCCGTTCCAGACCAGCGCCATATCTACCTCTCCGTCCTGCAGAATCTGCGCCGACTGAGCGCCAGAACTCCACCAGACTGCGATTTCGTCCTTAAGCTCGCCGAGCTTTTTGAACGCGCGTTCGGTGTCCAGCGGGTACAACTCATCCATCGGGACGCCGTCGGCGATCAGGGCCGCTTCGAGGCTATAGACCGGATTGCGGCGCAGGCTGCGCGGACCGGGGAACGCTTCGGTGTCCCAGAAATCCATCCAGGTTTCAGGCTTCTTGTCAGGGAATTTCTCGTCGTTGCGTGCCAGCACCGCACCATAAACGAGGTTGGAGATCCAGCCCTTGCCTTTCATGTTGTCGGGAATTCCCTTAACGGCCAGAATCTCTGGATCGAGCATTTCGACGTTGCCCTCACGTTCGAGGATGGCGCAGCTGTAGTTCCCTTGCTGTGTCAAATCCCATGTAGGGCTGCCAGACGCCACCTGCACCCGGACATCAGCCGCACCCGAGGTGGTGTCTTCGATGATCTTGATGTTCAGTTCTTTTTCGACGACGTCAAACCAGGCCTTGCGCTGCGCCTCTTGGTAGGCACCGCCCCAGGACGCGACGGTGAGCGTATCCTGCGCCATCGCCATTGGCGCGGACAGGACAGCGGCCGCAGCGATGGCTGTTATTGCAATGCGATTGTTCCTCATAGTTATACTCCCTTGTTGATTCTGTTGATTTTGTTGAGGTTTCTTGAATTCGCCTGTTTAGACACTATCACGAACCAGCGGCGAAGTTGAGCAATGTATCCCCCCTCCGTTCAGCTGCACCTTGTCGTAAGGGGTGGTCACGATTTCGATGCCCTCACGCTCCAGCGCGGTATGCGTTTCATCTGATATGCCCTCTGGCATGATGACGCGCCCCGGTCGCACCGCCAGTCCGTTGACGATCCAGCGGTTGTCATGTTGGTTCATTTCGACAGTACGGATGCCCAGTTCCTTCAGGCGTTCCAGAAAGGTGAATGGCAGGCCCGGCGCCCAGACCAGCGCTACATCCGGGGCGACCATCAGGAAATGCCCATCAATGTGAATGTCGTAGCCACGCAGATCAACGGTGATCAGTTCAACGCCCATGTATTTCAAAACGTCAGCGATTTGTGCGATGCCTTCGTCGTTGATGCGAATGCCACGGCCAATCACGGCTGTCTGTGCATTGAGCCAGGCAAAGCTGCCGCCCTCGGCCATTGCCTGCCCATGCAGGGTACGCAGCACCGGAACGCCAGCATCCGCAAGGGCGCGTGTCACTGCTAGCTCCTCGCCATGCCGCATTCGCGGTGCCAGACGTGTCACGATGCAACCGCCTTTGACCGCGATGCATGAATCGCGCGTGTAAACTGATTTGAATCGCCCGTCGGTCACTCCGTCCAGATAGATCACTTCGGCGCCTTCGGCGCGCAGCAGATCGGCCAGCCCATCGTGTTGGGCCTGTAACTCGGACAGGTCAGGAATGGTGCTGCTCTGCCAATACCAGCCAGCATCGATATCGCCATAGCCGCCTGTGGCGGTGATGTGTTTTTGTCGGTCAATAACATCGAATTCGGTGCCCGGCCGGTGCATCAGCACCGCGCGCAGCTGGCCCACATCATTGTCGCAGCCCCAGTTCCTGCCCCAAAGCCGCGCCATGCGATCAGGGTCATGAAACGCAGGATCGGGTTCTGATCCGAACAGCTTGATCGTGGCGCTGTAAACGGTCGTATCTTTTTGAAGAATCTTTTCTGACATCCCGTTCCCGGTGGGTTTGTTGTAAGAAAAGGCTAGGCTGTGAAATTTTCGCGAGCAAGTGCATAAATTTTCGCCTAGAGTCGACTTTAATTCACGCTGCCATGTCGACAGGGCGCTAACGGAGTGCGAAAACCATGCGGAAACTGCCCCCCCTGAGTGCCTTGCGTGCGTTCGAGGCGGCAGGGCGTCATGGCACATTGAGTCTGGCGGCGCAGGAACTCTATGTGACGCATGGCGCTGTAAGCAAACAGGTCAAGGGACTAGAGCGTAGTTTGGGGGTGCAATTGACCCGGCGCACTGGGCGCGGGATTGAGCTGACACCGCAGGGGCGGCATATGCTGCCATACCTCACCAAGGCGTTTGATGACCTAGGGGCTGCGGTGCGTAGTGTTCACAGTGGCAGTTTCGAAGGATCGCTGATCATTTCCTGCATGCCCGGACTGGCTGCGACCTGGCTGATCCCTAAGCTTGCTCAGTTCATGGACGCCTATCCGAATATCGCCCTGACCGTTTTATCGGCTGTGCGCGCTCCGGGTTTGCATCAGGATATCACGGATCTGGAAATCCTGTATGGCCGCCCCGAATGGCCCGGCCGCCGGGTGCGATTGTTGCGGCAATTGGAAATTTTTCCCGTATGCAGCCCACAAGTAATGTCAGGGCCTGATCCTGTGCGCACATTAGACGATCTGAGTCGACATGTGCTGATTGACAATCCAACCGGAACGCATTGGCAGGAGTTTCTGCTGGCACAGGGTAAGGATACCACTGCTATTCGGCGCACCCTTCGATTTCAGGATTTCAACCACGAACTTTCTGCCGCGCGAGCGGGGCTGGGGATTGCTATCGGGGATGACCTGACCACGGGCGACGATTTGGCCGCAGGGCGATTGGTTCGGCCACTGCCCGAAATGGTCCGTCGTCAGAGCATGGCATACTACCTAGTAACCGCGCCGGAACGCGCGACATCAGCAGCGGCGGGCACCTTCATTGAATGGCTGGTGCAGGAAATGGAGCCGAGCCAAAACCAATGACCGTCGTAGAATGGTAGGCTTTCCAAACCGCAGATGTTGATGCAACATCGCGTCCAATCCACGCAGAGAGAGGTCAGAATGCAAACGCAATCGATAGATTACATTGTTATTGACGGACGGATCGCCACCATGACCGCACCCGGAGATTTTGTCGAATCTATCGCCATATCCGCCGGTCGCATTGTCGCGACAGGCAGTACAGCCGACATTCGCGCCCTCGCGCCCAATGCGCAAGTGATAGACTGTGGCGGGCGCTGTGTGATCCCGGGCTTTATTGACAGCCACTGCCATCCAGACATGCATGGTGCACGCTATGGTCGATGGTCGGACCTGTCGGAAGGCCCCCACGATATGGACGGCCTAATGACGCTGATCCGACAAAAGACCAAGGATCGACCGCAAGACGATTGGTTCGTCGGCTTTGGCTATGACGATCTGCGCATGGGTGGGTATCCGACGCGCGGGGCGCTAGATGCGGCGGCGGCAGATCGGCCAGTGTTCTTGTATCGGCGCGATGGGCATCTAGGGGTGGCAAACAGCGCAGCCCTGAAAATCGTCGGCTTTGATCGCAACAGCATTGACCCCCCGTTTGGACGGCTGGACCGCGACCCAAAGACCGGAGAATTGACCGGCCTTCTGCGCGAAACGGCTGCACATGCGATTGTCAATCATTGCCAGCGCGACTTCAAAACTGAGGATTTCATGGCCGGGCTGGGCCGCGTTTTCGAAAACTTCGCCAGTTACGGCATCACTTCTGTCCACAATAGCCTGTGTTCAACCCATGGCATCGCCGCTTATCAGCGGATGCGCGATGCAGGCGATCTGCATATGCGCGTGGGTCTGTTGGCCAGCGGGAGAGAGGACGACCTGATCGAGGCGATCATCCGCTCGGGATGGCGAACGGGGTTTGGCGATGAATGGGTTCGCTTGACTGGCGTGGAATGGTGTCCGGATTGCTCTACCAGCGGACGCACTGCGGCCTATTATGACCCCTATATCGGGCCAAAGGTTCTGGGGGAACCGGACGACAATCGCGGTATGCTGCTATACGAGGCCGGGGATTTCAACGAAAAGGTGCTTAGGGCGCATCGCGCCGGGCTTCTCGTGGGGGCTGACGGGGTCGGAGATCGCGGGATAGACTTTGTTTTGGACGGGTTCGAACACGCGTTGACCCAACACCCGACCAACGATCATCGGATGCGGGTCGAGCATTGCTGCAATGTGACCCCCGCCATTCTGAAGCGGTTGCAGCGATTGAAGGTCATCTGCTCGTCGGCAACCGGCTTTGCCTATGATCTGGGGGACGCCTATATCCGCAATCGTGGGGCCGAAGCGATGCGCCACATGTGGCCGCACCGTACCATGATAGATGCTGGCGTCATTGCGCCGGGACATTCAGATGCGCCGGTATGTCATCCCAACCCTATGCGCGGCATCCATTCGATGGTCAACCGCCGCACAGCAAGCGGTGCCGATCTGGGCGACCAAGAGGCGGTCACCGTCTATGAAGCCTTGCAGGCCTATACGGTTTTGGGCGCATGGGCAGGAAAAGAGGAGCATATAAAAGGGACCCTTGCCCCCGGCATGTTGGCGGATTTTGCGATACTGGAAGAGGATATCTTTTCCATGCCTCCAGAACGGCTGGATGAGTTGCGGGTCGCGGAAACCTATATTGGCGGACGCTGCATATTTTCGCGGGATGATTGATATGACACATCCTTTTCGTGCTCCGCTGAGCTTTATGGGGGTGCCGCATGTCACCGACCCCGGTGCGGCACGGGGCGTCATATTGGGATTACCCTTTGATTGCGGTGCACATCCGACACGTGTTGGGGCGCGGCTGGGGCCATTTTCAATCCGCGAACAGTCGCTGTTGCTGCGACCATGGGATGGGGACAGCGGGATAAATCCGCTGGAACAGCTCGGGTTGGTTGATCTGGGAGACGCCTCTGTGACACCGGGGGACGTAGATGGCGCAATGGGCATTATCGAGGCAGCGATGGATATAGCCCTGAGCGGAGGCGCGTTGCCCATCGCTCTTGGGGGGGACGGTGCCATCGCTTTGCCGCAGATGCGCGCGCTGGCCCGGCGGTACCCGGAGCTTTGTGTGGTGCATCTGGATGCGCATACAGACGCCTATCCCATTGACGGGTTGAACAATGCCACACCGTTCGCCAGAGCATTCGAAGAAGGTTTGATCGATCCGCGCGGGTCGATTCACATCGGCACACGGCGCAGCCATATGGTGCCGGGCGTCTACGATTACGGTCGACAACTGGGTTATGGCATTATCGGCATGGACCAGTTGATCAAAGACGGGATCGACGCGACCATGGGTCAGGTGCGTGACAGGATTGACGGTCGACCGGTCTATTTGTGCTTTGACATGGACTTTTTCGATCCAGCGGTGGCGCCGGGCGTCTGTACGCCCGCTTGGGGCGGCGCTTCCGCGCGCGAGGGGTTCGCTGTGCTTCAGGCGTTGGCTGGGTTGAACGTTGTCTCGGTCGACATAAACACGATCAGCCCACCGCACGATGTCGGTGGTATGTCGGCCTTTCTGGCCGCGACGCTGGCTTTTGAAACACTGGTTATGGCGGCCTGCGGTAAGTTCGCGCTCTGAGAACGCGCCCTTTCTGGTCGGCTACCGGGGTGCTCGAAATGCTTGTCAGGTATTGAACAAGAAGTGCAGAACATCGCCATCCTTGACGATATAGCTTTTGCCTTCTGCACGCATCTTGCCGGCCTCTTTGGCCGGTTGTTCGCCGCCCAGCGAGATGAAATCGTCATAGGCAATCGTTTCGGCGCGGATGAAGCCCTTTTCAAAGTCGCCGTGGATCACGCCTGCCGCCTTGGGAGCCGACGTACCGGATTTAATCGTCCAGGCGCGCGCCTCTTTGGGACCAACGGTAAAATAGGTCTCAAGGTGCAACAATTCATACCCCGCGCGGATCAAGCGATCCAGCCCGGCCTCGTGCAGGCCCATCTCTTCGAGGAACATCTGCGCCTCCTCCAGATCGAGCTGGCTGATTTCCTCTTCGATCTGGGCGCTGATAATCACATGGGCGTTGCCTTCTGCCGCGGCCATTTCGGCAACCTTGGCAGAGAGGTCATTGCCGTCCGCCGCATCGCCTTCGCCGACGTTGCAGACATACAGGACCGGTTTCGTGGTCAGTAGCTGAAGCAGTTTCCAAGCGCGAATGTCTTCGTCGTCGACTTCGACAGTGCGCGCAGGCTTGCCATCCTCTAGTGCGGCCAGAGCAGCGCGCAGCAGACGTTCCTGCTGCACGGCTTCCTTGTCGCCGCCGCGTACCTTGCGCACGATGTTTTGCAGGCGTTTTTCGATGCTTTCGATGTCGGCCAACATTAGCTCGGTCTCGATCGTTTCGGCGTCGGCCACGGGATCAATGCGGTTTTCCACATGGGTGACGTCGCCATCCTCAAAGCAGCGCAACACATGGGCGATGGCGTCCACCTCACGGATGTTCGCAAGGAATTGGTTGCCAAGTCCTTCACCCTTGCTGGCACCCTTTACCAGCCCGGCAATGTCCACAAAGGTCATCCGGGTGGGGATGATCTGTTTGCTGCCTGCGATTCCCGCCAGTTTATCCAGCCGGGCGTCGGGCACGGCAACGTCGCCTACGTTGGGCTCGATCGTGCAAAACGGAAAGTTTGCGGCCTGCGCGGCAGCGGTGCGCGTCAGCGCGTTAAAAAGCGTTGATTTACCGACGTTCGGCAGACCCACGATTCCCATTTTAAAGCCCATAACGCACCTCTTATGACAGCAGCGCCGCTTCTATGGGTTGGCGCGGGCGGGCGCAAGGGTGGGGGCGCATTGCAGCCGCAAAAGCCGCAGATGTAGGCCGCAGTTCAGCCCGGCATACGGCGCTAGCCCAACAAGCGCGTCAAACCTGCGACCTCGACCGGCGCGCCGGAACCTGCGCACGCTGCTACATGCAGGCGCGATGGCATACCCATGCCCACGCCTTGTATGACTTCGAACAGGTCCGCATGTACGCCGCTGTCACGCAGATAGCCCGCCAATGCAGCCGCAGCCGCCCCGGTTGCGGGGTCCTCGTAGACGCCGTGCCCGGCAAAGGCATTTCGGGCATGGATGAGATCCGCGCGTTCGCGCCAGATCAGGTCTACCGTGACCAATCCGTGCTGCTGCATCAATGCAGCGCCAGCGTCAAAGTCATAGGCCATGTCCTGCAGTAACGCAGCATGTGCGAGTGGCAAAATCAGATGCTCTGCCCCGCCATTGGCCAGCACAGGCGGCAGATCAGGAGCCAGATCACCGATTTTCAGCCCGAATAGCGTGCAAAACGCAGCAAGAGTTTGATCAGAGACAGCGCGATAGGATGTCGGCGGCGAGGTCAGCCGCGCACCCCAAGCGCCAGCGTCCTCATAGGCAAGGACCGAAATCATCGCCTCGTTCAGTGTCAGATCATATGCCCCCGCCCCATAGGCCGCCCCCAGAGCCGCGCCAAGCGCGATGGTGGCATGTCCACAGAACGGCACTTCGGCCTCGGGCGCAAAGTAACGAACCCGAAACCCGTCACCCTGAGGCGCGGCAAAGGCGGTCTCGGAGAATCCGACTTCGGCGGCGATACGTTGCATTTCGTCGTCAGGCGGGAGAACTGCCGCGATTAAAACGCCTGCCGGGTTTCCACCAGCGCCATCAAGCGTGAAGGAGGCGATTTTCTGAACGGTCATTGGATTGTCCTTTGCGGCGCAGACAGGAAGTTTGCCGCGCATGTGCTGGCGGCGCAAATGCGCATTTGTGATCGCCTGCATCAGCCTCGGCGATGCACCCTACGGAAAATCACCTGTGCGCCATTGATTTTCGCGTCACAAAGCCGCAAAGGAGAGGCAGCATGCAAGAGGGGATGCCAATGTCCAGGATCGACACTAAATTCGCAGAACTGAAAGCCGCGGGCAAGAAAGCTTTCGTGTCGTATGTCATGGCAGGTGATCCCGATTACGACACTTCTCTGGAGGTAATCAAAGGCCTGCCCGGCGCAGGTGTTGATATCATCGAGCTGGGCTTGCCCTTTACCGATCCGATGGCGGATGGCCCGACAATCCAGTTAGCCGGTCAGCGTGCCTTGGGCGGCGGGATGACATTGCAGCGCACCCTCGATATGGCGGCAGAGTTTCGCAAGGGTGATGACACGACGCCCATCGTCCTGATGGGGTATTATAACCCGATCTACAGTCGCGGCGTGGACAAGTTTCTGAGCGATGCGCGCGAGGCTGGAATTGACGGGCTGATCGTGGTTGATCTGCCGCCCGAAGAGGATGACGAACTGTGCATTCCCGCCCAAGCCGCCGGGTTGAACTTTATCCGGCTGGCCACCCCCACGACGGATGACAAACGTCTGCCCAAGGTGTTGGAGAACACGTCGGGCTTTGTGTATTACGTCTCGATCACCGGGATTACCGGTGCGGCGGCCCCCGAGGCAGGTGACGTGGCGCCCGAAGTGGCCCGGATCAAGGCACAGACCGATCTGCCGGTTATCGTCGGCTTTGGTATCCGCACGCCCGAAACCTCTAAGGCGATCGCCAGTATTGCAGATGGCGCGGTGGTCGGGTCGGCGATCGTCGCCAAAATGGCCGATGGGAACAGCCCGGCTGAGGTTCTGGAGTTCGTCAAAGGACTGGCAGACGGCGCGCATTCGGCCTGATCTGCGATGCCTGCGGTCACGTTTTCCACGCCTATTGGTCCTATGACCGTCGTCAGCGAAAATGCAGACATCACTGCAATTGATTGGCGGCGGACCAACGCCAGTGACAGCACGCCGGAACTGGAAGAGGCGCGACGCCAGATAACGGCGTATTTTGACGGAACACTGACGGTATTCGATCTGCCGCTGCGCGTAGGCGGCACCGATTTCCAGCGCGACGTGTGCGATCAGATCTCAGCGATCCCTTACGGTGAAACACGCACCTACGGCGAGATCGCATCGGCGTTAGGCGTGCCCGCGCAGGCGGTGGGTAGCGGCTGTGGCGGGAATCCGATCCCCGTGATCATACCCTGCCATCGTGTTTTGGGTGCCAATGGGCTTGGCGGGTTTTCGGCGCGCGGAGGGGTGGAAACCAAAGTGTGGCTGCTAAAGCACGAGGGTGCCGCTGGGTTATTGATCTAGCAGCATGCGCCGTTCGATACGAGCCGTCGCTTACTTAGCTTTGTCGTGCCGGAATGATCTGTTGTGCGATCCCGGCGCATAGTAGGTAGATCGAGGTTACAACCAGCCCCCAATGCGCCCAGCTCTCAGGATGAAAATCGACCCACGCGGCCCAGCCCGCAAAGAATGTCCAGGCAAAGCACATTGGCAATGATACAGCCCGCCAACGCTCGGTCCGCACCGGATGTACGAATTTCAGTGGCAGGAACATGCCCACTGCCAGCACGGAGACCAAGGCCAGACTGAACCAGAAATTCGGCTCGGTCGCGAACAGCACCAGCACAACCATGTTCCAGCAACCCGGAAAGCCGGCAAATGAGTTGTCCTTGGTCTTCATCCCGCGATCACAGAAATACATCGCGCTGGCAAAGGTGATGAGGATGATCGCCACCCAACCCGTCCAACCCGGGAGCAACCCGGATTTGAACAGGGCAAAGGCCGGGATGAACGTATAGGTGATGTAGTCGATGATCATATCGAGCAGATTGCCGTCAAAGCGCGGTGCGTTCGTATTCACATCGTATTTACGCGCCAGCGGGCCATCGGCACCGTCCACCGCAAATGCGACAACGAGCCAGAGAAACATCAGGCTCCATTTCTCGTCGGCGGCGGCCAGCATTGCGAGCATGGCAAAGACGGCACCGGTCGCTGTCAGCAGATGCACGGACAGGGCTTTGATTTCTTTTGTCATGGCCGCTTCATGGCGCAAAACTGGATGCGGTGCAATCCAGCACTGAGATGCCGTTCAGTCACGCCTTGGGGTGCGCGCGCTGGTAAACTTCCATCAGCCGTGCGGTCTCGACCCCGGTGTAGGCTTGGGTGGTCGACAGGGACGCATGTCCCAGTAGTTCCTGAATTGCACGCAGATCGCCACCAGCATTCAGCAGATGCGTGGCAAAGCTGTGCCGCATGGCGTGTGGGGTCGCGGTGGCGGGCAGGCCCAGCTGCATGCGCGCCTGCGCCATCACCTTTTGTACGATGCGTGGCGACAGCTTACCGCCTCGTGCGCCAAGGAAAAGCGGCGTGTCCGGTTCTATCGGATAAGGGCAGAGGCGCGAATAGGCCGCGACGGCGGCGCGTGCGGCGGGCAATACAGGTACGACGCGCTCCTTGCCGCCCTTGCCGATGATGCGCAGCGCCTCGCCCAGCGGTATGTTAGCGCCGGTCAGCGACAATGCCTCTGATATCCGTAAACCACAGCCGTAGAGCAGGGTAATGACGGCCTGATCACGGATGCTGATCCATGGTGTTTGCGATTGCATATCCACCGTGTCGATGACCGCACGGGCGGCGTCCTCGCTCAATGGGCGGGGCAGTTTGCGCTGAAACTTGGGCGAGCGGGTCGCAAGAACCGCGGTCGGCTCGAACCCTTCACGCTCGCTCAGCCAACGATAGAAGGATTTCACCGCCGATAGTTTTCGTGCCAGACTGCGAGGGCCGACATCGTCGCTGCGGGTATGCGCCATCCATGCCCGCATATCACTCACACCGATCTGGGCAAGTGGACGCAGGCCTTGAGGCTCTGCTTTGTGCTGGGTCATGAAGGTCAGAAAATCGGATACATCGCGCGTGTAGGCCGTGATGGTATTCTCTGCCGCACCTTTGAGCGCGCGTTCCGTGGCCAACCAGCTTTGCAACGCATCGCGGGCGGCGGGCGATATCATGCCAGCCAGCGGCGCATGCTGCGCTCAAACACGCCGGCAAAGAAGGTCAGAAGGTCAGTGCCCTGCTGCTGGCTGAACTGATGCGGATCTTCGGCCCCCATAACCAACATGCCCGGCAGCCGGTCTTCTCCGAAATCGAGCCGCAGACACGCCTCGGAGCGGATGTACCCGGCCTCCTCCCCATAAAGGCGGTTGTCGCTGTCGTTGACTTGGCGCAGCGTAACCTGACGCTGCGGTGCGCCGCGCCCGCCAGTCAGATAACGCTCGATAAAGCCCGGTTCTGCCACGCTCAGCACATCGCCCAGCCGTTTAACAGCCGGGTCTTCGTCGTTTTGTACCGATTCCAGCACCAGTCGGATCGCGTCGACGCGCAGGATATGAGCCACCTCGCCCCCCAGATCGCGCAGGAAAGTCTCGAACTCGCCGGGGTCAAGCATACGCAGAATCGCGCGGTGGACCTGATTCGTACCCGCCAGATTGTCATAGGCTGCGGCGATCACACTGCGATGGGTATCCTCTAGCCGATCCAGCCGCGCCTCCAGCCGGTCCATCGCAATACCGCGCAGATCGACGATATTGCTACCCATTGCGCGCTCGTTCGCGGCAATGAGGGCGCGCATAAGATCCTGATCTTCCAGAATAACATCTGGTTGGCTAATGATCCGCTCGCGCAGAGTGTCGTCGATCCTAGTGCTGCTGCTCATGCTCGTCTCGTTTTTTGGTTTTGCGGTGGTATAGCATGGCGTTGCGGGGAAATCTTCATCTGAATTCAGGAACGCGGCAAAATTTACGATCTGGGTTTAGGGTCTGCACATACGCGGGCATTAATGCCGCCCGGTTTTTCTTCTTGCAGAAATATCCTCGGGGGTCTGGGGGTAAAACCCCCAGCCCGTCGCCACGCAGCGCGCGGCGAAACATTTTGCGATATGCTGCCGAGTGGGTTTAAACGATCTTCTGACCCGTCTTGGCCCAGTCCTTCATGAACGCGTCCAGTCCGGCATCGGTCAGCGGATGCTCTGCCATCTTCTTGATCACGGCAGGCGGCGCAGTCATCACGTCCGATCCAATCATCGCCGCCTGATATGCGTGGTTCACCGAACGGATCGAGGCGGCCAGAATCTGGGTGTCATAGCCGTAGTTGTCATAGATCTGGCGGATATCCGAAATCAACTCCATCCCATCAAGGTTGATGTCATCCAGTCGACCGATGAACGGGCTGATGAACGTGGCCCCGGCCTTGGCCGCCAACAGCGCCTGATTGGCCGAGAAGCAGAGTGTGACATTAACCATGTTGCCCTCGTTCGACAGCACGTTGCATGCCTTCAGGCCCGCCCAAGTCAGCGGCACTTTCACCGCAATATTGTCCGCGATCTTGGCCAGCTTACGACCTTCTTCGATCATCGCATCGGCCTCTAACGCCACCACTTCTGCGCTGACGGGGCCATCCACCATCTCGGCGATTTCTTTGGTGACTTCGATGATGTCGCGGCCTGATTTCATAATCAGCGACGGGTTCGTGGTAACCCCGTCCACCATGCCAAGGTCGTTCAACTCGGCAATCTGATCGACTTCTGCGGTATCGACGAAAAATTTCATTGGCTTGCCCTCTCTGGCGGGATTGGAGTTTGTTGGCTCCTCCATTACCTCATAGACTGACCTGCCGAAACCCTTTTCCCGGAGCCTGCCATTGTCCTCGCCCACTGCTGATTTCTTTGACCAAGGTGCGCTGGTGGGCGTTCTGACAACACAGCCGCTGGACCGGTTGCTGGACTACAAGGCACCCGAGGGTGGTTGCCAAATCGGCGCGTTCGTCGAAGTGCCGCTGGGCCCGCGCAAGGTGGTGGGCGTTGTTTGGGGGCCGGGGCAGGGTGATTTTGACATTAATAAGGTGCGCAGCGTCATCCGTGTGCTGGATGTCGTTCCGATGCGTGAGGAGATGCAGATATTCCTGCGCCGGGCAGCCGACTATACGCTGACGCCCATGACGGCGATGTTACGTCTGGCCACACGCGCCCCGGGGTTGGGTGATCCACCGTCGATGCGCAAGGTGTTCCGGCTGGGCCACGGCAGCCCGGACCGCATCACCGACGCCCGTTTGCGGGTGATGGATGTGTTGGAGGGCAATGGCGACACCCTGTTCACACTCAAGGAACTGAGCGAAGAAGCCGGTGTCAGCAGCAGCGTAATCAAAGGCTTGGTTAAGCAAGGCGTGGTCGCAGAAGAAGACACGCCGCGCGATCTGCCCTTTCGGCGGCTGGATCCGGATCATGCAGGCAAGGCGCTGACGGAGGATCAGGCGGATTGTGCTGACGCGCTGTGCGCGGCACTTCGCACAGGCGATTACGGCACGACATTGCTGCGTGGCGTCACCGGGTCGGGCAAAACTGAGGTCTATCTGGAGGCAGTGGCCGAGGCATTGCGGCAGGGGCGTCAGGCATTGGTGCTGCTGCCAGAGATAGCGCTGAGCGCAGAATTCCTGTCCCGCGTCGAGGCGCGGTTCGGTGCGCGCGCCGCCGAATGGCATTCCGGCGTAACGATGACCGAGCGGCGACGCATCTGGAAGATGGTGGGCCAGGGCGGTGCGCAACTGGTGGTGGGTGCACGTTCAGCGCTATTCTTGCCGTTTCGTGATCTGGGACTGATCGTCGTGGATGAAGAACACGACACCTCTTACAAGCAAGAAGATGGCGTGATGTACAACGCCCGCGACATGGCAGTGTTACGCGCGTCGATATGTGGCGCACAAGTGATCCTTGCGTCGGCGACACCGTCACTGGAATCATGGTCCAACGCGGAGGCCGGAAAGTACAAACGGCTTGATCTCGAAGCGCGCTTTGGCGCGGCGGTCATGCCCGAGATACGTTGTATCGACATGCGGGCCGAGACATTGCCCGGCGATCGCTGGATCTCCCCGTCTTTGCAAGCCGCGATCAAAACGCGGCTGGCGTTGGGTGAACAGTCGCTGCTCTTTCTCAACCGCCGGGGATATGCACCTGTCACGCTGTGCCGCGCCTGTGGAAACCAGATCGGTTGTGATCAGTGTGACGCGCGCATGGTCGAACACCGTTTTCTGAAACGCCTGATGTGTCATCAATGCGGCGAGACCAAACCGATGCCGGAGGCTTGCCCGTCCTGCGCGGCAGAAGGTCGGCTGGCGGCTGTCGGGCCAGGGGTGGAACGCATGGGCGAAGAGGCCGCGACGCTGTTTCCCGAGGCGCGGATCGCGACGCTGAGTTCGGATATGTTCGGCTCTGCGCGTGCGCTGAAGGAGCAGATCGGCAAGATCGCAGAGGGTGGTGCGGATATTATCATCGGCACGCAACTGGTTGCGAAGGGACATAACTTCCCTTTGTTGACGCTGGTGGGGGTGATTGATGCGGATCTCGGCCTGCAGGGGTCGGACCTGCGTGCGGCAGAACGCACGTTTCAGTTGATGCGGCAGGTCGCCGGGCGTGCGGGGCGCGCCGAGAAGCCCGGTACGGCATTGTTGCAGACCTTCCAGCCCGAGCATCCGGTGATCCGTGCGATCCTGAGTGGTGACGAAGAAGGGTTCTGGCGCGCCGAAGCGGCGGGACGCGAAGCGGCTGGCGTGCCGCCCTTTGGTCGGATGGCGGGGATCATTCTATCGTCGCCCGAATTGCAGGACGCGTTCGATCTGGGCAACACATTGGCGAACAACGATGGGCCGCTGCGCCAGATCGGGGCACAAGTCTATGGGCCTGCACCTGCGCCCATCGCGCGTATCCGGGGCCGTCATCGGGTCCGGCTGTTGGTCAAGGCCCCGAAGGGCGCGCCACTACAAGGCGCGGTTGCGCGTTGGGTCAAGAGCGTCCGCGCGCCAAACACGCTGCGACTGAGCGTCGATATCGACCCGCAGAGTTTTTACTGAATCGTCAGGTGGGTGGCTCAGCGCCTTGTTCCGCCGCCCGCCCGCCGGTGGCCCAGTTCACAGCCCGTTCACCCAGCTTGCGGAATTTGGTGGATGCACTTTCTAGCTTTGCCTCCCATTCTGGGTTTGGCACTTGGCCGTCAGTCACCTTGAAGAACGCCTGCAACAGACATGCAATGGCGAATGGCTCGATCAGGGCCACCTTGACCGCCCATGCAAAGAGGATGGCAAAGACGAAACCACCAGCCGACCATGCGCCGGGGATCATGTAGACGACAGCACCAGCAGGCGCGAGCATGATCAGGAACACAACGAAGGCAAGTAGCCAACTGACCAGCGTGATCACTGCCGCATTGATCAGCATCGGTTTGGCGTTTTGCGCATAAAGGACGAGCGCCGATTGCGCGTCTTTCCAGGGGTTCACTGATCGTGTTCGGATGAGATGCGCGAGGATCACTTCGTCGATCAGCCCCACGGCGACTTTGAGATAACCGCGCACGATACGCATCAGGCCATCCGTACCCGGGATGGGTAGAATTGACGCCAATCCCTGAATGAGGCCGGTGATGGTGCGCAACACGCCCTTGATCAGTTGGTCGAGGCCAAAAAGAGTGCTGGACTGGGCAAAGCGTTCCTTGACCACGTTTTGGGCATGAGCAATCTGGCCACGCCCTTGGGGCAGTGTCTGATTGTCCAAAAGCTCTACCATCACGGCTATGTGGCCGGCCTTGACCGTATAGAGAATGTATTCACGCAGGAAATATAGCACGGCAGCCGTGGCGGCGAATCCGATCCCGCCACCCCAGAAGGTGGCCCCTGCGCGAAACTCTGCATCGCCGAACGCGCCCACACCCCAACCGATCCCCGCGCCGGCACCAGTGGCAAGGACATATGCGACGGCGATGCCGAAATAGACGGCCATGCGAAAGAGAACGAATGCAGCCGTGCGGCGCATCAGGGATATTGAGGTAGAGAAGGAAAAATCAGTCAACTATCAAATCCTTTGCAGTCGGAAGCCGAAATAACGCGCTCACAGCCGCAACAGGATCTCCTGCGCCGGGGCGTCGAGACACAACGCAGTCTAGCAATACTATGGGGGCAGTTGGCAAGCCCGACAGACGTCCGGCCATGATGGTGTGGCCAATGATCTTTTCAACCGCGCCGTTCAGGCGTAAAGCGATCCTATGACACAGCTCATTCCCCTTGCCGAAGCGCGCAGTCTGCCGCTCTGGCGGCGTCCTATCACGCTGCTTTTTCTTATGGCGGCGGCGATGCCGATTGCATTCTCCACGTGGTCGGCGCTGCTCAATAACTTTGTCATCGAAGTGGCGCAGTTCGATGGTTCTGACATTGGCTGGCTGCATACGGTGCGCGAGATCCCCGGATTTCTGGCCATCGGGGTGATCGCGATTATCATCTTCGTACGCGAACAGGTTCTGGGCCTCGTGTCGCTGGTGCTGTTAGGTGCGGCCACCGCGATCACTGCGTATTTTCCTACCATGGGTGGCATTCTGACGATCACGATGCTCAGCTCGATCGGGTTTCACTATTACGAGACGGTCAACCAGTCGTTGCAATTGCAATGGCTGGAAAAGGCGCGCGCGCCAAAGGTGCTGGGCTGGCTGGTTGCGGCGGGATCTGCGGCCACGCTGCTGTCCTATGGTCTGATCGTCCTGCTGTGGGAGCCGTTGGGCCTGACCTATACCACTGTCTATATGCTGTCTGGCGGGGTCTGTGCGGCAATCGCGATCTTTGCAATGTTCGCCTATCCGCAGTTCGAGGCACCCAATCCGCAGCTCAAGAAAATGATCCTGCGGCGGCGTTACTGGCTGTATTACTGTCTGCAATTCATGGCTGGCGCGCGGCGACAGATATTCGTCGTTTTTGCCGGGTTCATGATGGTTGAGAAATTCGGCTTTGACGTACATGAAATCACAGCACTCTTCTTAATCAACCTCGTCGCCAACATGATCTTTGCACCGTTCATGGGGGCCGCTGTCGCAAAGTTCGGTGAGCGCAATACGCTGATATTCGAATACATCGGATTGATGGTCGTCTTTTTGGCCTATGGGGGCATCTACTTCTTTGGCTGGGGCCTGTTGCTAGCGGCGTCCCTTTATGTGATCGATCACATGCTCTTTGCGCTGGCGCTGGCGCTCAAGACCTATTTTCAGAAGATCGCCGATCCGGGCGATATTGCACCGACGGCTGCTGTCGCCTTTACGATCAACCATATCGCGGCCGTGTTCCTGCCCGCGTTGTTGGGGTATCTGTGGCTGGTGTCGCCCGCTGCGGTGTTCTTCATGGCCGCTGGCATGGCGGGGACTTCGCTGTTATTGGCGCTGTTGATCCCGCGCCATCCTGAGCCGGGCAACGAAACAATCCTGTCGCGCCTTGCCGCCGCCCCGGCGGAATAGCGCACCGAAAGGACCGCGCCTATGCCGACATATACTGCCCTCACGTTGCTGAGCAGTCAGACTGCCGCCGAGGCGCTTGCCGATGATATGGAACGGTTGGTTCCAGAACCGACAGGTGTCGGCACGACAGAGGTCGAGGATGGCAGCGGCACCTGGGAGATCGGAGGCTACTTCGAGGATGCGCCGGATCAGGCGGGGCTGGCGCTGTTGGCGCAGATACATGGTGCGCGACCATTTGCCGTTTCGGAATTGCCAGACACTGACTGGGTCGCCAAGGTGCGCCGTGAACTGTCGCCGGTTAAGGCGGGCCGGTTCTTTGTCTATGGCAGCCATGACGCAGACAAACTGCCTGACGGGTGCGAGCCGCTGCTGATCGAAGCGGCAATGGCATTCGGCACAGGACACCACGGCACAACGCTGGGCTGTCTGCGGGCAATCGACGCGCTGGCCGAAGATGGGTTCATCCCGGACACGGTGGCAGATATCGGCTGTGGCACCGCGGTGCTGGCAATGGCCGCGGCCCGGTTATGGCCCGGCCGCGTGCTGGCCAGCGATATCGACGAAGTTGCAGTCGAGGTGGCATTGGCCAATGTGCGCGCCAATGGGCTAGAGAACCGCGTGGAGTGTATCGAGGCGACGGGTCTGGATCATCCGGTGCTGGCGGATGCGGCACCCTTTGATCTGATCTGCGCTAATATTTTGATGGGACCGCTGATCGCATTGGCGCCCGAAGTGACTGCGCGACTCGAAAATGGCGGTTTTGTGATTCTGTCGGGCATTTTGAATAGCCAAGCTGATGAGGTGATCGACGTTTATACACGCTGCGGAAACAATGTGGTCCGCCGAGAGGAGATTGGCGAGTGGACGACAACAACGCTCTGTAAAATATGCGGAAAATCTGTCTAAAAGCAGCTATTCCAAGGCAGCTGCCTAAAATTCGCCACAATTCAAACGTAGTTTAACCATGTGATCTGGCGGGGGCCGGAAAACTGGAAGCTGCTATGACTTACTCGCAAAATGGGTTCTCAACCCGCCTCAGAAAAGTACAGCGCACGCATGTTCGCATGGCGCGCGGTTACGACAGCAAAGTTGGTGCTGACGGACTCATCGTATTCCGCCCCAAACGGCGCAAGATGTCCTTTCCGCTGCGTGGCTTTGTTCTGATGATTATGGGTGTTTTGCTGTTTAAGGGTCTGATCATGGCCCAGTCCGGCGCAGATGCCTATGCCGCACGAATTGCCGTGCTGGAACAGGGCACAGTCCTAGAGCAGGCTGGTGCGGTGCTGATGTATGCTGACCCGGTTACTCAGGCGATCGCCACGAAGGCGGCCCCGCTCTTTTGGTAGGAACACGCGGCACCTATCGCCTCCGGGTGCTGCGACGTCCTGCCGCGAAACGATAAGCCTCTCTCGGTTTTGTTCGGTACGAGTTTTCTCCCTTCTGGGAGACGTGAAACGAAAACACCCCTGCACCATGGTCCCGGTGCAGGGGTGTTCTCTTTTGCGTTCCTACCAAGGCCGACAGGCGCGACGCGCCAGTTCTGTCTTGGAGTGATGCCTAACGAATCTTAGCGGCGGGCGCCGAATGTGTCGATCTCGGCACGCGACAGGCCGATATCTTCCAGTGCGCGATCTGACAACGCCGCCAGAGCCTTGCGCGTTGCGCGGGCATCATTCCAGGCGGCGACGTTGGCGATCAGGCGGGCCACTGTGCCAGCAAACGGGTTGGCTGAGGTGTGGGCGGTGCGGGTGGTGTCGATTGCGGACATGGGTGTCATCCTTTTGTATTGCGGTGTTTGGCTTTCAGCCGTGTGTGTTTCTCTTTCTGCACTGCAGATAGGAGGCTCAATTCGCGCATGCAATATTAGTAATTGCATAGTCAGTATGCGATGGGTGCATAGGTCGAACGGAGGGTCAAGCTGCCGTTTATATTGAATATTATTTAAAATCCCCCCATCGGCGAGGATGTGTAGGCGTTGCAATGCTGCAACGCAGCAAAAATTGACTGCTGTTTTCTGCTCCACCCGATCTGCGCGTAAACTTCTTGGCTCGTGTTCCTGTTTCGTGCTACGCGTTGGGAAAACAGCAAAGAGCAGGGTAGCCATCATGCGGGTATTGGGCATTGATCCGGGTTTACGGAACCTTGGGTGGGGCGTGATTGACATGCAGGGCAGCCGTCTGAACCATGTCGGCAATGGTACTTGCCGTTCGGTCGGCGCGACTTTGCCAGAACGGCTGCTGTCGCTGCATGAGCAGTTGAGTGCTGTGTTGGCGCGGTTCGCCCCGGATACCGCCGCGGTCGAACAGACATTCGTAAACAAGGACGGTGCGGCAACACTCAAACTGGGTCAGGCGCGCGGAATTGCCGTGCTGGTGCCCGCTCAGGCCGGGCTGAGCGTTGGTGAATATGCCCCGAACACTGTCAAGAAGACGGTCGTCGGTGTCGGTCATGCCGACAAGGACCAAGTCGCCCATATGGTGAAGATTCAGTTACCGGGTGTGGCGCTACACAGTGCGGATGCGGCAGATGCCCTGGCCATAGCGATCTGTCACGCGCATCACTGGTCCTCGAAGCGGGTCGTCGCCGCGGGTTCTGCCCGAGTGGAGATGGGCGCATGATCGGCCGCTTGGCAGGCCGGATTGATTATCGGGCCACCGACCATGTGCTGCTGGACGTGCGCGGCGTGGGCTATCTGGTTTATTGCACGGACCGGACTCTGCGCGCGTTGCCCGCTGTGGGCGAGCATACGGCGCTCTATACAGAACTGCTGGTGCGCGAAGATCTGCTACAGCTTTTTGGGTTTACGACACTGATCGAAAAGGAATGGCACAGGTTGCTGATGAGCGTGCAGGGGGTCGGCGCCAAGGCATCGCTGGCGATCTTGGGCGCACTGGGGCCAGAAGGGGTCGGGCGGGCGATTGCTCTGGGTGATTGGAACAGCATTAAGGCGGCCAAGGGAATTGGTCCCAAGACAGCGCAACGTGTCGTGAACGAGCTGAAAGACAAGGCCCCGGAAGTGATGGCGATGGGCACCGGACCCGCGCCGGGCGTCGGGGTGGCAGAGATCGTAGAGGAAGACGTGATCGAAGCGATCCCCACGGCGCAGGCTGCGTCGCAACCAACCGGCCCCGGGCCGCAGGCAGAGGCATTGTCGGCGCTGACGAATCTTGGCTACGGCCCGGGCGAGGCGGCGGGTGCGGTCGCGCAGGCGGCAGGTGATGCGCCAGAGGCTGAAACGCCCGCGCTGATCCGTGCGGCGTTGAAACTTCTGGCGCCGAAAACATGAGCGAGCCTGATCCTACATTGCGCCCCGAGCCGCTGCCCGAGGACCAAAGCCGCAGCTTGCGCCCGCAGGCCTTCAGCGAGTTCATCGGTCAGGCCGAGGCGCGGGCCAATCTGCGCGTGTTTATCCAGTCTGCCCGCCAACGTGGCGAGGCAATGGACCATACACTGTTTCACGGGCCTCCGGGTTTGGGCAAAACAACGCTGGCGCAGATCATGGCGCGCGAGTTGGGTGTCGGGTTTCGTATGACATCCGGGCCGGTATTGGCCAAAGCGGGTGATCTGGCGGCGATCCTGACTAATCTGGAGCCGCGCGATGTGTTGTTTATCGATGAAATCCACCGACTTAATCCGGCGGTGGAAGAAGTGCTTTACCCGGCATTGGAAGATTTTGAACTGGATCTGGTGATCGGCGAGGGGCCCGCCGCACGCACCGTAAGGATAGAATTGCAGCCTTTTACGCTGGTCGGTGCGACGACGCGATTGGGACTGTTGACGACGCCGCTGCGGGATCGGTTTGGCATCCCGACGCGGTTGCAGTTTTACGAGATCGAGGAATTGCACGAGATCGTGGTGCGCAACGCCGCATTGCTGAACGTGCCGTGCGCATCCGATGGCGCGATGGAGATCGCGCGCCGAGCCCGTGGCACGCCGCGCATCGCTGGGCGGTTGTTGCGTCGGGTTGTGGATTTTGCCCTGATCGACGGCGACGGCACAATCACCCGCGCGCTGGCCGATGCGGCATTGACCCGGCTGGGCGTAGATCATCTGGGCCTTGATGGGGCAGACCGGCGCTATCTGCGACTGATCGCCGAGGCCTATCAGGGCGGTCCGGTCGGGATCGAGACGATGAGTGCCGCGCTGAGCGAGTCCCGTGATGCGTTGGAAGAGGTGATCGAGCCGTATCTGTTGCAGCAAGGGCTGATCCAGCGCACGCCTCGCGGGCGGATGCTGGCGCTGCGGGCGTGGGCGCATCTGGGGCTGGCAGCACCGCGCGCCGTGGGCCAGAATGATCTGTTTGAGGGATAGCCCGCCGGAGCGCCGCCGCGGGTGAGTAGTTTTCGCAAACAAGAAGGGCTGGGCGTACGCGGATCGGTTTGATATGGGGGCGCGGATCGAGGAGGCCCGCCATGACACCGCAAGAGATAGAAGCGTATTTCACCCGGCAGGACGGCAGTTATGCGTTTGCGCGCTGGGGCCGCCCCATCGCGCCGATCGTGTTTGGTGTCGACGATGCGACGCTCAGCGTAGTGAAGGGCGCGATCGAGGCAATGGTGCAGTTGGCGGGTCATCAGATGGTAGAGACTGACCCCGAATTGGGTGCCAACCTGATGTTCTTCTTCTTTTCCGAGTGGGATGAGCTGCTGGAGGTGCCCGATCTGGACCATTTGGTGCCCGATCTGGCATCACTGGTTAAGCGTCTGAAAGACGCGGAAGCCAACCAGTACCGCATTTTCCGGTTTGATGATGCGGGCGGGATCAAGGCGAGCTTCGTGTTTTTGCGGATGGATGCGCAGCTAAGCCAGATGCCTGCCGAGACGCTCGCGCTGGGCCAAGTGGTGCAGTCTGTGCTGATGTGGTCGGATGCCGCGTTTCGCGATCGCGCGCCTCTGGCAAAAGTACCGGGCGAAGAGACGGTAATCTTGCGACCGGATATCGCGGCGTTGATTGCAGCGGCGTATGATCCTGTGATGCCGGGACACGCGGCGGACCCATCGCATGCCCTGCGCCTGTCGGCGCGTCTCAGGGCGGGCTGAGATACTTTCAACAGACCATGCCTGCCCCAATCCGTGCCACAGGTAAGAGAAAACGGGTTGCCTAGCGATCTAATCGCTTGACCTGAACGGTTGGAGTATCGTTATTTCGCGCAAAATCTTGGGGGAGATTTGGATGCGCAACACTATGTTTAGTGGTTTGGTTGTGTTGGGGGGGCTGGGCGGAGCGGTTCTTGGATCATCGGCAGCGGCGGCAACATGCGGCGGTATCTATACGGTCAAATCAGGCGACAGCCTGTCGGCCATCGCAGACAGCTTTTACAAGGACGCGGGCAAGTGGTCTGCGGTTCATACCAATAATCTAGGCGTCATCGGTGACAGCCCGAACGCAATCCGTGTCGGAATGAAGCTGGCGCTGAGCTGTATCGACGGGCTACCGACGGGGCTGCCCGGAGGTGTCGAGGTGGGGACAGTATCGGCTGCCGCGCCTTTGGTCGAGGCGTCGGGCACGTATGCGACACGATCCAAGATCAACCTGCTGACGGCGGGCGATTATGCGCCGTTTACCTCACCAGACCTGCCAAACGGCGGATTGTTGACGGATGTGGTCAATTCCGCGATGGCCAAGGCTGATCCCGGTGAGGGCTATGCGATCCACTGGGTCGAAGATTGGGGGTCGCATCTTGATCCGCTGTTGTCCAATGCGCTGCTGGATCTGGGGTTTCCATGGTTCAAGCCAGATTGCGAGTCGTCGCCCGAGGAATATCGCTGCGCCAACTTCCACTTCTCTGACCCGATGTTCGAGATGCTGATCCTGCTGTTCACGGACAAGGCTGACCCGGTACCTTTTGTCAGCGACGCCGATATGGCGGGACGAACGCTATGTCGCCCACGAGGCTATTTTACCCACGATCTGGATCGGGCTGACCGTCGATGGATCACTGACGGCAAGATCACGTTGAAGCAGCCGCAGACCATCAAGGACTGTTTCGAGATGCTGATGGACGGCGAGGTGGATGCAGTGGCCATCAACGAGTTTGTCGGGCGTACCGCGATGAAAGATCTGGGACTGAAAGACCGGATCGAGATCGTGCAGGGACGTCCTGTGTCCATAGAGGGCCTGCATGTTCTGGTGCACAAGAGCCACCCCCAAGCCGACGCAATGCTGGCGACCATCAATGCCGGGCTGCGCGGGATCAAGGAAAATGGCACCTATCAGTCGATCATCGACACCCACATGACCCGCATCTGGGCCGAGTTCTGAGGCGGCCGGGATGCAGATGTTCGTGAAATGGGTTCTGGCAGGCATTGTCACCCTGTTGCCGGGGTGGGCGATGGCGCTGTGCGATGTAACGTACCGGGTACAGCCGGGTGATACCCTCTTTACCATAGCTGACCTGCATTACGGCAGTCAGGATCAGTGGACCCTGATCTATTATTCGAACCTTGCGGTTGTAGGGGGCGGAACGCAGGACGTGCCAGCGGGGGCGGATATATTCATCCCATGCCCGGCAGGCAGCGTGCAGCCGGACCCCACCCCGCTGCGTCAGGACAGCAATGCCGAGATGACGTTGTTGACGGGGGGGAATTATTCGCCCTTTACGGATCGCAACTGGCCGGGAAACGGCATGGTAACGGAGCTGGTGAATGCCGCGTTAGAGATGACACCGGCACCGGTGCCCTATGCGATCACTTGGGAGGATGACTGGTCAAAGCACCTGTTCCCGCTTCTGAATGATAAGGTCCATGACATGGGCTTTCCGTGGTTGCGGCCCGATTGTGACGCCACGCCAGAGAATGAACGCTGTGCCAATTTCCACTTTTCCGCGCCGCTGATGGACTTGCCGATCATGCTGTTTGTCGCGGCAGGCAGTAGTTTTAACTATTCTGGCGATGCGGATGTCATCGGGCGCAGCTTGTGCCGCCCGGCGGGCTATTTCACCCATGATCTGGATCGTGCCGACCGCCGTTGGCTGAGCGAGGGGCATATCACACTGGTTCAGGCCGAAAGCCCTGAGGTCTGTTTCGAAATGTTAATGGCGGGTGAGGTGGATGCGGTTACCCTGAACGTGTTTCTGGGGGCGACGAAGATCGTCAAGATGGGCCTGCGCGGCGAAGTCGTGCCACTGGACACACCGCTGTCGCGCGAGGCGCTGCATGTGATCATCTCCAAGAAGCATTGGCGCGGGACGACACATCTCTATCGACTGAATGCCGGGTTGGAGGCATTGCGAGCGTCGGGTCGATACGAGGAGATCGTGGCACGGCATCTGGAAATATTCGAGCAGCAGTTGCGCTAGGGCGCATCAGGAGGAGCAGTCCGGCGTGGCGTCTTGTCGGCGCAATAGCAGCAGAATAGGGTGCACGCATGAGCCATCATTTCGCGATACGCGTCTATTACGAGGACACCGATATGGGTGGAATCGTCTATCACGCCAATTATCTCAAGTTCATCGAGCGTGCGCGCAGCGACTGGGTGCGCGATATGGGGATTGATCAGAACGCCATGCGCGAGGACGGCATTGTTTTTGCCGTGCGGCGGATTGAATGCGACTATCTCATGGCGGCTCGATTCGATGACCGGTTGGAAGTGCGTACAACCGCGCAATCGGCTACCGCAGCGCGGCTGGTGATGGAACAGCAAGTCTGGCGTGGCAAGGATTTGGTGTTTTCCGCCACGGTCACAGTTGTGTGTATCGGATCAAACGGGCAACCTGCGCGCCTCCCGGCGAATATCCGCCGTCTTTTGCACTAGGCTGCGAATTTTGTCGCCGATGACGCGATGTTATTGGCTTTCCCCTTGGAAATCGCGTAGTTTCCTCTGCAATAAGGTCAGCAAATAGGCCGCAGAGCAAAAGAGCAGGCAGTATGGAAGCACAAACCCTGGCCATGGCACAGGAGATTGATTTCTCCATGTGGGCCCTATTCGCACGCGCCACCATCGTCGTGAAGTTGGTGATGTTAATGCTGATTATCGCGTCCTTCTGGGCGTGGTCGATCATCATTCAAAAGCTGATCATGTATCGCAAGGCCCGGCGCGAGGCGGACAAATTCGATCAACAGTTCTGGTCGGGTGAGCCGCTGGATGAATTGTTCGAGCAGATCGGAACAGAGCCAGATGGCCAGTCGCAACGTATTTTTGCGGCGGGAATGATGGAATGGCGGCGCAGCCACAAGGGGGACGGCGGTATGATCGCCGGGGCCACCGCGCGGATTGATCGCAGCATGGATGTGGCGATCGCGAAGGAATCAGAAGACCTGCAACGGGGCCTGTCGGTGCTGGCGACGGTTGGTTCGACTGCGCCCTTCGTGGGGCTGTTCGGGACGGTTTGGGGCATCATGCATGCCTTTATCGGTATCGCAGAAGAGCAGAATACCAACCTCGCGGTTGTGGCCCCTGGGATTGCCGAGGCACTTTTGGCGACCGGATTGGGCCTGTTGGCCGCCATCCCGGCGGTGATTTTCTATAACAAGCTGAGCGCGGACGCGGATCGGCTCGTCGCCAGCTACGAGGCGTTCGCAGATGAGTTCGCGACGATTCTCAGCCGTCAGTTGGATAGTTGATCATGCTTCGCAATATTGCATCGCGCATCCGGCCCGAACGCGATTGCGATGCAATCGTTGTTTCGGACCGGGCGCGCATAATTGTCCTTGCAGAGCGAGGCGTGATCTAGATGGGCGGCGGGGTTGTTCAAAAGTCCGGTGATGGCAGTCGGCGCAGGCGCGGGCGGGGTCGGTCGCGGCCGATGTCCGAGATCAACGTGACTCCGTTCGTGGATGTCATGCTGGTGCTCTTGATCATCTTCATGGTGGCGGCGCCACTGATGACGGTCGGTGTGCCGGTGGAATTACCGAAAACGGCAGCTAACGCGCTGCCCGGCGAGCCCGAGGAGCCGCTGGCGATTACCATCACGGCAAGCGGTACGGTAATGATCCAAACGACCGAAGTACCCCGCGCCGAACTGGTGAACAAGCTGCGTGCGATTGCGGCCGAGCGTGAGAGCCGTCGTGTCTATCTGCGCGCGGATGGGGCTGTGCCATATGCCGATGTGGTGCAGGTGATGGGTGCGCTCAATCGGGGCGGGTTCGACAATATTGGCCTTGTGACGGATACGGGCGGTCCGGCGCTGGACGCGCCGGACGGCTGACGGCACTGCGGGCGTGAATACCGGTCAGATCATATCGGGGGCGGGGCATTTCGGTCTGATCGCCTGGGCGCTGTTCGGCAACGTTCTGGCGTCTGATCCGATTCCGTTCGAGGTGACCGAAGTGACCGCCATTACCGAAGAGGAATTTGCCGCCGTAATGGCGACACAGCGTCCGCCGAACACGGCTGCAGAAATCGCGGCGCCAGAGACCCCGGACGTGCCGCAAGAGGCGCCTGAACTTAGCAGTCAGGTGGATGCAGCCCCAGATCAGCCTGCGCCGGATGCCGCACAATCCGCCGATCCTGACGCAACACCGGAACTGACGCAAACCGCACCGCCGACCCCGGCTGAGGTCACGGATGAACCACCCGTGCTGGAGCCGCCACAAGAGGACATGGCGGCACTGTTGCCGGAGACGACCCTGAGACCCAAACCACGCCCGGTAGAGCGCGTCGCGCCCGAACAGGTTGCGCCGCCGGAGCCGGACACTGCTGTGGATGATGTCCAGCGCGACGAGGTGCGACCTGATGAAGCTGCGGAAACTCCCGCAGAAGAGAGCGAAGCGACAGCGCCCGAAGAGGCTGCAACCGAGATTGTGACCGAGGCGGAGCAGGCCGCGCCTTCGAAATCAGTGCGTCCCAAAGCCCGACCCACCCGCGCACCCGAACCTCCGTCAGAGCCGATCCAGACGGCAGAGACACCGGACGAGCCCACGGGCGTTGAGGCGGCGTTGGCCGCCGCGCTGGGTGGCGCGACAGAGGCACCGGCAGAAACGACAGAGCCGAAACCAGCGCCCGCCGCCAGTGGTCCACCGCTTAATGCGGGAGAGAAAGACGCGCTTCGTGTGGCGGTCCAGCAATGCTGGAATGTGGGTTCTCTTAGCTCAGAGGCCTTGAATACCACTGTGATCGTCGCAGTTCAGATGACAGAAGACGCCAAACCTGTTGCCGGTTCGATACGCATGATCAGCGCGTCGGGCGGCTCGTCCGGTGCAGCAAAACAGGCCTACGAGGCCGCGCGGCGCGCGATCATCCGGTGTGGGTCACGAGGATTTAACCTGCCAGCCGAGAAGTATGGCGCTTGGCGCGATATTGAAATGACATTCAATCCAGAGAAAATGAGGATCAAATGATGCATCGTTTCCTGACCCTTCTGACCGTCCTTCTGACTACGGTGGTCATGCAACCCGCTGTGGCGCAGGACGGACCGCTCCGGATCGAGATCACCGAAGGCGTGATCGAGCCGATGCCATTTGCGGTGCCCGCATTCGTCGCCGATAACGCCGCCGGCGAAGAGGCGGCGCGCAACATCGCGGGTGTGATCGCGGCTGATCTCACGGGAACGGGGCTGTTTCGCGAGATCCCGGCCAAAGCGTTTATCAGCCGGATCACCAGCTTTAATAGTCCGGTGCAGTTCGCTGACTGGAAGGCGGTCAATGCTCAGGCACTTGTGACAGGGGCTGTCAGTGTCGATGCCAGCGGCAAGCTGGTCGTCAGGTTTCGCATCTGGGATGTGTTCGCGGGCCAAGAACTGGGCAGTGGATTGCAACTGGTCGGAACGCAGGACGGCTGGCGGCGGATCGCACACAAGGTCGCCGATCAAGTCTATAGCCGCATCACGGGTGAGGGCGGATATTTCGACAGCCGGGTTGTGTTTGTTGCCGAAAGCGGTCCCAAGGACAAGCGGGCCAAACGACTGGCGATCATGGATTATGACGGTGCGAACGTGACCTATCTGACGGACAGTTCGTCGATCGTTCTGGCACCGCGGTTTTCACCCACCGGTGATCGCATTCTCTACACCAGTTACGAGACGGGCTTCCCGCGCATCTATGTTCTGGACGTGGCCAGCGTCCGCCGCCGGGTACTGGAAAGTCAGGACGGCACGATGAGTTTTGCGCCGCGCTTTGGGCCGGATGGTAATACAGTCGTTTATTCACTCAGCCGGGGCGGCAACACCGATCTTTTCCGAATGGATGTCGGCAGCGGGCGTGGGACTCAGCTAACCAATGCGCCCTCCATCGAGACCGCCCCAAGCTTTAGCCCGGATGGGCAGCAGATCGTTTTTGAGAGCGACCGCAGCGGATCGAACCAGATCTATGTTATGAATGCCAGCGGCGGCGAGGCGCAGCGCATCAGCAGCGGAACGGGTCAGTACGGCACGCCGGTCTGGTCCCCACGCGGCGATCTGATCGCGTTTACAAAACAATCAAAGGGCCGGTTCCACATAGGAGTGATGCGCACCGATGGTAGCGAAGAGCGGTTGCTGACCGCCTCTTTTCTGGACGAGGGACCGACGTGGTCCCCCAACGGACGGGTGATCATGTTCACCCGCGAAACGCAGGGCGCGCAGGGTGCGGCGAGCCTCTATTCGGTGGATATCACCGGGCGGAACCTGCGCCGGGTGTCGACGTCAACCGGGGCCAGTGATCCGTCATGGTCGCCCTTACAGTAAGTAAGGCGGCGTTTCCCTTGACGCGGTGCCTGTGGTAGAAGTGTTGAAAAAAGCAGTGAACACGACATATTGAGCAAATTGAGCGGGGCAAACCAATGACCAACCTGACCAGACTTTTGATATTGTGCGCGGGTCTCGCGCTGGCCGCCTGTACCGATCCGGGGCGGTTCGATGATACGAATACCGTCGACCTGAATGGCGGAAATGGCGGCATTGCCGGATCTGCCAGCGACCCATCGTCGCCTGCCTATTTTCAGCAGGCCGTGGGCGACCGCGTGCTGTTCGTTGTTGACCAGTATACGCTGACACCGCAGGCGCGCGTCACGTTGGATGGACAGGCGGACTGGCTGATGACCAACACGGACTATAACGCAGTGATCGAAGGTCACGCCGACGAGCAGGGCACAAGGGAATACAACCTGGCACTGGGCGCACGTCGCGCCAACTCGGTTCAGGAGTATCTGCTAAGCCGAGGTGTACCGGCCGCGCGTTTGCGCACCGTCAGCTATGGCAAGGAACGCCCTATCGAGATTTGCAGCGAAGAAAGCTGCTATGCTCAGAACCGCCGTGCCGTTACCGTGATCTCGGTTGGCCCGACAAGCTGATACGCTGACCTGACAGGAGCCCTGAATGCGCCATTATCTGCCTCTGGTAACCGCATGCTTGCTCGCCATGGCAAGCCCATCCTTGGCCCAAACACGGGCCGAAACCTTGGCCGATATCCGTCAGGAGATGACAGTGTTGTATGTCGAGGTGCAAAAGCTGAAGCGCGAGTTAAGCACAACGGGCGGTGCCGGGGGGATTTCGACATCTGGCTCGGTGCTGGATCGTGTGGCGTCGATTGAAAGCGAGCTGCAACGTCTGACGGCCAAGACCGAAGAACTGGAACTGCGCGTTAACCGGATCGTGTCGGATGGCACCAATCGGTTGGGCGATCTGGAGTTCCGGCTGGTCGAGCTGGAAGGTGGCGATGTCAGCACGTTGGGAGAAACCAGCACATTGGGCGGCGGCGCACTGCCCGAAGGCAGTGCCGTTTCCGCTGTGCCCGGTACGACATCACCCGAACAGAGCGATACAGCCGAGATGGCCGTAGGGGAAAAAGCTGACTACGATGCCGCCGCCGCTGCCCTGACGGCGGGCAATTATGCCGAGGCCGCAACCCTGTTTGCGACCTTCCGCGAGAATTATCCCGGCGGACCGCTGTCGGATGATGCCGGGCTGAAACGCGGCGAAGCACTGGAGGGTGCCGGAGAACTGGCCGATGCGGCGCGCGCCTATCTTGACCTGTTCTCGGCCGCACCACAGGGACCGTTGGCGGCAGACGCACTGTTCCGGCTGGGCCGTGCGCTGGGCAGGTTGGGTCAAACCGAAGAGGCCTGTCTGACTTTGGCAGAAGTCGAGGTGCGCTACCCCTCTGCGACGGCGGTCGCTGACGCAAACAGTGCAATGCAGAATTTGGGATGCCAGTGACGCAAGACGGGCTGTCATTGCAGGACCGGATCGCAGGTCACTTTCTACCCCACGTCCCCGACACGCTAGGCGTTGCCGTCTCCGGCGGCAGTGACTCGCTGGCTTTGTTGCATTTACTGGCATCGTGGCGGGGCGCATCGCTGCGCGTTGTAACCGTCGATCATGGGTTGCGCCCTGAAGCTGCGACCGAAGCACAGCAGGTTGCCGAGGTTTGTGAAACACTCGGGGTGCGCCATGATACGCTGCACTGGGATGGCTGGGACGGGCAGGGCAATTTGCCGGACCGGGCGCGGCAGGCTCGTTACTGTCTGATGGCCGAATGGGCCCGGAACAATGGGATAGATGACATCGCATTGGGTCACACGGCAGATGATCAAGCCGAAACCCTGCTGATGCGATTGGCGCGTCGCGCCGGTATTGATGGTTTGGCCGCAATGGCGTCGCGCCGTGTGATGGACAGGGTGACGTTCCACCGGCCCATGCTGCGGATGACGCGGGCGGCGTTGCGGGCAGATTTGACGCAGCGTGGCGTTAGCTGGATTGATGATCCTAGCAATGCTGACGGTGCCTATCGACGAGTACGTGCGCGCCGGGCGCTTGAGGTTCTGGTGCCTCTGGGCCTGACCGCCGAGGGGCTGACCCAATCGGCACATCATCTGGCAGAAGCTCGCGCGACCCTCGCATATTACGCGGCGATTGAGGCGCGCAACGCAGTGGACTTCCACAGCGGCGATGTTCTTTTGGACAGGGCGCGCATGGCTGCGCTACGACCCGATATTGCGCGCCGCATTCTGAGCGCGGCATTGGGCTGGGTCGCGGGGCCCGGTTATGGGGCGCGCGGTCGCGAAATCGACACCGCGTTGCAAGCCATCAACGCGGGGCAGCAAACCACGCTCTATGGCTGTGTTATCATGGCGGGCAGCAATCAGGTGCGGATCATTCGCGAGCTGGAGGCTGTGAAATCCCTGCAGGCCACGCCGGGCGCATTGTGGGACGGTCGCTGGCGGTTAACTGGCCCTGATCTGCCGGGTGCCGAAATCCGCGCGCTCGGTTCCGAAGGGCGGATCGCTTGCCCGGATTGGCGCGAGACAGGATTGCCGCGCGGCTCGATCGAGGCCGGTCCAGGGGTCTGGCAGCGTGACACGCTGATCGCTGCGCCGCTGGCCGGGGCCGCGAACGGCTGGACGGCAGAACTGTGTCGGACACCGGATGATTTTCACAGCGGTCTATTATCGCATTGAAGTAAGAGACATGATCTCTATTTATGACAGGTGATCCCTGTGATAGATGCGGGATCGACTGAATTAGGAGAGTTTCCTTGGGCAACGCACGCAACATCGCCTTCTGGCTGGTTCTGTTCCTGCTGATACTGGCGCTGTTTAACCTGTTCAGCGGCTCTGGCAGCACGCTACAGAGCAAACCGGTCAGCTATTCCGAGTTTGTTGTCGCCGTTAAGGATGACAAAGTGACAAATGTGACCCTGGATGGAGAGAGCGTGCGATTCCGCGGCTCTGACGGTCAGGACTATGTCACGGTCAAGCCAGAGGATGCAGAGATCACGCAAATCCTGATTGACGAAGGCATTCCAGTGACCGCCGAAAGTCAGGAGCAATCGGGCTTCCAGACGTTCCTAGTATCGCTGCTGCCCTTCCTTCTGCTGATCGGTGTGTGGATCTACTTTATGAACCGCATGCAGGGCGGCGGTAAGGGCGGCGCGATGGGATTTGGCAAATCCAAGGCCAAGATGCTGACCGAAAAGCATGGCCGGGTGACCTTTGACGATGTCGCGGGCATCGACGAGGCCAAGGAGGAACTGGAAGAGATCGTCGAATTCCTGCGTAACCCGCAGAAGTTCAGCCGTCTGGGCGGTCAGATCCCCAAAGGCGCGCTGCTGGTTGGCCCTCCGGGTACCGGTAAAACGCTGTTGGCGCGGGCGATCGCGGGCGAGGCCGGGGTGCCGTTCTTTACCATCTCGGGTTCTGATTTTGTCGAGATGTTCGTTGGTGTCGGTGCAAGCCGGGTGCGCGATATGTTCGAACAGGCCAAGAAAAACGCCCCCTGCATCGTGTTCATCGACGAGATCGACGCCGTCGGGCGCCATCGTGGTGCTGGCTATGGCGGTGGCAATGACGAACGCGAACAGACGTTGAACCAATTGCTGGTCGAAATGGACGGGTTTGAGGCGAATGAAGGTGTGATCATCGTCGCCGCCACGAACCGCAAGGATGTTCTGGACCCCGCGCTGCTGCGTCCGGGTCGCTTTGACCGGCAGGTTACGGTGCCGAACCCTGATATCAAGGGTCGTGAGAAGATCCTCGCTGTACACGCGCGCAAAACGCCGCTGGGTCCGGATGTGGATTTGCGTATCATTGCGCGCGGCACACCGGGTTTTTCTGGTGCCGATCTGGCCAACCTCGTGAATGAAGCGGCGCTGATGGCTGCGCGGATTGGCCGCCGCTTCGTGGCGATGGAAGATTTCGAGACGGCCAAGGACAAGGTCATGATGGGCGCCGAGCGCCGCAGCATGGTCTTGACGCAAGATCAGAAAGAAAAAACTGCCTATCACGAGGCTGGGCACGCAATCGTCGGACTGGCACTGCCGAAATGTGATCCGGTGTACAAGGCGACGATCATCCCGCGCGGCGGCGCACTGGGTATGGTGGTCAGCCTGCCCGAGATTGATCGCCTGAACTGGCACAAATCGGAATGCGAGCAGAAGCTGGCGATGACCATGGCGGGCAAGGCTGCGGAAATCATCAAATACGGTCCCGACGATGTGAGCAATGGACCGGCGGGTGATATTCAGCAGGCCAGTGGGCTGGCCCGCGCGATGGTTCTGCGGTGGGGCATGTCCGATAAGGTCGGCAATATCGACTACGAGCAGGCCCATGAAGGTTACATGGGTAACGGGGCTGGCGGCTTTTCTATTTCGGCGGCGACCAAGGAACTGATTGAAGACGAAGTAAAACGCCTGATCGACGAAGCGTATAACTCGGCGTTCAAGATCCTGACCGAGAAGAAAGAAGATTGGGAGCGTCTGGCGCAAGGCTTGCTGGAATACGAAACGCTGACGGGCGAAGAAATCATCCGCGTGGCACGTGGAGATCCACCCCAGATGGACGACGATGCAGATGGGTCGGACGAAGGCAGCGCGCCCTCGGTTACGGCGATCCCGAAAACCAAGCCCAAGGCGCCGCGCGCCGGAGATGGCGGGATGGAGCCGGAACCCTCGACGTGACGACAGTAAAGACACCCGATTGGAGTCCCGGCGCCTACAACAGGTTTCGCGACCTGCGCCTGAGACCGGCAATGGACCTACTCAATGCTGTCGGCCAGATGGGCGCCGGGGATATCATCGATCTGGGGTGCGGCAATGGGCAGATGGCCGGAGCGCTTGCGGCCCGTGCGGCGGGTCGTCAACTGATTGGCGTTGATGCGTCGCCTGCTATGTTGGATAAAGCGCGTCAAGCCAAAGGGTACGACAGTCTGCAGCAGGCCGATATTCGTGACTGGCACCCACGTCGCGCACCCGGTCTGATCTATTCAAATGCAGCATTGCACTGGTTGGGAGATCATACGAAGCTGATGCCGCGTCTGGTGGCGATGCTGGGCAAGGGCGGAACACTTGCGGTGCAGTTGCCGCATCAGAACAATGCGCCCTCGCACCGGGTCTGGCTAACGCTGGCAGAAGAACTGTTTCCTGAACAATCTGCCGAGCAACATGGTACGCCGAGTGTCCTGACACCGATCGAGTATGATGAGTTGCTTGCGTCCAAGGGGCGGTTTCGGATGTGGGAAACGGAATACTACCAACGCCTGACAGCCGAAACCGGTAGTCACCCGGTGCGCCGCTATACGGAAAGCACTTATGCGCGACCGATTCTTACGGCGCTTGATTCCAAGCGGCGTGCGACACTGATCAAACGCTACGAAGAGGTTATGCACAGCGCATATCCGGTGCGTGCTGATGGATCTGTCCTGTTTCCGTTTCGGCGTCTCTTTTTTACTTTGACAGTGTAACCCGGCCACGTCCCTTGATGGATGTGTTCACGGATTGCGGTTTGACAGCATAGCCCCGCAACCGCGAGAGTGCGTGGCAACCCTAGCTGGATACGGAGCCGCCCTCATGCCTGCCCTCAAACCCACAGACTATACCGCCGTCGTTACATGGCTCGGTTGTGTGAATGATCGTGAGACCAGTCTGCGCGCTGTGGCCCGCGAGGCCGTTCAACTGACCTATGCGGGCGTTCCCGGTGAATCTCATGGTGGATTGACGCGCCCGGCGTGCAGCCGCGTCAGCGCGCAGCACGCCGAGGGCACCGAGATTCGCAACGAGCGACAGCTGTCAATCCTATCGGCAGAAGAACTGGCATTGGTGGCGGCGGATATGGGGCTGGATGCGTTAAACCCAAGTTGGCTGGGCGCGTCCCTCGTGATCAAAGGTATCCCGGATTTCACCTATGTTCCACCCGGCTCACGACTGCAAGGACCAGACGGGGTGACATTGGTGATCGATATGGAAAATCGGCCCTGCATCTATCCCGGGAAGGTGATCGAGGAGGAACGGCCCGGATTTGGCCGCGCGTTTCTGTCTGCGGCCAAGAACCGGCGCGGGGTGACCGGCTGGGTTCAGCGCGAGGGATCGTTGCGGATTGGTGATACGCTTCGCCTGCATACGCCGGATCAACGGGCATGGCAGCCAGAGATGAAAGCGTTGCAGGCTGCGGGCTGATACCACGCCCAATATGTGACAATCCGAGTTTCCGATCCGAAACTTTGCCTGCGTCCCGAGACGCATCACACGTCGGAAATGTCGGATTCACTTGCCGTATACCGTGGCCGACAAGCTATCACCGTCCAAGATTTATTGTGGCCGCCGCCTCGGGGAGAGATATCATGGGCTATAAAACCGACATCGAAATCGCACGCGAAGCCAAAAAGAAACCGATTCAGGAAATCGGTGACAAGTTGGGCATCCCGACAGAGCATCTGCTGCCCTACGGCCATGACAAGGCCAAGGTAAGCCAAGAATTCATCAACTCGGTTCAGAGCAATAAATCGGGCAAGCTGATTCTCGTGACAGCGATCAATCCGACACCCGCCGGTGAGGGTAAAACAACCACGACCGTGGGTCTTGGCGATGGTCTGAACCGCATTGGCAAGAAGGCCGCGGTCTGCATCCGCGAGGCATCGCTCGGCCCGAACTTCGGGATGAAGGGCGGCGCGGCCGGCGGTGGCTACGCTCAGGTCGTGCCGATGGAGGACATGAACCTGCACTTCACGGGCGATTTCCACGCGATTACATCGGCCCACAGCCTGCTGAGCGCAATGATCGACAACCATATCTACTGGGGCAATGATCTGGGCATCGACACCCGTCGTGTCGTCTGGCGGCGCGTCGTGGACATGAATGACCGTTCGCTGCGTCAGATCACATCGTCGTTGGGTGGCGTATCCAACGGCTTCGCCCGCGAAGACGGGTTTGACATCACCGTGGCGTCCGAGGTCATGGCGATCCTGTGCCTTGCCAGTGGCCTGAAAGATTTGGAAAAACGTCTGGGTGACATGATCGTGGCGTATCGTCGTGACCGCAGCCCGGTCTTCTGCCGCGACATTCAGGCCGAAGGCGCAATGACCGTTCTGCTAAAGGACGCAATGCAGCCGAACCTAGTGCAAACGCTGGAAAACAACCCTGCATTCGTACATGGCGGGCCATTCGCTAACATCGCGCATGGCTGCAATTCTGTCACTGCGACGACGACAGCGCTGAAGATTGCTGATTACGTTGTGACCGAGGCGGGCTTTGGTGCTGACCTCGGCGCTGAGAAATTTATGAACATCAAATGCCGTAAGGCGGGCCTCGCACCCGATTGCGTGGTGCTGGTGGCCACGGTGCGCGCAATGAAGATGAATGGCGGCGTCGCCAAGGCCGATCTGGGCGCAGAGAATGTCGATGCAGTCAAAGATGGTTGTGCCAACCTTGGGCGCCATATTGGCAACCTCAAATCCTTTGGTGTGCCGGTGGTGGTTGCGATCAACCACTTTGTCACTGATACCGATGCAGAAGTGCAGGCGGTCAAGGATTACGTGGAAACCCAAGGGTCAGAAGCCATCCTCAGCCGCCACTGGGAACTGGGCAGCGAAGGGTCAGAAGCATTGGCCACCCGCGTTGCCGAGATTGCCGATAGCGGTCGTTCGCAATTCTCGCCGATCTATCCTGACGACATGAGCCTTTGGGACAAGATCAACCGCATCGCCAAGTCGATCTATCACGCTGACGAGGTTTTGGCCGACAGCAAGGTGCGCGACCAGCTGAAACTGTGGGAAGAGCAAGGATATGGCAAGCTGCCAATCTGTATGGCGAAAACGCAGTACAGCTTCTCTACCGACCCGACGCTGCGCGGCGCTCCAACTGGCCATTCTGTTCCGATCCGCGAAGTGCGCCTGAGCGCCGGAGCCGGGTTCGTCGTTGTGGTCTGTGGTGAAATAATGACCATGCCGGGCCTGCCACGCGCGCCGGCGGCAGAATCGATCCGCCTGAACGACGAGGGTGCGATCGAAGGGCTGTTCTGATGTTCAGAATTGCCGTGGCAATGATCTTTGCCTCTGCCATCCCAGCGATGGCAGAGGATTGGTTTGCGCTGACGCCAGAACAAAGCACCTATTTCTCGGCGGATTGGACCGGCACCTGCCAAGAGGTAGAACCCTATGCCTGCACGGCGGTCGCCACCATCGGAGCGCGTGACGACGCAGGCCCGGGCCAAATAAACCTCTTGTGGCAACCATGGGGCGACGAAGGTTACTCATTTACCTTTTTTGCAACAAATGCACCCGATCAGATTACCGGACAACAGTCGATGACGATAGACGACGCGGTTATCGCCGTGCCTGAAAGCGATTACTTTGCTATTTGGGATCAACCCGACGGTGCGGTTCGAATGATTTCGATCGGCGAGCCGATTGTCGTGGATGTACTCGTGGAACAGATGCAATCTGGGCAAACGTTGGTCTGGGATTGGGGCACAGGACAATTGACCGTACCCTTGGCGGGCTTCGCCGAGACGTTTGACGCGGTCACTGATTATCGGAAGGAATTAGGCCAATGACGGCACAGATTATCGATGGCAAAGCCTTTGCCGCTAATGTCCGCGAAAAAGTGGCGGGCCATGTCGCACGCTTGAAGGAAGAGCATGGGATTACCCCCGGCCTCGCCGTGGTTCTGGTCGGCGAAGATCCGGCCAGCCAGGTCTATGTACGTTCCAAGGGCAAACAGACCGTTGAGGTCGGGATGAAGTCGGTCGAACACAAACTGGACGCGGAAACTTCGGAATCCGACCTTCTAGCGTTGATTGATCAGCTGAACAATGATGACGAGATTCACGGTATTCTGGTGCAATTGCCGCTGCCAAAGCATCTGGACGAGGATCTGGTGATCAATTCGATCAACCCGGCCAAGGATGTGGACGGGTTTCATATCTCGAATGTCGGGCTATTGAGCACAGGCCAGAAGAGTATGGTGCCCTGCACGCCTTTGGGGTGTCTGATGATGCTGCGCGACCATCACGGCAACCTCAGCGGGCTGGATGCCGTTGTGATCGGACGCAGTAACATCGTGGGCAAGCCGATGGCGCAGCTTTTGCTGGGTGACAGCTGCACCGTGACCATCGCCCACAGCCGTACCAAGGATATCGAAGACGTGGTGCGCCGCGCCGATATCGTCGTTGCGGCTGTCGGTCGCCCCGAGATGGTGCCGGGCGATTGGATCAAGCCGGGTGCAACTGTGATTGACGTGGGCATCAACCGGATCGAGCGCGACGGTAAGAACAAGCTGGTGGGTGACGTGGACTATGCCAGTGTCAGTGGTGTCGCGGGGGCCATTACCCCAGTGCCGGGCGGCGTCGGTCCGATGACCATTGCCTGTCTGCTGGCCAATACGGTGACGGCCTGTGCGCGCGCCAATGGTCTGGCAGAGCCCGAAGGGCTGACCGCCTGACAGGTTTGAACTATGCGATCGGCACGGGAATCATTGTGCCGGTCAGCAACGCGATATGCACCTCTTGCGCGCCTGTGCGTGCGTAGACATCGGCCTGCACGATCACGAGCCGCCGCCCCGGCTTGATCACCCGCCCTTTTGCCACCAGCAGATCGCCTTTTGCGGGTGCCAGCAGATGAATTTTCATCTCCGAGGTCAAAACTTCGTGATCGTCGGGCATGATACTGAGCGCCGCATAACCCGCTGCACTGTCCCCTATGGCAAAGGTCAGACCGGCATGGGCGAAGCCGTGCTGTTGTAGGCTGCCGGGCAGGATCGGGGCCTCGATCTGCACGGTCCCCTTTGAAATATGGGTAATCTGTGCGCCGAGTGTTTCCATCATTGCCTGTGCGGCAAAGCTGCGTTGGATTTTCTGCTCTGTCTCCGGGGACATATCGGGCACCTTTCCCATGTTACGCAGCGTCATTTTCGCGTTTGTGGAAACTATCAACCAATCGTGGAATGGTTGGTCAAGCTGCAATGACCGTGAGTATACTTACGCGAGAGAATAAAACCGGAATAGAATGCAACTCCCTCCGAAATTGAAATCGGTTCTGTCGGAAACCGTAGAAAAATTGACCTCACCGCTGACGTTGTTTGTTTGGGCGGCGGGGTGGTTGATTGGATCGGTTGCTGGTCCGTTCGGAACGTTCGAGAGCATGCCGATTGGAGTACGGACTTTTTTTTGGTTGGTGATCGTCACGAGCGCGGTCCTGATCGGATATACGGCACGGGCGATTGCAGCGATTGCAGTCGAGTATGATCGACCTTGGTTGTTCGATCTTGTGGCCATCGGGGTAACTGTCTTGGTCTTTTCCCCCGTGGTGCTGATTGTCGGAGCCGGTATCGAGACACAATACGGCGCGCCCGTGCCGTCGTTGCCGCGCATCGCACTTTATGTGTTGGTCATCGCCGGGCCGATCTTTGCCTTGCGGAGGTTGATTCCAGGGTTCGAACGGCAGCGCCACAGCACAGTGCCGAAACCTAAAGAAACCCCGCCCCAGCCGCGCCTGATGCGCCGCTTGCCGACCGAATTGCATGGCGACCTGATCCGCCTCTCGGCCAACGGGCATTTCACCGAAGTGACGACGTCACGCGGCACCATGACCCTACGTCTGCGTCTGTCCGACGCCATTGCAGAGACGGACCCCGTTCGCGGGCATTGCACGCATCGGTCGCATTGGGTAGCAGAGGCAGCGATCCAAGACGTAAAGCGCGAAACCCCGCACAAGGTGGTATTGGTGCTGGCCAACGAGGAAACCGTGCCTGTCAGCCGCAAATATCGACCAGAGCTGGAGGCAGCAGGGCTGATCAGCTAACGCGGCATCGGGATGGCGCGCGCAGAACGACCTGTGAGAACCGCAATCGCCTCTTTGCGCATCAGTGATTGCAGGGCGGTATCGGTGGCGCGCAACCCCCCGGTATAGGTACCATAGGCGGGCAGGATCACCCGGTCACTGTCGATCAGGAACGCCGGGCGCGTCACGCTGCGGCCACGCGCGCGCAGCGTTGCCTTCGGGTGGTAATGCCCCGAGATTTCGCCACTCGCACGCGCCCGTGCGATATGGCGAAACGTCAGCGGCGGGATCGGCAGTTCGGCCAAATGCGTACCCCCAAGATCGAGCGGGCCGGGATCATGGTTGCCCTCGATCCAGACCCAGCGCCGCCCGGCTTGCAGTGTCTTGATCCAAAGAGTGTTATCCTCGCCAAGAGCACCTGCCGCCGCGCTGTCATCGAAACTGTCGCCAAGACAGATGACGGAGGTGGCCTGTGTCGCCTTCAGGTCAGCCTCTAGCCGGGTCAGGGTATCGTACGTTTCGTACGGTGGCAGCGTACGCCCCTCGAGTCGCGCTTGGCGTTCGGATTTTCCCAAGTGGAGGTCAGAGACAACCAGCAGGTTCTGATCCGGCCAATGTAGCGCACCAGAGGGCAGGGCGGCCAGTTGCGCACCGGCGAGGGTGAAAGGGTGGGCGGTCATGTATAGGTTTATGGCGTGGGTTGAATTCGTTTCATTCCCTCAACGGTCTGTGACGCATTCCGGCGTAATTCCGATTGCCAACACGGGGCAACCGCCATTGCGTCCTGCGTCAAGACGATAGAGCAGCTTCCCCATCCACGTTGTCGACGCGCCGTATTTTTTGTAAACATCTTCCATTCCAGTGCTGCCATCTTTTTTCAGAACCTTGCCCATGCTTCGGAAGAACTGATTGTCGAGGCTGCTACCTCGCGTCAGTATTACGCCAATATCAATCGCACCGGCCTCGTAGAACGCTGAAAATGCGTACAGATCACGGTCGTATGTCTGGTCTTTGCTGTTCCATTCGAAATCGAAGGCGACCTTGCCATTCACAAAGTCTATTCTGTGCCCATCGAGGAACCCGGCGCGAGTGTACTCTGACAGAACACGGTTCTTCTGTTTCGCATGTAGGAGCTTGACGTGTAAATCAGCGGTGATGCGGGTTTCGTTCCACTGCTCGTCGAGCAAGGTATCGACATAGAACGCAATATCGCTCTTGCTGCCCCCGGGGCTCTTGATCATCGTGGTTGTGATCTCGAACTTTCTGAGCGCCGAGAGAAGCTGATCATATTGGTCCGGAAAGCTGGATTTCAGAATGCCAGCAGCATTGCGGTAGCTGAACACTTCGTATTTTTCGAGGATGTCCGCAGGAAGGGCCAAATCCAAAACGGAACGGCTGTCTGCGACAATCCCGCTTGATATGCCTTCTTCTGGGCTGTCCACGGATTATTCCGCCGCGACGCCGGAATTGTATTTGTAGGTATCCCAGGTCGGCTTGTAATCGTCATCGGCCTGATTGCCCCAAACGGTCCAGTCCTTGCGTTTGCCACGCCCGAAAAGTTCGAGGTACGGCCCCCAGCTACACGATTCGATAATATCGTATTGCTCGTCGGGTTTGCGCGAATGTTCGCGTTTGCGGGTACCAAAGAGATTGACCTGCCGACGACCGGGGGCAAGGGTGCGAGCGTTTTTGCCCCGAACGCCAAAGAGCAGAATTTCGGTTACGTTACGAAAATAGAAACCAACGCCCCGCCCGTCAGATCCGCCGTCCTTGCGCACCTTGTGCCAGATGATGTTGGATTTGTATTGAAACCCCCACGCCGATAAAACAGCGAGCCCATCAGGCAAAAGGGCATTGGGTACCCAGAGATAGCAATGTGCGGTGTCCTCGACGTGATCGGCGACCGGCAACGCACAGATATCGTCCAGGTTCATGGTTGGATAGCGCGATAGTCGCTTGTGCTCGGGCGCAACTTTACCCGTCCGATTCGTGAATCGCCAAGGCGGATCGGCCATGATGGTCGCAAATTTTTGGCTATCCAGAAACTCGCTTAGATCTTGTGAAGCTTCGTGTGCCATATCTGCTTTCATACCGGTGTCCCGCATGTAGAACAAATTCGGAGCATTAGATCAACATATAGTTAATCCCTCAAACGTCCAACTCCTCCACGAACCTCGCGTTCTCCTGAATGTACTGGAACCGCAGTTCGGGTTTTTTACCCATCAGACGTTCGACCAGATCGCCGGTCTCGCCCGGTTCGTCCTCGTCGATCGTCACCCGGATCAGTTTCCGTGACTTGGGGTCCATAGTTGTTTCTTTCAGGTCTTTCGCATCCATCTCGCCCAGACCTTTGAACCGGCTGACGTCGATCTTGCCCTTGCCGCCGATGCCCTTTTCCAGCCAGACATCGCGCTCTGCCTCGTCCGTGCAATACACCCGCTTTGCCCCTTGGCTCAGCCGGTACAGGGGCGGACAGGCCAGATAGAGGTGCCCGGCGTCGATCATTGGCCGCATCTGGGTAAAGAAGAACGTCATCAAGAGGGACGCGATATGCGCACCGTCCACGTCGGCGTCAGTCATAATGATGATCTTGTCGTAGCGCAGATCGTCCAAGTTGAACCTACTGCCCAGCCCCACACCCAGCGCTTGTGTCAGGTCGCTGATTTCGGCGTTGGTGCCCAGCTTGGACGACGCCGCGCCCAGTACGTTCAGGATTTTGCCGCGCAGGGGCAGCAGCGCCTGATTGACCCGGTTGCGTGCCATCTTGGCGGATCCACCGGCGCTGTCGCCCTCGACGATGAACAGTTCGGTGCCGTCGCGGGTGTTGGAGGAACAATCGACCAGTTTGCCGGGTAGGCGCAGTTTCTTGGTCGCGGTCTTGCGTTGGGTTTCTTTTTCCTGCCGGCGGCGCAGGCGCTCTTCGGCGCGCAGCACGAGGAAATCGAGGATCGCACCAGCGGATTTCGTGTCCGCCGCCAGCCAGTTGTCAAAGTGATCGCGCACTGAATTTTCGACCATGCGCTGCGCCTCGACGGTGGCCAGCCGATCCTTGGTCTGGCCGACGAATTCCGGTTCGCGGATAAAGCACGACACCAGCGCGCCCGCGCCGGTCGTCAGGTCCTCGCGGGTAATGGTCGCGGCTTTCTTGTTGCTGACCAACTCACCATAGGCCTTGATGCCCTTGAGGATCGCGGCCCAGAACCCGGCCTCGTGCGTGCCGCCCTCGGGCGTGGGGACAGTGTTGCAATAGGACTGGATGAATCCGTCGCGCGCGGGGGTCCAATTGATTGCCCATTCGACCTTGCCCGGCACCTTGAACTTGTCAAAGCTGACGGTGCCTGCAAACGGACTGTCCGCATAGGTGGTGGCCCCGCCCATCGCCTCGGTCAGGTAATCGGACAGACCGCCGGGAAAATGGAATGTTGCCTGCTGTGGTGTTTCGCCATCGTTGATGGCGGTTTTCCAGCGGATTTCGACACCAGAAAACAGATACGCCTTGGACCGCGCCATCTTGAACAGGCGAGCGGGCTTCAGCTTGAGCGAGCCAAAGATTTCGGCGTCGGGATGGAACGTGACCGCTGTGCCGCGCCGATTGGGGGCTGCGCCGATCTTGGTCAGCTTACCTTGGGGGATGCCGCGCGAGAACTCCATCGCAAAGAGTTCCTTGTTGCGTGCAACCTCAACGCGCAGATGATCCGACAGCGCATTGACGACGGATGAGCCGACGCCATGCAGCCCGCCGGAGGTCTGATAGCTGTCACCAGAGAATTTTCCACCCGCGTTCAGCGTGCAAAAGATGATTTCGAGTGCCGATTTCTCAGGATCCTTGGGGTGCGGTCCTGTGGGGATGCCGCGACCGTTGTCGCGCACCGAAACATGCCCGTTTTCGTGCAGCTCGACCTCGATCCACGTCGCATGGCCTGCCACGGCCTCGTCCATTGAGTTATCGATGATTTCAGCAACCATATGGTGCAGGGCCCGATCATCCTTGCCGCCGATATACATGCCGGGGCGCAGGCGCACATGCTCCATATCCTCCAGAACCTGAATCGAGGAGGCGTCGTAGTCGCTTGGATCCGGTTGCGCGGACAGTAGATCGTTCATGTGGCTGCTCATGGCTTTTTTGGTTGGTTTGAGTATGCCAGAGCGCAGGGTCGATTGGCCAGTGGCAAACTGACGTAGGCCAATCGAGAAGATTGTTTCGATTTTTGAACAGAATTGTTTACTTGCCCTAATTTCGCCCCAATGAACGTGTCAAGATGCAACCAATGGGTGCAACGTCTCCCAAAAAATGCAATCGGGTATAAAAGGGGTAGAAATCATGAGTTTGCAGGAACTCTTTATGCCGCAAGACAACACTTCTGATGACGCCAGCAATGTTATCGATCTGCCAAAGAGCTATCGCAAAACAGTAAGCTGGAGTCCAAAACTGGGCGATATCGCACCAAACATCACTTGCCAGTCGACCCACGGGCGTATCGACTTTCACACATGGGCAGAAGGGATGTGGACTGTCGTCTGTAGCTATCCGCTGAAGCGCGCGGGCGTGAGCGATACAGAGCTGGTCGGAATGGAAATGCAGCGCGGAGAATTCGAGGAACGTGGTGCGCAGGTTCTGGGTATCACCCCGTGCGGATTGAACACCAACATCAATTGGCTCGCAGAAGTGGGCGAATTGTTCAACACCTCGATAAAAACGCCGCTTGTATGTGATGAACGCGGTGAAATTTGCAGCGCTATGGGCGCGCAGCACGAAAATGCGCCGTTCGAGCCGACGGTTCGTAAGACGATGATCTTTGATCCCGCCATGCGGCTTCGCTGGGTGTCGGAGTATCCGTCAAATGTGGGGCGCAGCGTCGAAGAGATTCTGCGGGTGCTTGATGCCTTGCAATTGTTTGATACGCAGGAACTGGGGACGCCGATGGACTGGATCGCGGGTGAGCCGGCCATCGTTCCGCCCACCGTCAGCACCGCCACGGCCCGCAAGAAATACGGAGATTCAGTGAACGAAGTGACACCACGGATCAGGACGGTCATTCCGCTGAAAAAATGATACGTCCGGGCGAGTGCCGAAACCGGGTGCTCTACCTGTCGCCTGTCGGGGTGTCTTGGTCGCTGAATTCAAGTGCCCCGTAAAACACGCGCGCAACCCAGCAGCGCGGCACTATCATCCGACACGATATGGACCGGGATGGCTTCCACTATGTGCCGGTAAGGTCCTTTGTCCAAGAAGGCATCGCAAAAGGCTGAGCTCGCGACGAATGGGGCGATGGCACGCGCCAACCCGCCGATCAGGTAAATCCCCCCCATCGGTAGATGTGCCAATGCGATGTCCCCGGTGATTGTGCCAAGAAGCTGCATGTAGTGGTGCAGCGCCTCGGCCTCTGGGCCGGCATGGACACCACGGGCCACGACACTGTCGGTCGTGCTGGCATCCGACCCGCAAGCGCTGGCAATCTGAAGTAAGCCGCGACCGCATAGCGCCGCTTCGATTGGTAGATGCGCTCCATGCCAGCCCAGTACGCGGCTCACCGGGCCGGGCAGGTCAGGCAGAAACGGCAGACGGGTATGGCCCGTCTCAGATGGCGGTACAAACAGGGCGTCGCCCCGCCGGTGAACCGCTGCAATGTTGCACCCGGTCCCGAGACCCAGCACCAGCCGCGTGGTGTCCGGGGTGGCAGCGCGGCCAGCGATCAGGCATTCCACATCATCATCACAGAGATCATCGAGTGCATGGCCCTGAGCCTGTAGATCATTGAGCAGATGTATTTGTTCAATGCCCAGACTGCGTGAGAGGTCAGCGCTGACCAGATGCCAATCGAGATTGGTTAACTGCGCAGTCCCGTCCTGCACCGGGCCTGCGACCCCGGCACAAAGCGCAGCAATCGGACCTGCGTTTTGCTCGCTCAGGTAGGTCTTTGCCAAGGCGGTGAAATCATCCGCCAGAGCATTGCGGTAACTGCGAACAGTGCTTGCCAGAAGAGTTCCGTTGCGGGTCAGGCCAAAGCGGGTGTTGCTGGCCCCCACGTCGGCCAGCAACCAGGTTTCAGTCATCGCTGCGCCAACGGGCCATCAGACCGCGCGCAGCCTGTGCCAGTAGAACGACGTCTATCCCCACCGCCAAAAACTGCGCACCCCAGTCGCGATAGATTTGCGCAGTGTCGTGATCCAGCGCAAGGATTCCCGCAGCCTTGCTTGATGCCGCGATGCGGGACAGTGCATCCTTTATCACACGCCGCACTTCAGGCGCGTTGCTGTCGCCAGCATGGCCCATATCGGCGGCCAGATCCGAGGGACCGATAAAGACGCCATCGACGCCTTCTACGGCCAGAATGTCGTCCAGCGCATCAATGCCTGCCTGCGTCTCAACCTGCACCAGCAGACACATCTGGTCATTGGCAGTGCCGATGTAATCTGGGATTTCCGAGAACCGTGAGGCGCGTGCGAGGGCCGCACCAGAGCCGCGTATTCCCCGTGGGGGATAGCACATGGCGCGGGAGATTTGCTGTGCTTGCTCGGCGCTTTCGACCATCGGGATTAACAGGGTTTGCGCGCCGATATCCAACACCTGCTTGATCATCCATGCCTCGCCCATCGGGAGGCGCACAACGGGGGCGCTGTGGTGTCCTTCGAGCACCTGAAGCTGCGCCATGATCGTGCGCAAGTCGTTTGGCGCGTGCTCGCCGTCGATCACCAGCCAGTCGAAACCGGCTGTGGCCAGCATTTCGGTTGGGTACGGATCGGCGAAACCGGCCCAGCAGCCATATTGTGTTTCACCACGGGAAAGCGCAGCTTTAAAACGGTTTTCGGGGGCGGGCATTACGGCTCCTTGGGGTCAGGTGGGCGGGTTCAGCATCATTTGCCCGCTGATTGCGGCGAACATCAACAAAGTCAGGATCAGTAGGCGGCGTCGATCGCGGCGATATTCGGGCTCGGTCAGAAAATCGCGGAAACTGGTTAGCTGCTCGATAGGTGTGGGCCACATCGCGCCACGTGCATCCGCACGCGCCCGTGCAGCCTGAAACAGGCGCGAAAGACCGCGAAACATCTGCATGGCCCAGATCGCAAATATCAGCCCGGTGAGAGCAAACCAGAAGATTGACAGGGCAGGCATCGGACCTCCGGAAAGGCAGAGAGATGAGTACGACTGTATCAGGTAAATTTTGGGGCGAAAGGACGCGCGATCCTGTTTGCGACATAATTTGCCAAGGATCACACGCGACCTGAGAGCCTGCCGGTCTGATCATGGTATCCGCCGGGCGACTGAGGGCTTTACATCGTCGCGGCTATGGCCAAACTCCGGCGAATGAACGAGCACCTCAAGGGCATATTGATTACGACGCTCGGCGTTCTGATGGTTGTACCTGACAGCCTGTTTGTACGGCTGATCGAGGCTGATCCGTTCACCATAATTTTCTGGCGCAGTGCCGTGGCAGGGGCGCTGATCGCTCTGGGAGTACTTATTTTTCAAGGAGTTGGAGCGTTTCGTGCTGCGGCACGAACCGGTTGGCCGGGGTTGATCTATACCGTGCTGATGGGCAGTACCGCACCGGGGTTCGTGTTCGCGGTCAGTCTGACGAGCGTCGCGAATGTGGTCTTTATCTTTGCCTCGATCCCGATCTTTTCCGCAGTGATGAGTCGCATTTTTCTGGGCGAACCAATTCAGCGCCGCATGGTGCTAACGATGATTCCGGTGCTCTTTGGTCTTGGCCTGATCGCTTATGGATCGCACGAGAGTCAGATTTCCTCGTGGAAGGGCGATTTGGTGGCGGTGCTGGTTTCGGTGGCTTTTGCGGGGGCGTTGACGGCGGTGCGCAAGGTCAAGGCAACCTCGATGATCCCGGCCATTCCGGTTGCTTATCTCGGCACGGCTGTTGCGATGTTGTTTTTTACCGATCCCGGCGCAGCGATATCGGGGCAATGGCATTTGTTCGTGCCGCACGGGATGTTCATCGCGCTCTCAAGTCCGCTGCTGACGTTGGGGCCGCGCTATATCAGTTCTGCCGAAGTGTCGCTGCTGATACTGCTGGAATCTGTGTTAGCACCGCTGCTGGTGTGGGCGGTGATCGGAGAGGATCCCGGCCGCTGGGCGATCATAGGCGGAGGCGTGGTCATCGGGGCGCTGTTTGTGTCCAATATCGTGGCGCTGCGCCGAAGGCGGGCACGCATGATCAGAAGTTGACGTCGACTCCAGGTAGCTTCAGCGCCTTCATCAAATCACGCAACTCTTGTCGGGCGGCGACGTTCGAGATGTTGAGCTGTTTGACGCCCACGTCCTTGAGGTCGAGCAGGGTCAATCCGCGCGGGAATAATTCGCGGAAAATCACCCGCTCGTTAAAGCCGGGGGCGATGCGAAAGCCGATCCGCTTGGCAAGGTTGTCGAGTGCCGCGCCCATCTTCTTCTTGTTGACCATTTGCTGTGCGCCCAAACGGTTACGCACCACGATCCAGTCGATCGGCTTTAGCCCGGCCTGCGCGCGCAGTTGTCGCGCGTTCCAGACCATTTCTGAGTAGACGGATGGTTTGAGAACCTTGGTCGCCTCGGCATCGACATGCGCGAGCAGGTCAAAATCAACGAAGCTGTCGTTCAGTGGCGTGATCAGCGTATCGGCCAGACTGTGCGCCACTTGGCTGAGACGTGTGTGTGAGCCGGGGCAATCAATCACGATGAAATCGCTGTCAGGCTCCAACTGGGCTACAGCTTCGGAAAGGCGGCGGTCATAGACGTTTTCGCCGGGTTTGAGGTTCGACTGATCGACTTCGGGCAAGTCGTGGTAATGCGGGCTGGGCAGGTCAAGCCCAGATTTCTGGATGAATGCCTGACGGTTGTCGACATATCGGCCAAACGTCTTTTGCCGCAGATCGAGGTCAAGCGCGCTGATCTGATGGCCCATCCGCGCCAGTGCGGTCGCCACATGCATCGACACGGTCGATTTTCCCGCGCCACCCTTTTCGTTCCCGACGACAATGATATGCGCCATATCCCGCACCCCTTATGCTGCGCCGTCATCTGCGGCGCTTGGGGCGCACAGTATCCTGCGCCGCAGCATTTGGGAAGGGCGGCAGGGACAAGACGCGCGTCAGCGGAGGTTTTTCGACGCGGCAAACTGCGCCTCGAACCACGGCAGTTGTGTCGCGCCGTGAAAGCGGTTTTCGGTCTCGCCAAAGAGGTAAGCCGGTTTGTCGATCCCGAGGGCACTTACCATGTAGTCGAGCGCCCGATATAGACCGCGCTGCGCCACGGCGGCATCGCGCAGGGCAGCGGCGCTGGGCGCGGTATCAAGCAATGCGGCGATGCAGGCAAAATTGGCGGTCTCGGTCGCGACCCATTCTGTGAAAAGCGTGATCAGCGGCGGGGCAGGTGAGGGTCTGACGCCTGTGGTCAGCCAGACGCAGCTGCCGGCCTCGGGCCCGGCGGTGACGATGGCAAGTTCGGTCTCGCAGCCCGCGTTCAGGATCACGGCAAGGCCGGTCAGAGCATGGTCCGGGACACTCCAATCATCCTCGGCGCTGAAGATATAGTCGATATCGGGATGGTCGTCCGCTGCACCCTCTCCCGGATCGCGCGCTCTGGCCAACTCCATCAGCGTGGTGCCGCTGCGGAACGGATCGGCAGGGCGGTGCAGGCGGATCAGATGTGGCGGGCGCAGGCCGTAGTGCGGCCCCACCCCGGCGGTTCCGAGGGTTTGATACGCTGCCCGCAGCGGTACGGGCATGGCGCAGCGTTGCGTGGCCTCCCATGCCGCGATGGCATCATCGGACAGCGATGGGCCGATCCGGTAGCGGTGTTGCCGTGCGCCAAAGACCTGAAACGTCCGGTCCATCCGGGCAAGTGCCTCGATGCCATCCCTGATGTCCGACCATGAGTGCAAGGCGTTCACTCCGAAAGAAAACGGGCCGGTCAGCGATGTGACCGGCCCGTGATTTGATCAGCTTTTCATGCTGTCCCAGAAGGATTTCACCGACGAGAAGAAGCTTTTGCTTTCGGGGTTGTTGTCCTCGGACAGCGCCTCGAATTCGCGCAGCAGTTCTTTTTGCTTCGACGTCAGGTTCACCGGTGTCTCTACCGCCAGTTCTATGAACATATCCCCCGACCCGCCACCGCGCAGGGCTGGCATGCCCTTGTTGCGCAGGCGCATCTGGCGGCCCGATTGGCTGCCTGCCGGAATTTTGACCCGGCTGCGGCCACCGTCGATGGTGGGCACTTCGATATCGCCACCCAGCGCCGCTGTGGCAACGGACACGGGCACGTTGCAAAAGAGATTGACCTCTTCGCGCTCAAAGAGCTTGTGCTTGGCCACCTCGATGAAGATGTAGAGATCGCCCGGAGGGCCGCCGCGCATACCGGCTTCACCTTCGCCAGACAGACGGATGCGTGTGCCGGTCTCTACCCCTGCGGGGATGTTCACGCTGAGCGCGCGATCCTTTTCGACCCGGCCTTGGCCACCGCAGGTCTTGCATGGGTTCTTGATGATCTGTCCCATGCCCGAACACGTGGGGCAACCCCGTTCAACGGTAAAGAAACCCTGCTGAGCGCGCACTTTGCCCATGCCCGAACAGGTCGGGCAAGTGGTCGGTTCCGCACCGCCTTCGGCCCCGGAACCGTCGCAAGACCCGCAAGCGATGGACGTCGGCACGTTGATCGTCTTTTGCAGTCCGGAAAATGCCTCTTCCAGTGCGACACGCATGTTGTAGCGCAGGTCAGAGCCGCGTGCGGCACGTCGTCCTCCGCCGCCACCGCGTGCGCCCATAAAATCGCCGAACAGATCGTCGAACACGTCTGAGAAGGCTGACGAGAAATCACCATGAGCGCCGCCGGCACCACCGGGGCGCTGGCCGCCGCCCATGCCGCCCTCAAAGGCAGCGTGGCCGAACCGATCATAAGCGGCTTTCTTCTCGGCATCTTTCAGGACGTCATACGCCTCGCCCGCTTCCTTGAACTGTTTCTCGGAGTCGGGATTATCCTTGTTGCGGTCGGGATGTAGCGCCTTGGCCTTTTGCCGGTAGGCTTTCTTGATCTCGTCCGCCGAGGCACCTTTGGAAATGCCGAGTACGTCGTAATAGTCACGTTTGGCCATTCGAGAACTCCTTTCCTCGAACCGTTCGGGGGCCGGGCACTGGGCCCGACCCCCGTTTGGGTTCTACGAGGCGCTTAGCCGCGTTTGTTATCGTCAAGGTCCTCGAAGTCGGCGTCGACGATATCGTCATCGCCCGGTCCGGTGGCCTCATCGGCAGCGGTCGGTCCGTCTTCGGCCTCTTCGGCGCTGGCCTTGTAGATCGCCTCGCCCAGTTTCATCGCAGCTTCGGTTACGTTCTGGATGCCCGACTTGATCTTGGCCGTATTGTCGGTTTCCAGTTCGTCCTTGAGTGCGACAATGGCCAGCTCGATCGCTTCGATGGTGGTCGGATCCACTTTGTCGGAATGCTCTTCCATCGACTTCTCGGTCGAGTTGATCAGGCTTTCGGCCTGATTCTTGGCCTCGACCAGTTCACGGCGTTCCTTGTCGGCCTCGGCATTCTCCTCGGCGTCGCGAACCATCTGTTCGATGTCCTCATCGCTAAGGCCACCCGATGCCTGAATGGTGATCTTGTGCTCTTTGCCGGTGCCCTTGTCTTTGGCCTGAACCGACACGATGCCGTTGGCGTCGATGTCAAAGGTCACTTCGATCTGTGGCATGCCGCGTGGTGCGGGCGGGATGTTCTCCAGATTGAACTGGCCGAGCATCTTGTTGTCCGCAGCCATTTCACGCTCGCCCTGGAACACCCGGATCGTCACGGCGTTCTGGTTGTCCTCGGCGGTTGAGAAGACCTGACCCTTGTTGGTCGGGATCGTGGTGTTGCGATCGATCAGACGGGTGAACACACCACCCAGCGTTTCGATTCCCAAGCTCAGCGGAGTCACGTCAAGCAGGACCACATCCTTGACGTCGCCTTGCAGAACGCCAGCCTGAATGGCGGCACCCATCGCCACGACCTCATCCGGGTTCACACCCTTGTGCGGCTCTTTGCCAAAGAATTTCGTGACCTCTTCGATCACCTTCGGCATCCGGGTCATCCCGCCGACCAGAACGACTTCGTCGATCTCGTTGGCTGACATGCCCGCGTCCTTGAGCGCCGCTTGGCAGGGTTTGATCGACGCCTTGATCAGATCGTTCACGAGGCTTTCCAGCTTGGCGCGGGTCAGTTTCATGACCATGTGCAGCGGCGAGCCATCCGACCCCATCGAAATGAAGGGTTGGTTAATCTCGGTCTGGCTGGAGGAGCTGAGTTCGATCTTGGCTTTTTCCGCGGCCTCTTTCAGACGCTGCAGGGCCATCTTGTCCTTGGTCAGATCGACGCCGTGTTCCTTTTTGAACGCATCGGCCAGATAGTTGACGATGCGCATGTCGAAATCTTCACCGCCGAGGAACGTGTCGCCGTTGGTCGATTTCACTTCGAAGAGGCCATCGTCGATTTCCAGAATGGTCACGTCGAACGTACCGCCGCCAAGGTCATAGACCGCGATGGTGTGCGTTTCCTGCTTGTCCAGACCATAGGCCAGCGCAGCCGCTGTCGGCTCGTTGATGATGCGCAGCACTTCGAGACCGGCGATTTTGCCAGCATCTTTGGTCGCCTGACGCTGGGCGTCGTTGAAATAGGCAGGCACAGTGATGACGGCTTGGGTCACGTCCTCGCCCAGATAGCTCTCTGCGGTTTCTTTCATCTTGCCGAGGATGAATGCCGAAATCTGGCTGGGCGAGTATTTCTCGCCGCGTGCTTCGACCCATGCGTCGCCATTGCCACCATCGATGACGTTGAACGGCATGTTTTTCTTGTCTTTGGCCAGATACGGATCGTCCGCACGGCGACCGATCAGACGTTTGACACCAAAGACGGTGTTTTCGGGGTTGGTCACGGCCTGCCGTTTTGCAGGCTGACCGACGAGGCGTTCGCTCTCGGTGAAGGCGACGATCGACGGCGTTGTGCGCGCGCCTTCGGCGTTCTCGATGACTCGTGCTTGGCTGCCATCCATGATGGCGATGCAGCTATTTGTGGTTCCGAGGTCAATACCAATGACTTTGGACATATTTTATCCCTTTCTCTTCAGGCGATGATGCGAGGCCCGACCCGTTACGGCATCCCGGCCCCGATGGTTATGAGATCCGCCTGCGCTGGTGCTGGCGGCGCTTCGTGGCGTATATAGGGAGCGCACCTGCGCCCTGCAAGCGTCGTGGCAGGGGGGATATGATAGATTTGCACTAAAATCGGGCAGAGCGTGCGAATTCAGAGCGGGAGGCATTCAAATGACGGCACCAGAGCTTGATCTGCGCGGCTTTCGTATTCTGCCGGGGCTGCTGGATCGCGCGGCGCAAGAGGCGATGGTCAAAGCGTTGCGCGAAGTGGTGCAGGCTGCGCCGGTTTTCTCGCCGCAAACGCCATATGGCAAGCCGATGACCGTGCGGATGACGTCGGCCGGGCGTTATGGTTGGGTGGCGGATCGCAGTGGGTATCGCTACGCAGAGCGGCACCCCGAAGGCATGGCGTGGCCGCCGATCCCCGATCATGTGCTGGCGCTATGGCGTGATCTGGTGAGCGTCGAGCGCGATCCGGATTGCTGTTTGATCAATTATTATGGCGAAGGCGCGCGCATGGGCATGCATCAGGACCGGGACGAGGCCGATTTCAGCTGGCCCGTTCTGTCGGTCTCGCTGGGCGACGAAGGGCTGCTGCGGATCGGCAACAGGACACGTGGGGGCCGATCGGAATCGATCTGGCTGCGTTCGGGGGATGTGGTCGTGATGGGCGGAGATGCGCGATTGACCTATCACGGGGTGGACCGGATCAAGTTTGCCAGCAGCACGCTCTTGCCGCAGGGTGGTCGGATCAATCTGACGCTGCGCGTTGTCGACTAAGCGCAGTCGTGGGGGGAGGCGAAAGGATGATGAAGTATATTCTGGCGAGCGTCACAATGCCGTTTCTGGCTGGCTGCGTGCCTGCGGACACGCCACCAAGCGTGATCCAGACGGTTACGGTCGGGCCTGAAACGGTCGATTGCGTCGGGGTCGCGCCGCAAACCTGCCTGATCGTCGATGGCAGCTATTTCTACGATCCGATCAAGGGGTTCACGCATCGACCCGGCGTCACCTCTGTGTTGGAGATCGAGCGGCAGTCGGTTTGTGGGGCAGAAACGGGCACCACATGTCCTGCGGATGCAAGCAGCTATCAATATGTCCTGCGGCGGGTGGTGTCACAGACGCCGCGATAGGCCGCGTCACGGCGCGCGGTTGGTCGGTGCACAGTTGCAAACCAGCGAGAGCAATGATGCTCTCGCGGGTCTTTGGTCTGTCGGCCCTGCGTCAGTCCTCTTTGGCCACATTCACCTGATGCGGATAGGGGATCGAGATGCCGCCCTTGTCAAACGCCTCTTTGATCTGCTTGGTCAGTCCGAATTTCAGATCCCAGTATTCGGCAGCATCGCACCAGAGGCGCGCAGTGATATCAACCGAACTGTCCCCGAGGTTTGTCACCCGCACCCAAGGTTCGGGGTCGGTGTGAATGCGGCCGTCAGCGCGAGCCCGATCCAGAATGATCTGCATCGCGGTGTCGGCGTCATCATCGTAGTCGATGCCAAAGGTCAGATCGAGGCGTCGTGTCTTGTGGTGAGAATAGTTGGTGATCACGGACCCCCATGCCTGACCGTTGGGGACGATGACCTGCACATTGTCGGGTGTGGTCAGCTCCGTAAAGAACAGCGTCACCTCAGTCACGGTGCCGCCAGTGCCGCCGATATCCACGTATTGTCCCTGTTTGTAAGGCTGAAAAATCACCAGCATGATCCCCGCTGCCAGATCCGACAACGTCCCCTGAAGCGCCATCCCGATAGCCAGTGTCGCGGCGCCCATCACCGCCACGAGGCTAGTGGCTTCGATCCCGAACAGGCCCAATACGGCCATCAGCACCATCAGGCGGATAACCCACGTCACAATCGTGGCGGCAAAATTACCGAGCATATTGTCAATGCGTTCGTGGCTGTTGACCTGCCGACGGACAAAACGCCCGATAAATCCGGCAACGATCCAGCCGATCACGAGGACGATCAGCGCTTTGATGGCATTGATCACCAGCGGACCATACAGTGCCGCTTCTTCAAAGAATTCTTCCATTGGTTCGTTATGTCCCTTCAGTTTTTATCGTTGCGCCACGCGACGGCGCGTTGCACCTGCAACGCATGAAAAAGGTCCGAGGTTCCCCCGGACCTTTAGAAACGATGGTCGTGGCGTTACTTTTTCAGAGAATCGCGGATTTCTTTCAGGATATCCAGCTCGGACGGGCCGGGTGCGGGGGCTGGTGCGGCCTCTTCTTCCTTGCGCTTGACGCTGTTCACGGCCTTGACCAGCATGAACACGACAAAGGCGATGATCAGGAAATTGATCACGGCCATGATGAACCGCCCGATGGCAAAGACCGCCGCGCCGGCCTCTTCGGCCTCGGCCAGAGTTGCGTATTCGCCGCTGCCCAGAACAAAGAACAGTTCAGTAAAATCGACGCCTCCCATGAACAGACCGATGATCGGATTGATCAGATCGGCCACGAGCGAGCTGACGATCGCGGTAAAGGCTGCGCCGATGATAATGCCGACGGCCATGTCCATGACGTTGCCCTTGGCAATGAAGTCTTTGAATTCTTTAATCATATCTGTCCCTTTATAGCGTTTCGCGTTTCCTGTCCTCGCTGCGATTCGGCGCGCGGATGCCTATATTTTGCACGAAATCATGTGGGGACACATGGGAATGCACATGAGATTTTCCCGCTCCGCAGTTGATTGCGCCAACGCGGACGCCTCTGCAACTCTCCGGCAGCCCTCAGAGCGGTCGTTTTTGCGCAGTCTCATGTCGAAACACGACAGACGCGCGGCGCGTGTGAGGTACTCTGAGCGGTATGGACAATCGTTTTGATCTGGCACGGACTGACCGTCGCGCGCTGAAATCCGATGTGGTGCCGGGATAGGGCATGATGCGCTTGCGCGCGTGTGCTGCCCTTTGTCCCATCTGACGGATACGACCCATGACCAATTCGCAATTGCGCCTCGCCATTGATATCGGTGGCACTTTTACCGACACCGTTTTGATGGGCGATGCGGGTGAAATCCTGTCTTCGGCCAAAACCCTGACGACCCATACCGATCCGTCCGAGGCGGCGCTGGCTGGTGCGGCGCGTGCGCTTGGGCATGCGGGGCGCGACCTTGGGCAGGTGACCGGGTTTGTACATGGCACTACATTGGCGACCAACGCGTTGATAGAACGCCGCGGCGCGCGCGTCGCGACGATTACAACGGCAGGGTTTCGCGATATTCTGGAGATCGCTTATGAACGGCGATATGATCAGTATGACATCATGCTGCAAAAGCCTGACCTGCTGGTGCCGCGCGATCTGAGCTTTACGGTTCTGGAACGGATGGATGCGGCAGGCGATGTGCTGATCCCGCTTGACCCGGCAGCGGTATCGGAGGTGATCGAGCATGTCCGCGCCGCCGGGGTCGAGGCGCTGGCGATCTGCCTGATGCATGCCTATGCCAACCCTGCCCACGAAATCGCGTTGCGCGACGCGATGCAGGCGGCATTCCCTGACCTCGCAATTTCGCTGAGTTCCGAGGTGAGCCCGGAAGCCCGCGAATTTGATCGGTTGTGCACGACGGTTGCGAACGCCTACATCCAGCCGCTGATGAGCCGATACCTGAATGGATTTCGCCGTACATTCGCGCAGAGTGGCGTGGAGTGCCCAATCCTGATGATGACGGCGGGTGGCGGCATGACGACGATTCAGACGGCCATGCGCTTTCCCATCCGGTTGGTGGAATCGGGGCCGGCGGGTGGCGCGATATTGGCTGCGCGCGTTGCCGCCGCGGCGGGGCTGGACGAAGTGCTGTCGTTCGACATGGGTGGAACCACCGCCAAGCTGTGCCTGATCGACGGCGCACGTCCACAGACCTCGCGCCAGTTCGAGATCGCGCGTGCGGCGCGGTTCATCAAGGGCAGCGGCATGCCGGTGCGCATCCCGGTGATCGAGATGATCGAGATCGGAGCTGGGGGCGGGTCGATCGCGGCGGTCGACCGGTTGGGCCGGTTGACAGTGGGTCCACAAAGCGCCGGATCAGAGCCGGGGCCGGTCGCTTTTGGAAACGGTGGGGTGTGTCCGACGGTGACGGATGCCGATATCGTGCTGGGCTATATCCAGCCAGAGACGTTCGCTGAAGGGCAGTTTCAGATCGACGTTGATGCGGCTGAGGCGGCGCTAGCGTCCGAAATTGGCGGGCTGCTGGGATTGGATGCGGGGGCGGCGGCGGACGGGGTCAGCCGGATCGTGGATGAAAGCATGGCGAGCGCGGGCCGGATGCATGCTGTTGAGTCGGGCAAGGATCTTGGTGCACGGACGATGATCGCCTTTGGTGGCAACGGCCCGCTGCATGCGACGCGGGTGGCGCGCAGTGCCGGGGTGACCCGTGTATTGGTGCCGCCCAACCCAAGTGTCGGATCTGCGGTTGGGTTCCTTTATGCGCCGGTGTCGTTCGAGATCGTGCGCAGTCGTTACACAACGCTGGCGAGCCTCGATGTGGCAGGCGTAAATACACTTTTGGAGATGATGTGCGCCGAGGCTGAGGCGCTGGTACGGCTGAGCGCGGCAGAGGTCGCGCTGGAAACGCGGCGCGCAGCGTTCATGCGCTATCACGGGCAGGGGCACGAGATCGAGATTGCATTGCCGGGCCGGGCGCTGGCTGCGAACGATATTTCGGCTTTGCAGAACGCGTTCGAGGATGCCTATCGGGTGCAGTTCTCGCGGCCCGTACCGGGTATGCAGATCGAGATCCTGAATTGGTCGGTGTCCGTCAGCACACCGACGGAGATGATGTCTGATGTGCAGCAATCCATCACCCCGCGCGACCGCACTGGCGATGCGCGTGTGCTAATCATTTGCGATGTGAACGGCAGCCCGCGGCAGGCGTCCGTGATCGACCGCAGGGCGCTGCGCCCCGGCGACCGGATCGCGGGGCCCGCGCTGATCACCGAACCGCAGACGACGACGCTGGTCAGCCGTGATTTCACCTGTACCGTGGATGTCGCAGGTAATCTGGTGCTCGAACTTCAACACGCAGGAGCCGACGCATGACCGATCTGTCCTCTGCCCGATTGCAAGTCATGTGGAACCGGCTTCTGGCCGTGGTCGAGGAACAGGGACAAATCCTGATCCGTGCCGCCTTTAGCCCGATTGTGAGGGAATGCGGGGATATTTCCGCCGGGATCTTTGACGTGAACGGGCGGATGATGGCGCAGGCGGTGACCGGGACGCCGGGCCATATCAACACGATGGCCGAAGCGGTGATGGCCCTGCGCGCGCGCTTTGCGGTGCAGGATATGCAGCCGGGCGACATCTACATGACTAACGATCCGTGGCTGGCGTCGGGGCACCTGAATGATTTTCTGCTGTTGATGCCTGCGTTCAAGGAGGATCGCGTCGTCGGCTTTACCTCCTGCACGTCGCATCTGGTGGACCTTGGGGGGCTGGGTATGGGGCCGGAAGGATCGGACATCTACGACGAGGGGTTGCTGATCCCACCCTGCAAGCTGGTAGACGGGGGCGAAATCAACACATTGCTGATGGATATCGTGCGGGCCAACAGCCGCGAGCCGATCGCGAATGAGGGCGACATCTATGCGCTGATCGCGTGTTGCGAGGCGGGTGCGGCGCGCTTGGTCGGGATGATGGATGAATTCGGGCTGGATGATCTGGACGCGTTGTCGGATTTCATCATCGACACGTCTCTGCGCGGCACAATCGCGGCGATCGCCGAAGTGCCCAATGGCGTCTATACCAACATGTTGTGCGTCGATGGCTATGAGGCTGAGATAGAGCTTCATGGAACGCTGACCATTACCGACGAAGCGTTGCATCTGGATTTCACCGGCACGTCCGACTGTTCGGACAAGGGGATCAATGTGCCGCTTAACTACGCCACGGCCTATGCGGTGTTTGCGATGCGCTGCATCATCGGAAATGACATTCCGAACAATGCAGGATCGCTCGCGCCTTTCACGGTCAGTGGTCCGCCGGGATGTATTCTGAACGCGCAACATCCCGCGCCGGTGGCGATGCGACACACTTTGGGGCAGATGACACCCGATCTGGTGCTGGGCTGCCTCTGTCAGGCGGTCCCGGATCGCGTACCGGCCGAAGGGGCGTCATGCATGTTCGACCTGCCCTTGCGGCACACGGCCGAGGCGGCACGAACTGGTGGGCGGCTCTTTGCAGTCGAGTTGGTGCACAACGGGGGTACAGGTGCGCGGCCCGGTGCCGACGGGTTGTCGGCCACGGCCTATCCATCCGGTGTCTATGGCAGTCAGGTAGAGATCACCGAAGCGGTGGCACCGGTCATCATCTGGCGGCGCGAGTTGCGCGCGGATAGCGGTGGCGCGGGGCAATATCGCGGCGGATTGGGCCAACGCATCGAGATGACTTCGGCGATTGATCAGCCGTTTCTGGTGTTCCTGTCGCTGGAACGGTTGAAGAACCCGGCGCGGGGGCGCGCGGGTGGCTTACCGGGCGCGCCGGGCCGGGTGCAGGTCACCGGGCGTGCGGAGGATGTTCCGGGCAAGGGCGAATTGCGGGTGGCACCGGGAGAACGCCTGATTTTCCAGACACCGGGGGGCGGCGGCTTTGGTCCACCACAGGCGCGCGACGATGTGGCGCTGGCGCGTGATTTGACATGCGGTATCGTCAGTCCGGCGGGCGCGAAGGTTTATGGAGACGTGGCATGATCCAAGCGGTTGACCATGTGCGTACCATGGCGCCCTACGCGCTGGCAAATCTGGGGGGTGCCACGGTAACGTCGCTGGCGCAGAACGAGAGCGCCTTTGCCCCCAGCCCAACGGCGCTTGCGGCGGGTGAGGCGGCACTGCGGGACGCGCCGCTCTATCCTGATCCTGACTGGGGCGATCTGTGCGCGGCGATCGCCGAGGCGCATGAACTGCCGGCAGGTGACATTCTGTGCGGCGCCGGATCGATGGAACTGATCGGTTGCTTGATCCGTGCCTTTACCGCGCAGGGTGACGAGGTGTTGGGCACTGCGCATGGTTACCTCTTTGCTCGCACGGCGGCACAGCAGGCGGGCGCATGTTTCGTGAGCGTGCCGGAACCCGACTATACCGTGTCGGTACGGCTGTTGCTGGAGGCGGTTACGACCGCGACCAAAATCGTGTTCGTCTGCAATCCGGGCAATCCCACCGGCACGCGCCTGCCGGGGGCAGAGTTGATCCGGCTGCGGAAGAATCTGCGGAGTGATATTCTGCTGGTCGTCGATCAGGCCTACGCCGAGTTTGATCCGCAAGACCCTGCCAGCGTTTTCGACCTTGTGGGGAACGGCGATACTGCCGTTTTGCGTACCTTTTCGAAAGCGTATGGGCTGGCCGGGTGTCGGGTGGGATGGGGGCTGTTTCCGCCCGGTGTGGCGTTAGAGATGCGCAAGCTGATGAATCCCAACAACATTTCTGGCGTAGCACAGGCAATGGCTGCTGCTGCGGTGCGTGATCAGGCGCATATGCTGGACGTCGTGGCACACACGGCCGCGTTGCGCGAGCGCGCGGCTGGGCGGTTGCGGGCAATTGGATTGGATGTGCCGCAAAGCCATACAAACTTTATCCTGATCCCGTTTGAGAACGACGCCACGGCGGCGCAAGCGGATCAGGCCCTGCGGTCGGCAGGTCTGCTGTTGCGTGGCATGGCGGGTTACGGATTGCCGCAGTGTCTACGCGCGACCGTCGGCAGGGCAGACGCGATGGAGCGCATGTGCGATGTGCTGGAACGATTCATGGAGGGCGTAGTGTGATGGACAGTCGCAAGAAAAAAATCGGCGTTCTGGTGCCTTACAGCAACACCAATCTGGAACCGGACATGATGCGGCTCTGCCCCGATGGTTGTACGATGCATTTCCAGCGGTTGGGTGGTTATGACGTGGACAAGGTGCCCGACAGTGACCAGATGGCGGGGCTGGGGGCGTCCGATATCGACCATGACCTGACGATGATTTCAGGCGTGCGCCCGGCGGTGGTGCTCTATGGCTGTACGTCGGCGACTCTGACCCATGGGCGCGCGTTTGACCGCGATCTGGCGGCGCGGATTAAGCGACGGTCGGGGGCGTTGTCGCTGACTGCTGCGGAATCGCTGGTGCGGGGGCTGGGCGCGCTGGGCGTCGCCCGGGTGGGGTTTGCGTCGCCCTATGTCGGGCAGATCAACGCCGAGGCGGTGGCGTTTCTGTCGGGCGCGGGTTTCCAGACAGTACGCTGTCACGATATCGGGCGCAGTCTGAGCAATTACGGACAGGGAGAGCTGACGCCGGATGAGGTCTACGCGCTGGCTGTGGCCGCCGATCATCCCGACGCGCAGGCCATCGTGCTCAGCTGTACCGACATGCGCAGTGTCGAGGTGATAGGCCGCGTCGAGGCGGCGCTGGGCAAACCGGTGGTCACATCCAATCAGGCGATGGTGTTCGCGCTGATGCAGGATCTGGGCCTACCGCGTGGGGTACAGCATGCGGGCGCGCTGTTTGATCTGTTGTGACTGGATGACGCCGTGGCCCACAGGCAGATGAAGCGGTTCGGGTGACAAGGCGCTTTGGCAGCGTAAGAAACCCACGTCAGGCTGGCGCAAATGGTTCGTCGACAACTCTGGCCTGTCAACCAATCGGTGGTTTTCTGCCAGCCAGACATTTTGACCGCTTGCATCAGTCGTCATGTTACATGATAACATTAGTATGTTATAAAGTATCAAGAATCGCCCGATGCGAGGAGGTTTGATGAGAAAACAAGGCAAAGAACGCCAGAGGGATATCCTGAAGGTGCTGCGGGATCGTGGGCGTCCGATGTCCGCCTATGAGGTTCTGGATGCGCTTAAGGGCAAGGAGACCAAGCTGGCGCCGCCGACGATCTATCGCGCTTTGTCCGCGCTGACAGGCACCGGAGCCGCGCACAAATTAGAGTCGATGAACGCTTTCGTCTCGTGCCAATGCGACCATGCGGATCACACGCCGGTCCTGGCCATCTGTGACGACTGTGGCGCGGTGGAGGAGCACGCCGATCACGCGGTAACGGAGCGCCTGACCCAGATCACGGCGGCGACCGGCTTTGATGCTCGGCGTCATGTGGTCGAGGTGCACGGACTTTGCGGGGCTTGCGCAGCCTGACCTGACCGAAAGTTAAGTAAAGCGAAACAACCCGGCGCAATGCGCGTCCGGGAACGGAGAACTCGTGCCATGTCGGACGTCGCCGGTATCAAAGGAAGATTTGTGAACCTCAGCACCGCGTCGCAATTCCGCCGGGCCAGTCGGTCGGTCGTGGGGGGCGGCGATGACAAGCCGCGCGACCGCACCTCACCCGTAGCGGCGTCCCATCAGCCGTCGCTGTTCCCCGATTTCGTGTCGCCATTCGAAAAGGACGGGGCATGACTGACGCACGCCTTCCGGCGACGCTGTTGACTGGCTTCCTTGGTGCTGGAAAGACGACCTTGTTGAATGCCATGCTTGCAGATAGCTCTGCTGGCCGGATCGCCATCATCGTGAATGAGTTCGGCGAGGCCGGGTTGGATCACGACCTGATCGAGGCAGTACGCGAAGATGTCGTGCTGATGCAGTCGGGATGTTTATGCTGCTCGATCCGGGGCGACCTGTCACGGACCATCGCCGGGTTGTTAGAGAGAAAGAGCAAGGGCGAAATCGCATTTGACCGCTTGGTAATCGAAACGACTGGTCTGGCCGACCCGGGGCCGATCCTCCAGACGCTAGTGATCGATACTGTGCTGTCGCGGACCGTGCGGATGGATGGGTTGATCACCGTTACTGACGCCGCCAACGGCCCTGCCACGCTGGATGCCCAGTTCGAAGCTGTCTCGCAGGTGGCGATGGCTGACCTGATCGTGCTGAGCAAGACTGATCTCGTGTCGCCCGATGAGGTCGAGGGGTTTAAAGCTCGCCTGCATCATCTGAATCCGGGTGTACCGATCCTGAAGGCCGTGCGGGGTGAGGGCATCGCAGCCCGCCTTTGGGGTTTGGCCGGGAACAGAACTGATGTCGCGCCAGCCAGAGCGATGGCATGGGCCAAGGGTCCGGCGCCGTCTGTCGATCCGTTGATGAACCTATCTGGCCTGTCTCCGGCAACGCCCACGCCATTGCGATCGGCGCACCATGACGCCCGCATCGGATCGGCCTCGATCGTTCTGGATGATCCCATCCCGGACGAGGTGTTTGATATCTGGCTCGATACCCTCATCACACTCCGAGGCCCTGACATTCTGCGGGTAAAGGGGATCGTCTTTCTGACGGATATGGAAAAACCCTTCGTCTTTCACGGTGTTCAGCATATTTTTGAGCGCCCAGTGCCACTGTCCAACTGGTCTGGCGACGACAGGCGTTCGCGTATCGTTGTCATCGCCCGCGACATGTCCCGCCCCGAAATCCAAGCCAGCCTCGACATGCTTCGCGCCCGCATGTCCAGCGGCCGCGTTCGCCAATCAGAACAGAAGGACGCTAGCGCATGACCGACACACGGCTTCCGGTCACCGTCCTCCCCCTGACTGGTGTCGGGGCGTTGCAATATTTCGCCTACCTCTGCATTAACCCCAACTGAAAGGACCTAACATGAAACCCTTCCTTCTGGCCCTTGCTGCCGTCTCTTTTTCCGCTTCGGTATCGGCGCAGGAAACACGTGAAATGGATGCGCATGTGCATGGTGTTTCGGCGGTCGAAATCGCGATCGAACATGGTAAGGTCGAGATCAATCTGCTGTCGCCCGGTATGGATATTGTCGGTTTCGAATATGCGGCAAGTTCGGCCGAAGATAAAAACACAGTCGAGGCAGCCATCCGAACCATGCTCATGCCTGAAAACATCGTGAGCCTGCCGGAAGCTGCGGGATGTCGGCTGACCGAAGTTCTGGTGCATCTTCATTCGGGAGATCACGCGCATGAGGATGGGCATGAAGACGAGCACGGGGACGAGCATGACGACGAGCACGACGAACACGATGATGCCAAGCACAGCGAATTCCACGCCACCTATGCCTATGCCTGCGACGACGAAGATGCACTGGCTTCCGTCAGCTTCCCGTTTTTTGAGTATTTCGCCAATGCGCGGGAAGTTGAGGTGCAATACGTTACCGAAACCGGCGCTGGCACGGCGGAACTGACCCCCGAAGCCCCCGAGCTGACATTGGAGTAAGGATGACAGAGCCGGCACTGATACTGGATAATGTCCGTTTCCGCTGGCCGGGGCAGGCGTCGTTTGGCCTGTCGGTGTCGGAATTTGCTGTGCAACCGGGCGAAAGCGTACTGCTGCTGGGCGAAAGCGGATCGGGGAAATCCACGCTGCTGTCGCTGATCTGCGGGATTGTGACGGCGGATGCCGGGCAGGTGACGATCGGGGGAACCGACGTTAGCAGCCTGAACGCCGGGGCGCGGGATCGGCTACGTGCCGAAGGGATCGGCGTGATCTTTCAACAATTCAACCTGCTGCCCTATGCCAGCGTGTCCGACAATATCCTGTTGCCGCTGTGTTTCGCCCCTGAACGGCGCAAACGCGCGGCGGTGAACGAGGCGGCGGTGCTGTGTACCGCTTTGGGGCTGCCCAAGGATATTCTGACGGCCAGTGCCGGGCGGCTTTCGGTCGGCCAGCAACAGAGGGTTGCGGTGGCTCGCGCGTTGATCGGTCAGCCTCCGCTGATTGTGGCGGATGAACCGACTTCGGCGCTGGATGCCGCCACGCAAGACACGTTCCTGAGGCTGCTGTTTGACCGGATCGCGGCAACGCGGTCGTCGTTGTTGATGGTCAGTCACGACGAACGGTTGGGAGAACGCTTTGACAGGGTCGTGCGGCTGACAGACATCGCACAGATTGAAAGGCACGCAGCATGATCCTGCGGCTTGCCTTTGGCTCGCTCTTGGCGCGTGCCCTGACCGTCGGAATGACGATCCTTGCCATTGCGCTGTCGGTCGCCCTGTTTCTGGGCGTAGAAAAGGTACGTACCGGCGCGCGCGCGAGTTTCGCGGATACGATATCGGGGACCGATCTGATCGTTGGCGCGCGGTCGGGGTCCGTGCAACTGTTGCTCTATTCAGTGTTTCGGATTGGCAATGCCACGAACAATGTGACGTGGGAAAGCTATCAGGACATCGCAAGCCAGAAGGAGGTCGACTGGATCGTACCGATCTCTCTGGGGGACAGTCATCGACAGTTCCGGGTGATGGGTACGACAGACGCCTTTTTCAAACATTACAAATATCGCGGCGACCGGTCGCTTGAGATGGCCGAGGGCCACGGGCTCGACGATCTTTATGATGCGGTGATCGGGGCCGAGGTCGCCGCGACACTGGGCTACAGCGTCGGCGATCCTATCGTCGTGTCGCACGGGCTGGCGTCATTTACCGACCATGACGATCAGCCCTTTCGTGTGGCTGGCATTGTGGCCCGCACGGGTACCCCGGTGGACCGCACGGTTATTGTCAGTCTTGAGGCGATCGAGGCGATCCATGTTGACTGGCAGTCAGGCGCACATGTCCCCGGTCAGTCAACGCCGGTCGAACGCATCCGACAGATGGACCTGACCCCGGGGGGCATCACCGCCGCGCTGGTCGGCGTCCATTCTCGTCTTCAGGTCTTTGGCTTGCAACGTCGGATCAATGAATATCCAGAGGAGCCGCTTTTGGCGATCCTTCCCGGCGTCGCGCTTCAGGAACTATGGCAGATCGTCGGTGTCGCCGAGACCGCGCTTACGGCGGTGTCGGCCATGGTGGTAGTGACGGCGCTGCTGGGGATGATGGCGATGATTTTCGCGTCCTTGAACGAACGTCGCCGCGAGATGGCGATCTGGCGGGCCATGGGCGCGCGGCCTGCGACAATTCTGGGGTTGCTGGTTCTTGAGGCCGCGCTGATGGCAGCCATTGGTGCCGCACTGGGCCTCGCGCTGCTCTATATCGGGTTGGCCGTCGCACAGCCACTGGTGGACAGTGCCTATGGCCTCTGGCTGCCGATCGATCCACCGACAGCGCGGGAAGTGGCCGTGCTCGCGGGTGTGATCGTTGCGGCAGGAATTGCCAGTCTGGTGCCGGCCCTGAGGGCCTACCGCCTGTCTCTGGCCGATGGTATGATGGTGAGAATATGAGAGACTTGCACCCTTCAAGACGGATGTTCCTTGGCATCCTTTCGGCGACGTTCCTTCCGGGGCGGGCCTTTGCGAATCCATTCCGTGAGATCACTTGGGAAGACCTGATCCCCCAAGGTGTGCCTTATGGCGAGATCATCGGGGAAGGTCAGTTTGACGAGGCTAACGACACTTGGTTGCCGGAGTTTGACGAAAACGCGAAGCTGGTGAACACTGGCCTCGATGGCAAGCCGGTGAAGCTGCCGGGTTACATCATCCCATTTGACATGGATTCCGACGGAGTGACGAGCTTCATGCTGGCGCCCTATGTCGGCGCCTGTATCCATACGCCTCCGCCGCCGCCGAACCAGTTGGTGTTCGTGACGACACAAACGCCATGGCCGAGCGATTCAATGTGGGATGCGGTCTGGGTCTCGGGTCGCTTGTCAGCCAAGGCCATGTCAACGCAGATCGCAGATGTTGGTTATCAGATCGAGGCAGACAAGATCGAACTTTACGAATGGTAAGCGCAATGCCGTCCCGCCGAGAGGTCCTGCTCGGGCTGTCGATGCTGACGGTCGCCGGTCGCAGCGTTGCCGAAACGGTTATTGAGCTGGCATGGAGAGATCTCCTGCCCGAGGACGACCATTCCCTCCCCGGCAACTTGCAGGGGATTGTCCGGCATGACGAAAGCAGCATGGCATCCCGACAACCCATGTCGACCGGAATTCGAACTGACTGGAACGGGCAGATTGTGCGCCTTGCCGGATTTATCGTGCCAATCGACCATCGCGGCACCGGTGTCACGGCGTTTATTCTTGTTCCCTATGTCGGGGCCTGCGTTCATGTTCCCCCGCCGCCGTCCAATCAACTGGTCTTTGTGACCACCGAGGTCCCTTACGAAAGCTCCGGTATGTTCGAAGCTGTGGCCGTTACCGGAATGTTCGGCACGGCATCGACGTCGACACAACTGGCAGATATTGGATATGTCTTGTCAGCAGACGAGATCCGATCGTACCGGAGATAGACGCCCCGGTAGCAGCCTAGCTCAAGGGGGGGCTTACTGTGATGTCTGGGATGAACCGTGCCAGTCTGCGCGAACCATCCGTTACCTCGACCCATTGTTCGAGCTCATCATCGCCCGCAACGTGGCCCCTTCGCCGGTGAAATGTTCGCCTGTGTGTTCCAGCGCCTCGATCCGGTCCAACCGGAAGGCACGGAAGTCGCTGCGCAGGGCGCACCAACCTGACAGCACGGCGACCTCGACATAATATGTCAGCACCAACGGCTTGACCTCTCGCAGCGTGGTGTCGCCTGCCAGCGACAGGTAGGTGAGGCGCAGCACCGCCTCATCGCGGATGGCGCTGCGCAACTGGCTGCCGATCTGTGGCGCATCGAACGCGATGCCCCAATCCGAGACACCAAGCCCGCCGGGGACGGTTTGGCCGGTCTCGACCTTGGCCAACACCCGGCGCGCGGCGCGTTGCAATTCGGCGTCGCCGGTCCGCGCCAGCAACGACATGCCGACGATTAGCGCCTCCTGCTCGGCTGCGTCGAAATTAAGCGGGGGCAGGTCGTATCCCGGACGCAGGATGTACCCCACACCCGCCGCACCGTCGATCGGCACGCGCAACGATTGCAAATGCGCGATGTAGCGGTAAACCGTTCGGTCCGACACTTCGATGGATTGTGCGATCTGTCGTGCCGTCACCGGCCCGCGGGCCTGCCTGAGCAGATCAATCACCTCAAAGAGCCGGTCCGTGCGCAGCATGGCTGTTCCTTTCGCTTTCACGCTATACCGCAACACCCCTGACAGCTAGATGTCAGGAGCGGGGCGCTAATCCTCGGGCTGACCGATTTGAGGAGTGATGCCATGACCGCCACGACTGATACTGCCCGCCACGCGGGAATTGCATTGATGCTTGGCTCTGCCATGCTGTTCAGTACGGCGGGCTTGTTTACCAAGGGTGTCGAGGCCAGCGCGTGGCAGGTGATTTTCTGGCGCGGTGTGTTCAGTGCAGTCCTGACATTCGGGGCGATTGCGCTGCGCGGGCATTGGCGGCGCGAAGTGATGCAGATGGGTTGGCGCGGGCTGCTGATAGCCGCGATCGGGGCCACGGCAACAGCAGCGTTCTTGAGTGCGTTCAAAATGACCAGTGTGGCCAACGTGGCACTGATCTATAGCGCCTCGCCGCTGGTGGCGGCGGCTCTGGCATGGTGGGTGATCCGCGAGGCACCGGGGCGGATGATGGTGCTGGGCGCTGCCATCGGCATGGTCGGGATCGCAGTGATCATGGGCGGCAGTGTGGGCCACGGACATCTGGCGGGCGATCTTCTGGCGCTGACGATGGCGCTGGGCCTGGCCCTGTTGTTTGTGCTTTACCGGGTGTGGCCGGATGTGCCCGCCGCAGGCCCCACCGCGCTGTCGTCGGTGTTGTTGCTGCCGGTGGCCGGGCTAATGGCACCACCGTTGGAGGTGAGCAGCGCAGAGATTGGCATTCTGGCATGTTTCGGACTTGTTTTCGCGCTGGCATCGGTGATGATGCTGAACGCCGCCAAGCGGTTGCCCTCGGGGCAGGCCGGATTGCTGAGCACAGCCGAAACCCCCTTCGCCATTCTGCTGGCGTGGCTTATCCTGTCGGAGGTTCCCGTCGTGGCCACATGGATAGGGGGCGCGCTGGTGATGGGGGGCGTGATCCTCGGTGGGCTCGCTCGGGCATCAGATCAGCCCGGCAGCGTTCCCTCAACCACGTAGCGCAGGATCGCGACCACCTGATCGGGGGTGCGGGCCACCGCGAGGGCGGCGGCGTTCACTTCCTTGAGCGCATGGTCATGCTCGGCTGGTTGCAGGATGATCAGCGATTTGCCCAAAGCCGCAGCATAGCCCGCGTCAAACGCCGCGTTCCATTGCTTGTACTTGTCACCGAAGCGGACAACGACAACATCAGCCTCTTCGATCCCCTTGCGGGTGCGGATGGCGTTGACCATCGCGCCCTTGTGGTCGTGCCAGTACTTGTCGTCCTCAGCGCCGAGAATGTTCACGCCGCAATCATCACTCGCGCCGTGGTCGGTGACAGGCGCGTTGAACACGATGCCCATTCCGTCGGCCCCTTGGGCGATTTCGTCGCGCCAGTCGGTGTGGATTTCGCCGGACAGATAAACGCTGAGCATAGTGGGCTTCCTTTTGATGAGGTGAGGGCCGGGCTGAAGCCCGGCCTACATGGCGGGTGGCGTAGGCCGGGCTTCAGCCCGGCGCAGGTTTAACCGCGCAGCGTGCCGCCTGTCGCTTTGGCGACCTTTTCCACGATCTTGGTCGAGACAGCCTCGATATCAGCGTCCTTCAGCGTGGCATCGGTTGGTTGCAGGCGGACTGTGACAGCGAGAGATTTCTTGCCCTCTCCGACACTGCCGCCGATGAATTCGTCAAAGACGCGCACATCGGTGATCAGCGCCTTATCGGCACCAGCAGCCGCGTTGACCAGCGTCAGCGCCTCGACATCCGCGTTCACGACAAAGGCAAAATCACGCTCGACCGCCTGCAGGTCGCTGATGGTGAGGGTGCCGCGATTGGCAGTGGCGTTGCGCGGCAGCGGCACCTCGGCGGGCCAAAGGGTAAAGCCGACGGCGGGGCCTTTGACATCCATTGCGCGCAGCACCTTTGGATGCAATTCGCCAAAGACGCCAAGTACCTTTTTCGGACCGAGACAGATCATGCCGTGACGGCCCGGATGCCACCATTCGCGTGCGCCGCGCAGAATCTGAACCTTGGCGGGGGCGCCGATGGCCGCAAGCAGCGCCTCGACATCGGCCTTGGCGTCATAGAGGTCGACCGCCCGCGACGTGCCGTGCACATCCTTGGGGCCGGTGCGACCGATGAGGATGCCGGCAACCTGCATATGCTGTTCACCCGGCTCGCCACCGTGAAAGGCGTGACCGGCCTCGAACAGCGCCATGTCCATCTGGCCGCGGGCCTGATTTCGGGCGGCGGCCTGCAACAGGCCCGGCAGCAGCGCGGGGCGCATATGGCTCAGGTCGGTGCTGATTGGGTTGGCCAACATGGTCGCGTCGTCGCCGCCGCCAAAGAGCGCGGCACTTGCATGGTCGATGAAGCTGTAGGTCACACATTCGTTGTAACCTAGTGCGGCAGCGGTACGACGTGCAATCTGCTCGCGACGTTGCGGGACCGACAGGACCGGTTTGGGCACGCCTGCCTGCGCGCGGGGCAGTGGGCGGCCTTGTAGCTTGGTCAGAGACGCGATGCGCGCCACCTCTTCGACCAAATCGGCCTCGCCCTGCACGTCGGGACGCCAGGATGGGACCTGCGCCATGTTGCCTTCGAGCCGGAAACCCAGTGCTGTCAGCGTCTGGCGCTGCTCGCTCTCTGGGATGTCCATGCCGACAAGGCTTTGGACGCGCGCTGGCACCAGTTTGTAGGCGCGCGATACATCGGGGACTTTGCCCGCAACCACGACTTTGGAAGGCTCGCCACCACAGAGATCGAGGATCATCTGGGTCGCCAGCTCAATTGCCTCCATGTTGAACGCCGGATCAATGCCGCGTTCATTGCGATAGCGTGCATCCGAGTTGATCTTGAGCGCACGGCCCGTGGTGGCGATCTGGACAGTGTCCCAGAATGCGGCCTCCAGAAACACATCGGTGGTGTCTGCGGTACATCCGGTTTGCAGCCCGCCCATGATGCCGCCGATGCTCTCAACGCCGTTGTCGTCCGAGATCACAACCATGCCTTCTGAGAAGGTGTATTCTTTCTCATCCAGACCGATCAGTGTCTCGCAGCCCTTGGCGCGGTGAATGCGCAGGTCGCCGGTGACCTTGCCTGCGTCAAAGACGTGCAGCGGACGGTTGCGGTCATAGGTAAAGAAGTTCGTGATATCCACCAGCGCCGAGATCGGGCGCAACCCGATGGCGCGCAGCCGCGTCTGAAGCCAGTCAGGCGATGGGCCGTTGGTGACGCCGCGAATAAGGCGACCGGCAAAGACCTCGCAACCGTTCTCGCGGGCATCATCGTCGATGGTCACGTTGATGGGGCAGGGAAACTGGCCCTGCACCTGTGCCTCGGGCGCGGGTTTCATCCGGCCCAGACCGCGCGCGGCCAGATCACGGGCGATGCCGCGCACACCCAGCGCATCAGGGCGGTTGGGGGTGATGGCGATGTCGATCACCGGATCGACCTTGGCCGGGTCATTCTGTGCCAGCCAGTCGATGAAACGGTCGCCCACCTCGCCGGAAGGCAATTCGATGATGCCGTCATGTTCGTCGGACAGCTCCATCTCACGTTCTGACGCCATCATGCCAAAGCTTTCGATGCCACGGATTTTACCGACGCCGATGGTGGTGTCGATGCCGGGGACGTAGACGCCCGGCTTGGCGACCACGACGGTGATCCCGGTGCGGGCATTGGGCGCGCCGCAGATGATCTGCAACTGGCCCTCGTCGGTTTCGACCTGACACACGCGCAACCGGTCCGCATCAGGGTGCTGTTCGGCGTGGATGACCTTGCCAATGGTAAAGTCGGCAAGGCGCGCGGCGGGGTTCAAGACCTCCTCGACCTCCAGTCCCAGATCAGTGAGGGCGTAGGTGATCTCGTCCACGGTGGCGGTGGTGTCGAGGTGGTCTTTGAGCCAGGAGAGGGTGAATTTCATGTGCCGTCATCCGCAAGTCATTTCGGGTTGCCCTGCATCTAACGGATAGAGGGCCGGGGGGGAAGGCCGCTTAGGGTTTGTAGCGGTCCGCGAGGGTCTCGGTGTCACCCATTCTCAGCAACTTGACCTCGCGGGCCATGCGGATTGTTGGCTTGAGGCAGAAACAGGCAGAGCCGATGATAAAGAGCCAGATGGCGGCTGTTTCGTATTCGGCCCAGAAAAACAGGATGGAGCCGATCAGGAAAGAGATTGCAGCGGTGAAATCGACGATGGTGTAGGCGACCTCATAGAGGGCGTAGATGCGGCGGCTGTCGGCGCTTTGCTGGCGGTTCTCGTGTCGGAAAAGGTTCATGGGCCGGCTCCTCTCGGGTGCTTTGCTCAGATAAGATGCGCCTCTGCGCCCGGAATCAAGGCGAAGCCGCCGGGCGAGCGCCTGCCCGTATGGGCGGGCTGGCGCTTTGGATATGGTGTGCATCGCTGATGGGGCGGAGGGGCTTGGCGGGTATAAAGTGCCTGACAGGAATGTTGCAGCGCCGCCCCACGGGCAGGCGCGCGTCCGGCTTATGTCAGAGTGGTAGGCCGAGTGCCTCTGCCGCTTTTTGCTTCACAATGCTCGAAGCAATCTCAAACATCAATCGAAGCGATGCGCCACCCGCACTCAACGCGCCGCGTTTAGTTTTGGCCCAAACTGTATCATCACGTATCGCTTCCAAGTAGTCGTGTCCGTAAGACGTGATACGAAAGGTTCCGTTGCCTATAGGGGTGAGGAAGCCCTCATCCATCATCAGATGCATATGGTAGTTTTCTCGGCGCTCTTCTTCGGAAGAGCCGAAAATGTCACCCACCGTCATCAAGACCCAATCATCTTCAGCTTCGTACTTAAGCAGGAGCTGCCTAATGAAATCTTGGTCCCTTTTCACCTACTCAAACCACCCCGCAGCGTCGGCACATCCAGACTTGCGAACCCGTAATGCCGTAGCCAGCGCAGGTCGGAATCAAAGAACGCGCGCAAATCCGGTATCCCGTATTTCAGCATTGCGATCCGGTCGATCCCCATGCCAAAGGCAAAGCCCTGCCATTCGTCCGGGTCCACGTTGCCCGCGCGCAGCACATGCGGGTGGACCATGCCGGAGCCCAAAATCTCCAGCCAGTCGTCGCCCTCGCCGACCTTCAATGTGCCGCCCTCCCACGAGCAGCGGATATCGACCTCTGCCGACGGTTCGGTGAACGGAAAATGCGACGCGCGAAAGCGCAGTTCGACATCGTCCACTTCAAAGAAGGATTTGACGAATTCCTCCAGCACCCATTTCAGGTTGGCCATGCTGATGTCCTTGTCGATGGCCAGCCCTTCGATCTGGTGGAACATTGGCGTGTGCGTCATGTCGTAGTCGGCGCGATAGACGCGGCCCGGCGCGATGATGCGGATGGGTGCGCCCTGTTCCTGCATGGTGCGGATCTGCACCGGCGACGTATGCGTGCGCAAAACATGCGGTGGGCGGTCGTCGCCTGTCGCGCGATGCGTATAGAACGTGTCCATCTCGGCCCGCGCGGGGTGGTGGCCGGGGATGTTGAGCGCGTCGAAATTGTACCAGTCACTTTCGATCTGCGGACCTTCGGCCACGGCAAAGCCCATGTCAGCGAAAATTGCGGTGACTTCTTCGGTGACTTGGCTGACGGGGTGGATCGTGCCCTGACGATGCGGGCGCACAGGCAGCGTTACATCCAGCCATTCGCTGCGCAGTCGTTCGTCCAGCGCGGCATCGCCCAACGCTTCTTTCTTGGCGGCCAGCGCGCTCGCGATCTCGTCCTTGAGCGCGTTCAGCTTTGGGCCGGCGATCTGCCGTTCTTCGGGCGTCATGCGGCCCAGTTCACGCATCTGAAGGCTGATCTCACCCTTTTTGCCGATCGCCTGCACGCGTAGGTCCTCCAGCGCGGATTCACTGCCAGCGGTAGCAATCAGGTCAATATATTTGTCGCGCAGATCATCCATCGGGGCACCTATCGTCATTCCTGACTGCGAGTTAGCGCGCTGCGCCCCTCCGTGCAAGCCTCAGCGCAGGTTCGCGACATACTCTGCATGGAAGGTGGCATATCCGTCGGCAGTGACGCCGAGCTTATCCTGCATCAGATCGTGCAACGCGGGCAGGCGGTGGAAGGGTACCATCGGCAGAGTGTGATGTTCGGTATGATAGGGCATGTTCCACGCCAAAAACCGGATGATCCGGTTTGTATAGGTGGTGCGGGTGTTTTCGAACATATTGACGACAAAGGGGCAGCGGCCATGTTCGGCCAGCAGGTAGAGCCGCAGGAACGGCTGACCCAGCAGGACCGGCAACAGCCAAACCCAGAAGAGCAGCGGCGTGAAAAACAGACTGACAAGGGTGGCGGCATAGAGCGCCAGCATCACCCGCGCCTCGCGGATCAGACGCGGTTTTGCGCGGCCAGGCGTGAAATCATCCCTGATTTGCCCGCGCGCATTGTCCCATGTGATCCGGGCCATCGCGATCCAGGTCGGCAGCCCCGAGATGTGGCGAATGTACTGCCACGGTGTTTCGGGTTTGCCACCGCCGGTCAGTTCGGGATCCTTGTCGGGGATGTTGGTGTGACGGTGATGCGCCAGATGCAGGTAGCGAAACCATTCGAACGGTTGCAGGATCAGAACGCCGACAACGCGGCCAGTCCATTCATTCACGGCAAGCGAGGCAAACGGTGTCTTGTGGGTGCATTCATGTTGTAGCGTAAAGAGAAAGCAGATCGCGATCCCCTGTGCCACCAGCGCCACTTGCCACAGCGGAAGTCCAAACACGATCCAACTGCCGAACAAGACGATCAGCCCGACATGCCCTGCCAGATGCCGCAGGCCGGGCGCATCCGCAGTCGTGTTAAGCTGTGCCAGTGCTTCACGCGGTAGGGTGGCGATGAATGCCTTGTGATCCATCCTTCAATGGCTAAACCGACCGCTGGATCAGAGCAAGCCCGGCGCGTGCCGTGGCCGTGCGCGCAGAGCAATCGCCACTTCGACCAGTGCTGCGCCTACGATCAGGATTGCGCCCAGCAGTTGAACCACTCCGAACACTTCGTCCAGCAGGAATGCACCCGAAATGACCCCTGATAGAATTTCGAGGGTAAAGAGAAAGCTGAGCAATGCTGGCGTCAGGCGCTGCGCACTCCACATTGTCAGCGCCATCACCGGCAGGACAAAGAATGCACCCAAGGCGAGACTAAGCCCGATTGCAGGCATCATGCCTGCCTGCGGCAGGCTGTCCCCGATCGCCAGCATGTACCCGGCTGCAACCAGCGTGGCCGAGGTCATCGTTGCCAACGTCACAGACATCGCATGCGCCGCGCCACCGGTAAAGACCAGCGCCGCGCCAATTGCCCAAGCGATGCCGGAGACAATCGCAAGGATATCTCCTGGGCCGATTTGTGACACTGAAACTTCTCCCCCCAACACCAGAAACGCCCCGCAGAGCGACAGCAATAACGTGAGGGTGGAACTGTGCCGCCAGCGTTGACCGAGAAACGCCCATTCGATGATTTTGCTCCACGCGGGGGCGAGGTAGAACAACAACACCGCGCGCATCACATCGGTAAGCACGATCGCAATAGAGTAACTGGACACCGCCACGCCGACCAGGACAGCGCCGCAGAGCGCGCGGCGGTCCAGTCGCGGCATTTGCCGTGTGAGGATCAGATAAAACGCGGTTGCCAGCATGGCCCCCAGATTGCCTGCGATGGCAACCTGGCCCTCTGACAGACCCAACCCCTCCAGATACCGAATCGGAATCCACCACAGACCCCACAGGATCGCGGCGAAAAAGGTCATCAGAACCGGGGCAAGGGTTTGTCCGGGGGGCGTCAGGGCCATTGAACGGGTCACTTTGAGGTTCGTGAGGTGGGCAGATTCAGTTTGCGTCACCGCTGGGGGCGGAGGATGCCATGCTGTCGAGCCAGCGCATCAGCGATGCAATCAGATCGTTGAGCCAGACCCGTGCACGGTTCACGGTCTCGACATACTCGCCCAGTACATCGGCAAGCGCGGGTACAGCCCCGCCGATCTGCGGCGCAAAGACATAGAGGAGTGTCAGGATCGCAGCCAGTAGCACAACCAGCACAAACCCACGTCGGAATCCGCCACCGCCGCGCACGCCGCTGTCGGCCTCGGGGTACATATCTTCGGGGTTGGTCTGGTCGGAACTGCCGGTGTCGTTGCGCAGGGAAGAATTGATTTCCTCGATGTCGGGCAGCAGTCCACGCCGAGACGTCGGATCAATCTCTGACGTGTCCTCGGCCTCATCTATGTCGGGCCTGCCACGCAGACGTGCCATTCGTGCCTGCGCCTCGCGGCTGCGGCGGTCGGCACCGTCTTCGCTGCTGTCGAGGCCCAGATCGGGCTGCGATTCCAGACTGCTGGACTCGCGGGCTCTGGCCTGCGTTTCGCGTTCGGCCTCTTCGCGCAGAACGCTTGTTACATCGGGATCCAGACGGCGCCGCTGGGCGTGTACGGGATCAGGGTCGGTGTCCGCATCTTCGTCGATGTCCTCGGCGAGTTCCGCGTCGTCGCCGGAGTCGTCATAACTGACATCAGCGGTGTATTGAACGCTGGCCTCGTCATCCTCGACCCGATGATCCGGATGTTGCTGAAACCAAGTATCGCCGCAATTCGAACACTGCACGTCCCGACCATCATGGGGGATCACGTCTTCTGGTATTTCGTATTGCGCCCCGCAATTCGGGCAAGTCAGCCGCATTAGATCACCCCGTTGAGCACCAGTACCGTCGATTTTTTGCCGGGCGCAACTGTGACGCCCGTGATCTGGCAGTTAGCATAAGCTGTAAAGGACTGGCGGAAAAGAGCAAAGGATTTGCACCCCGCCGATTGCATGCGCATGCTGGGTGGGGCATTTAAGTAGCAAAGCGGAAAAGGGGCAGCCGTGATCGAGCTGGAAAATGTAGCGTACAGCTATGGCGGTGCCGAGCTACTGAGTGATATTTCGCTCAAGCTTCAACCGGGGTCATTTCATTTTCTAACCGGTCCGTCAGGGTCGGGGAAAACCACGCTGATGAAGCTGTGCTACGGCGCACTTATACCCACTGCGGGGTATGTGCGGCTGTTCGATACGGATGTGCGGGCGATGGCGCGCGACGATATCGCAATGATGCGGCGGCGCGTGGGGGTCGTGCATCAGGACTGCCAGTTTCTGGATCATCTGAGTGTGGCGGATAACATCGCGCTGCCGCTGACCGTATCAGGGCGCGATGACACAGGTGAGTTGGAGAACCTCAAGGAACTGACCGGCTGGGTCGGTCTGACGGCGCGGGCGGATGCCTTGCCCCCCGAACTGTCCGGGGGAGAGCGGCAGCGCGCGGCGCTGGCGCGCGCCGTTATCATGTCGCCTGATGTGGTGCTTGCTGACGAGCCGACGGGTAACGTCGATTGGGAAATGTCGCAGCGTCTGATGCGCCTGCTGATAGAACTGAACCGCATGGGCAAGACGATTATGATTGCCACCCATGATCTGGCGTTGATCCGCGCGGCCAAACCGCATGTACAGGCCCGCGTGCTGCGCATCTCGAACCGACGATTGCAACTGGCGGGGGCGGATCTATGATGTTGAACATCGACGGGTTACGCAGTTTTCTGGCGGGCGACGCACAGGCCGACCGGGTTGTGCCACCTACGGGCTTTACGGCATGGCTGACGCTGTTTGCCTCTGCTGCAATGGCGTTTCTTGCGGTGTTTGCACTGGCTCTGTCGCTGGCCACGACGCGATTGGCGGACCGCTGGGGAGAGGAACTGGCGCGCAGCTCTACCTTGCGCATATCGGCCCCCGAAGGACAGATGGCAGCCCAGACCGACGCCGCGCTGCGCGTGTTGGAGACGACCGCCGGGGTTGCATCAGCGCGGGCGCTGACCACGGCGGAACAGCGCGCATTGCTGGAACCGTGGTTCGGCCCCGATCTGCCGATCGAGAGTTTGCCGATTCCGCAACTGATCGAGGTGATCGAAGAGGGCAGCGGCTTTGACGCTGCAGGACTGCGCCTGCGGCTGGCCGCAGAAGTACCGGGTGCAGTGCTGGACGATCATACCCGTTGGCGCGAACCGTTGGTGCGGGCAGCTTCGCGGTTGCGACTACTGGGATGGATTTCGCTGGCTTTGATCGGCGGAGCGATGGGCGCGATGATCACGTTGGCAGCGGGGGCGGCACTCGCTGCCAATGCGCAGGTGATCAGCGTATTGCGTCTCGTTGGTGCGCGCGACGGTTATATCGCGCAGGCTTTTGTCAGGCGCTTTACGCTACGCGGGCTTACTGGTGCCGCAGTGGGCATGGTGCTGGGCACTTTGGCCATTCTCGCCCTGCCGAGCGCAGAGGTCGGCGGCGGATTTCTCTCTGGGCTCGGGTTTCAAGGGTGGCATTGGCTGTGGCCGCTGCTGATCCCGCCCCTGGCTGCAATGGTGGCGTTTTTGGCGACTCGCGCTGCCGCCCATCGCACTTTGGGAGAAATGTCATAATGTACGCATTTCAATGGCTGCGCTCGCTGATATTCATCGTGCTGATGTATGTGATGATGCTGGTGCTCGGCATCGTCTTCTTCCCTTGGGCGGTATTCAGTCGCCGTGGCGCATTGGCCGCTTGCAAAGCCTATTGCAAGTGGGTGCGGTGGAGCGCGCGGTGGATGGTCGGCCTGCGCACCGAGGTGCGGGGCACGGTGCCGACTGACGAGGTGCTGATCGCGGCCAAGCACCAGTCGTTCCTGGATATTATTCTGATTTTCGGCGCTGTGCCTGCGGGTAAATTCATCATGAAACGCGAGCTGATGTATGCGCCGATAATCGGACAATACGCGCTGAGGATCGGCTGTGTGCCCGTCAACCGCGGCAAGCGGAGTGCGGCAATCCGAAAGATGGTCAGCGACGTGGCGCGTGGTGCGCAGGAACCCGGCCAACTGATCATATACAGTCAGGGCACGCGTATCGCGCCCGGCGTCAAAGCCCCGTACAAAGTCGGCTCTAGTGTGCTCTATCAGGAACTGGGGCAGGATTGTGTGCCGGCGGCAACCAATGTCGGCGTGTTCTGGCCGCGGCGCGGGATTTACCGCAAGCCGGGCCTTGCCGTCGTCGAGTTTCTGCCCCGTATTCCGGCGGGCGAGCGTAAGGACACGTTTATGGCGCGTCTGGAGCGTGAGGTCGAAACTGCATCGGATGCATTGCTGCGCGAGGCGGGGTTTCAACTGGAGGGGTCGAACGATGGAATGGGTTGAGGATATTGCGGCGCTGGAGGCGATCTATGGCGCACCGGCCGAGGCCAGCCTGCGCAAAGTGGCACCACACCTGACGCCGCTATATCGGCAATGGATCATGGCATCGCGGTTTTGCGTGCTGAGTACGGTCGGCCCGAACGGCACGGATGGCAGCCCACGCGGCGATGACGGACCGGTGGTGACAGAGCTTGACCCGCAGACGCTGGCAATGCCGGACTGGCGCGGCAATAACCGGATGGACAGCCTGCGCAATATCGTAGCGGATGGGCGCGTATCATTGATGTTCATGGTGCCGGGGTCGAACACGGTCGTGCGTGTAAACGGCATGGCGCGGGTGTCGGTGGATAAGGACCTGCTGGCGCGGTTCGATGACCGTGGGCGTCTGCCGCGGTCGGTTATCGTGATCAAGATCTCCGAGGTCTATACACAATGTTCGCGCGCACCGATGCGTGCCGGTTTGTGGGGCCGCGACGACAGCGCGGGCCTGCCCACGGTGGGGCAGATACTCGCCGAACAGACCAATGGCGAAGTTGGCGGCGCGGAGTATGACGCGGCGTGGGGCGCGCGGGCGAAATCGTCGTTGTGGTGAGTTGGAGTGCGTAGCGGGGTTGCAAGAGGGCTTTCGCCGCACCTGAGTCAATGACTGCTGATCGTCAACCATTCAGCACGTTTGGCTGACCGATAGGGCTTAATCGCAAGGTTAGTTTGAGCGAACATCTACTCGGCAAGTAGGTTCTTATGAACTGGCGAAACTACAATCGGCATGTGGCTACATATCAAAAATTTCAGAAAGGTATGTGCTAAGAACAGTCGCATTTTTCAAGTTTTCGACCATATCAGCAAAAACCGACATAGCAGCGCAGCATCACGCATTTTGATCTTGAAGCAGTCTTTTGGTGCTCCGAGAACAAATACCAATATTGCGTTCTGACCAGTGCGGTGGCCGCCACCGTTTCTCTGTGCCGACCACCCAGTTCCGGATGTCTTGGATCAGGCGTGGATCGGACCATCCCCGCAGGCCAGCGCCGCCTCGCGCACCGCCTCGGAATAGGTCGGATGAGCGTGGCAGGTCAGGGCCAGATCCTCGGCAGAGGCGCCGAATTCCATCGCAACGCAAACTTCGTGGATCAGATCACCCGCTGCGGGGCCAATGATGTGACAGCCCAGAATGCGGTCGGTTTCCTTGTCGGCCAGCAACTTGACGAAGCCTTCACCGGCAAAGACAGCCTTGGCGCGGGCGTTGCCCATGAAGCTGAATTTACCGACCTTATAGGCGACGCCTTCGTCCTTCAGATCGGCTTCGGTCTTGCCGACGCTGGCAACCTCGGGGTGGGTATAGATCACGCCCGGAATGACGCCGTAATTGACGTGGCCATGGTTGCCTGCCAGCACTTCGGCACAGGCCATGCCTTCGTCTTCGGCCTTGTGGGCCAGCATTGGACCGTCGATGGCGTCACCGATGGCGTAAATGCCTTTGGTCGATGTCTGCCAATGCTTGTCCACGGGGATCTGACCACGTTTGCTCAGATCGATCCCAAGCGCGTCGAGGCCCAGCCCGTCGGTGTAGGGTTTGCGGCCTGTCGCCACCAGAACGACATCAGCATCCAGCACATGTTCGCTATCGTCCTTGCGCAGTTTGTAATGCACTTTGGCCTTGGTCTTGGTGGCTTCTGTCTTTTGCACAGCCGCGCCCATGATGAAGGTAAGGCCCTGTTTTTTCAGCATTCTCTGAAGGGTTTTTTGTACTTCAGCGTCCATGCCGGGGGTGATCGCGTCGAGGAATTCGACCACTGTGACCTCTGTCCCGAGCCGGGCATAGACGCTGCCCATTTCCAAACCGATCACGCCCGCGCCGATTACCACCATCTTCTTTGGCACCTTGCCCAGTTCCAGCGCGCCGGTGGAGGTGACGACCACTTTTTCGTCAATCTCAACGCCGGGCAGGCTGCTGGATTCAGAGCCGGTGGCGATGATGATATTTTTGGTCTCGTGGACCTCGTCGCCGACTTTGACCTTGCCTGCCTCGGGGATGGACCCCCAGCCCTTGAGCCAGTCTATCTTGTTCTTTTTGAACAAAAATTCAATGCCCTTGGTGTTCTGGCCGATCACGTCTTCCTTGTAGGAAATCATCTGTTTCCAGTCGACCGAAGGGCTTTTGCCCTTTAGGCCCATCTTGGTGAAGTTATGCTCGGCTTCGTGCAGCATATGCGTGGCGTGCAGCAGGGCCTTGGACGGGATGCAGCCCACGTTCAGGCAGGTGCCGCCCAGTGTTTCGCGTCCTTCGACGCAGGCGGTTTTCAGGCCCAGCTGGGCACAGCGGATGGCGGCGACATAGCCGCCGGGGCCTGCGCCGATAATGATCACATCATAGGAAGCCATTTTGGGAAATCCTCTGGTTTTGGGACGTCGGTATCACGTCGGTATTACATCGGTACCGCGTCGGTGCGGTGTGGTTAGGTCAAGCTGACCCTGATTTGGGGCCGGGGTCAACCGGATGGCGGGGCTTTGCGCCTGTGGCGGGGCATTCGGGTATTTCTGGAAAGATGAAAGGATCAGAGAAGGGCGGCGATCAGCATCAGGGTGGTGGCACCGAAGCCTATCAGCCAGATATAGGAGCGCCACGGCGAGAGGCCGAAGGCATAGGCCGGTACATAAAGGATGCGCGCCGCGAGGTAGGTCCATGCACAGGCGGCGGTGAAGGGTGTGGACTGGTCGCTGAGTGTGATCACGGTGCAGGCGATGGTAAAGAGGATCAGTCCCTCGAAATGGTTCGCAAACGCGCGGAACAGCCGACCGGTGCGGGGGCTGACCTGTTCGGCCAGTGGTTTGCCCAAGCGGTCCGGGTCACGGGGCGACGTCGTCTTGCCGGGGCCAAGTTCAAGATTGGCGGGGACGGACATCAGGACGAACTGGATGACCTGAAGCAACGCGGCGAGAGTGAGAACGGTGAGTTCCGGGGTCATTTCAGATTTACGAACTCGGCTAGACGCATGCCTTTTCGAATCTCGGTGCCGTACGATGTGGGTACATCGGCACCGGCACAAATTTCCTTGAGATTGTGCCCTTGCAGCGCGTCTGCATATTCGATTCCGACCAGATCGATCGTGACGACCGTCGCGCCATCAGTTGCGCCATGATAGCGCCGCCCATACTCAGCACTTAATTCCTGCGCTTTCATTTTGACCTCTCTGTTTGAAGGCGGGCTGAAGCCCGCCCTACAGGTTGGGTAGGCCGGGCTTCAGCCCGGCACCGCTCATAAATCCATCAGCAACCGGCGGGGATCTTCCAGCGCGTCCTTGACCCGCACCAGGAAGGTCACCGCGCCCTTGCCGTCGACGATCCGGTGGTCATAGCTGAGGGCCAGATACATCATCGGGCGGATTTTGACCTCTCCGCCGATGGCCATGGGGCGGTCCTGAATCTTGTGCATGCCCAGAATGCCGGATTGCGGTGGGTTCAGGATGGGGGAGGACATCAGCGAACCGTAGACGCCGCCATTCGAGATGGTGAAGGTGCCGCCCTGCATTTCGGCCATGCTCAGCTTACCATCACGGGCGCGCGCGCCTTTTTCGGCGATGGCCTTTTCGATCTCGGCAAAGCTCATCGCGTCGGCGTCGCGGATGACCGGCACAACGAGGCCGGTGGGGGTGCCTGCCGCGATGCCCATATGCACGAAGTTTTTATAGACAACATCGGTACCGTCGATCTCGGCGTTGACCTCTGGCACCTCTTTCAGCGCATGGCAGCAGGCCTTGGTGAAGAAGGACATGAAGCCGAGTTTCACGCCATGTTTCTTGGCAAACTCTTCCTTGTACTGATTACGCAGCGCCATCACCTCGGTCATGTCGACCTCGTTATAGGTGGTCAGCATGGCGGCGGTGTTCTGGCTTTCCTTCAGGCGGCGCGCGATGGTCTGGCGCAGGCGGGTCATCTTGACCCGTTCCTCGCGGGCGGCGTCGTCAGCGGAGCTGGGCGCGCGTGGGGCCGGGGCCGGCGCGGCGGAGGCTGAGGTGGTCGCGGACGAGGCAGAAGTCCCGGCGGCGATCGCGCGGGCCACGTCGTCCTTCATGATGCGGCCATCCTTGCCGGTGCCCTTGACCTGATCGGGGCTAAGCCCGGCCTCTGCCATCGCTTTCTTGGCGGCGGGGGCATCTTCGCCCTTGCGCGATGTGCCGGAGTCGTCGCCGGATTTGGGCGCGTCCTCGGCGCTGCCGTCGGATATAGGACGCTTGGACGGCTCGACTGATCCATCGGCGGAGCCAGACAGCACGGCCAGTTTGCCATTGGCCTGCACTGTGTCGCCTTCAGCGGCGAGGATCTCGGTCAGAGTTCCGGCGGCAGGCGAGGGCACCTCGACCGAGACTTTGTCGGTTTCCAGTTCGCACAGCATTTCGTCCTGAGAAACGTCATCGCCGACTTTCTTGAACCATGTGCTGACGGTGGCCTCTGTCACGCTCTCGCCCAGAGTGGGGACCATGACATCGACATTGCCGCTGCTGCTGTCGCCGCCGCCGGGTTTAGCTGGGGCCGCGTCCGGTTTCTTCGCGCTGTCGTCCGATTTGGGCTCGCTGCTGCCTGCACTTTCGCCTTCGGAGATGGTGGCGAGCAGGGCATTGACGCCGACGGTTTCGCCCTCGGCGGCGACGATTTCGCCCATCGTGCCGGCGGCAGGGGCGGGCACCTCGACTGTGACCTTGTCGGTTTCCAGTTCGCAGAGCATTTCGTCGGCCTGAACGGCATCGCCGGGTTTCTTGAACCAGGTCGCGACGGTGGCCTCGGTAACGGATTCGCCCAGAGTGGGTACGCGGACTTCGGTGGACATGATTTACTTCCCTTTGATCGTCAGCGCGGCGTCGACCAGCGCGGATTGTTGTGCTTTGTGCATCGAGGCAAGGCCCGTGGCAGGCGAGGCGGCAGCAGGGCGGCCGGCATATTCGGGACGGGTGTGTTTTGCGCCAATTCGGCCAAGCACCCATTCGATGTTCGGCTCGATAAAGGACCACGGTCCCTGATTTTTGGGTTCTTCCTGACACCAGACCATTTCGGCGTTTGTGAACCGCTCCAGTTCCTTGACCGCGGATTGTGCGGGGAAGGGATAGAATTGTTCGAACCGCATCAGGTAGACATCGTCGATGCCGCGCTCGTCGCGTTCTGCGAGCAGGTCGAAGTAGACCTTGCCTGAACACATGACCACGCGCTTGATCTTGTCATCCTTGACCAGCTTGGTGTCAGAGTTGCCCCATTCGGCGTCGTCCCACAGTACGCGGTGAAAGCTGGACCCGGTGGTAAATTCTTCAGCCTTGGATACGGCCATCTTGTGGCGCAAGAGCGATTTCGGGGTCATCAGGATCAGCGGCTTGCGGAAGGTACGGTGCAACTGGCGGCGCAGGATGTGGAAGTAGTTCGCTGGCGTGGTGCAGTTGGCGACGATCCAGTTGTCCTGTCCGCACATGGTCAGGAACCGTTCCAGCCGGGCCGACGAGTGTTCGGGGCCTTGGCCCTCGTACCCGTGGGGCAGCAGGCAGACGAGGCCGGACATGCGCAGCCATTTGCTTTCGCCCGAAGAGATGAACTGATCGAACATGATCTGCGCGCCGTTGGCGAAATCGCCAAACTGCGCCTCCCACAGGGTCAGAGCGTTCGGCTCGGCCAGCGTATAGCCATATTCGAACCCCAGAACGGCGTATTCGCTGAGCATCGAGTCGATGACCTCGTACCCGGCCTGACCCTCGCGGATGTTGTTGAGCGGATAGTAGCGTTCTTCGGTGTCCTGATTGATCAGGCCGGAATGACGCTGGCTGAATGTGCCGCGCGTGGCGTCCTGACCCGACAGGCGCACGCCAAAGCCCTCGGTCAGAAGGGAGCCAAAGGCCAACGCCTCGCCGGTGGCCCAGTCAAAGCCCTCTCCGGTTTCGAACATCGTGGCCTTGCTTTCCAGCAGGCGGCTGACGGTCTTGTGCAGTGGGAAGTCCGCTGGCGGTGTGCTGAGCGCACGACCGATTTCGGCAAAAGTTTCTTCCTTGATCGCGGTCGAGCCGCGCTGATAGTCGTCTTCCTTGTGGTCGAGATGGGACCATTTGCCGTCCAGCCAGTCGGCCTTGTTCGGTTTGTAGTTGGTGCCAGCCTCGAATTCATCGGCCAGATAGGACTGAAACGACGCTTTCATGTCGTCGACTTCGCCCTCGGGGATCAGGCCATCCTTGACCAGTCGCTCGGTATAGAGGCTGAGCGTGGTCTTCTGCTTCTTGATTTTCTTGTACATGATCGGATTGGTGAACATGGGCTCGTCGCCCTCGTTATGGCCAAACCGACGGTAGCAGATGATATCAATCACCACGTCCTTGTGGAATTTCTGGCGGAATTCCGTCGCGACCTTGGCGGCATGCACCACCGCCTCGGGATCGTCGCCATTGACGTGGAAGATCGGCGCTTCGACCATCAGGGCGATATCGGTGGGATAGGGCGAGGAGCGCGAGAAGTGCGGCGCGGTGGTAAAGCCGATCTGGTTGTTCACCACAATGTGCATCGTGCCGCCGGTTTTATGCCCTTTGAGGCCACTGAGGCCAAAGCATTCAGCCACGACGCCCTGACCGGCAAAGGCCGCGTCACCATGCAGTAGCACGGGCAGCACCTTGGTGCGGTCCTCATCGTTGAGCTGGTCCTGCTTGGCGCGCGCCTTGCCCAGAACGACGGGGTTGACCGCCTCCAGGTGGCTGGGGTTGGCGGTCAGCGACAGGTGGACCGAGTTACCGTCAAATTCACGGTCAGAGGACGCGCCGAGGTGATATTTTACATCGCCCGAGCCATCCACATCCTCGGGCTTGAAGCTGCCACCCTGAAATTCGTTGAAGATCGCGCGATAGGGTTTGCCCATCACGTTGGCCAGCACGGACAGGCGGCCACGGTGGGGCATGCCGATGATGATGTCGCGCACGCCCAGTTGACCGCCGCGCTTGATCACCTGTTCCATCGCCGGGATCAGGCTTTCACCGCCATCAAGGCCGAAACGCTTGGTGCCCATGTATTTGACGTGCAGGTATTTTTCGATCCCTTCGGCCTCGACCATCTTTTTCAGGATCGCTTTGCGTCCTTCGCGGGTAAAGGAGATTTCCTTGCCATACCCTTCGATGCGTTCTTTGAGCCAATTGGCCTCATCCGGGTCGGAGATATGCATGTATTGCAACGCGAACGTGCCGCAATAGGTGCGACGCACGATGTCGAGGATTTCACGCACCGAGGCGATCTGGAGGCCGAGTACATTGTCGATAAAGATCGGGCGGTCCATGTCCTGACTGGTGAAGCCGTAGGATTTCGGATCAAGCTCGGGGCGGAAAGGCTGATCACGCAGACCGAGTGGATCGAGATCGGCAATCAGGTGACCACGGATGCGGTAGGCGCGGATCAGCATCAGCGCGCGCACGGAATCGAGAACCGCGCGCTGGATCACCTCGTCGCTGACTTCGACGCCTTTTTCCTGTGCCTTACCGGCGATTTTCTTACCGACGTCACGCGGGCTCGGCTCGTCCGGCCATTCGCCGGTTAGCGCGGCAGTCAGATCGTCATTGGGCACGGGGGGCCAGTCATTGCGGGCCCAAGAGGGGCCGGTCGCCTCGTTCTTGACCTCAACCTCACCATCGCCGAGCTGCGAGAAGAACGCCTGCCATGCCTCGTCTACCGCGCCGGGATCATTGGCATAGCGCGCATAAAGCTGTTCGAGGTATTCGGCGTTATGCCCCTGCATGAAGCTGGAGGCGTGAAACACGTCATTGGGCGATTGGTCGGTCATTAGGGCACCTTTCTACTGGGCGCTGGTGGATGGGGGCGGGGCAATGCCATCGGGCACTGGGCCATATTCGTTTGCGTCAGGTTGGGTCGGGCGGGTGAGCCACCAGATCATGACAATCGCGAGGATGATCTGGACGAATCCGCTGAAGGCCGCGCCGATCATGCCAATTCCGAAGGCCATGCCGCCATCGACACCCGTGGGCATGCCTGAGGCATCGAAGGTCATCGAACTCATCACGCCACCAAAGAAGAGCAGGCCGGTCACCAATCCCGCAATAAGTGGCAAAAGCAGCAGCCAGCCGGGCCGTCCACTGTCATGCATACGCCGCCAGCCGGCCGCAAGGATGGGCAGCAGCAGGGCAAGTTGTGCCAGCGGTTGAAAAATGCGCGTGGGCGGGTCCAACGGTGGGTTGCCCGTGCCAAAGAGTGCCGCATCAATCAGCCCGGCGATCAGCATCACACCGAAAGCAAAGAGCATGAACCACCAGTATTCCGAGCGCCGGGCGCGTCCGGAAAAGGTGACGTATTTGCCAAGGCAGGTTTTGACGGCTTCGCTAAATCCCATGATGCTGTCCTTTCTGCGCGTGTTGCGGTCCTATTCTGATTTTGGCTTCTCGATCCGTTCCAGACGGTAGCCGTCGGGGGTGGCAAAATCGGGATGCACCTTGTGACGGCTGAAAAAACTGTACATCTGGTAGTTGCGCTCTGGGTCCATCACCATGGCGGTTTCGTCAAAGCGTATGGCCGTCAGGCCCTGTTCGGGGAATTCCTCGGGGGTGCCATAGCGTGCCATGACCTCTGGCGTTTCGGGATTTTCCGGGCCAGCAAAGTAGCAGGCCAGATGTTCTGTGCCTTCTGGTGTCTGCTGGATCGAGACAGCGAGGAAGGCATCGCCCTTGGTCCAGAGTGCGACATCACCGGCGTCGATCATGGTGGTGAAATTGCCTGCCAGTTGCGGGATGGCCGCGTAGCGGTTGGTCCAGTCCTTCATCCCGGCTGTAAAGCTGGCAATATGGGCGTTGGCGATGGCGGTGACGGCGGGCAGGCTGCTCTTGGGTTGCTTGGTCCAGCCGTCTGCCTCTAGCACGATGCCCTTTTGCGGGCCGGTGGTCATCGGGTCGCTGCAGATCTCGGCCACGCGCGACATGGACTGAGCATGCAATGGCGCGGCAAACAATGTTGCCGCCACCATCAGTGGCAGGACACGCAAGCGCATCACCCGATTGCTTCCATCACGGCCTCGCCCAGACCGGCGGGGCTGTCGGCGACAACGATGCCAGCGGCGCGCATCGCTTCGATCTTGTCTTCGGCGCCGCCTTTGCCGCCGGCGACGATGGCGCCAGCATGGCCCATGCGGCGGCCCGGAGGGGCGGTGCGACCGGCGATGAACCCTGCGGTGGGTTTCCAGCGACCTTTCTTCTTTTCATCAATCAGGAATTGTGCGGCTTCTTCTTCGGCGCTGCCGCCGATTTCGCCAATCATGATGATTGACTGGGTTTCGTCGTCGGCCAAGAACCATTCCAGCACGTCGATATGCTCGGTCCCTTTGATCGGGTCGCCGCCGATACCCACGGCAGTGGACTGACCCAGACCCAGATCGGTGGTCTGTTTGACCGCCTCGTAGGTCAGCGTGCCCGAACGTGACAGCACGCCGCAGGAGCCGCGTTTGTGGATGTGGCCGGGCATGATGCCGATCTTGCAGGCGTCGGGTGTGATGACACCGGGGCAGTTTGGCCCGACGAGCCGGGATTTCGATCCTTCGAGCGCGCGTTTGACGCGCATCATGTCGAGGACCGGGATCCCTTCGGTGATGCAGATGATCACTTCCATTTCGGCGTCGATCGCCTCCAGAATTGAATCGGCGGCAAAGGGGGGCGGGACGTAGATCACAGACGCATTGGCCTGCGTTTCGTGCCGTGCCTCGTGGACCGAGTTATAGACTGGCAGATCCAGGTGCGTCTGGCCGCCTTTGCCCGGAGTTACGCCGCCGACCATCTTGGTGCCATAGGCGATGGCCTGCTCCGTATGGAACGTGCCCTGAGAGCCGGTAAGGCCCTGACAGATCACGCGCGTATTTTCGTCGATAAGGACTGCCATTGTGTCTTTTCTCCTTCGGTGGGCCGGGTGGCCCGCTTGGTCTGTGTCACGGTTTAGGTGAATGCGGTGCAGCTGTGTCCGGCGACGTGTGTGCCGCAAGGTTGCGGGGTCGCCTGAGAATAGATGTAGGTGATGTGCGGTTCGGATTGCGGATGGTTGCGAATGCCGTCGTTGGACGGGTCGTTGCAGGCGCTGAGAGCCAGAAGCCCGAGGCCGGCAAGACCTACCTTGATCGTTGTTGAGGTCATTGGTTCTGTCCTTCGTTCCAGACGCGGATGGCGCTGGTCGGGGTGTCGCCACAGATCGGATCCTGTCCGCCGCTCGTTACCTCGATCACGCGACCTTGGGGCGAGGTGAATGCGGTACAGCCTGCTGCGGTTTTGGATTCCGGCCAGAGTGATTGACCCATTTCGGCGAACGTCCGGCGCACGATCTCGGCGGCCTGTGACTGAGTGACGGAGAAATCGGCAATCTCGCAGAATGTCCCATCGTCGGCGATGATCGCGGTACTGTCCTTGTAGTTGTATTCGGTGAGGCCGCCATAGGCGCCGCCTGCGGTCCATTCCATAAACGTGAAGTTGTTGACGGTCTGCGCGGGCTCTGAAGGGCCGTCAAAGCCCCCGAGACAGGCGGCAAAACCGCCCTGCATGCGCCACACAGCATCGCTGCCCCGCATTTGCATAGTCAGTTCCTCCAGCACCTGTGCGGAGGCGGGCCATGGAGCGACGACGATGAGGACTGCGGCGAGCATCGTATTTCTGCGCATTGGCGTCACCTTTCTGTCGGTTGCGGGCGTTTGCGGGCCTGTTGCGTCGGGTGGGCAGAACACCCACCCTGCGCGCTTAACCCTTAACTGCCTTCACGATCTTCTCGGCACCATCCTTCAGGTTATCCGCGGCGATCACGTCGACGTCGGAGTTGTTGATGATCTCCTTGCCCTTTTCGACGTTGGTGCCCTCAAGACGCACGACCAGCGGCACCTTCAGACCGACCTCTTTCACAGCAGCGACAACGCCCTCGGCGATGACGTCGCAGCGCATGATGCCGCCGAAAATGTTCACGAGGATGCCTTTGACTTGCGGATCAGAGGTGATGATCTTGAACGCCTCGGTAACCTTCTCCTTGGTGGCACCGCCGCCGACGTCGAGGAAGTTGGCAGGCTCTGCGCCGTAAAGTTTGATGATATCCATCGTGGCCATGGCAAGACCCGCGCCGTTAACCATGCAGCCGATTTCGCCATCCAGCGCGATATAGTTCAGGTCGTATTTCGACGCTTCCAGTTCCTTGGGGTCTTCTTCGGTCACGTCGCGCAGCTCGGCGATGTCGGCGTGGCGGTAGACCGCGTTACTGTCAAAACCCATCTTGGCATCAAGACATTTCAGATCACCCTTGTCGGTCACGATCAGCGGGTTGATCTCCAGCATCTCCATGTCCTTGTCGAGGAACAGCTTGTAGAGCGTGCCCATCAGCTTGACGCATTGTTTGACCTGCGCGCCCTCCAGACCGAGGTTAAAGGCGATGCGGCGGCCGTGATAGGGCTGATAGCCCGTGGCCGGGTCGACCGAGAAGCTGAGGATTTTTTCGGGCGTCTTTTCTGCGACTTCCTCGATGTCCATGCCGCCCTCTGTCGAGCAGACAAAGCTGACGCGGCTGGTTTGGCGGTCGACCAGAATGGCGAGGTACATCTCGGTTTCGATGCCCGAGCCATCCTCGATATAGATGCGGTTGACCTGTTTGCCCGCCGGGCCGGTCTGTTTGGTTACGAGGGTGCGACCCAGCATCTTTTTCGCCTCATCGGCGGCCTCTTCGACCGATTTGGCCAGACGCACGCCGCCTGCTTCGCCAGCGCCGGGTTCCTTGAATTTGCCCTTGCCGCGCCCGCCGGCGTGAATCTGCGCCTTGACCACCCAAAGCGGGCCATCCATCTCGCCTGCTGCGGTCTTGGCCTCTTCGGCGCGGAGCACGACGCGCCCGTCCGAGACCGGTGCGCCGTAGGAGCGCAAAAGAGATTTGGCCTGATACTCGTGGATGTTCATGTGGGCAGTCCCCGTGTTGCTGGTGTTGGCACAGTTATACCCACAAGGATGGACATAGTTTAAACGGCTTTGTGCGAGTTTCGCGCAATTTTGGTGAATAATGCCATTTTGTGATCACACGGATAAATCGTGTGATCACAAATGGCCGGTGAACCAGAGTTCGATAGAATCAAATGACCCGATCAGGATCATGTAACTGCGCCGCCGAAGCGGAAAAGGCGTATCGGCGGCGCGTTATCGCGGAGCGTTAATGTCTGGCTGCATCATATATGCCGCTTGGACTTCAATTCTGCCACGACCCGGTTCGCCATACCCACGCAGCGTGCCCCATCAAATGGAAATATAGCGTCAAACCCGCCTTGGATGTTTTCCTGTAGAGCGTTGCGCAACCGGCGTCGCGCGCGAAACAGACGTGTCTTTACCGTGACCGGATTAAGGGACAGGTCCCTTGCGATGGTGAGCACACTCATGCCTTCGGCTTCGCGCATCAAAAAGGGAAGGCGCAAATGCGCAGGCAAATCCGCAACCGTTTGCTCTAAGAGAACGCGCATTTGCGCACGTCCAAGTGCGGCCTCTGGTCGATCCGGAGCCTGACCGGGAAAGGTAAGAACGGAGTTGGTGCTGTTATCATCTTCGGCCACGGTGTTGTATTCCTCTTGTGGTCGGGCAGAGCGAACATGCATTCGGGCGGTATTGATCGCGATGCTTGTCACCCAAGTGGCAAATTGCGCGTCACCACGAAATGTATCCAACCGGGTGAAAGCCTTGAGGTAGGTTTCCTGCACCACATCCTCTGCCTCGGTGTTGCTGGCGGTGATGCCACGGGCAATCCTGAAGAGGCGCGGATTCATCCGCCGAATCAATTCTCGCACAGCGCTTTCGCTACCTTCTCTGGCGGCGCGGACCAACTCGGCCTCCGGAATGGTTGTTTCGGCAGGTGCGATGGCTTGATGGTTTGGTCGGACATTCATGTGGCGTCCTCTGGTTCGACCCGTCCATAGGTCAGAATAGTTTCGACCGTCGGCAGGGCAGTCAATGCCTCCGGCGCTATGTCGTCAGTGTCCGGGTTGGGGTACTGCCAACCGGGGTCGCCCGGTTGGCCGACGACGATGCGCCCGACCATGGCGGCCATTTCGTGCGGAATGCAGTAGTAATCGTAGACACCGGGTACCGTCAGCGTGACTTCAAAACTTTCGTCAGGCAAGAGAAAGCCACTGTCCCATGGTGCGGCAGCCTTTGGAATGCGGCGTGCCCGATCGTAAAGTTCGGGGCAATATGCGGTGGCTGTATGTGCATTCCCCTGATCGCGGTTTACAAAGCGGAGGGTCGTGCCGGGCGAGATCGCCAAACCGTTTGGTGAAAACCAAATGCGCTCGCCTCGTGCAGAGCCTTCCATCTTGATGGTCTGCACTGTTGCAGCACGCATCGGCGTCGAGAGCGAGAGAGTGGCAATGAAGCCACCTCCCATCTTCAGAAATCTGCGTCGGGCGAGGATCATTTTGCCAGCCGCTCCTTGGCCTCGGGATCATGATACAGCACGACATGAGCATGAGGTTTCTCGACGCCGGGATGCCCTGCGTTGTAGTAAACATCAACGGAACTAACGTTATGCATCCCGATCGCGAGGTCGTCGTAGGCGGTGCCGTTCTGAAGATCTTCCAGCGGTGTCATGTATACAGACGCGGACAGTTTGCCATCATGGTCATAGGCAAGGAACGGACCGGCTGGCAGTTTTTCGGGGTCCACGAACAATGTCCCCAAACCGGGCAGAAAGTCGGGCAGAGGCAAGACCTTACTCACCTGAACAAAAGGGTCACCGGGAGGGGATTGAAGTAATGCTTTCTCGTCATGGGCAACCGCGAATGTGACTGATGTAGCCAAGAATGCTGCGCTCAAGAACAGGGGTTTGATCATCTGATTTCCTTTCATAGGGATAGCAGTGCCATTTGTTGGCACTCGATCCCTTTGATGCAGGAAATCTGGAAAGGTTCCCGCAGTAGTGCGCGCCCGTCCAGTGACCCGCCGACTATCTTGTGACAGTGGGCGGGCGATGAGTGTACTAGAGCGGCGCCCTAGCTTGCGTCTGACGTGTTTTACCCGTTTAGCAATTCTTCGCGGACTTCCATGCGGGGCCGCCAATTGTAATGATCGTCTGCTTTGGTTTTTGACCAAAAGAGAGCGCCGCTGTTGCGCCAGGGATCCAGAACAATGCCGTCGTCAAGTGTGTCGCCCCGCGCGCTGATGATGACCGTGTGATGGATGATCCGGAACGGGGTCGGGGGCGAGATCGCCCAATGGAGTGACAGCGTGCGAAAGTGTTCTTGTTTCAGACGCTTGTTCAGGTCTTCGGTCCAATGATTGCATAGACCACGCGGGCGATAGCCGTGAATCACCTTGGCATTGTGGACAAGCGGCGGATCGGTGACCTGATATTCCTGTGCCAGCTGGAGCGAATACCTGTAGGCGATTTCGGCGGCGCGTTCGGCCTCTGCGGGGGCCACGCCCGACCCCAATCCCTGAATCTGAGTCGCCAGTTTGGTGATGTCGTTTTGTTCAACCGGTTCAATGGTGGGCGTTGCGCCGCAGCCTGCAATCGTCAAAAACGCTGCCACAATCAGGAACCATGAGCCAAGCTTGATCATCATTCTATCCCAGATAATTAGAGGGCCAGATCGCCCGGTTAACGACGCACAGGCAACCAACCGCCTGATACCAAAAAGGCCCCGGAGTATCTACCGGGGCCTTTTCAGTCACGTAAACTCGGATCAGGCCAGCGAGCCGTCGATGTCTTTGCAGGCTTTGACCAAGCCTTTGACCGCATCAACGGATTTGTCGAACATCGCCTGTTCGTCCTTGTTCATCTTGATCTCGACGACTTTTTCGATGCCGCCAGCACCAATCACGGTGGGAACGCCGACGTAAAAGCCCTTGAGGCCATAAGCGCCGTCCACGTGGGCCGCGCAGGGCAGGACGCGCTTTTGGTCCTTGAGATACGATCTCGGCCATCTCGATCGCCGAAGTGGCGGGCGCGTAGAAGGCAGAGCCGGTTTTCAGCAGACCGACGATTTCGGCACCGCCGTCGCGGGTACGCTGAACGATGGCGTCCATCTTGTCCTGAGTGGTCCAGCCCATGTCGATCAGGTCAGGCAGAGGAATGCCCGCAACGGTGGAATAGCGCACCAGTGGCACCATCGTGTCGCCGTGTCCGCCCAGGACGAACGCGGTCACGTCCTTCATCGAGACGCCAAATTCGAGGCTGAGGAAGTGGCGGAAGCGGGCGCTGTCCAACACGCCGGCCATGCCGCAGACTTTCTCGTGGGGCAGGCCGGAAAATTCGCGCAGCGCCCAGACCATCGCATCCAGCGGGTTGGTGATGCAGATGACGAATGCGTTCGGCGCGTGATCGCGGATGCCTTCGCCGACCGATTTCATAACCTTGAGGTTGATGCCCAAGAGGTCATCACGGCTCATGCCCGGTTTGCGGGCGACACCGGCGGTGACGATGCAGACGTCGGCGCCAGCGATGTCGGCGTAGGATTGTGTGCCGCTCATGTTTGCGTCAAAGCCCTCGGAAGGGCCGGATTCGGCGATATCGAGGGCTTTGCCCTCGGGGATGCCTTCGGCGATGTCAAAGAGGACGACGTCGCCCAGTTCCTTGAGTGCTGCGAGATGGGCGAGCGTTCCGCCGATCTGTCCTGCGCCGATGAGGGCGATCTTGGGTCTGGCCATGAGAATAGTCTCCGGTGGGTGAATTTGCGCCCTGTGCTATCCAATCGCTGGCGCACGTGCAAGCCAGCATGCTGCGGCGCGTGCGCACAACGCAAAAAGGCCGCCCCGATTGGGACGGCCCTGATGTGATAGTCCAGACGGTTAGCTGGCTTCATATTCTGGTTGCGCTTCGAGGCTTTCCTCGGTTGCGTCGAGATAGATCAGCAGTGATCCGTCATTGCTACTTTGCAGGATTTGCAGCGTTTCAAAGTCTACGGCCACCGGCTTTTCCCCCATTCCGAGGAAGCCGCCAACATCGACCACAGCGCGGGTCAACTTGCCGTCTTCGACAAGAAGCTCGGAGATTTCGCCAAGATTCTCATCGTTGATGCCATAGACACGGGCGCCTTGCAGGTCGTCGACGCTAAAGTTGCGGGCGTCGACCAGTTCAACCTCTGCATAACCTTCACGTTCGACTGCAGGCCGGTTGAGTGTGGGCACATTTGCCATCGTATCCGTGTCCATGTCCGCAGCCGTCGCATTTTCCTGCGAGATTTCGGCCTCTGGCTTGTTCGCGTCGGCAGTGTCTGCGCCCATGGCTGTATCGGTTTCCATGTCGGCTTCGGTCTTCATGTTGCCGTCATGGGCACCGGTCATTGCAGCGCTACGATCATATTCGGGCACGGTCTCAAGCTGCTCCTTGGTGGCGTTAACCACGAGGAAGCGATCACCCGAGTCGCCGGTTTCATTCAGGACGCGGATTGCATCCATCTGGATGGCAACGTCACGTTCACCGATCCCTAGAAAACCACCGATCCCGAGGATCACGGCGTCAACTTCGCCGTCTTGGCTGATGATCAGGTCGTTGATTTCACCGATGTCATCCCATTGATCCGTGGCACTGCGGGCGATTTCGCCGCCGGTTTCATAATCCTTTTCGGCGCGGTAAATACGCATGCCGATCAGATCCGAACCATAGAACTGACCCATGGTCGGTTCCATTTCGGCGCTCCAGTCGATGGGGCCATGTGCCTCTGCCAGAGCCGAAGTGCCTAGCGTCAGGGCGAGCGCGGTCGTTGTCAGAAAACGTTTCATTTTCATCTCCTTAATCACTATTTTTGTCTGCTTACGGCGTGAGCCGCCGTGTGATACATCAACGTGGATGCGCCCTGTCGGTTCCCGGCGATTCATCCAGACGTGAAATTTTTTAGCTGAGCAGATAGGAATCACCCCACGATGGCCCTTGAGATCAACACTCTGCTCGGGTTGACGCCGGGTGTCTGGCTGCTCGCGGCATTGGCGGCGATTTTTGCCGGAATCTCAAAAGGGGGCTTCGGATCGGGTGCGGCCTTTGCCGGGGCAAGTATGCTGGCGATCGCGCTGACGCCGGGACAGGCGCTGGGAATCATGCTGCCAGTATTGATGCTGATCGATTTGGCGACGCTACGCCCCTATTGGCGGCAATGGAGCTGGCCGGATGCGCGGCTGTTGGTGCTGGGCGGGATGCCGGGGGTCGCACTGGGGGCTGCGTTGTATCAGGTGGCGGACGCAGATGCGCTGCGATTGCTGATCGGGGCGATTTGTCTGCTGTTCGTGGGCTGGCAGCTATGGGGGCGACTGGGCACCGCGCGCCGCGTGCGCGGGGAAATCCCTGCATGGGGCGGGGCGGTTGCCGGGCTGGTGGCCGGGTTCACCAGCTTTGTCAGCCACGCGGGCGGACCACCTGCCGCGATTTATCTGCTGTCGCGCGGGCTGACCAAGACTGAATACCAAGCGACCACGGTGCTGCTGTTCTGGATGGTGAACATCGCCAAGGCCGTGCCCTATGGGTTTCTGGGGATATTCACCACGCAGACATTACTGATCGACATCGTACTAGCACCCTTTGCCCTGTTGGGTGCGTGGCTGGGCGTGATCGCGCACCGGGCTGTCCCGGAGCGCGCATTCTTTGCGTTAACCTATGTGTTGTTGACGGCGACGGGGGCCAAGCTGATCTGGGATGCGCTGGTTTGACCTGAGGCTGGGGCAAGAGGTGGTCACGCATCGCTCCCCTGTGCTGGCAACGCTTCGGCCAGCGTTTCGAACGCCATGCCGCTGGCGACAAGGCAGGTCACGCCGGTCGGCGACGTGACAGTGATTGTCCAACTGCCCGAGGCGTCGGAGGCGAAAACCTCGACCACGGCGTTATTGGCGCCCAGACCGATGGAGTGCCGTGTTTCGCCATAGGTGTCGGCGAGGCGCGACACGACGATGTCACGCGGCGCGCAGTTGGGTGCGGCCAGTGCCGGAAAACTGCCTGTGAGACATGCGGCGAGTGCGGTGCCGCCGATCATTCGGTTTATCATGGGTCTACCCTTTTTTGTTGCAGGCTCCCTGTCCATGTGTGCCGATCAGCATGGGCAACAGTGTATCTAAACACGGTTAACAACCCGTACGCGGGGGGGCGTGTCGTGCGTAATGCTGCGCTGCGGCACATAAGGGCTTGAACAAATCACATCAAAAATGGCATTGAATGCGCAAGAATATTGCCCGCACTCAATGCAGGAGAGGTCCATGGACGCTGCCAGCCACCCGTACCGATCAGTTCTATATATCCCCGGTTCCAAGGACCGCGCGCTGGACAAGGCGCGCAGCCTGCCCACCGATGCGATCATTTTTGATCTGGAAGATGCCGTCGCCCCCGATGCCAAGGCCGAGGCGCGTCAGACGCTGGCGGCCGCGTTGAAGGAAGGCGGGTATGGCAAGCGAGCCAAGATCGTGCGCATCAATGCGCTGACAACCGCATGGGGGCTGGAAGATGTGCGCGTGCTGGGCGATGCGGGCGCGGATGCGATCCTGCTGCCCAAGGTCAATACCCGCTCGGACGTGGACAATCTGGCCGATCTGCTGCCTGCCGACATGCCGATCTGGACGATGATGGAAACCCCCGTCAGTGTGTTCAACGCGCGCGATATTGCGGCGCACGGCCGGGTGACGGGACTGGTCACAGGCACCAACGACCTGACCAAGGATCTGGGTAGCCGCACCCGTGCCGACCGCCTGCCGCTGATGACCGCGTTGCAGATGATCGTTATGGCGGCGCGCGCGGCGCGGATCGTGGCGATTGACGGGGTTTACAACCGGTTTCGCGATGGCGAAGGGTTGCGCGCGGAATGCGAGCAGGGCCGCGATCTGGGATTTGACGGCAAGACCTTGATCCACCCCGCCCAGATCGAGGGCGCGAACATCGCCTTCGCACCGACCAGTTCAGAGATCGATCTGGCGCGACGGCAAATCGAGGCGTTCGTGGCAAGCGAAGCCTCGGGGCAGGGGGTCGCGGTGGTTGATGGCATGATCGTAGAGAACCTGCATGTGGTGGCAGCCAAGCGGCTGTTGGCACGTGCGGATGCGGTTACTGAAATGGCGGTGGTGTGATGGGTATGATCCTGTTGATTGTCGGGTTGGCGCTGTGGATCGGTGCGCATCTGTTCAAACGCATGGCGCCTGCACGGCGCGCGGCCATGGGGGCCAAGGGGCGCGGGCCGATTGCGCTGACAATCCTCGCAGGTGTGGTGCTGATGGTGCTGGGTTACCGGATGGCCGATGGTGCGGTCTATTGGGGGCGCAGCCCGGCGATGGTGGGCATCAACAACCTGCTGATGTTGCTGTCGATCTACCTGTTCGCGGTGTCGGGGGCGAAAACCGCATTGGCGCGGCGCATGCGTCATCCGATGTTAACCGCGGTCAAGGTGTGGGCGTTGGCGCATCTGTTGGTCAATGGCGATGTGCCATCGTTCGTCCTGTTTGGCGGATTGATGGCGTGGGCGGTGATCGAGGTCATCGTCATCAACCGGTCCGAGCGCGACTGGACCCCGCCGCCGCCCGCACCACGGCGCAAGGAAATCACGACGGTCATTGCGACTTTGATCGTCTACGCAGGGATCGCCGGTGTGCATTATGCGCTGGGCTATCCGACATTTGGATGAGGGTCTGATGAAGCTTTATCGTTTGCTTACCGCCGATGACACGTCGGCATTCTGTCACAAGGTCACGCTGGCGCTGAACAAGGGGTGGGCACTGCATGGCAGCCCGACCTATGCCTGGGACCACGCCAATGGTGTGATGCGGTGCGGGCAGGCCGTGACCAAGGATGCGCCGGGGGACTACACCCCCGAGACCAAGCTGGGGGAACAGTGAGCATGGCCAAGACCAATCCGGGCCGATTTTTCGAGGATTACAGCGTTGGCGAAACCATCCGCCACGCGGTGCCGCGCACAGTGTCGGGGGGGGAACGCGCGCTCTATCATGCGCTCTATCCGGCGCGCCATGCGCTGTACTCATCGGATGAATTTGCGCGCGAGTGCGGCCTGCCTGCCGCGCCGCTGGATGACATGGCGGCGTTCCACGTCGTGTTTGGCAAAACAGTGCCGGATGTATCGCTGAATGCGTTGGCCAATCTGGGCTATGCCGAGGGCCGCTGGCTGCGCCCGGTCTATCCCGGTGATACCATCAGTTCGACCTCTGACGTGATCGGGCTGAAGCAGAATTCGAACGGCAAATCCGGTGTCGTCTGGGTGCGGACCAAGGGGCATAATCAGCGCGGCGAGACAGTACTGGATTATGTGCGCTGGGTGATGGTGCGCAAACGTGAACCGGGCAGCGATGCGCCGGAGGTGGTGATCCCCGAACTGGCGTCGGTACTGAAAGCGGATCAACTGGTGGTGCCCGAGGGACTAGATTTTACCAATTATGACTTTGGGCTGGCGGGCGAGCCGCATCGCTGGGGCGATTACGCCGTTGGCGAAACGATTGACCATGTGGACGGTGTTACGATCGAGGAAGCCGAACATATGCTGGCCACCCGGCTGTGGCAGAACACGGCCAAGGTGCATTTCGATTCCGGCGCGCGCCCGGATGGGCGGCGGCTGATCTATGGCGGGCATGTCATATCAATGGCCCGCGCGCTAAGTTTCAATGGTCTGGCCAATGCGCAGATGGTTGTCGGACTGAATGGCGGGGCACATGCCAACCCGTGCTATGCGGGCGATACCGTCCGAGCATGGAGCGAAGTGCTGGACCGAGCGGAGACATCCGCGCCGGGTGTCGGCGCGCTGCGTCTGCGGCTGGTGGCAACAAAGGGGGGCGATCCCTTTGCGTTGAAGGGCGACGATGGCAAGTATCTGCCGGATGTGCTGCTGGATTTGGATTACTGGGCGTTGGTGCCGCTCTGAGATCATTGAGTGCGCTGGCGCGCACGCTGGATATCTCTGCCCCCGGCCCTGCGGGCCGATGGCATCGGGCGGGTGCGGAGGGCAGCGGTCCGCGTCACATAGGCGGAGTGTGGAGGCGGGGATGTGCCGCCTCCGGCGAGAGCATTTATGCAAAGGTGTAAAATGCAGGGTCAGGGTCAACCCGCGCTCATCCCGGCGAGCATTGCGCCGAGTGCGACGACGTGGATCAGCATGATCGCGCGGTCGTTCCAGAGCACGCCAACAATGAACCATCCCAAGACCCCAACGAGAAAAAGATAGAGGTTCAGCGGTGTCCAGCCAAATGCAGTGGCGGTGTAGCCGAAGATCTGGATCATGGAGGCGGCCCATTTGATGGCAAAGGTCAGGCGGTCCCGCGCCGGGGCGACGGCAGGGGTCGTATCGACGGGGGGGCATGAGAGTGTGTGCGTCGTCATAGGACTGCTCCGATATCGGTGTTTCAGGTTGCGTTTGGGTATTTGTACTTGGGGTCAGGGGGGATTTCGCGCTAGAAAGGGCGCGATCAGACTGTAGGATAACTATCGGCAAATGGCTCATCTTCCTCCTTTGAACGCGTTGCATGCCTTTGACGCGGCGGGGCGGCATCTGAACTTTCGCGCGGCGGCAGATGAGTTGGGTGTCACGCAAGGAGCGGTGGCGCAGCATGTCCGGCGATTGGAAGCGCATCTGGGTATGCCACTGTTCGAACGATTGCCGAAGGGGCTGGCCTTTACCGCAGTGGGGCGTAGTTATCACGCGCAGGTTGCTGCCGCATTTGGCGATTTGCGGGATGCGACGAACACTGTGCGCCCGGAGCCGGGAAAAGTGTTGATCAGTGTCACGCCGACCTTTGCCGCGAAATGGCTGATTCCGAATTTGCCTAGCTTGTCCGAGGCGCATCCCGAGATCGACCTGCGGATTCTGGCAACGGAGAATGTATCCAGTTTTCATGGTGATGGCATTGATCTGGCTGTGCGGCAGGCTAAGCCACCCTTTGGCGCGGCGCTGGAGGCGGTGCGTCTTTTTGAGCAGGAGATCATCGCAGTGGCCGCGCCGGGATTGGTGGCGGGAGATGACCTGCCGCTTGATCCTGCCGTGTTGACACGATTGCCGAAACTGCATGACGCGCATGGGTTCTGGTCAGACTTCGAGAAGATGCTGAATATTCGAGGGCATGACGGACGCGATCTGCGTCTGAATCAGACGGCATTGGCAATTGATGCAGCGCTTTCCGGGCAGGGGGTCGCGCTGGTTCCGCGGTTTCTGGTTGCCCGTGATCTGGAGGCGGGGCATCTGGTTCAGGTCATGTCCGAGACGATGGTGGGCGCGCAGGATTTCTATCTGCTGGCAGAGCGCAACCCACGGCGCGATCCGGCGGTCGAGGCGGTGCGGCAGTGGATGTGCGCGCAGGGAACCGCCAAATAGGCGTGGCCGGTCTGCTTTCGGCGCATCTGGCTGATGCTGCCGACTGGTTGCGTGATTCGTGATCACGAAAACGTGGCGAGAATCGAATTTGTGATCACGGCGAAATTCATGTGATCACAAAGAGCGGTTATGTAGCAAAAACCTTGGTCTGAATGGCATTTGGGGCTGTGCACCGGTGACAGTCGCGCTAAAACACGTCACAAAAGGCTAGCCAGTCATGGCATCGCTCCTGCGGGGGCCGGGTCATGCGCCAAACTAAGGGGACATGTAATATGGCCGATGTGAACCGGGGCGATCGCCCGCTGTCACCGCACCTGACAATCTACCGCCCGCAATTGACCGCGATTTCGTCGATCCTGACGCGGATCACCGGGAACGCGCTGATCGTGACGGCGCTGCTGATCGTCTGGTGGTTGCTGGCCGCTGCTGCGGGGCCGCAGTACTTTGAGACGGCGAATGCGTTCATCACTTCGTGGTTCGGGGATCTGGTGCTGACACTGTCACTATGGGCGGTCTGGTATCATTATCTGGCCGGGTTGCGGCATCTGATCTGGGATGCGGGCCGTGGTCTGGACATCAAGACTGCTGAGACGCTCGGCTGGATCTGCGTTATCGGGTCGGTTGTGCTGACGATCCTGACAATCATTATCATCTAAGGGAGGCAAGCCATGCGTTATCTGACCGCCCGCAAGCGCGCCGAAGGCAAAGGCGCTGCCCATTCCGGGACCGAGCACCACTGGTATATGACCGTCAGCGGTGTTGGCCTGGCGCTGATCGTGCCGACGTTTTTGTATATCTTCGGCAGCACGCTTGGTGCCAGCCATCAGGATGTTCTGGCCACTTTTGCGCATCCCGCCGTCGCGATCCTGACCGGGTTGATCCTGTTTGTGGGATTGCAGCATTTCCGCAAAGGAGCGCAGACCATGCTGGAGGACTATTCGCATGGCACCACGCGCAAGGCGCTGATCATCGGTATGACGGCGCTGTGTTATGGGCTGACGGCCACCGGGCTGTTCGCCCTTGCCAAAATCGCGATTTAAGGATCTGACCCGATGGCTGCTTATGAATATGAAACGCATGAATATGATGTGGTTGTGGTCGGTGCCGGTGGCGCGGGCTTGCGGGCCACGTTGGGCATGGCTGAACAAGGGTTGCGCACCGCCTGCGTGACCAAGGTGTTTCCGACACGTTCGCACACGGTGGCGGCGCAGGGCGGGATTGCGGCGAGCCTCAGCAACATGGGGCCGGATCATTGGCAGTGGCATATGTATGACACGGTCAAGGGATCGGACTGGCTGGGTGACACGGACGCGATGGAGTATCTGGCCCGCGAGGCACCCAAGGCGGTTTACGAATTGGAGCATTACGGCGTGCCGTTTTCGCGCACCGAAGAGGGCAAGATTTACCAGCGCCCCTTTGGTGGGCACACGACCGAATTCGGTGAAGGTCCGGCCGTACAGCGCACCTGTGCGGCAGCGGACCGGACCGGGCATGCGATTCTGCACACCTTGTATGGCCAAAGCCTGAAAAACAACGCCGAGTTTTACATCGAGTATTTTGCCATTGATCTGATCATGTCGGATGATGGTGCCTGTACCGGCGTTGTCTGCTGGAAGCTGGACGATGGCACGATGCATGTGTTCAACGCCAAGATGGTGGTGCTGGCAACGGGTGGCTATGGCCGCGCGTATTTCAGCGCCACATCGGCCCACACCTGCACCGGTGACGGCGGCGGGATGGTGGCACGGGCCGGGTTGCCATTGCAGGACATGGAGTTCGTGCAGTTTCACCCGACGGGTATTTACGGCTCGGGGTGTCTGATCACCGAGGGCGCGCGTGGTGAAGGTGGCTATCTGACCAATTCCGAGGGCGAGCGGTTCATGGAACGCTATGCGCCGAACTACAAGGATCTGGCGCCGCGCGACTATGTCAGCCGGTCGATGACGATGGAAATCCGCGAAGGACGCGGTGTCGGCGAGGCTGGAGATCACATTCACCTGAACCTGTCGCACCTGCCGCCTGAGGCGTTGAACCTCCGGCTGCCCGGCATTTCCGAGAGCGCCAAGATTTTCGCAGGTGTGGACGTCACCAAAGAGCCGATCCCGGTCATTCCGACCGTGCACTACAACATGGGCGGCATTCCGACCAACTATTGGGGTGAAGTTCTGAACCCGACCAAGAAAGACCCCAAGGCTGTGGTTCCGGGGCTGATGGCCGTGGGCGAAGCGGGCTGTGCGTCGGTGCATGGCGCGAACCGGCTGGGATCGAATTCGCTGATTGATCTGGTGGTCTTTGGTCGTGCGGCGGCAATCCGCGCGGGCAAGGTCGTGGATGCCGAGAGCGCCGTGCCGGGCACCAATCAGGGTCAGGTGGACAAGGCGTTTGACCGGTTCGACAGTGTACGCAATGCAAATGGCGGAACGCCGACGGCCGATCTGCGGCTGGAGATGCAGAAAACCATGCAGGCGGATGCGGCTGTATTCCGCACCTCCAAGACACTGAAGGAAGGCGTGGACAAGATGACCGCGATTGCGGCCAAGCTGGATGATCTGCATGTGACGGATCGCTCCTTGGTCTGGAACACCGATCTGATGGAATCGCTGGAACTGACCAACCTGATGCCCAATGCGCTGGCCACGATCCACGGTGCCGAGGCGCGCCAAGAGAGCCGCGGCGCACATGCGCATGAGGATTTCAGCACCCGCGACGACGAAAAATGGCGTGTGCATACGATTGCACGGGTGGAGGGCAACAAGGTCGGTCTGAGCTATCGCCCGATTGTTGAGGATCCGCTGACCACCGAGAAAGAGGGTGGGATCAGCCTGAAGAAAATCGCCCCCAAGGAACGGACATTCTGATGCGGGTGGTGCTGGGCCTTATCGCGGGGTTGGCGGCTACGCCGACACTGGCACAGACGCAGGATCAGGTGAATGCGCTGATTTCACAGTGTATCTTTAGCCATACAGAGGCGACGCAGATCATCTTTTCGACCGAAAAGCGGGAGAGCGGCGCGATTGCCATCAAGTTTGACAATCGCATGGGCCTGAGCTCTGCCGAAAAGGACACTGTGCGCAACTGCGTGGCGCAGGGGCTAAGCTAAGGTGGAACGCGGGGCGAGATATCGCGGTGCGAACCTCGTTGGTGCGGGTGTTATTGTGGCGCTGACGCTGAGCGGTTGCACCGCAGCCAATGAAGCCGCCGACACGCTGGCGCAGGATCGGGCCAAAAGGGTGGTGAACGGCGTTGTGCAGCAGCGGTTTCCCGGTGTGAACGCAGCCCCGGTGACCGATTGCATCATCGATGCGGCCAGCGCCGGAGAGATTATTTCCATCGCCGGGGCATCCGTCACCGGCGTCACAGAAGAAACGGCGCGGGACGTGCTGGAAATAGCACAACGTCCCGAGGCCATAGAATGTATTGCCCAGAACAGCATCGCGCTGTTGGGCGGCTGAACGGAGTAGACGCACATGGTTCAACTCACCCTGCCCAAGAACAGCCGGATTACCACCGGCAAGACGTGGCCCAAACCGGCTGGCGCCAAGAACTTGCGCAAGTTCAGCATCTACCGCTGGACGCCAGATGACGGCAAAAATCCCAGCGTGGACACGTATTTTGTCGATATGGATACCTGCGGGCCGATGGTTCTGGACGCGCTGATCAAGATCAAGACAGAGATTGACCCGACGCTGAGTTTCCGCCGCTCGTGCCGCGAGGGTATCTGTGGGTCCTGCGCGATGAACATCGACGGGATCAACACGCTGGCCTGCATCTATGGCATGGACGAGATCAAGGGCGATGTGAAAATCTATCCGCTGCCGCACATGCCGGTGGTGCGTGATCTGATCCCCGACCTGACGCATTTCTATGCTCAGCACGCCAGCATTATGCCGTGGCTGGAAACCAAGACAAACCGTCCCGCGAAGGAGTGGAAACAATCCATCGAGGACCGGGCCAAGCTGGATGGTCTATATGAGTGCGTCATGTGCGCCAGTTGCTCGACCGCCTGCCCAAGTTATTGGTGGAATGGTGACAAGTACCTCGGGCCCGCCGCGCTGCTGCACGCCTATCGCTGGATCATCGACAGCCGCGACGAGGCGACCGGCGAACGGCTGGATGATTTGGAAGATCCGTTCAAGCTGTACCGTTGTCACACGATCATGAACTGCACCAAGACATGCCCCAAGGGTCTGAACCCGGCCAAGGCGATCGCAGAGATCAAGAAGATGATGGTCGAACGCGTCGTTTGATTAGCGGATGGCCGAGACGCTGACACAGGCGCTGTTGCTGGCGGGGATGGCGGGAGCGACGATCCCGGTGGGCGCGTTGCTGGCAACGCAGGAGAAGTGTCTGCCCGGCTGGCTGGAAGACGAGTTTCGCCATAGTGTCATCGCCTTTGGCGGTGGCGCGCTTTTCTCAGCTATCGCATTGGTTCTGGTGCCTGAAGGGGCGGACCGGCTGGCACCGCTGGCTGTGCTGTTCTGGTTTGTGGCAGGGGGCGCGTTTTTCTGCTGCGTCGACCGGGCGATTCAGAACCGGGGCGGCACGGGTGCGCAACTGATGGCGATGCTGCTGGACTTTGTGCCAGAGGCGATGGCGCTTGGTGCGCTGATCGCCGGTGATCCGGGGGTCGCGGTGTTGATGGCCGGGTTGATTGCGCTGCAAAACCTGCCCGAAGGGTTCAACGCGTTTCGCGAAATGCAGGACGCCGGGCGTCGAACGGCGCGCATTCTGATCCTGTTCGTCATGATTGTCGCACTGGGGCCGATATCCGCGTGGTTCGGCCTGACCGTGCTGGGCGATCAACCCGAGGTGTTGGGGGCGATCATGCTCTTTGCTGCGGGTGGGATCCTGTATTTGCTATTCGAGGATATCGCACCGGGTGTCCGGCTGGAACGTGCCTGGGCACCGCCGCTGGGGGCAGTGGCGGGATTTGCGCTGGGGCTGGCTGGGCATTTGATGGTGGCCTAAAGGTTGCGTCGCTGTCGTGCGAAACGTCAGTCAGAGACTTTCTTGACGAACTGGGATTTCAGGCTCATCTGGCCAAAGCCCGGAATCTTGCAATCAATGTCGTGATCGCCGTCGACCAGACGAATGCCGCGAACCTTGGTGCCGACCTTTACAACGGATGATGATCCCTTGACCTTCAGATCCTTAATGACGGTGACAGTGTCGCCATCCGCCAGCACGTTGCCGACGCTATCGCGTATTTCGTCAGCACTATCTGCTGTCTCGGGGGACCATTCATGGCCGCATTCAGGGCAGTTGAGCAAGGCATCCACAGGATAGGTGTATGTCGAGGCACATTCGGGGCACGGGGGCAGGGTATCGGTCATGCCCTTGCTATAGCCGGGTGGATGAGAGGTGACCAGAACGTGATCGTCTTTGCGCCGGTATCCGGCTTTGAGCGGTCACATGATCAGTTGCGACGACGCGTATCAGGGGATGGTCCGGGAAAACCTGTGATGCAGGTGGCTGGCGTGACCCAGAGCCGTCAAAGTTCTTGTCGTTCTCACAAAACGACTGCCACGCCATGCAGTGCGGTGAGTGTTCCCGGTCTTTCGCTTTGCGAAAGCCCTTTGGTGCCGCTGAAGGGACTCGAACCCCCGACCCCATCATTACGAATGACGTGCTCTACCATCTGAGCTACAGCGGCATCCCGGTCTGCACTGGTCCGGGGTGGACCATGCGGATAATGCACGCTGCTTCTAGCGATTTGGCGTCCTGCGTCAATATCGGATCGCCACGCAGAACGAAAAGTGCATATCTGTCATCGCGACCGTTGCGGATGGGCGTAATTTCGGACGCCGTGCGTCGACGGCGAAATATGCCGGGGGCCGGGACCGAGGCAGCCTTCCTGCCTACCTGATAGACACCAGAGCGGAACTTGCCTATCGCTGAGGGAGCAAAGAAAGGCACCGATATGGCCAAACGCGAGGCGTTCGAGATTGGCGGGCAGAGCATCGCGCCGGGAACACGAGCGACGGTGGACATACCCGTTAGCACATTGTCGGACCATACGCCGGTCAATTTATCGGTGCATGTGGCACATGGGCGCAAACCGGGGCCGGTGATGTTCGTCTCGGCGGCGGTGCATGGCGACGAGGTGATCGGGGTCGAGATCGTGCGCAGGCTGCTAAAGGCCAAGGCGCTGAAGTCGATGGCGGGGACGCTGCTGGCGGTGCCGATCGTGAATACTTACGGATTTCTCAACAATGCGCGCTATCTGCCGGACCGGCGTGATTTGAACCGCTGTTTTCCCGGCGGGCCAGAGGGGTCGATGGCGTCGCGGCTGGCGCATATTTTTATGACCGAGGTGGTGTTGCGCGCGCAGGTGGGGATTGATCTGCATTCCGCTGCGATCCACCGCACCAACCTGCCGCAGATACGTCTGTCACCGGGAAACGCGCGATTGGCGGCCTTGGGCCGGGCCTTTGGCGCGCCAGTGATGCTGAATTCGAAGCTGCGCGAGGGATCGCTGCGGATGGCGGCCGAAGAGGCGGGCATCGACGTGCTGCTGTACGAGGGTGGCGAGGGGCTGCGCTTTGACGAACTGGCGGCGCGGGCGGGAGTTGCGGGCATCCTGCGCGTGATGCACGAACTGGGGATGCTGGCCGCCCGCGCGGTGCCGCGCACAAAGGCGCGCAGCGTGATGTGTGGCGGGTCAAGCTGGTATCGCGCCCCGGCGGGAGGGCTGTTTCGCGGGTACCTGCCGACCGGGGCCACGGTGGCACCCGGCACAGTACTGGGTGCCGTGTCAGATCCGTTCGGCGAGGTCGAGACCGAGGTGATCGCCGACGAGGAAGGTATCATCATCGGGCGCACCAACATGCCGGTGGTCTATGAGGGCGAGGCGCTGTTTCACATCGCTGAAACCGCGCGCGCCGAGGCCGCCGCCGAAGGGGTCAGCGCGCATATGGACGCGGCACCGCTCTATGATGAGGACGAGATCATCTGACGATCACGTAACCTTGTCGCGGTTCTGCGGCAACAGGAAGATCGACACGGTCAGCAGGCTGAACACCAGTTCATACACTTCCCATTTACGCTGCACGTCAATCACCGTGATGATGATGCTGGCCACCAGCGCGATCAGACCATGCCGCAGCCATGGCACCGGCACCGCGAACCGGTCTGCAAGGGCTGCGATGCGCGGGCTGCGGGTATAGAGCAGCGGCAAAACCACCAGATAGAGCAGGATGCAGAACGTCAGGATTGGGCCAAACAGCGTTTTGGTCAGATGAATGTCACCAATCATCAGGTTGTGAAAATTGGTTTCATCCTGCTTGTTGTTGTTCTGGAAAAACTCGCCGGATTCCCAGCCGAACACGCGCTGGCCCCACGATACTTCTTCGCCCGCAGCGAGAAAGAACATCAGCGCATAGAGCATCGTCAATACGGCGGCCAATCGCAGGCCACGGGCGGAAGTCCCGCGCGCGTTGAAGGCCAGAACCACGCTGGAGGCAAACAGGCAGATCGCAGTGCCGTATTCGACCAAGCCATCTTCGGCGGCGAATGTGGCCCAGAAATATGTGGGATTCACGAATGCGATGACCACGGATGCGGCCAGAACCGCCGCAATCAGCGCCATCAGGGCGCGGTCAATCTGGCTCAGCAGTGTCATTCAAACTTCTTTCCAGCAATCGAAATCTGTCGCTGAGATATGCGAGCGCCCCGGTTCCATCAAGTGCAAACGCTTCGATGGCGATCTGGCGCCGATCCGGGGCGGTGCGATTCGCTGACTTCGGGGAACGACAAACCCCCGCGGCAAAGCCTCGGGGGTCGTCACTTTTGTCATTCGCGCATCTTGGCCCGAAAACCGATATTTCATTTTTCGGGATGCACGCATCTTTTGGTGCGGATCAAGCCGTCAAAGGCTGCTTAGAGCATACCTTCGCGCTGGGCTTTCTTACGTGCCAGTTTACGGGCACGACGGATAGCTTCAGCTTTTTCGCGCGCTTTTTTCTCGGATGGTTTCTCGAAATGTTGCTTGAGCTTCATTTCCCGAAACACACCTTCGCGCTGTAGCTTTTTCTTCAGGGCGCGGAGCGCCTGATCGACGTTGTTGTCGCGTACACTAACCTGCATGTGGTTTTCACCACCTTTCTAAGTTTGAGTTGCAAGAGATTGCAGGAAGCGGGTCTATAGCAAAGCCCGGCGGATTTGTCTAGGGTGCGACCCGAGCCTGGGAGAGACAATATGACCGAACCGGATCTGACCACCGAGATGCTGAAGGCCGCCGCGACCCATGTGCCGTTCGACGGCTGGAGCCAGATCAGTTTTGACGCGGCGGCGCGTGATGCCGGGGTGGCACCGGGCGTCGCGCGGGCGCTGTTCCCGCGTGGTGCGGTTGACCTTGCGCTGGCGTATCATGCGGCGGGGGACGCTGCGATGCTGGCGCGTCTGGAAGAGGCGGATTTAGCTGACATGCGGTTTCGTGACCGGATCGCCGCAGCGGTGCGGTTTCGGCTGGAGGCCGTCGAAGACCGAGAGATGGTGCGACGGGGTATGGCGCTGTTTGCCCTGCCGCATCACGCCGCCGATGGTGCGCGCGCGATCTGGCAGACCTGCGATCACATCTGGACGGCGCTGGGCGACACGTCCGACGATATCAACTGGTATACAAAACGCGCAACATTATCAGGCGTTTATGGCAGTACCGTTCTTTACTGGCTGGGCGATGACAGCGACGGGCACGCGGCGACATGGGCGTTTCTGGATCGGCGGATTGATAACGTGATGCAGTTTGAGAAGACCAAGGCGAAAATGCGCGAAAACCCGGTGCTGACCCGTGTGCTGGCCGGGCCGCTGGACCTGTTGTCGCGGATACGCGCGCCGCAGGCCGGGCCGATGCCGAACATGCCGGGCCATTGGAACGTCGCCTCGGAAAAACATGGCAAGCAAGATCAGACTTAGGAATATACGATGACCAAGACGATGAACGCCGTTGAGATCACCCAACCCGGCGGCCCTGAAGTTCTGCAAATGACGCAGCGCCCCGTCCCACAGCCGCGTGTCGGCGAGGTGGTGATCAAGGTGGCCTATGCCGGTGTGAACCGCCCTGATGCTTTACAGCGCGCGGGTGCCTACGCGCCGCCCGTCGGTGCCAGCGATCTGCCGGGGTTGGAAGCGTCGGGAGAGATCGCCGCGATCGGCGCGGGTGTCAGCGAATGGGCTGTGGGCGATGCGGTCTGCGCATTGCTGCCGGGAGGTGGCTATGCCGAATATGTGGCCACATCGGCCGCGCATTGTCTGCCGGTGCCCGCGGGGATGGACCTGAAAGAGGCCGCATGCCTGCCCGAGACGTTTTTCACCGTGTGGTCCAACGTTTTCCAGCGCGGCGGGCTGAAGGCCGGCGAGCGGTTTCTGGTGCATGGTGGCTCGTCTGGTATCGGCACGACGGCGATCCAGCTGGCCAATGTCTTTGGCGCGCGGGTTTTCACCACCGCTGGCTCGGATGAGAAATGCGCCGTTTGCACAGATCTGGGCGCAGAGCGGGCGATCAACTATCGTAATGATGATTTCGTCGAGGTTCTGCGCGGCGAGGGCGGTGCGAACCTGATCCTCGATATGGTCGGTGGCGACTACCTTCCGCGCAACGTCAAGGCGCTGGCTGATGATGGACGACTGGTTCAGATCGCCTTTCTGCAGGGCCCGAAGGTAACGCTGAATTTTGCCCAGATGATGATGCGCCGCCTGACGATCACCGGCAGCACCCTGCGCCCGCAGAGCGTGCAAGCCAAGGCCGATATCGCGGCCGCCCTGCGCCGAGATGTCTGGCCGTTGCTGGATGCAGGGCGCGTGGCACCGGTCATGGACAGCAGCTATGCGCTGGCCGATGCCGCTGCGGCCCATGCGCATATGGAAAGCAGCACCCATATCGGCAAGATCGTTCTGGAGGTCTGATCTGGTGCTGGGCGTGGTGCAATACGCGGCTCTCGGCCTCGCCGCGATCAGCATTTGCCTCAGCGCGTGGGCGATCCGGCGCGACACGCCGCTGGACTGGCGATTTGCGGTGCCGCAGGTGGTCGGGACCGAAGCCGCGCCTTTTTTCCAGACAGTTCTGGACTATAAGGCCGCGACCGGGCAGGCGCATTCACCCAGTATTGCGCGGACCGACGATGGCTTTGACGTGCTGTGGTTCGAAGGCTCCAAGGAGGCACAGGCAGATGTGGACATCTTTGCCGCGTCGGTTACGGGCGGCGACGGTACGTGGGAATCTGATACGCCCCGCCGCATTGTCACGCGCGGCGCTCTGGGCGCGGCGTTCGCCCCGCGTCAGTTGGTCGTGACGCTGGGCAACACGATAGAGAACGAGTCCTTGCGCGGCGCGCTCTATAGCACGGTGGTGTCGGTCGGGGGCTGGGCCATGGCCTCGATCGCGGCGATCCGCATGGATGGCGACATGCCCCAGCAGGCCCGCAAGCTGAACCTGTCGCCGCTGCTGAACCGGTCGCATCTGGTGAAGTCGCCAATGGTTGAATATGCCGATGGCTCCTATGCCCTGCCGGTCTATTTCGAGATGGGGCAGATGCACGGCGTCCTCGCCCGCTTTGGCCGTGATGGCCGGGTCCGCGATACCGCGCGGATCGACGGGCCGAACCTGCATCCGATTCAACCGATGATCGTTCCGCTCAGCGCCACACATGCCGTCGCGTTCCTGCGCGATTTCGATATCGCGCTCGGCAAGCTGCTGATCAGTCACACGCGCGATGGCGGCCAAAGCTGGAGCAGCGTACGCGCGACCGAGATCGCCAACCCCAGCGCGCCGGTCGCGGCATTGCCGTTGGGGGGCGAGCGCATCTTGATCGCGATGAACGATGACCCGGCGCGCCCCGACGATCTGCGTCTGTCGCTGAGCGAGGATGGCGGCGAGACATGGCGGCTGCTGCACAGTTTTACACCCGAAGAGGGCGCGCTGCGCTACCCGATGCTGCGCGACCTGCATGGCGGGGAATTCGCGCTGACCTATTCGCAGGGGACCAAGCGCGGGATCAAGGCGCATGTATTCAACACCGCATGGCTGGCGACGAAATGAGTGCGGCACTCTCCTCTGTGGCGTTGGGTATTCTGATCACCTGGGCTGTTTGCATGATATCGGGGCTTGTCATGGGCACTCCGGTGTCGCTGATGCTGGGGGCAGTGGTGGGGATCGCGGCCGTGACGCTGTTCCAGAACAGTCTGGTTTCGGGTGCGCTGCTGGCGCTGCTGGCGCCCTTCGGTATCCTTTTGCCCGCTCTGGCGCTGCGCCATATGGGCGCGCAACTGGGTCTGCCGGTTCAGCCGTTTGCCACGGCAGAACTGGTTGTGATCTTACTGGTTTACGTCGGCTTTCTGGCCGCTGCGATGGGGGTGATTCCGGTCGACATCTACCGTCTGGGTTATGCACCGATTCCGGTGGCGATCATGGTGCTTGTCATCTGTGCCTATGGGGCTGCCAGCGGCAGCGTCTTTCTGCCGCTCGTCGCGGTACTGGGGCAGGGCGTCTGGGTCATGGGCTGGGGCAGCAGCAACTGGTTCGACGAGGTGACACATGCAACGCTTGTGCCGATCCTCGTTATCGTTCTGCTCACGCGGGCTGTGTGACGCGCGCGCGGCCCTTCTTCTGTGTGACAATACTCAAACTGGATACCGCGTTTCAGCGGATCGGGTCAAAGAGCGCGTCCGTCGCCGTGCAATCGCGTATAACGTCGCGCCCACAGGGCACCGGGTCCAGCGATTTGGACAGGCACAGTCGCGCCTCCTGAATGCGCCCGTTGCGGCAGGTGATGGTCAACATGTCGCGTTCCCAGCCCGGATTGGCCTTTAGAAACGCTTCTTCGACCACAGAGGCAGGTAGCTTCACCGGCTGGGTCAGCTTGCGAAATACCGCGGGGCGATTGACCCGGTCATAAGCCTCGCGGGCCAGAGCGTAATAGGCCGGTGCGCTGAGGCCCGAGCAGGTGCCGTGTTTTTTCCACTGATACCAAGCCAGTCCCGAACTGCCCATAATATCGGCCATGTCAGAGGTCATCGTGCGATTTGGCGGACGTTCTGCTGATTGGCAATGTGCTGGCCAGCCACGGTGATATTGCGGCCACAGCCCATGCAGGATCCAGCCTGTATCGGCTGCCGGATCGCATTGCGCCGCGTCGCGTGCATCACCCTCGATGGCGCACCACGTGGGCGACCAGCTGAGCGCCAGAACGTAGTAATCAAATGCGCCGGGCCGATCAGCGTCTGCGGCGGTCGGCGTGGCGTATAGTGCGATTGTGCTGAGGATAAGGGCCAGTAAAGGGCGCATTCTTTGGTCTTTCTTTTTGTCGCAGGGGCCACTATACAGCGCCCAAGTTCCCCCACAACGGAAACCCGTCCCGAGCCTAGGTTCAGGACCTCCTGGAGACAGGAGACGGGAAAAATGTGTGCGGGATAAAATGTGTAGGAGATATGACAATGGCAAAACCGCTAATGGCCAAGGCCACCGCTGTCTGGCTGGTGGACAACACAACGCTCAGCTTCAAGCAGATCGCGGATTTTACCGAGATGCACGAGCTGGAAGTGCAGGGCATCGCCGATGGTGATGTGGCGGCTGGCGTCAAGGGGTTCGATCCCGTTGCCAACAACCAGCTGACGCAGGAAGAAATCGATTCCGCAGAAAAGAATCCGCTGCACAAGCTGAAGCTGAAGTTCAACGCCTCTGCCGTGGGTGAGGAAAAGCGCCGTGGCCCGCGCTATACTCCGCTAAGCAAACGGCAGGACCGTCCGGCGTCGATTCTGTGGCTGGTCAAGTTCCACCCCGAGCTGGCAGACAGCCAGATCAGCAGGTTGGTGGGCACGACCAAGCCGACGATTCAGGCAATCCGCGAGCGCACACACTGGAACATCGCCAACATTCAGCCGATTGATCCGGTCGCGCTGGGTCTGTGCAAGCAGACAGAGCTGGACGCCGCCGTGCAAAAGGCCGCTGCCAAGAAAGCCCGTGAAGGCGAAGCGATGAGCGACGATGAGCGCCGCAAGCTGCTGAGCACTGAACAGAGCCTTGGTATGGACGCAGAATCGCGCATTCCGACGGCAATCGAAGGGTTGGAAACATTCAGCCTGAGCGATCCTGAGCCGGAAGAGAAAGAAAAGGAATTCGACGCCGACAGCCTGTTCAACCTGCCTGACAGTGGCGACGATGATGAGGATGACGATAAGTAAGACCAAGCAGATCGCTTGGTAACGCACGGCAAACAAGGTTACGGTGGTAAAACACGACTGCCTAAGCGCGTGGTCATAGCCGTCTGGCGAGGCTTGGTGTGCTGCCCGTTCTACTAACCTAGTTTGCCGTAGCGTTTTTATCGGAGAGGCATTTGAATAGAGATCTGGCTCGGGCACGTTGGGACATCGAGGGCGACACAGCGATGGCTCAGGCTGTGCGGCAGACGCGAGTCCCATTGTGCATCACCGACCCGGCATTGCCAGACAACCCGATAGTTTTTGCGAACACTGCGTTCTGTGATCTGACCGGCTATGCATTGTCTGAAGTTGTTGGCCGCAATTGCAGGTTTCTACAGGGCCCTGACACCACGCAAGCAAGCATCCAAGCGATCCGTCAGATGATAGATGAGGGGCGTGTCGGCACTATTGAGATCCTGAACTATCGAAAAGATGGGTCGAGTTTCATCAACGCATTGCAGATCGGCCCGATCACTGATGAGGCTGGGAAAACCGTTTATTTCTTTGGTTCGCAGCTGGACGTGACCGCCAAACGCAACATGGAAATTCAGGCACGCAAGTTGGCTGACGACGAAATGTTGCACCGCTTGCGCAACATTATGAATGTTATGAATGTCATCATCAAGATGTCCACCCGCGAGGAATCTGATGCGAACCGATTGGGGGCCATTATCAGCGAACGGCTGATGACGTTGAGCAAAGTTCACTTTCAGACATTTGATCCGACAGGGACGGCGGGGATAGGATTGGGTAACATGGCCCGGACCATTCTGAGCGCGTACGCACCCGGCGGCGAGCAGCAATTCATGCTGAGCGGGCCGGAGGTTGAGCTGGCAGTGGGGCTTGTTTCGCCATTGACGCTGGGATTGCACGAGTTGGCGACAAACTCGGTTAAATACGGGGCGCTCAGCGCACCGAGGGGCAGCGTTGATTTCAGTTGGACGGTCCATGAGGATGACAGGGGGCGACGTGTTGTTTGTAAATGGGTCGAGCAGGGGGGCCGAAAGTGACGCGCCCGAAACGCTGGAATGGATCACGCATCGTATCCGATCTGATTGCATCTACGGGCGGCTCCATAGAGTTCAAATGGCCGGAAACAGGGCTGGTTGTGGAGGCTGATCTGCCGTTGTAGATCGCGAGACTGTCTGCGGCATGCACCACAATAATGATTTTTCAGGCGTATTCGCAGGTGGGTCTTGTATCCCTAGCCCGTGTGCCAGAAAAATGGCTACAGTCGATGATCATTCAGTGGAACCAACGATGAAAATCCATATCAGCCTGATCTTTATCCCGTTGCTAGTACTCGGGGCTTGTGTGGAAGTCGATTCGTCGGTGAGCAAGGAACCCGTTGTGAAGCTGCCCGACAGCATCGTGGAGATGGCTGCACCGAATCAGGACCTTGCGTCTGTGCGGGTGCGCGAGGACGGATGCCTTTGGTATCGGTATGCCGGGCCGGTCGAGACGACAATGCTGCCGCTGCGCACCAAGGATGGTCGACCAATCTGCACCAAGGTGGCATCCTGATCCACGCCGTTTGGCGCGGGCATTCAGCCCGCAGCCGTCATCCGGTAGCGGCTAAAGGTCAGCTGGTCGCGGTGGTATAACTCTCGGCTGCATAGAGATGCGCGGTCGCGCCGGTGTTCACATGATCGTAGAGACCGATGATATGTGCCATCACCATCCGTACACAGCCAGAGCTGGCGCGGCCCCCGATTGAACGTGGGCTGGGCGTTCCGTGAATGCGCAGATAGGTGTCGCGATTGCCCACATAGAGGTAGAACGCGCGTGACCCCAGCGGGTTCGTCGGCCCGCCGGGCACTCCATCTTCGAACTGTGCATACTCTGGGTCGCGTTTGACCATCGCTGCTGTGGGGGTCCATTTCGGCCATTTTGCCTTGCGCCGGATGATGTATGTTCCGGGCTCATAGAGGTTCCCGCGGGCGATGGCGACACCGTAGCGCATTGCCGTTCCGTCGTCTTGGATATGGTACAGGTAGCGGGCCACTGCATCCACATGGATGTCGCCCGGTGTCAGCCCATCATTGGCCTCGACACGCACAGGCAGAAAGCGTGGATGCAGGCCCCATGGGTTCGACGTGGCGGGGTCGTAATTCGGCGGCGTCACCCGTGCGTCCCATGAGGACCAATTGCTTTGTGCTGATGCAGATGTTGCGAGCGAGGCCGCTGGGATTGCGGTGGAAAACAGCGCGGCTGTCGTTTTTACAAAATGCCGTCTGGTCAACATTGGTGGTGCGCTCCCGAGATATGCTTTGGCGTATCGGCGTCGATTTCGCCGATGGTTACATCTAACCACTTTACGACAGGATTTAGGTCAAGGCGTAACGCAAAGTTAAGTGTATTGGGGGGCGTTTTGTAGGCTATTAGATTCACGATCGTGTGGTTTTTAGCGCGTAGGCGTGCAGGAAAGACCTGAATGTGCTGTATGGCGATTCGAGTGATTCGGCGCGTCCGATGAGCGGGGTCGATGTGGGCTGTGGATTTTTCGTTGTCCAAAGTACGATTTCCACTTGCGCGAATCTGCAATCGGTATAAATGCGCAATTCAAGACGCCAACGCACGCGCCTCTGGCCGGTCAGCTCCCACTCTGACTGACCCGCGTTTATGTAGCGACGGTAACGTCTCTGACTGTTGACCCAACCCGGATGAGTCCGGGGGTTTCTTTTGGAGATGACCATGACCGCTATGTTCCCCGGCGCAATTGCGCCCGCCGCCCCCATTGCCTTTGACGAAGTTGCTGATTTCATCGCGGCATCCACCTTTGACAAACCGACGCTGGTGATCAGCCGCGCGCGCGTTGCTGCGCAGTACGATGCGTTGGCCGCCGGGCTGGGCCGCGCCCGCATCCACTATGCCGTCAAGGCGAACCCGGCGCCGGAAATCATCCGCATGCTGGTCAAGCGCGGGTCACGTTTCGACGCCGCCAGCCGGGGCGAGATCGAGCTGTGCCTGAGCCAAGGCGCCAAGGGGCGGGACATATCGTTTGGCAATACGGTCAAGCGTCCGGCGGATATCGCGTTTGCCTATGATGCGGGTGTTACCCTCTTTGCCGCCGACAGCGAGGCCGAGATTGACAAAATCCGCGACCACGCGCCCGAAGCGCGGGTGTACCTGCGGGTGATTGTTGAAAATTCATCGGCCGACTGGCCGCTGAGCCGCAAGTTCGGCTGCGCGCGTTCGGCGCTGCCCGGGCTGCTGGATTATGCCTGCGGGCAGGGCGTCAAGGTTGCCGGCCTGTCGTTCCACGTTGGCAGTCAGACCCGCCGGGCCGAATTCTGGACACCTGTGCTGGATCAGATTGCAGAGCTGTGGCATGCCGCCCGCGCGGCGGGGCACGACCTGACCGTGCTGAACCTTGGCGGCGGGTTTCCCGCCAGCTACGAGAACACGGTCGAGGGCGCGACACCCTATGCCGCCGCTGTCATGCAGGCCGTGGCCGAGCGGTTCGGTGATGTTCCCTATATCATGGCAGAGCCGGGCCGCGGACTGGTGGCCGAGGCAGGGCACATTGCCGCCGAAGTCATGCTGGTATCGCGTAAATCACCTGATGATCTGCACCGCTGGGTGTATCTAGATATCGGCATGTTCTCGGGTCTGGCTGAAACCATGGGCGAGGCGATCCGTTATGTCATCACCACGCCTCGCGATGGCGGTGAGGTTGGACCCTGCGTATTGGCCGGGCCAAGCTGCGACAGCGCCGACATCCTATATGAGCAACGCCCGGTGATGCTGCCGCTGGCGTTGCAATGCGGGGACAAGGTGACGATCCGTACCTGTGGTGCCTATACTAGCAGTTATTCGTCGGTTGGTTTTAACGGGTTCCCGCCGCTGGATGTGATCGTCCTCTGACGGATCAGGAATCTGGTTGCCCGCGTGGGGAGGCGCGCGTGACCAGCACGAGGAGTGACGGCCTGCCTTGTCCCGTAGGGTCATGGTCCGGCAGGTCGTCACGGCCTTTGGGGGATATGCGTTAGGCCGGACCCGAGTAGCCCGCCATTGTGCGTGGTTTTCCAGTATATTCGGACCGCGCGGGTTTCGCCGGGCCGTTTCCGCGTGTCAAAGCTCTTTACGAGCGTTCAGGGCGGCAGTGATCGTGCCTTCGTCCAGATAATCCAGTTCGCCGCCGATGGGCACACCCTGAGCGAGCGAGGTGAGGCGCACGGTATTCTCGATCTGATCGGCGATGTAATGCGCGGTGGTCTGGCCATCGACGGTTGTGCCGAGGGCGAGGATCACTTCGGTGATCTGCTCCTCGGCGATCCGGGCGATGAGATGCGGGATACGAAGCTGTTCGGGGCCAACCTGATCCAGCGCGCTGAGGTTGCCGCCAAGCACGTGATAACGGCCTTTGAAAACGCCCGCGCGTTCCATCGCCCAGAGATCCGCCACATCCTCTACGACGCACAGCATGCCGTTCGCACGTTTGGGCGCGAGACAGATATCGCAGACCTCGGCGCTGCCGACATTACCGCAACGGGTGCATTCGCGGGCGGTGGCCGCGACATTCTGCATCAGGTCGGCCAGCGGCATCAGCTTCAATTCTCGCTTACGGATCAGATGCAGCACCGCACGCCGTGCCGAGCGCGGCCCAAGGCCGGGCAGCTTTGCCATCATCTCGATCAGGGAATCGATGTCGCGGGTTGAACTCAAGGGCAATGTCCGGTCTGGGGCGTCAGAAACGCCTTCGGCGAGAGTATTTTCACAAAGAAGAAGATCAGAAGGGCAGCTTCATGTCTTTCGGTAGCCCCATGCCTTCGGTCAGTTTGCCCATCTCTTCCTGGGCGCGGTCAGATGCTTTGCCCTGGGCGTCCTTGATCGCGGCCAGAATCAGGTCTTCCACCACTTCCTTGTCGTCGCTGGAAAAGATGCTGGGGTCGATGTCGAGACTTTTCAACTCGCCCTTGCAGGTGGCGACGGCCTTGACCAGACCTGCGCCGCTTTCGCCGGTGACAGTGAGAATGTGCATTTCTTCTTGCAGTGCGGCCATCTTGCCCTGCATTTCCTGCGCGGCCTTCATCATCTTGGCCATGTCGCCCATTTGGCCCAGTCCCTTGAACATGTGTCTACTCCGGTTGGGTGGTGTGTGTGTTGCTGTTCTAGATACGTGGGGCAGGGGACACGTACAAGGGGCGGACCCTGTGGCGCCGGACCGTTGCGCCGGAATATTTTAGGAACATTGAAAGCGGATTTGTGTCAGTTGTCGGATGTCGGGCGGCCGGTATATAGGATCATCGCGACGCAAAGTGATGCGATGGCCACGATAAAGACGATCGGTGTGCCGATGCAGCCCTCTGTCATGGCGCTGGCGCGCATATCCGTGTCGAACATCGTGACGGCCATTGTCAGGAACGACCAGAGTACGCAGACCGCCAAAGCCCCCCATTGATGGCGCAACATCACCGCGACTGCCGACGCGGCCAGCAAAAAGAGCGCGGCAGGGGTGGAGAAGAGCGCCAGTGCCTCTGCCCACGCAGAGACGGGCACGCCGGTCCAGTCGGGGCGTTCGTTGGCGCAAACCTCTGCCAGTGCGGCACCGGGCAGGGAGCCGAGTGCGGCGGCGATCAATCCTCTTCGAATGGATCCCACTCCTCGTCCACTTCGGGCAGGGCTTCGGCGCTGGCCTGTTGCACCAGATCCTCTGGCGTGCGGATGCTAAGGATTTGCGCGCTGGGAAAGACAGACATCACCGCCTGCACCAAGGGGTGTTCCTGGGCTTGGGTCTTGAGCGCGAGATCAGCTGAATCGCGGGTTTCTGCGATTGTGTCGGCACCGCCCTCGTTCACGATACTGACGGCCCAGCGGTTGCCGGTCCATCGTTGCAGCGCGCTGCCAAGCCGATGGGCGAGGTCGGCGGGAGCATTCTCGGCTGGTACGAATTCAATCCGGCCCGGTTGGTAGGCGGCCAGACGCAGGCAGGTTTCAACCTCGACCAGCAGTTTCACGTCGCGGTTGGCGCGGATCAGGTCAACGACATGCGTGAAGGTCGGATAATGCGCCAATGCCTGATCTGCGGCCAGCGCCAGTGTCTGACCAGCGCCGGGCTGACCACCTGCGGGATGGTTCTGCGTTGCTGACAGAGATGACGTTGCGTGGGCCGAGGTGGAGGATGTGCCATTGCCGCCTTGTCTTGGCGCGGGACCGGCGGATGAGGGCGGTGGCGGAGTGTCCTGCAATTTGCGCAGCAGTTCGTCCGGGCTGGGCAGGTCGGCGACATGGGTCAGGCGGATGACGGCCATCTCGGCAGCCATCATCGCGTTGGGCGCATCCGACACTTCCTCCAGCGCCTTTAGCAGCATTTGCCACATGCGGCTCATAATCCGCATTGGCAGCGTTTCCGCCATTTGTGTGCCGCGCATACGCTCATCAGGGCTGATGGTGGGGTCTTCGGCGGCTTCGGGCGTGATTTTGACGACGCTGATCCAGTGGGTGATCTCGGCCAGATCGCGCAGCACTGCGACCGGGTCAGCGCCTTCGGCATACTGCGCGCCCAGTTCGGTCAGCGCGCCGGCGGCATCGCCCTTCATGATCAGATCAAAGAGATCGAGCACGCGACCCCGATCCGCCAGTCCCAGCATGGCGCGAACCTGATCGGCGGTGGTCTCTCCTGCGCCGTGGCTGATCGCTTGATCCAGCAGTGAGGTTGCATCACGGGCCGACCCTTCGGCGGCGCGAGTGATCAGGGCGAGGGCGTCATCGGTGATGTCGGCGCCTTCAGATGCCGCAATCTTGCGCATCAATGCGATCATCACCTCGGGTTCGATCCGGCGCAGGTCGAAGCGCTGGCACCGACTGAGAACGGTCACGGGCACTTTGCGAATCTCGGTCGTGGCAAAGATGAATTTGACGTGTTCCGGTGGCTCTTCAAGGGTTTTCAGCAGCGCGTTGAAGGCTGACGTGCTGAGCATATGCACTTCGTCGATGATGTATATTTTGTAGCGCGCAGAAGCGGCGCGATACGCGACCGAGTCGATGATTTCGCGGATGTCACCGACGCCGGTACGCGACGCGGCGTCCATTTCCAGCACGTCGACGTGGCGGCCTTCCATGATCGCGGTGCAATGTTCGCACACGCCGCAGGGTTCGGTCGTGGGGCCGCCGTTGCCGTCCGGGCCAATACAGTTGATCCCTTTGGCGATGATCCGCGCGGTGGTGGTTTTGCCGGTGCCACGGATGCCGGTCATGATAAATGCCTGCGCGATGCGATCGGCCTCGAACGCGTTTTTCAGCGTGCGCACCATTGCGTCCTGCCCGACCAGATCGGCGAAGGTTTCTGGCCGGTACTTGCGGGCCAGAACGCGGTAGCCGGTTGTTGGGGTGTCGGTCATGTGTACCTGCGCGTGGGAGGAATCAAATCAGAAGCCAAAGAGTAATCGGCGCGCGCCCCGAGGTCCACCAAATGCGCGGTGCTGTCCATCGGCTCTGGCTAAAGCCCCCAAAGCACTGCACCCACCGCGATCGTTGCCGTTGTGGTAATGATGACCAGATAGGTGAAATGGGCGCTGGGCAATGGTTCGGCGTCACATCCATTAAGCCGCTTCTGGGTCTTTTGCGATTGTCGACGCGCGATCCAGTAGATGATGATGGCGATTGCCAGAAAAAGTGATGCCACGAGCTTGGCCGCCCATGTCGGTTCAAAATCACCAAAGACTGCCTTGAGTGCGATGGCCACGCCGACAGACCCCAATCCGAGCCCCATCCAGGAATTGAACGTACGCTCGTTGGCCATGATGGTACGATCCTCGGCCCAGTCTGTGCGCGTTTCGGCCCAATCTGTGCGGTTCTCACCGTTGTCTTTTTTGTCACTCATGACGAAAATATAGAACATTGAGCCAGCTTGGCGAGGGGCAATGGTCTTGTGATCGTGCGCGCGGTCATGTAGGCGGAGCGCGCCTGACGAGAGGGCATCCGGGTCCGCGGAAAGTGCATGGCACATCTCGATATCACTTCAGAAACCGATCTTTTCGGATTTCTCTGCCCAGCATAGCGGACCGCCGGGCGCATGAGGAGAAACCGATGAGCAATATCCCCGATACACCTGCATCCACGCTGGATGCGTTGCGACGCCGGGCCAAAGTGCTGCGCCGCGCCTATGAGGCAGGTGCGCCAGCGGCGATTGCCCGGCTACGTGCCGCTGTACCGCGCGGCACAGGTGATTTGAAACATGCTGATTTTCTGCATGTGATTGCACGCGAGCAGGGCTTTCCCAGTTGGCCCAAGCTGAAATGGGCAGATGAGACGATCGGGTTGAGCCGTGCGCAGCGTCAGGCACGACTGCGCGCAGCGTTGATGCAGGGTCAGCACTGGATCGTTCAGCAATTGCTGGAAGCGACGCCCGATCTGGCGGATGGCGATCTGGGGGCGCAAATCGCCCTCTATGATCGCGCGGCGGTTGCGGCGGCGCTGGTTGATGATCCAACGCTGGCCGTCTGGCCCAGTGGTCCCCGCACGCCGATCCTGCACCTGACATTTTCGCGCCATATCGTCGCCGCCCCTGACAAGGCGGTGGATATGTTCGCCATTGCCGAGATGCTGGTCGCGCATGGTGCGGATGTGAATGACGCGGTTCCGGTGCAAGAAGGCGTCGATCATCCGCTGTCCGCACTCTACGGCGCATTGAGCCATGCGCGAAACATGCCGCTGGCGCGTTGGTTGCTGGAGCAGGGCGCGGACCCCAATGACGGCGAATCCCTCTACCATGCGACGGAACTGGGACACTGCGAGGGGCTGGAGATGTTGCTGGCGCACGGGGCGGACCCGCGCGGCACGAATGCGTTGTTGCGGGCGATGGATTTCGACGATCCAGAGGCTGTGCGCATGATTCTGGCGGCGGGGGCTGATGATCAGATCGACCGGGCGTTGCACCATGCGGCGATACGACGTTGTGGCAAGGGCGTGATCGCAGCTTTGCTGGAGGCTGGGGCCGATCCCGCGCATGTACAGGATGGTGCCAGTGCCTATGGCGCAGCCTGTGTCTATGGCAATGCCGCGTTGAAGGCCGCGATCGAGGCAGCCGGACCTATGCCACCTCTGAGCCGTGACGAGCAACTGATGGCCGCCGCCGCCGAGGGGCAGGATAGTCCGGGCGAATTTATTGATCCCGCCGGTCTGCCGATGCTTTACCGTGATATCATCCGCGAGATTATCGCCTTTCCCGACGTGCTGGGCCATATCCGGCGCCTTGTGGCGCTGGGGGTGGAGTATGACAAGCCAGCAGCGCTGGGCGTCACGCCGGTGCAGATCGCGGGATGGGAAGGTCTGCCTGAAGTGATGGGCTATCTTCTGTCGCTCAAACCCGATCTGAGCCATGTGAACGATTATGGCGGCAAGTTGCTGGGCGCGATTCTGCATGGATCGGAAAAGCCGGCCAAGCCTGCGGATCGCGATCATGTCGCCTGCGCACGGATGGCATTGGAAGAGGGCGTCGCCCTGCCACGTTGGGCGTTGCGGGAAGTCGGGGACGAAGCGATGGCCGATTTTCTGGCTGGCTGGGCCGAGGCGCATCCCGGACAAGTGGTGGAGGGCGACGGCTGAACCCTTGGTATGGTTGCCTGACGGCAGGTCGGGCGCCATCACGCACAACTGGGAACCGATCGCTGCTGCAATTGCTTTTGTCTTTGATGTGGCGGTCGGTATAGTCGTCTCGATTGTACAGCGAAGGGAATGAATGATGCGGTTAAGGGGGTGCGCGGCAGCCGGAATGTAGAGGACAGACGCCGCTCTGGTGCGCGCGGAGGTGGACGTGCCGCAGGCGGGATCGGTGGTGTCGGATTGCTGGTGGTACTGGCAATCGGCTACTTCGCCGGGATTGACGTCACTCCGCTGTTGCAGGGCACCGCACCGACTAACGAGAGCAGCGCGCCGCGTGAGTTGACTGCTGAAGAAGAACAGGCCGCGCAATTTGCCTCGCGCGTGTTGGCGACAACGGAAACGGTCTGGGAGAATGTCTTTGCCGAACAGCTGGGGCTGGAATACGACCCGCCGGTGCTGGTTCTGTTTTCTGGTGCGACGCGCAGCCCGTGTGGTGGTGCCTCTGGCGCGACGGGACCATTCTACTGTCCGGCGGACAGCAAAGCCTATTTGGACACAGACTTTTTCGTGACCCTGTCACGCCGTCTGGGTGCGCGCGGGGACTTTGCTGCTGCCTACGTGATCGCTCATGAGGTTGCGCATCACGTCCAGAACGAGCTGGGCATTCTGCCCGAGGTGAACGCACGCAGGCAGGCCGCGAGCCAAACGCAGGCCAATGCGCTGACAGTGCGGTTGGAGTTGCAGGCCGATTGCCTGTCAGGTGTCTGGGCGAGCCATGTCGAGGGCCTGCTGGAACCGGGTGATATTGAGGAGGCGCTGAACGCGGCGCGCAAGATCGGCGATGACCATCTGCAAAAGAGCGCGGGACGCGTGCCACAGCCGCATACCTTTACCCACGGCACGTCACAGCAGCGGGCGCATTGGTTCGCCACCGGCTACGAGAGCGGGCAGGTGCAGCAATGCGATACGTTCGGCGCGGCGCGGTTGTGATGCGCGGCTGAGCGGATGACCGGGTTTGTTATCTACGCGTTGCCGGTCGCGGGGGGGATATTGGCCCTCGCCCCTCTGCCGGGGCGCTCGGATGACTATGCAGCTGACTTGGCGCATCTGCGCGATTGGCGGCCAGCCTTGGTCATCTCCATGACCACTATGGCCGAGATGCAGGCCGAGGGGGCGGGCGATTTCGGTCAGGATGTACAAGATATGGGGTCGCGTTGGGTGCATCTGCCGGTCGAGGATTTCGGCACGCCGAACCGGGACCAGCAAGAGGCGTGGCAAGCGGCGAGCCGCGCAGCACTGGCTGCGCTTTCTGGTGGTGGTCGTGTCCTGATCCATTGCCGGGGTGGCTGTGGGCGGTCGGGTATGGTCGCGCTGCGATTGATGATTGAGGCAGGCGAGACGCCGGATGCCGCGCTGGCACGGTTGCGCGCAGTCAGGTCCTGTGCTGTCGAGACTGCCGCGCAGGAAGCCTGGGCGCAAGGCGGCGAGGCCATGGTGCCGTGGACTAGTAGCCGCAAGACGTGAGGACGATATGTGATGCTGTTCTCAATCACTACTGCGCACCACGCGCAACCGTGGCGATCCCTTGTTGCCGCAAGCAGCGGTGGTTGGACGTTCTCATAGGAAAAGGTGCGAGAACGCCCCCCGAGATCATGCGGTGTCCGGCGAAGACACCGCTTGCATCACTGGTATCCGCCGACAAGCGAATGGAACTCGCTCGCAAGAGCGAAGGCCGACGATATGCCTCAGAGTTTGACGTCTTTGTTCTGAGCATCCCGGACCAAGGCTGCCATACGGTAGAACCCGTGGACCATCTTGGAGTAGGGCATACTGAGAAAGAGCGCCAAAACCGCACCAAGATGGATGGCCAGCAGAGCCGGTACTGCGCCTGTCCCGGTCGCCGCAAAGAGCAGAAGGCCGGTGAGCCCGGTCAATCCCAGCAGCAGGACAAAGGCCATCTCCGCACCCCACGCAGAGGGCGCGCCCAGTTTGGGGTCTGCCTGCAATTTGAGCCAGATGAGTGCCGCGCTCCCGATCGTCAGTAGCAGGCCGCCCGGGACACCGAGGAGTTTAGGCAAGGAAAGCAGCGCATACGGCGCCTCGATGGCAAAGCCGTAATGCAACACCGTGCCAGTGCATGTGGACGCAAAACACAACAAGAAGCCCCACATCACCGCCTGATGCGCATGGCGGCGCGCGTTAGAGAAACGGTCTTCTGCCTCGAAATTGCAGCCTTGGCCCTGACCGCCAGACAGATTGCGCATGGTAACGGCGCTATGCATGGCATCCCTTAGATGGGCAATGCGCACACGCCCGCCCCCGACTTCGCGCCAGTAACGGCTCAGCCCGATGGCGATCGCCGCCAGTGGCAGCATGAAGGCAGGCAGAAAGATCGCCACAAGCGTGACGTGGGAGAGCACCGCATAGAACCCCTCGCCGCTGGCAGGAACAAGCGTTGCCATAGCCCAGAACAGGCAGGCAATGCCGATGACAAGCGCAAGCGCCATCGCCACGCCAGACCGTTGGAATAGCAGCGCCGGGGCGGCTGGCCATGCAAAGCGTTCCCACGATTCCTGTCTGACCTCGGCCAGCGCCGCAGGAAGGTTGAGGGCAAATTCATGCGGTTCGGTATATTGGCAGGCGTAGTAACAGCCTCGACAGTTATGGCAAAGATTGGCGAGTTGCGTCAGATCCCCGGAGGCAAAGCTGCGCTCTTTGAACATTGCTGGAAAGACCGAACAATACCCCTCGCAATAGCGGCAGGCGTTGCAGATTTCGACTTGGCGCGCGGCTTCTGCCAGTTTTGGTGTATCAAGCGACATGTGATGCGGCCTCCTGCCCTGCGATGCGGCCAAATACCGTGCCGATGGTCATGCCAAACCCCGCCAGATAGCCTTGGCCCAGAATGGATCCGGCCATCATTTCTCCGGCTGCCCAGAGATTGTTGTAGGGACCGTCGGCACCGTGAACACGCGCCGTTTCGTCCACCTTCAGGCCCAGATATGTGAAGGTCACACCGGGGCGCAGGCTATAGCCATAAAACGGTGGCGTGGTGATCGGGCGCGCCCAGTTGGTCTTGGCCGGGGTTAGATCGGTTGTTGCCAGCCCGTCGAGTTCGGTCGCGTGGAAGAGGCCATCGGGATCGCTGGGGCAGGCGGCATTGAACGCATCGATGGTCTTTCGCAGCTTGGTTTCAGGCAGGCCCAGTTGCCGGGCGAGGTCCTCAATCGTGTCTGCCTTGATCGGTGGAAAGACTGACGGCATGAAGAGTTCAAGTGATTTTGAGTCGATGATCGAATAGCCGACCTGATCGGGCTGCGCGGCAACGAGACGACCCCAGATGGCATAGCGCTTGGGCCAGACATCTTCGCCTTCGTCATAGAACCGCTCGCCTTTCTTGTTCACCACGACCGAGAAGGGTACGCAGTCCAGCCGGGTGACGATGCCGCCGTCATATTTCGGCGCACGTCCGTCGATGGCGACGGCATGGCATTGGGTCGGATCACCGACGCTCTGCGCGCCCTGATCCAACATGTCTTTTAGTACGACGCCGCGATTGTAAGGCGTGCCGCGGATCAGGAAATTGCGTGCGGACGGCCCCCACGCACGGGCGAGCCAATCAATGTCCCCTTGAAAACCGCCCGATGCCAGCACGACAGCACTGCCCGGCAAGGTGGTGGTGACATCGTCATGGCGCAGTTCGACGCCGGTCACGGTGCGGCCTTCTATATGGATGTGCGTGACTTCGGTATTGTACAGGACGGTTACGCCGAGCGCCTCGGCAGTCCGGTAATAGGCATTCACAAGCGCCTTGCCTCCGCCCAAAAAGAAGGCATTCGTTCGACTGAGGGACAAAGTGCCCGAAAGCGAGGGCTGAAAGCGCACCCCGTGCGCTTCCATCCACGGCAGGCATGCTTCGGACGCGCGGATGCACATCCGGGCAAGGCTTTCGTCAGTCTTGCCTTTGACCACGCGCATGAGGTCGTCGAAATATTCGTCCTCACCGTAACTGTCTGTCAAAACAGAAAGCGGCCCCTCGTGCATGCAGCGAAAATTTCGCGTGTGACGTGAATTGCCGCCTCGATAGGCCTTGGGTGCGCCTTCCAACAGGACGACCTTGCACCCTTTCTCGGCGGCCTCGATTGCAGCGCAGAGGGCGGCGTTGCCGCCGCCGACAACGATCAGATCATAGTGATCAGATATCATGGAAGTCGGTGTCCCGCGGTCTTGCATTGCGTATCTGGCGCAGGCGGGCGGCATGGGCGCGCTGGATGTGCAGACGCATCGCGCGCTCTGCGGCCTCTTCATCACGCGCTTGCAGCGCCGCGACGATGGCCGAATGTTCCGCCACCGCGGCCTCGGCGCGGTCAGGTTGATCCATGGTCGAGCGCCCAAGGATCAACAAGGTCTTTTGAACCGCCAGCACAGCGCGCAGAAGGTATCTGTTGCGCGCGGCATCAAGGATGGCCGCGTGGAAGTTCTGGTTTTGCACAAAGCGATCCTCTGACGACCAGGCGGTGCTCATCGCGGCCTGAATCGCCTCTATCTCGCCAAGCTCAACAGTCGACGCCGCGCGCGCGGCAAAGCGGGCGGCGGTGCTCTCGAGTACGGCACGCATATCGTACAGTTCAGAGATTTCGGCGTGATCCAGCGTGTGAATCGTCGCACCGAGGCGAGGCGTGTGAACGACCAGACCATCCGCTTCCAGTTGGCGGATGGCCTCGCGTATCGGAGTGCGCGACATCCCGAAACGTTTGGCAAGGTCCACTTCGGTCAGCCGGTCGCCGGGCAGCAACTGGCCCGAACGGATATCCCGAACGATCTGATAATAGGCGTCCTGTCCGGGAGGGGTGTCCGCCCGCACTGTTTCATCACCACTGTCTTTTGTCTTGGCCACGGTCATGTCCTCTTGCGTCACTTGTGGATACATTTGTATACACTTGGATGCAAGAGTGGAGTTGTCGCCGATGTTAAAGATACCCGATCAATCTACTACCCGCGCGCGGCTGCTAACTCTTGGAGTGGCTGGATCGGGGACGGCGGTAGCGTGGGTCTTGGGTCTGCCGCTTCCATTTCTGTTCGGGCCTCTCGGGGCTTGTTTGATCGCTGCGATGATAGGTGTGCCTCTCAAGCGCTTTGGGTGGGTGTCTACTGCGGCGCGCACGATCTTGGGTGTTGCGGTGGGGGCGTCCCTCACGCCTGCGCTGGTCGGAACCATACCGCAGATGGCCGCGTCTGTGGCTCTCATCCCGATCTACATCGCCGTCATTGCAATGATTGGCGTCCCGTTCTTTCACCGGGTCTGTGGATTCGACAGGACGACGGCATGGTACGCAGCAATGCCGGGCGGGTTACAGGACATGGTGATCTTTGGCACCGAGGCCGGAGGCGACCCTCGGGCGCTGTCGCTCATCCATGCGACACGCTTGCTGATCGTGGTGTCATTGGCCCCGCTGATCCTGACATTCGGGATGGGCGCGGATCTGTCCGGTCCAATCGGGCCACCCGCCAGTAACCTGCCATTGTGGGAGATCCTCCTGATGGTGATCGCCGCGCTGGTTGGCTGGAAGGGAGGGGAGCGGATCGGCCTGTTCGGGGCGTCGATCCTGGGGCCGATGATCGTAACCGGCATCCTGTCTCTGAGCGGGCTTATCCATAGTCGTCCACCGTCCGAGGGCATCCTCTTTGCGCAATTTATGATCGGGATCTCGATCGGTGTCGGTTACGTGGGGATCACACTTGCCGAGTTCCGCAAGGACGTCCTGTCGGGGGTCGCTTTCGTGCTGGTTCTGGCGGCGTTGGCTGCGATCCTCACAGAGGTGGTGGTCATTTTCGGACTGGCCCCGCCGATTGAGGGATTCCTCGCTTTCGCCCCCGGCGGACAAGCGGAAATGACCGTTCTGGCAATCGTTGCAGACGTGGATCTTGGTTTTGTGGTCGTTCACCATCTGGCGCGCATCTTTCTGGTCATCACCTGCGCACCGATCGCGGCTAGGATGCTGATTAAAAGTAATAAAAGATAGAGGTTGCGCTTATTCGCTCTCCTTGCCGCGCTTCGCGGAAGCGCCAATCTGGCGTGTGCGAGGCGGGGTGGCGGGGCGGATAAAGTGTTGACACGCTGAAAATCATAATCCTATGATGTAAAAATCATAACGATATAATGATAACTTCAATTCAGCATGAATTAGAGCTTTCCAATGAATTCAAGACGGGTTGAAACATGTCGACGGCAATAAATATCGAACCTCGTTCGGGCGCTGTGTCCGAAACGCAAGAGCTGCTTTCCACAGCGGCCATGCGGCTGAAACCTTCGGCGACGAACTCGACCTCACAGAAGGCGCGCGACCTCAAGGCGATGGGCCGCGACATCGTGGCGCTCAGTGCCGGCGAGCCGGATTTCGATACGCCTGAAAACGTTGTTGCCGCAGCAATCGAAGCGATGAAATCTGGCCAGACCAAATATGCACCGGTGGCGGGGATTCCTGAACTGAAGCGCGCGATCCGGGATAAGTTCAGCGCCGAAAACGGGCTGGAATACGCTGATGACGAAGTCATGGTGTCGACGGGCGGCAAGCAAGTCATCGCAAATGCGATGATGGCTACCATCGACGCAGGCGACGAGGTCATTATCCCAGCACCGTATTGGGTATCGTATCCCGAACTGGTCTCTTTTTGCGGCGGGACGCCGGTCATCGTGCAGGCACAGGCCGAAACCGGGTTCTTGCTGACTGCGGAGGATCTGGAGGCGGCGATCACCCCCAGGACGAAGTGGGTAATCCTGAATTCGCCCTGCAACCCCTCTGGCGCGGTATACTCGCGCGAGGTGCTGCTCCAGATCGCCGATACACTGGAGCGCCACCCAAAAATTCATGTTCTCAGCGACGATATTTATGAGCATCTCATCTATTCCGACACAGCCTTTTCGACGCTTGCCGAGGTCGCGCCACAACTGAAGGACCGCATCCTGACGATGAACGGGGTGTCCAAAGCCTACGCTATGACGGGCTGGCGCATCGGATATTGCGGAGGGCCTGCGCATCTCATCAAGGCGATGTCCAAGATTCAGGGGCAGATGACGTCTGGTGCGAATTCGATTGCGCAATGGGCGGCTGTCGCCGCGCTGACCGGACCTCAGGATTTTCTGGCGAAGCGCCGCGAGTCTTTCCGGGCGCGCCGTGATCTGGTCGTGGAGATGTTGCGCGATGCTAGCGGGTTGGAGTGCCTCGTTCCTGATGGTGCATTCTACGTTTATCCGGCCTGTACCGGCACCTTTGGCAAAACAACGCCCGGCGGACGCAAGATCGACAGTGATCAGGATTTTTCCGAGGCGCTGCTCGAAGAAGAAGGCGTTGCTGTTGTATACGGCGCGGCGTTTGGGCTGCCCGGACATTTCCGTGTGTCCTATGCGGCATCGGAATCGCAGCTGCGAGACGCCTGCGCCCGTATTCAGACATTCTGCAACGGTCTGGCATAGAGGACGCAACGAGATGATTGGTTTTCATGTTCATGCCCATCCCGGTCGCGTCACCCCGGCGCTGGTCGAGGCGTTCAGAGCGTTGCCGGTGGCGAATGTCTCTGACGTGATGAGCCGCCTGCCGGGCGGCGGACCACTGCTTCAGCAACGCCACGGTGGCGGAGTGCTGTCTGGGCCGGCGGTAACTGTCAAGACACGGCCCGGTGACAATCTGATGATCCACAAGGCGCTTGATATCGCAGAGCCGGGCGATGTCATCGTGGTTGATGCCGATGGCGACACCACGAACGCGGTGGTCGGCGAACTGATGGTCGCCCATGCTCGATACCGACGTATCGCAGGCATGGTAATCTATGGCGCGATCCGGGATGCGGCCGCCATCCGCGCAGGCGACTTCCCGATTTTTTCGACCGGAATCAGCCATCGCGGACCTTACAAGGACGGGCCGGGCACCGTGAACGCACAGATTGCGCTGAGTGGTATGATTATCGCGCCCGGTGATCTGATCCTTGGGGATGAAGATGGTATCGTCGCTGTCCCCAAAAGCGATGCGCAGGCCATCCACGATGCGGCCATAAAAAAAGCCGCCGCCGAAGATAAGCAGATGCAGCAGACCCTGATCGGCGCGATGGACCGATCGTGGGTGGATAAGACGCTCCGCGACAAGGGGTGCATCATCGAAGTCGACTCTTGAACCACAACAACAGGAAGTTAAGGAAATGAAAAAGACATATGTACTTGCTGCCGCGCTTGCGCTGGCACCGAGCGTCGCACTGGCTGAGTGGCCGTCGGACAAGCCAATCACGCTGGTTGTCGGCTACTCTGCCGGAGGCGGCACAGACATTCTGGCGCGGACGATGGCACCGTTTCTGGAGAAATACATCGAAGGGGCCAGCTTTGTTGTGATCAACAAGCCGGGACCGGGTGGTGAATATGGATTTACCGAAACTGCCAACGCGGACCCGGACGGGTATACGATCGGCTTTATGAACGCGCCCGCCTTCATCACGCTGCCCTACGAGCGCGAGACGCGGTATAATTTCGACATGTTCGCGCCGATCGCCAACCTCGTCACCGCGCCCGCAACGCTGAGCGTGCCGGATGGCAGTTCGATCGAGTCGTTGGATGAATTCGTTGCCGAGGCCAAGGCCGCGCCCAATGCGCTGACCATCGGTCATCAGGGTTATGGCGGGTCAATGCACCTTAGCCTCGAGGGTTTCCTGGACATGACCGAAACCGAAGTGACCCAAGTGCCATTCCCGGGCATTCCACCGGCGGCGACGGCGCTACTGGGTGGCCATATCGCGGGTCTGGTCGTCGGTGCTGGCGAGGCGTCGAACATCGGCTCGGATGATAACCCGATCAGCATTCTCGGTGTCATGTCACGCGAACGCATGGAGCTTTTCCCTGATATCCCGACCTTTGCCGAGCAGGGTTATGAAATCTATAGCGGATCGGATCGCGGTTTTGCCGCCCCCAAAGGCACATCCGAGGACATCATTGCGACCATCGGATCCGCCATCGAAAAGACGCTGGAAGATCCCGAGTTCCTGAAGGCAGCGGAAGAGCAGAAGTTGCCCCTGAACTACATGAACCAAGCTGACTACACGGCATACCTCAAGGATCTGAACACGCGGATCGGCAACCTTTGGGAAACCAACCCGTGGCGGTAACCCTGGTATGACCGAAGAACAAACCAACACCCCCCCGGAGGTAGAATCCGGGGGGCGCGAAGGCCTGAGGGATCAGGTTTCGGCTTGTCTATTGATGGCCGTGGTCGCGGTGTTCTGGTGGGATGCCAACGCGATCAATGCTGTTGAGGCGCAGATGTACCCGCGTCTCGTTCTGGGGGTTCTCGGTGCTTTGTCCGTGCTTCTGTTCATTCGTGGCATACGGCTGGGTAGCCAGATGGCGACCGCGCCTGTCATCACCTCCTGGGTCGCATTTCTGGCCTTTCTCATCCCGACCATTATTTATGCCGTGGCCGTCGGTACGATCGGGTTCTTTACCTCCAGTATCTTCTATATTCCGCTCGTCGCTTTCCTGATCGGTTTGCGACAGCATTGGCTCAACGCATTGGTAACGCTTATATTTCTTCTTGCCACATGGCTTGTCTTTGTCGCGCTCTTTGCGCGTCCCCTCCCACAAGAAATTTTCTGGGGTTAGCGATGTCGATCATTGAAATTCTGTTTGCTGCGATCCGCGAAGTCCTCATGTGGCAGAACGTCCTTGCCATGGTGGTTGGCGTTGCGGGCGGCATTCTGATCGGAGCGTTACCGGGGCTGACCGCCACGATGGGCATCGCCATCCTGATCCCGCTGACCTTTACGATGGAGCCGATGGTCGCCCTCGGCATGGTCGCGGGCATTTACAACGGCGGCATCTATGGCGGAGCGATCCCGGCAATCCTGCTAGGCATTCCCGGCACATCGTCTTCGATCCCGACGACCTTTGACGGTGTTCCTCTCGCGAAACGTGGCGAGGCGGAAAACGCGCTGCGGATCTCTGCATGGTCCTCGGCTGTGGGGGGCGTGGCAAGTGGGTTTTCGCTGCTGCTGCTGGCGCCGCCGTTGGCGACCGTCACGCTTCTATTCGGCCCGGCAGAGTATTTCTGGGTCGCATTGTTTGGCATGTGCAGCATCGCCATCCTGCTGGGAGCGGACCCGTTAAAGGGGCTTATTTCCAGCGGTCTCGGCCTGCTGATCGGAACGATCGGCATTGACAGCGTTTCCGGGCACGAACGATTTACACTCGATATCTACTACCTGACAGGCGGGTTCAACTTCATCGTCCTGCTGGCCGGGCTATATGGTCTGCCGCCTGCCATTGATCTGGCCCAAACGGCGATTTCGCACCAGATCGACGCGGCGCGCACGGCGATCCGCAAATCGGGAAACCGTTTTACCGATTGGCGCAGCCTGTATCCGACATGGGCGCGATCCTCGTTGATCGGTATCGTCATCGGCATCCTGCCGGGTGTCGGGGGCACGATGGCCGCATTCCTCAGCTATAACGAGACCAAGCGCGCGGATAAGGACCCCGAGAGCTTCGGCAAGGGCAACTACAAGGGGGTGGCCGCCTCTGAATGTGGTAACAACGCCGATAACGCCTCGGCTCTCATTCCGACGCTGACGCTTGGCGTGCCGGGGAATGCTGTCGCAGCGGTGATCATGGGGGCCTTTCTGGTTCATGGTTTGCAGCCGGGGCCGGGGCTTTTTCGGTCAGAACCTGTGCTGGTCTATGCCTTCATACTTCAGATGATCCTGACCGCCGCTATTCTGCCGATCCTTGGTGGTTCGATCGCTGTGCGGATATTTGCGCCTGTATTGCGGTTGCCACAATCGTTGATCGCGCCCATCGTAGTCAGTCTGTCAGTGATCGGCGTCTATTCGATCCAGAACAGCATTTTTGATATTTACGCACTCATCGGGTTCGGTCTGCTGGGGTATCTGTTGCAGCGTACGGGCTTTCCGCTCGCTCCGATCGTGTTGGGCGTTATCCTTGGCCCGATGGCCGAGCAGCAGTTGCGCCTTGCGCTCATCATATCGCGTGGGGATGTTGCGGTGATTGCCAGCAGCACCGTGTCGATGATCCTGATTGCGCTGATCTGTGTCGTGCTTCTCTTGCCGGTTGTGCGGATGATGATGGGACGGCGTGCGCGGATCGATCCCAAGCTGGACTGAATAACCGGAATACGCACCCAGAAAGGGAATACCATGCTGATTCATGAACAGCTTGCGCGGATGGTCGCTGCCGAAGAGGTATCGTGCCACTTCACGCTGCTTGGCGATGCCAATATGTATTTTGCCGACAGTCTTGATACACTCGGCGTCAGGTCGATCCACGTCCGACACGAACATTGTGCCTGCTCCATGGCGATGTCCTATGCGCGGGCCACGGGCGATATCGGTTTTTGTTCGGTTACTTGCGGGCCGGGCCTGACGCAGCTTGCGACCGCACTGCCCGCAGCCGTGCGGGCATCAATCCCGATGGTCGTATTTGCAGGCGAGAGTCCTCTGAACAAGGCATGGTACAACCAGCAACTGGAACAAGCGCCGTTGGTACGTGCCTTGGGCGTTGATTACATCCCGATCCATACCCGGAGCCAGATCGCTGGCAAGTTGCGCGAGGCGTTCTTGTCGGCACGATTGCATCAAAAACCTGTGGTCGTCGGCATCCCGATGGATTTGCAGCATATGGAATGGACAGGGGGTGACGACTATGCACCGTCGCATCGTATAATTCCGAAAACCGCACCGCTGCATCCCGCGCCAGAGGCCATCGCCGAGGCTGCGCAACTTATCCGGAACGCCAACAAGATCGTTCTGGTCGCAGGAAAAGGTGCAATGAAGGCCGGAGCCGCGGACGCCTGTATGCAACTCGCCGATCGGTGTGGCGCGTTACTGGCGACAACGCTTCCGGTGCGCGGCCTGTTTCTGGATCACCCCTTTGATCTGGGCGTGGCGGGAGGCTTCTCCTCGCCACTGGCAAGAGAACTTTTTGCCGAGGCCGATCTGGTCATCGCTGTCGGCGCTAGTCTCACGCAGCACATGCGCGACGCTGACAAGCTCTTTGGACAGGCCAAGGTGCTACAGATCGACCTCGCGCCCACTGGGATCAATCAAGGTGCCGTCGTCGCCGAACACTTCCTACGGGGCGATGCCAAGGTCTGCGCCGAACGGCTGGCTGAACATATTGCGGAAAAATCCAACTGGCGCAGTGACGACCTGCGCACCCGTATCGCCAGCGCCCCTGCGGACAGCACAGAATTTCCTGATGATGGATACCTTGATCCGAGGGATGTCATCGCAGGTTTGCAAGAGGTGCTTCCCAAGAGCTGGGAGATGGTTAACTCCTCGGGCCATTGTTCGTATTTCTCTGCCCAGATGCGTGGCTGGCACGCGCAAAACTTTCACGTCATCAGAGAGTTCGGTGCCATTGGCAACGGTCTGTCCTATGCCATCGGTGTTGCTGCCGCGCGGCCCGACAACACGGTCGTTCTGATCGACGGGGACGGAAGCCTGCTCATGCATGCGCAGGAATTAGAGACAATCCGCCGCCATGGATTGAAGATCCTGATCTGTATCCTGAATGACGGGGCCTATGGGTCCGAGATTCACAAACTGCGCAGCGAGGGATTGCGCGATGGCGGGGCTGTGCATGGCCGGGGTGATCTGGGGGCGGTTGCGCGGGGTTTTGGTCTGGGCGGTAAGGTTTTTGGCGATCTTTCAACCTTGGCAGACGACCTGAAGCAATTCAACGAAGGTTCTGGCAGTGCGCTCTGGGATTTTCACATCAGCGATCTGGTGTCGTCGCCTATCATGCGGCAAAACCATCCCACCAAGCCGCATAGCTGAGATGACAGCTGGCCGGATGTCAGGCTCCTCCTCCATATCCCAGCATGGTCGACAACCGATGCACCTTCGATGCGATATGGTCCAGAACCTCTGGATTTTGCGCGTCGAACCGGCCGATCGGTCCCGACACGGCAATCACGCCGATCAGCGCGCCGTTGCGGTCAAAAACCGGAGCCGAGACAGATGCGGTCAAAGGGTCAAATACCCCGACGGAAAACCGTGCCAAATCGGCGGTATTCTCCACAGCTTGCGGCGCACCATCCTCGTAGTCGCGCAACACCTGACAAATCGACGTGGTGTCCATGGGAATCGGCATCCCGATCTTGCGATTAACCCGCAAGGATTGGGGCGAATCCACGCCCATCATGCACATGCGGTTGTCGCCCTCGCGGACATAAAAGAAAACGCTCTCGTTGGTCGAATCCCGAAGCTGCGTCATCGTGGTTTCGATCAACTCGCGCTGATCCAGCGAGCTTTCAAATGCGCGGCCCAGTTGAAACGCCTTGACCGACAGCTGGTATCTGCCATCCGGCAGCTTGCGCACATACGAAAGCTTCTCGAAGGAAATCATGTAACGCAGGATTACGCTTTTGAACAATCCGGTCGCCTCGGCGAGATCGCCCAGCGTGAGCGGATGATGCGCGGCAGCAAAAGCATCGAGAATGCGAAGGGACCGTTCGGCGGCGGCAACCGGTCTTTCAACCTGCTCGGCGTCCAATTTCTTGGCCATTTTCGTGCTTACTCCAACTGGGTCATCTTGCTCGGTCAAACTCGTATAATAGTGTTATAGTATTGTCACCCTCATAGGGCGCGCAGTCGCCACCTGATTGGCATTGCGCCGCAACCAGACGTGAAAGGCACGGCCTTGGATAATCCCAAAACGATCGCAGAGAAATTGTTAAGTCGGGCTGCAGATGCAAACGTGCGGGCCGGTGATATTGCCGTCTGCCGGCCAAGCTATGCCATGGGGACCGATGGATCGATACCAATGGCGATTGATTATCTGGCGGGAATGGGGCGCACCAGGGTTGCAGACGCCGGACAGCTGCTCTTTGCGATGGATCATTATGGTATAAGTTCCGGCCCGAATGCGCTGGCACTACAGGCGAAAGCGCGCAAGTTCGCTCATGAGAACGACATTCAGCTTTTTGATGTGGGCGATGGCATCGGTCATCAGTTGTTGATCGAGAAGGGTATCGCCGCACCAGGGCGGCTTGTCGTCGGTGCGGATTCTCATGCTACTTCTTATGGGGCGTTGAATTGCTTTGGCACGGGGATCGGATCGTCTGATCTGGCGGGGGTGATGTTCTGCGGACAGATGTGGTTAGAGGTGCCGCGTACCATTCGCGTCCACCTGCTGGGCCGGTTGCCGGAGGGCGTGTCGGCAAAAGATATTGCGCTGGTTCTTGCCCGACGGATGGGGGCAGATGGCGCAAATTACATGGCCCTTGAATTCGCAGGGCCGGGTGTTGCAACACTGGATATGGATGACCGGATTGTGTTGTCCAACATGGCGGTAGAGATCGGTGCGAAAGCCGGGATTTTCCCATGCGACAGCGTTCTTGAGGACTGGCTGCAAAGGGTGGGTGTTGGCGACTACACCCCTATTGCGGCGGATGAAGGCGCGCAGATCGAGCAGGTGGTCGAGGTCGATCTTTCCGCTTTGAGGCCACAAATCGCACTTCCGCACCGTGTGGACAACGTTACTGATCTGGAGGCACAGCCCTTTACGCCGGTCGATGTCGTCTATCTGGGCACATGTACCGGCGGGCGGATGCGCGACTATCACGAGGCACTGGAGGTTATCACCCGAGCGGGCCGGATCAGCGACGAGGTTCAGGTCGTTGTCACACCCGCGTCGGGGCAAATTTATACCGAGATGCAGAGCACTGGTATGCTGGGCCGCTTTCGTGCGTTGGGGGCACAGGTTGAACTGCCCGGATGCGGTGCGTGCTGTGGCACATGCGGAACGATACCAGCGAATGGGCAGAAGATCATTTCGAGCGCCAATCGAAATTTCCGGGGTCGGATGGGAAATGCTACGGCGGAAATTTACCTTGCTTCGTCCCTATCATGCGCTCACGCCGCTGTACGCGGCGGCTTTGGCCAATAAACTAAAGGATGTTGAGATGAACGAAGTTCTTGCCTCGGGCAGCGCACGGCTTCTCGGTGACGATATCAATACCGATTACATCGTTCCCTCGCACCGCAAGAAGGAAACGATAGACCCGCAGGTTCTGCGTGCGTTTGTCTTTGAGGATATCCATCCCGGATTCTATGAAGCGATGGGCGCCGAGACAATTCTGGTTGCAGGCACGAATTTCGGTTGCGGTTCGGCCATGGAGGTCGCCGTAACCGTTCTGCAAGCGGCCGGGGTCAAGGCTGTCATTGCCAAGAGCTTTTCCCGTACGTTTCGGCGGAATGCACTGAACAATGGATTGTTGCTGTGTCAGGCGGATGCCACGCACCTCAACGATAACGACGCTGTGACGGTAGGGTTGGAAAACGGAACACTCACTATCGACACAAATGCAGACGAGCGGATCAAGGCGGGCACTATGCCAGCTTTCATGCTCGAAATGCTGTCGCATGGTGGGCTGACCCGTTTCCTCATGGCAAAGGGCGGTTTCGAATAGGTTCGCGGATCACGTCAACATGGATTTGCCTATTGGCAGAGGCGGGTAGCCGCATCCTGATCGGCGGCCGTGGCGGATAGCTTGCAGTCAAGAAATGAGAACACCCCTGCCATACAGTGGGTTGCGCCAACGATTGTGATGGGGTGTGGAGGGTGAGAGGCTGGACAACGACCCAAGCGGGGCTCGTTACGGCTGCTTCCTTCCGGATCTGACCGGGTTGGCGAGGTGCCTGCCCGCGCCAACCTCTCGAATGTTGATATAGGTCGCCAACGGAGGATTCGCAAGGCGCGAGGTTGGATTACGCGCGTTGGCGGAGATACGTCGCGCGCAGGGTAGAATGGGCATTTTCAGAACATTGAAAGGCGGGTTGCGCGTTATGCCGTTTACACGGGATCAGAGTCCGAGGCGCAACCGCGCAAACCCCAGGGGGGTCTGGCCCAGATCTTCGGCCTGTATTTGTTCGAGCGCCCCGGGCACATGGCGCACCCCCGGCCCGGTGTTCAGCAAGACCGACGTGCCGGGCAAAGGCGCGAAACGCCAGACGGGTTCTGTCGTGGGTGAGGTGGTGCCGGTGCTGCGCAGGTGGTCGGCGACCAGATCGCGCATGATGGTCCTACCCTGATGCACATAGACCGAAGCGGGCCAACTGCGATAGGGGCCGGAACCTGCGGCGCGATAGCTGTTCGTGGCCAGCAGGAACATTGCCTCATCCTCGACGGGTTGCCCGGCGTGGAGCAGGTCGCGAATGCGGTGTGCGCCCGGATTGGCGAGGGCACCGGCCATGGAGTAGCGAGGCGGTACACTGAGGTCGATGCAGTAGCTGAGCCCGTCGATCAGGTCGAAATTATGGCCGGGCACATCGGGGTCGCACAACGGTTGGTCGGCACCGCCGGGTCTGATCTGGCGAAAGCAGATGGCCGCGCGTTCGAGCCAGTCGCGCAGGTCGGCGCCGCTGAGATGGAGCCCGCAAAGCGTGTTGGGAAATCCGCAAAGATCGGCGATGTGGCGCAGGCTGAGCGGGCCTGCAGGGATGTCGGTGAAATGAAGCGGTCCGCCGCGCCCTCCGGTCTTGAACGGGGCCGAGGCCGACAGGATTGGTAGCGTTTCATAGGCCGTTCCGGTCATCGCACAACGCAGTGCGGCGCGTTGCGCCTGAGTGACGACGCGGACGGCGGCAGAGCATTCAGCCAACGCCAGAAATGTATGAAGCGGCGCGGCGCTATGGCCTGCGGGTCGCGCGACAAGCGTGAGTGTGGCATTGTGAGCCGCGTCAATTGCTGCGCCGAGTGAGCGATCCGGAGTGACCGCGGGCCGATCTGAAGCGGGCGCGACGGGCCGGGCTTCGGCGTGGTGGTTTTGAATCCGCCATGTCCCCGCCTGCCGCTCTAGGTTCAAATCCAGCACCCCCAGATGGGAACCGCGAAAACCTGCCATGACGGCTGGTGTGCCGCTAAATGTTCCGGCGTCCGGGTCGACCCCGGACTGCGTTATTCCGCCCGTCTGCGGAAAGACTTGGTGGCTGTGGCCGGCTATCAGCGCATCAACTCCCGGCACCGCAGCAAGCGATAGGGCCGCATTTTCCATCCCGGGGCGATAGGGCCCCGACTCTATCCCGGTATGGGCCAGCATCAGCACCAGATCGGCCCCTTGGTGCCGCATCTGCGGGATCAGGCGGCGGGCGGTTTGAACCATATCCTGCGCCGTTGCCTGTCCGCTCAGGTGACAGGTGTCCCAAACCGTGATCTGGGTTGGCACCAGACCGATCACACCTAATATCAGCGTATGGGATTGCCCTTGGGTGTCGATGATCTGTCGTGGAAGCAACAGATAAGGCGGCAGCAAAGGGGCGCCCATCGGGCCCGGTCCGATGGTCACATTTGCGCAGGTGATGGGGAACCGGGCGGCGGAAAGCGTCTGCGTCAGCCAATCAAGGCCGAAATTGAATTCATGGTTGCCCAATCCTGCCGCGTCATACCCCAGATGATTCATCGCCGTAATCATCGGGTGGTCCCCGGTCCAGCCGCTGTCGGCCTGCGCAGTGATGTCGCTAAGTGGCGTGCCCTGCATGCATCGCCATTGTCGAACAGCATGACGTTGGACGCCTCGGCCCGCGCGGCGCGGATCAGGGTGGCAGTACGAGCCAGCCCGTAAGGCTGATCGCCTTTGTCCGCATAATAGTCATAAGGCAGCAGATTGGCGTGCAGGTCAGTGGTGGACAACAGACGAAGTGTCGCCTGTATGGCCGGAGTTTGGATCTGCTTGGTGCGCGCTGCGGATGTTCTATGTGGGGTCATTACTGGCGTGGGCATGATCAAAATATTTGGGTTGGCGAAGGAGAACGCCTTAAAATTTAATAGCTTCTATACCATCAACCCTAAGTTGCCTTTCTCGAGGTTCGCAAGAAATGCGGCGTTCCGGACGGCCCCGGCTTGTCCTTGATCAAAGATCGTGGCACCTGAGCAACAAATCTAAGGAGAGAACAATGCGGCACGCAGAAACGGTGACGTTTGGCGGTTCTGGGCTGGATCGGGCGGCCGCATTGCGCAGCATGCCGGACCTGATGGATCGCGCCAGACGTGAAGGCACCGCGCTGAGCATTCTTTTGTGGCGCGGCAAGCCGTTGGTGCAGGCGGGCAGTCTGGATCAACTGGTGCGATTGCCGATGGATCATCCGATTATTAAGAGCGGCCGACACGTTGATGCAGATAGCGAGATTCTGCTCGGTCGTGAAGCGGATGGCACGCTGGTCTTTGCTCATGACATGTCGAGTTGGCTACCTGCAGGGCTGGAGGCGACATCGCTGAACACGTTCCTTGATGCCTCTGAACAGCAACACCCGGACCTGCCGCAGGATGCGGTTTTTGCCGAGCTGCGCCGGATCATGACCAGCCTGAACGCGCGGGATGCCGAACTGGCGGCGACGGCGAAGGCGCTCTATTCTTGGCACGCGAGCCACGGGTTCTGTGCCTGTTGTGGCGTTGCTAGCGAGATCGCGCAGGCGGGATGGCAGCGGGGCTGTCCCAGCTGCAACGCGCAACATTTTCCGCGCACCGATCCTGTGGTTATCATGCTGATCCTGAATGGCAATTCGGTTCTGATGGGACGATCTCCGGGGTGGCCGGATGGGATGTACTCGCTGCTGGCCGGCTTTGTCGAGCCGGGCGAGACGATCGAGGCCGCGGTACGGCGTGAAGTTATGGAAGAGACACAGGTGCAGGTCGGTGCTGTCCGGTATCTGGCCAGTCAGCCTTGGGCCTTTCCCACGTCGTTGATGATAGGATGCGAAGGAATCGCCACCAGCACGGAAATCACTGTCGATCCGGTCGAGATTGAGGACGCGATATGGGTCACGCGTGAAGAGATGGCGCAAGTCTTTGCCGGGCAGCACCCGGATATTGCCCCGGCACGAAAGGGTGCGATTGCGCATTTTTTGCTGCGCAACTGGCTTGCGGATACGCTGGATTGAGGTGACAATAGGCGGAAAAGCACGAAAGAGGCTGAGCAATGAAATTCTCGACCAGAGAAGACGTCGAAGCACCTATTGAGTTTGTTTTTGATCAGGTGTCAGATTTCGCAATGTTGGAACGCTTGGCGCTGCGGCGTGGAGCCGAAGTGCAGCGCGTCGACGACAAGCCGCAGAATGGTGCCGGCATGTTGTGGAATACTGCGTTCGAATTGCGCGGAAAACGCAGGAAAATGCAGTTGGAACTGACCGAGTACGACCCGCCGAGCGGGATGTGCTTTGTTGCAACGTCATCGGCTCTGAACTGCGAAATGGTGCTGGATCTGGTGGCGCTGTCGCGTGGACGCACACGAATGTCGATGGAGATGGAGCTGAAACCGCAGACCCTGTCATCACGGCTGATGGTTCAGTCGCTTAAGCTGGCGAAATCGAACATGACTAAGCGTTTCGAGGCGCGCGCGGCATCTTTTGCGCGCGACATGGAAGATAAATATTCTCGCTGCGGCTGAGCCATTTTGATACTTTGTGACGATATAGCGAGGCGCCCGGCTGACTGGCCCGGACGCCTCTCGTCTGCGCGGTGCATGGAGAAGACGAAGTGAAACTGCGCCGCGACAGGCGTTCGGTTGCGCTTATGTGAGGCCGTGGCGCTCTTGCGCGCTCAGTTCGCTCAGGTCGAAGGTTTTTGCGTTTTCCTTGCGGTCGCCAGTGTCGCGAGCACGGGTGCGTGGATCGCCCGCCCGCTCGCTACCAAAGAGTTCGCTGGTCTCGAATATTTTGGCCCGCTCCAGACGATCGCCCGTGTCACGGGCGCTGTATGTGCTATCGGTCGCAATGTTGATCGGCGGCGTGTTGGCCAGCGCGGGGGATGCGGTGGCGGTGATGAGGGCGATAAGGCTGAACAGTCGCATATTGTGATCCTTTCACGTCAGGTGTCAGTTGGTGCTGGGGCGGGCGGTATGCCTGCCTTGCATGACCCTGAAGTGGGGGCGCGCAACGTAATGGAAATGGGCAGTCGCCGCGACGTGAAAAACCGGTCACTGCGCCGCACGGCGCTGTGATCTGGGCATGATGGTATCGTGATCGGCCATGCCCCACCGACGCGAGGCGGCGGGCGGCCGTGCTATTCGCGTGCAGGGTCGCGCGGGTAGACCCCCAGAATATCGAGCTGCGAGGTGAAATACCGCAACTCTTCCAACGCCAGCGCGACACCGGGATCCTTGGGGTGGCCTTCGATATCGGCATAGAATTGCGTGGCCGAAAACGACCCGCCCACCATGTAGGATTCCAGCTTGGTCATATTCACGCCGTTGGTGGCGAACCCGCCCATCGCCTTGTACAGAGCCGCAGGAATGTTGCGGACGGTAAAGACGAAACTGGTGATCATCCCATCATCGCCACGCCGCGACATGTCCGGTTCGGGCGACATAACTAGAAAACGGGTGGTGTTGTTGCCTTCATCCTCGATATGGCGCGCCAAAACGTCGAGGCCATAGATCTGTCCCGCCAGTTCGCTGGCCAGAGCGGCAGTCGTTGGATCGCCGTCCTGCGCGACCTGCCGGGCGGACCCGGCGGTGTCCGCACCGGTCACGCGAGCGATGTTGTGCGCCTCAAGATAGGCGCGGCACTGGCCCAGCAGCATGGTATGGCTCATCGCCTGTTTTACATCAGCCAGCGCCGTTCCGGGCAGCGCCAACAGGTTGATATGCACGCGCACGAACGCCTCGTTGATGATGTGCAGTCCACTGTTGGGCATCAGATGGTGGATGTCCGCAACCCGGCCAAAGGTCGAATTTTCGACCGGTAACATCGCCAATACGGCCGCCCCCGCGCGGACGGCCTCCATCGCGTCCTCGAATGTGCGGCAGGGCAGCGGATCAAGGTCCGGATAGGTGTCGACGCAGGCCTGATGTGAATAGGCACCGGGTTCGCCTTGAAAGGCAATACGATTGGTCATGGTGTTGTTATCCTGTCACCTTGCTCGGCCCTTGGGCATTTGGTCGCGGAAACTATACCTTGCGCCCGCCTAGGGGAAGCGGATAGATACGCGGCCAAGAGACTTCTAAAACTCAAATGGAAACGGGCCTATGTTCGACACGATGACACTGACCAAGATTCTGGGCGGCTTTTGCGGGGCCTTTCTGGTGTTCCTTCTGGGAAAATTTGCGGCTGAAACCATCTATCACGGTGGCGGCAGCCATGGCGGCGATCACGCCCAAGGCTATGTGATTGAAACAGGTGGCGACACCGATGCGGTGGAAGAAGAAGGCCCGTCCATCGAAGAGCTTCTTGCGTCGGCTGATATCGGCAAGGGCGAACGCGTCTTTAACAAATGCAAGGCTTGTCACAAGCTGGAGGCAGGTGAGAATTCAACTGGTCCTTCGCTCTATGGCGTTGTGGGTCGCGATGTGGGCGCAGCCGAGGGTTTCGGGTATTCCGGCAGCCTCAAAGCCGTTGCCGATGTCTGGACGCCCGAGCATCTGGACGGGTTCCTGACGAAACCGGCCAGCTACGCACCGGGCACGTCGATGGGCTTTTCCGGGCTTGGCAAGGCAGAAGATCGCGCGAATGTGATTGCGTATCTCGACAGCCTCGACAATTGATACTGGGTCGTTTTGATTACAAATAGCCGCCAGATCAGCAGGGTCTGGCGGCTTTTTGCTGCGCGGTGCATTTGGCGGGCCGGGTTTCACGGAATGACCGCCGATCAACGCTTGAAACTCGCAGTGAGCCTCCATTAGCTTGCAGCAGGCAAAACGCGCCCCAGATAAATGGGGCAGCAACAGGGAGGTCAGGATGATCGTACGCACAGATCACCAGAAGGCACGCACCGCGCAAGGTCGCGCTATCGCGCGGGCACCGCACCGCAGCAGACGCCGGTCGTTCTGGACCGCAATGCTGGGCCTTGGCATCGCCGCGTTGATGGCGCAGGCCGCTCTGGCTGAAGACAAGATCATCAGCACCCACGGATATTCCTATTTCGGCGACCTGAGCTACCCTGCCGATTTTCCGCATTTCAACTATGTGAATCCCGACGCGCCCAAGGGCGGAGAAATCTCGCTGGCGGCATCCGGCACTTTCGATACGCTCAACCCTTATGCGCTGAAGGGTGTGCCGGGGTCGGGCACCCCGATACTATACGAGTCGCTGCTGGCCGAGGATCCGTTGAGCAACACCAACTGGGTGCCTGCCGACGCCTATGGCGAGAGTTACGGATTGCTGGCCGAGCGACTGGAATATGACGAGGGCAAAACTTGGGTCATTTTCCACATGCGCCCCGAAGCGCGATTCTCCGACGGAACGCCAGTGACCGCGCATGATGTGGTGTTTTCACATAACCTGTTCATCACACAGGGGATTCCGTCCTACGCCGAGGCCGTGAAAAAACGCATTCTGACGGCCGAGGCGCTGGATGATCACCGGGTAAAGTTCACCTTTGCCGATGATCCGTCACGGCGGTCGATGATTGATCAGGTCGGATCGACCCCGGTGTTCTCTAAGGCGTGGTACGAACGCACTGGGGCCAAGCTGAACGAATCGCGGCTTGATCCCGCGATCGGGTCGGGCCCGTATGTTCTGGACAGTTTTGATGTGGGCCGCCGGATCGTCTATCGACGCAACCCCGATTATTGGGGCTGGGATTTGCCGGTCAATCAGGGGCGGTTCAACTTTGACCGCATCCGTATCGAGTATTTTCTGGACGACGCGGCCACCTTCGAGTCGTTCAAGGCGGGCGAATACCTGTTCCGGTCCGAGACCAGTTCGAAAAAATGGGCACGGTCGTATGATTTCCCTGCCGTGCAAAACGATTGGGTCAAGCTGGAAGAACTGCCGGACGGGCTGCCGCCCGGTGCCTCTGGTTTTGTGTTCAACCTTGGCCGGGAAAAACTACAGGACAAGCGTGTGCGGCAGGCGATTGCGTTGGCGTTCAACTTTGAATGGACCAACGAGTCACTGCAATACGGGCTGTTCAAGCAGCGCCATTCCTACACACAGGACACCGACTTAGAAGCCAAGGGACCACCTGAGGGACTGGAGCTGGATCTGTTGAAATCGCTGGGCGATGTGGTGCCCGCCGAGATGCTGAGTGATCCTGCGGTTATGGCGCACAGTTCGCGCGCAGACGGGCTGTCGGATCGGCGCAACCGCCGGCAGGCGATGAAACTGCTGGACGACGCGGGTTGGCCCGTGGGCGATGACGGCAAACGCCGCAATGCCAAGGGCGAGTTGCTGACGCTGAACTTTCCGATCCCGGCACCAAGTGCGGCGACGCTGGGCGGGATCATCGAAAACTTTATGAGCAATATCGAACAGCTGGGAATCACGCCGAGATATGAGACGATTGATGTGTCGCAATTCACCCTGCGGCGACGCGAGCGTGATTATGACATGCTGTTTGCCTCTTACTACCCGCTGACCGGTGCGGGCACCGGACTGCGCCAGATGTATGGGTCAGAGGCGGCGTCCTACTCTGTCTTTAACCCCGCCGGGATCGCCAGCCCGTTGATTGATGCGATCATCGACGCGTCGCTGGAGACACAAAGCCAAGCAGAAGAGGACGCAGCCATGCGCGCGCTGGATCGCGCATTGCGTTACGAGTTCGCCATGGTGCCAGTGTGGTATAATGACAAGCATTGGGTCGCCTATTGGGATGTGTTCGATCACCCCAAGGATCAGCCGCCCTATCAGTTGGGTGTGCTGGATTTCTGGTGGTTCGATGCGGAAAAGGCCGCCGCGCTCAAGGCGGCGGGTGCATTGAGGTAAACCGCGTATGGGTGCCTATATCCTGCGGCGGCTGTTGCTGATCATTCCGACGCTTCTGGGGATTATGATCATCAACTTTGCGCTGGTGCAGTTCGTGCCGGGTGGACCGGTCGAGCAGATCATCGCCAAGATGCAGGGCGAGGGCGACGTGTTCGAGGGGTTCTCGGGCGGCGGGGCCGATGCGGGCGGCGAAATGCTGAGTCAGGGCAGCGAGAAATATGTCGGCGCGCGCGGCCTGCCGCCGGAATTGATCAAAGAACTGGAAGAGCAGTTCGGCCTTGATAAGCCTCCGGTGGAACGCTTCATCGGGATGATGTGGAACTATGCGCGGTTCGATTTCGGCGAAAGCTATTTTCGCAAGATCGACGTGACCGATCTGGTGCTGGAGAAAATGCCGGTGTCGATCACTCTGGGTCTGTGGTCGACGGTGATCGCCTATCTGATTTCGATCCCACTGGGCATTTCCAAAGCAGTGCGCGACGGCAGCCCCTTCGACACTTGGACCAGCGGGGCGATCATCATCGCCTATGCGATCCCTGCATTCCTGTTTGCGATCATGCTGCTGGTGCTGTTTGCGGGGGGCTCATACTGGAAATGGTTCCCGTTGCGCGGTCTCACATCGGATGATTTCGACCAGCTGAGCGCACTGGGCAAAGTCGGCGATTATTTGTGGCACATCACGCTGCCGGTTCTAGCCAGCACGATTTCAGCCTTTGCAACGCTGACGCTGCTAACCAAGAACAGTTTTCTCGATGAGATCAAGAAGCACTACGTTATGACCGCCCGCGCCAAGGGACTGAGCGAAAAACGCGTGCTCTATGGCCACGTGTTCCGCAATGCGATGCTGATCGTGATCGCGGGGTTTCCTGCGGTATTCATCGGCGTGTTCTTTGGCGGATCGGTGTTGATCGAGACGATTTTCTCGCTCGACGGGCTGGGACGGCTTGGGTTCGAGGCCGCCGTCGGGCGCGATTACCCGGTGATGTTCGGAACGCTCTTTCTGTTTGGCCTCATTGGGCTGGTGGTCGGGATCATATCGGATCTGATGTATGTGCTGGTCGATCCGCGCATTGATTTTGAAAAGCGGGAGGGGTGAGGGTGCGTATCAACATCTCTGCTTTCAGCTTTGGTACTCTTTTCGGAATGGGAATGCTGCCCCTCGCAGAGTATTTGGGGCCAGAAGATGCAAGGGGACATGTCTGATGGCGATGTCGCCGCTTAATCAGCGCCGGTGGCACAATTTTCGACGCAATCGGCGTGCGTTCTGGTCGTTGATCCTGTTTACGATCGTGTTTGGCGTCACCGCTTGCGCAGAATTTGTGGCCAACGACAAGCCAATCCTGATCGAATATCGGGGCGGGTATTACATGCCGATTTTCCGCTTTTATCCTGAGACAGCCTTTGGCGGTGATTTCGAAACCGAAGCCGTCTACCGCGACCCGGAAGTGCACTGCCTGATCGTGTCGGGGGGGCTGGACATCTGCTTTGACGATCCCGAAGGCGTGATCGCCGATGCTGAGGATGGTGTCGTGGAGGGCGAAGCGATCGAGGCCGGCTGGGCGCTGTGGCCGATCATCCCCTATAGCTATGACACTGCCGTGGACCGGCCCGGCGCGGCGCCGTTGCCGCCCAATCCGCAGAACTGGCTGGGCACGGACGATACCAAGCGCGACGTGATGGCGCGGGTGATTTACGGCTTTCGCCTGTCGGTATTGTTTACGCTGATAGTGACCGCGTCGGCGTCGATCATCGGAATTGTCGCAGGTGCTGTGCAGGGGTATTTCGGTGGGCTGACTGATCTGATTTTCCAGCGCATCATTGAGATTTGGAGTGCGACCCCGCAGCTATATGTGATCATCATCCTGTTCGCGGTGCTACCGCGCAGTTTCTGGCTGCTGGTGGCCATCACAGTCTTCTTCGGCTGGATGGCTTTGGTGGGCGTGGTGCGGGCCGAGTTCCTGCGGGCGCGCAATCTGGAATATGTCCGCGCGGCCAAGGCGCTGGGCGTGAGTAACCTTAAGATCATGTTCCGCCACATGCTGCCCAACGCGATGGTGGCGACGCTAACGATGCTGCCGTTTTTGATTACCGGCACGATTTCTTTGCTGGCACAGTTGGATTTTCTGGGCTTTGGCCTTCCATCCTCGGCTCCGTCACTGGGCGAACTGACATTGCAGGCCAAGCGCAACTTGCAGGCACCGTGGCTGGCGTTTACCGCGTTTTTCGCCTTTGCCATCATGCTGTCGCTGCTGGTCTTTATCTTTGAGGGCGTGCGCGACGCGTTTGATCCCAGAAAGACGTTTGAATGAGCCTGCTGGACGTCAAGGACCTGAAGATAGCGTTTCGGCAGGATGGGCAGATTGTGCCTTGTGTCCACGGCGTCAGCTTTACCGTCGATCGGGGCGAAACGGTGGCGCTGGTTGGTGAATCCGGCTCGGGCAAATCTATCACGGCGTTGAGTACCGTATCGCTGCTAGGCAGTTCTGCCGAGGTCGGCGGTAGCGTGACCTATGACGGGCAGCAGATGATCGGGGCGGATGAAAAAATGCTGCGCAAGGTGCGCGGCAATGACATCAGCTTTATCTTTCAGGAGCCGATGACGTCGCTCAACCCGCTGCATACGATCGAAAAGCAGTTGTCGGAATCGCTGGAGTTGCATCAGAACCTGAAGGGGCGCAGTGGAACAAAGCGGCTGTTGGAAAGCTGGCTGAATTTCAATCCGGTGAAATGTCTGATCTGGTGTGCGGTGGTTTTTGTCGCGATTGCTGCCTATGCGTCATTCGTCGTCACTGCACCGGACAAGCCGAGCCTGAATTTCATGGAGGCGTATCTGGCTGATCTGGTGCCGCGTGCCACCCGGGCGTTGATCTGGGCGGCGGGACTGACGCTGGCGCTATGGCTGGGGCGTGTGGTTCTGGGGGGCACATCGCGCGGCTGGATCATGTCGAGCCCGGCCCGTGGGACGGTGCTGGAACTGATGGAAAAGGTCGGTATCCGCGACGCGGAATCCCGACTGAGTGCCTATCCGCACGAGTTGTCCGGTGGGCAGCGCCAGCGCGTGATGATCGCCATGGCACTGGCCAACAGGCCGGATATCCTGATCGCGGACGAGCCGACGACGGCGCTGGATGTCACCATTCAGGCGCAAATCCTCGAGCTGTTGGCCGATCTGAAAGCACGCGAGAATATGGGGCTGTTGTTCATCACCCATGATCTGGGGGTGGTGCAGCGCATTGCTGACAAAGTCTGTGTGATGAAGGATGGCCAGATCGTCGAGGCCGGGCCGACAACGCGGATTTTCGGCAATCCGCAACACGAGTACACCCGCAAGCTGCTGGGCGCGCGTGCCGCAGGTGTGCCTGCCCCGGTGCCCCACGACGCGCCCGTGGTGGTCAAGACCGAAAACCTGCGGGTCTGGTTCCCGATCACCAAGGGGTTTTTGAAGCGCACGGTTGGCCATGTGAAGGCGGTGAATGACGCCAGCATAGAGGTCCGCGCAGGTGAGACGCTAGGCATCGTCGGCGAAAGCGGGTCGGGCAAGACTACTCTGGCACTGGCAATCATGCGGTTGATCGGTTCCGAGGGCAAAATCACCTTCATGGGAGAGGATGTGCATGGCTGGTCCACCCGTGCGCTGCGGCGTCACCGCGCCGATATGCAGATCGTGTTTCAGGATCCGTTCGGCAGCCTGAGCCCACGCATGACCTGCGGGCAGATCATCGCCGAGGGGCTGGGTGTGCATGGCAATCCCGAGGGGCGGCCGGTGCGCGATCTGGTGGCCGAGGTACTGGAAGAGGTCGAATTGCCCGCCAGCGCGATGGATCGCTATCCGCACGAGTTTTCGGGTGGGCAACGCCAGCGGATCGCTATTGCCCGGGCGATGATCCTGCGCCCGCGCCTGCTGGTTCTGGACGAACCGACCAGTGCGCTGGACATGACGGTGCAGGTGCAGATCGTGGATCTGTTGCGCCGGTTGCAGGTCAAGTACGGGCTGGCCTATCTCTTTATCAGCCATGACCTCAACGTGGTGCGCGCGATGAGTCACCGCGTCGTGGTGATGCGCCATGGAGATATCATCGAGACGGGTGAGGCGCAGACGCTCTTTGACGCACCGCGGACGGAATACGCGCAAACCCTGCTGCGCGCCGCGCTCGACCTGAAGGCGGAGCGCGCGGGGTGACAGGCAGCAGGCCAACCACGATTGGCGAATTGCAGGCGCGGTTACGTTATTTCGTGACAGATGCATCGCTGGAGATGGCCGCGCGGTTCAGGCCGCGGCCATCGGATGTGATCATCACCCCCTATTCCAAATGCGGCACCACCTGGATGCAGCAGATCGTCCATGGACTGCGCACGGGCGGGTCGATGGCGTTTGGAGAAATCACCGAAGTCATGCCTTGGCTGGAACTGGCACATGATCTGGGCCAGACCTTGGATGCGCCGCAGGTAGCGCGGCCGCGCGCATTCAAGAGCCATCAGCGTTGGGACGAAATTCCCAAGGGGGGCCGCTATATCGTGGTGATGCGCGATCCGGTGGATGCGATGCTGTCGCTCTATCGTTTCATGGACGGTTGGATGATCGAGCGTGGCGCGATTTCGGTAGAGGACTTCGCGGCGTATTTTCTGCAACGCGATGCGAGTGACAGCTATTGGGAGCACGCGCGCTCGTGGTGGCGGCGGCGCTCTGATGACAATGTGTTGCTGCTCAGTTTCGAGGGATTGAAGCGGGATTTGCCGGGCGTCGTCACCCGTGTCGCGGATTTCATCGGTGTCGATGATCCAGAGGCGCGCCGTATTGCCATCGAACAGGCGAATTTTGCATTTATGAAGACGCATGCAGGTCATTTCGACGATCATTTCCTGCGACGCGTTACAGATCGTGCGATGGGGCTGCCGCCCGATGGAGAGGCGACCAAAGTGTCGTCGGGCAAGACCGGGCAGGGGCGCGTTGCCCTGCCGAACGCGGTGCGCGGGGCCTTTGCTGACAAATGGGATGCGGTGATGGGGGCCGAATTCGGGTTGGCTGATTACGCAGCATTGCAGGCAGAGTTGGCGCGCGACATTTGATCCTGTCTGGCGTTCGCTGGGCTACGGGTCAAAATGGCGACCAGTGCCCGGACATGTCGACGGCATAGCCGTCGAACGCTCGCGCGATCACCCGCGTCAGCAATCGTGCCTCTGTCGGGATGGTCAGGCCCTCTTCGTCCAGCTGCAACAGGTTGGGGAAACGGGCTGCGACCTCGGCCAACAGGCGGTGCAATGCATCTGCCGAGATGTCTAAGTCCCTGCACAATCTGGCGCGGCATACGGTGAAATCACACATTAGCGCCTGAATGACCCGGGCGCGCATCAGGTCGTCGCCCCGGTAGGCATGGCCGCGCTGCGTTGCATATTGCCCGGCCTGAATGGCGGCGGCGTATGCTCCGGTTGCTGGCGCGTTTTGCGTATAACCCTGTGGAAAATGCGAAATGGCCGACGCGCCGATGCCGATCAGCACGTCCGCGGGATCGTCAGTATACCCCTGAAAGCTGCGCCGCAGTTGCCCCGTCTGCTGTGCCTGTGGCAGGCCGTCGGCAACACCACAGAAATGGTCGATGCCGATCTGACTATATCCATCCCACACAAGAAGTTCCTGTGCGGCCTGAAAGAGAGCGAGGCGTTCTTGGGGCGTTGGCAAGTCCGCTGAAGGGATGAGTTGCTGACGTTTGGCAATCCCCGGCACATGGGCATAGCCATATAGTGCGATACGATCGGGATTGAGAGACAGCAGATGTTGCACGCTCTGCGCAATTCGAACCGGCGTCTGGTGTGGTAGGCCGTAGAGGATGCCCACGCTGATGTGTTCGATGCTGCGCGCCCGTAACTCCGCGACGACATCGCGGGTGGCATCAAAGCTTTGGATGCGGCCAATGGCGGCCTGAACCAACGGATCAAAATCCTGAATTCCGATCACAGCATGGCTTAGGCCCGCATGCATCAACGCGTCCAGACGTGTAGAGTCGATTTCGGTCGGGTCAATTTCCACCGAGAATTCTGTATCTTCGGCAAAGGGTACAACCGCGCGAATAGTCTCCGTCAAATCGGCAATCATCGATGGTGTCAGCAGGGTCGGCGTGCCCCCGCCCCAGTAGAGCCGCGAAAGTGTGACGCCCTGCGGCAAATCCGCACTGAGCAATGCCAGTTCAGCTTTTATCACGTTCAGATAAGCGGCGATGGGGTGATCGTTCCGGGTGCCTTGGGTCCGGTACGCGCAGAACCAGCACAACCGCCGACAGAAGGGAACGTGCACATATATCGAGATTTTATTGCCATCCGGGATGGCCCTGACCCATGCTGAGTGATCATCCGGGCCGATCGTATCAGTGAACTGCGCGGTTGTGGGATAGCTGGTGTAACGGGGCACGTCGGCATCAAAGAGCCCAAACCTGGCCAGTTGTGCTTTGCTATCCATGCGCATAGTTTATGGAGTGCCGATGGCGTCAACTTTGACCCAGATCAAGAGCGAAGGGCACAGACCAGAAATGGCAATGACTTCCACTTCCCCTCCGGTGCTTCCACAAGATTGCGACGGATGCCCAATCCGACACCGTGCCGTTTGTGCTCGGTGCGAGGCCGAAGAGTTGGAGCGTCTCGATGGGATCAAATACTATCGCAGCTTTCAGGCTGGGCAGACCGTCGTCTGGTCCGGGGACCGGATGGATTTTGTTGGCTCGGTCGTATCGGGTATCGCCACGTTGACCCAGACGATGGAGGATGGCCGCCGGCAGATGGTCGGTTTGCTGTTGCCCAGCGATTTCGTCGGTCGTCCGGGACGCAGTGCCGCGGCGTATGACGTGGTTGCGACCAGTGATCTGGTGATGTGCTGTTTTCGCAAGAAACCCTTCGAGGAGTTGCTGCGTGAAACGCCTGCCGTCTCGCAGCGGCTGCTGGAAATGACGTTGGATGAACTGGATGCCGCGCGTGAATGGATGCTGGTACTGGGGCGCAAGACTGCACGTGAAAAGATCGCATCACTTCTGCTGATCATCGGGCGGCGCAATGCAACGCTGAAACTGGTCGCCGGGTCTGGTCCGATGGTGTTCGACCTGCCGCTGACCCGAGAGGCAATGGCCGATTATCTGGGTCTGACGCTGGAGACGGTCAGCCGCCAGATTTCGGCGCTTAAACGCGAGGGGATTATCCATCTCGAAGGCAAGCGTCGCGTTACGGTCCCGGATTTCGACGGGCTGCAGGCCATCGCCGGGGATGACAGCGACGGCGGCATGCTGGTCTGATCTGCGGGGCGCTCAACGTGATGCCCGTTGTGTTACCGTGGGGGTACTGGAAAATACCGCGCCGCGGATCTCACGTAACAGTTTGATCTGCATGGCGCGGCTGAAATCGTTCCAATCATCTGCCGTGATAACAAAGGACTGCCGCCCGCCTATGACCTCGGCATGAAAGTAATCGGTCAGATCGTCGGTGTCCTCTTCGATCGCGAGCGCGTTGATCACGATACCGCGCCGCAAGAGGCTGTCTCGCACTTCGCGCAGTTTGATCGCGTCATCTGTCTGGCCATTGCCCGACAAATCGATCACCTGCCGCCGGGCTACATGCGGTGCGGTGTCGAATTGCTCTGCCGCATAGCTAAGGCCCGCGTGGATCATCGTTCCGCCACCTTCCAGTCGGCGCGGCATCGCGTCGACCGCGCGGGCAAATGCCACGGTCTCCTCGTCCGTTTGTATCCATGCCCAGCCCAGACCGGACGCCTGCCGTCTGATACTGGACCATTGCACGACAGACATTGCGACGCCGCCGGGTGCGTTGCGGATCGCGCGCATGACAGAGGGGGCTCGCAGTGCGGCGGCAGTGCCTCGGCGCTGGCGGGCAAACTCCACATCGTTCACGCTGGCCGACACATCGAAGGCCAGCACCAGATGCAACTCAAGCTCGGGCAGGGTTTGCGCAGTGGGTGACCGCTGAAAAACTGGCATGGTCAGAAAAAGCATGGCGACCATGCCCATACCCATGGCCATGCCACTCAGCCCTGCTGCTATCTGCATTGCCATGCCTCCCGCAGTGAGCGTGCGAGAGGTATGGCCGTTGGGTCAAGTCAAAGCTGCGCGCCGTGAAAAAACCCCCTAATGCGCCATCAGCAATGGAACAGTCGTTTGTTCCAGCAAGTCGCGCGTCGCCCCACCAAAGACCGCCTCGCGGAATCGCGAATGACCGTAGGCCCCGAGCACCATCAGATCGGCATCCATGTCCGCGCAGTGGCGCATCAACACGTCCGATACGCGCGGCAATGTCTTGGACAAAACGTCAATTTCAACCCGGACACCGTGACGGGCCAGAAACTGCGACAGCAATCCGCCGGGGTCTGAGCGGCTGGCGCTGTGGGCGGGGGGATCAATGATCACCACATGTACCTTTTCCGCCTCTTTCAGCAGTGGCAATGCCGCACGCGCCGCTGTCATCGCCTCGGCACTGTCATTCCAGCCGATCGCGATCCTCTTGGGGCGTGCAACAGATTGTGCATCGTCGGGTATGATCATCACCGGAACCTGTGCATCAAACAGGCACGCTTCGGTCACGGGTTCCAACTCTGCGCCGCGTTCTTTTCCGTAGGGCTGTGGCAGGATGGCCAAATCGGAAAATCGCACCCTCTGGGCAACCCTACGCGCCAGATCGACAAGCTGTGCCACATCGGATTCGCAGGACCAGCGCAAATCGCTTTTGGTCAACTGCGATCGGGCCGCCGCCTCGATTTGCCGGGACTCTTCCTCTGTGCGGCCAATTGATTGCTCCAACATCATCGCCGAAGCACCAGAGTAATAATACCCGACGGAGGACCGATCAACGCCGAGTGCAAGAACATCAAGATGCGCATCATGTGCGCGCGATGCGTCAATCGCACATTCGAGCGCCGGAAACATGAGACTTTCATCGGTTAGAACTGAGGCGATCGTTTTGTAAGCCATGATAAGCTCCTTGCAGTGTGGTTACAGGTCGGGAAAACTACCCCGACCGGGTTTTTCTCCCGCAGGTTGGCGGGAATCTACCCTTCCGACCTTGATGCGAGTCAAGGAAAGCAATTTGAATCCTTGATGCAGATCAAAGTGTATGCCGCTGCACTGCGGCATCAAGGGGCAAAGCCTAAACGCGCACGCGCGATTCTGGTCGAATCGCGTGGAACAGGACGAAGGGACATACCATGTCGAACTATATCAAGCTTCTCACGCTTGGTCTGATTACGCTATTTGCGTTGATCGCAGCCAACTATGCTCGCGATCTGGCCTATCTGGTAAATGCTCTGACCATTGCGCTGGCCTCTGCGGGAACGTTCCTGTGGGTGCTGCGCAATACCGATGAACCATACGAAGCGGTTGATATGTCAGGCGAATACATGGATGGCGTCATTCGCGCCGGCGTGATCGCAACGGCATTCTGGGGGGTGGTCGGATTTCTGGCCGGCACGTTCATCGCATTCCAGTTAGCCTTTCCCCAACTTAATTTCGATTGGGCTGAAGGCTATGCGAACTTTGGCCGGTTGCGGCCGCTGCATACGTCGGCGGTGATTTTTGCCTTTGGTGGCAATGCCTTGATCGCGACGTCCCTCTATGTGGTGCAGCGTACGAGTGCAGCGCGCCTGTGGGGTGGCAATCTGGCGTGGTTCGTATTCTGGGGCTATCAGCTGTTCATCGTTCTGGCCGCGACCGGATACCTGTTGGGCGCGACCCAGTCCAAGGAATACGCCGAGCCCGAGTGGTATGTGGATTTGTGGCTGACGGTTGTCTGGCTGGCATATCTGGCAATTTTTATCGGCACGCTGGTCAAACGTAAAGAACCGCACATCTATGTGGCCAACTGGTTCTACCTGTCGTTCATCATCACGGTTGCGATGCTGCATGTGTTCAACAACCTCAGCATTCCAGTCAGCATTTTCGGATCCAAATCCGTTCAGGTCTTTTCGGGGGTGCAGGATGCCATGGTGCAATGGTGGTACGGCCATAACGCGGTGGGCTTCTTCCTGACCGCAGGGTTTCTGGGCATGATGTATTACTTTGTGCCAAAGCAGGCCGAACGCCCAGTGTTTAGTTACAAGCTGTCGATCATTCACTTCTGGGCGCTGATCTTCCTCTATATCTGGGCCGGCCCGCACCACCTGCACTACACTGCGCTGCCCGATTGGGCGACGACGCTGGGCATGGTGTTCTCGGTTATTCTGTGGATGCCCAGCTGGGGTGGCATGATCAACGGTCTGATGACGCTGAGCGGTGCCTGGGACAAACTGCGGACCGATCCGATCATCCGCATGATGGTCATTTCCATCGGGTTCTACGGTATGTCCACATTCGAGGGTCCAATGATGTCGATCCGTGCGGTGAACGCGCTGTCGCATTATACTGACTGGACCATCGGGCACGTTCATTCCGGCGCATTGGGCTGGAACGGTATGATCACCTTTGGCGCACTCTACTTCCTGGTGCCGAAGCTGTGGAATCGTGAAAGGCTATACAGTCTGAGCTTGGTCAGCTGGCACTTCTGGTTGGCCACGATCGGGATCATCCTCTACGCCGCGTCCATGTGGGTGACCGGCATCATGGAGGGGCTGATGTGGCGCGAAGTGGATGCCAACGGTTTCCTCGTGAACTCCTTCGCCGATACCGTGGCGGCCAAGTTCCCGATGCTGGTGGTGCGTGGACTGGGCGGAGTGCTGTTCCTGCTGGGGGGCGTCATCATGTGTTACAACCTTTACATGACCGTCAGACGGAGCCCTGCTGTGACTGCAGACAACTCCGCTGTCCCGGCTGAATAAGAGAGAGGGACCGGTTAAATGGCAATCTTGGACAAACACGCAATCCTCGAAAAAAACGTGACGCTGCTGGCAATCTTTGCCTTCCTCGTGGTCACGATTGGGGGCATCGTGCAGATCGCTCCGCTTTTCTGGCTGGAAAACACCATCGAGGACGTAGAGGGCATGCGCCCCTACACCCCGCTGGAGCTGACCGGGCGCGACATCTACGTGCGCGAAGGCTGCTACACCTGCCACAGTCAGATGATCCGTCCGATGCGCGACGAGGTCGAACGTTATGGGCACTATTCGCTGGCCGCAGAGAGCAAGTACGACCACCCGTTCCAATGGGGTTCCAAGCGCACGGGACCTGATCTGGCGCGTGTCGGGGGGCGTTATTCGGACGAGTGGCATCTGGACCACCTGCGCAACCCGCAATCGGTCGTGCCGGAATCGATCATGCCGACCTATGGCTACCTTGAAAAGGCGATGATTGAGCCGACGTATATCGGCGATCTGCTGAAAACGCACAAGCTGGTTGGGGTGCCATACACCGACGAGATGATCGAAAACGCAGCGGCCGATTTCAAGGTGCAGATCGACCCGTTCGGCGATTATGACGCGATGGTGGAGAGGTATCCGGGCGCACAGGTGCGTAACTTCGACGGACAGGCGGGCATTTCCGAGATGGATGCGCTGATCGCCTATCTGCAAATGCTGGGCACGCTGGTCGATTTCTCGACCTTCACCCCTGACGCCAGCCGCTGAGGGAGGATCGCGATATGGACACCTATTCGCTACTCAGGGAATTTGCCGATAGCTGGATGCTTCTGGCGCTTTTTATCTTCTTTGTCGGCATGATCCTGTGGGTCTTCCGGCCGGGCGGCACAAAGAGCTACGAAGACCAACGCAATATCCCCTTCCGCCACGAAGATAAGCCCGCGCCGCGCCGCGTCGGGGCCGATACCAAGGAGGGCTGAGATCATGGCCAAGAAAACACCTAAAAAGCTGGACGATGATCCCAACACCACCGGCCATTCATGGGATGGGATCGAGGAATTTGATAATCCCATGCCGCGCTGGTGGCTGTGGTCCTTTTACGCCACGATCATCTGGGGGATCGGTTATGTCATCGCCTACCCGGCATGGCCGATGATCAATGGGGCCACTGCCGGGGTTCTGGGCTGGTCGACACGCGGCGACGTGATCACCGAAATCGCCCGCGTCGAAGAAGCCAACGCCGAAAACTGGGCACAGCTGGCTGCGGTCGACCTGACGCGTCTCGCGGAAGACCCGGAGTTGAACAACTATGCGTCAAAGGCAGGCGCGGCGGTGTTCAAGACGTGGTGCGCGCAATGCCACGGTTCTGGCGCGGCAGGGGCCAAGGGGTATCCCAACCTGCTGGACAACGATTGGCTGTGGGGGGGCGACATCGAGGCGATTCATACCACGATTGCGCATGGTATCCGCAACGAAGAGGATGACGATGCGCGGTATTCAGAGATGCCTGCCTTTGGCGACATTCTGGAACGTGCAGAGATCGAGCAAGTCGTCAACTATGTGATGTCTCTGTCCGGCACGCCAAAAGATGCAAGTCTAGTAAGTGCGGGCGAGACCGTCTTTGTCGACAACTGCACGGCGTGTCACGCCGAGGATGCGTCGGGCGACCAAACCCAAGGCGCGCCAAACCTGAAAGACGCGATCTGGCTCTATGGTGGGGATTATGACGCGGTGAAGGCGACAGTGACCTACAGCCGTTATGGCGTCATGCCATCGTGGAACCAGCGCCTGACCGAGGCCGAAGTGCGCGCAGTCGCAGCCTATGTTCATCAGTTGGGCGGCGGCGAGTAGCCACACCCGAACACCAAGATACCCGCAGGCCGTTCTCGGCCCGCGGGGAGGCATCGACCTCCCGTCCTGTTCGCGCGTTTCCGGGAGGGTCGATGCCAATTTTCTCGCAACACAAGAAAATTCTCAGTGCAAGAACCACGTCTCGGTCGAATGTTGACAGCGCGATGTGACACAATTCTTCTTGACCTCAAGTTACCTTGAACCTTTAGAAACACTTTTGACAAGGATCAGAGGGATTCTTTGCCGCGCCGAGAGATCAATCTCACTTGGCGAATATGATACCTTGCCTGTACGCGGCGCAGTCATTTTTATGGAATTTGTTTATGCATGTCTTGACTGTTCTCGATCACCCTGACCCATCCTCTTTTAGCGCGGCTGTTGCCCGAAAATTCATGGATGGCGCTGAATCGGCGGGTCATTCGGTCGAGCTTGCCGATCTGCACGCAGAAGGTTTCGATCCGCGTTGGTCGCTGGCAGATATTGCAGCAGATAGCGGTGCAACCGCAGTGGCAGATGTGGCGAAAGAGCAGGAGCGGATCGCGCGTGCTGATGCGATATGTCTTGTTTTTCCGCTGTTCTGGTGGGGCATGCCGTCCATGATGAAGGGCTGGGTTGATCGTGTGTGGTCGTGGGGATGGGCCTACGATCAGCTGGATGACCCGGAACGATCCCTTCAACGATCCCGCTCCGGTGTTCTGTTGATACCTGCCGGTGCGCGGTCGGACGAAATGGCGGATGCGGGTTATAGCGCCGCATTGGACACCGCGTGGATAAAAGGAACATTTGGCTATTTCGGGCTTTCCCCGCGCCGGCTCGAGGTTCTCCACGGCGCGACGGGGTCAGCAAAGAGGCGGCAATCCCTGTTGGAAAGAAGCTATCAGGTTGGCCGGACCCTGGCGCGACCAACATCAGATGAGGAGGCCGTTTGAGGGTGCATACGGGTTCGCCTCTGTGATCGCTTCAACTGGATGCGGTATCCGTATCACGCCAAAGGCTCAGCACTGGGGTGCTGAGCCTTCTTGTGTCTACCGGCGTGCGTCATCCGATATCGGGCGTGCCCAGCGTTGGCCGCGCCAGGGCCAGCGGCGGGAGAGACCGCCGGTCCTGACACATGCCCGCCGGGTTGCGGGATCAATCACGACGACGCGCGACTGTGTGTGCTTCGATCTCTGCGTCTTTGCGGGCATCGAAGCGTTGGCGATCGCCCCAGTGGTTGACGGGTTCCGACCGGGTTGCGGTCAAAAAGGAGTTTGCGAAGATATTCAGCATGGGATGTCCTTTCCGCTGCGCTGTTGATGACTTGAATATGGGACGAACCCTGCCATGATGCCACACAGGAACATTTCCAACGTGTAAGGAAATCTAACATAATGGACTGGCACTCTCTTCCTCCTCTTACGGCACTGCGCGCTTTTGCAGCATTGGCAGAAGCCGGATCAGCCAGTGCGGCAGGGGCGCGACTGAATGTCAGCCATGCGGCGATAAGCCAGCAAGTTAAGGCTCTAGAATCACATATCGGGCTGGCGCTGGTGGATCGATCCGGTCGCGCACTGGCCCTGACTGCCGAGGGTGAGGCGCTGGCGGTATCGCTGGCCGACGGGTTCGGCGTCATCGCGCAAACCGTGGCGCAACTAACAGGTGCAGATGCGGAACGGCCTTTACAGGTGTCCACCACGCCGCAATTTGCCGCCAACTGGCTGATGCCGCGCTTGCGCGACTTTCAGACCCGGCATCCGGGGATTGATCTGATGGTCAATCCGTCACCGGTGCGGGCCGATCCGACGCCCGGCGGAATCGACCTTGGGGTGCGATTTGGCAAGGGTGTCTGGTCCGGACTGGATGCCGAGCTGTTGGTGCCTACGGATATCGTCGTGGTGGCGGCACCGTCTCTGGTGGGGGACCGGGTGTTCGAGCGGGCCAGCGATCTGCTGGAGTTTCCGTGGTTGGACGAATTGGAAGCACTGCAAGCGCAGGATTGGCTCTATAGCGCGGGAGTGACAGAGGGGCGCGCGAAGTCGGTGACGATGTTGCCCGGTAACCTGATGCTGGAGGGCGCACGCGACGGGCAGGGGATCGCCGTGTTGACGGCCAAATGGGTGGAGCGCGATGTGGCCGCCGGTACGCTGCGCATCCTCTTTCGCGACAAGGGCGATACCGGTTACTTCATCGTCACGCGCCCCGGCGTGATGCGCCCACCCGCCAGAACCTTTGTCCGCTGGTTGCGGCGCCATCGTGACGACGGGGCGCTGGAGATCGGTCACGACGTGGGTTTGCACGGTTGAGCGACAAGATGTCGGTTTGACTCTGATAAATATCACTCTCAGACTCGGAAATTGATGCAGGTCAAAGTTGCTTGGCGCGTGTGCTGCAACAAGTGACTCAGAAATAGCCGCAAGATCGGAGTGATTCCCCGTGGCCGATTCCGTCAAAGACACACCGCCTAGCCTATATGCCGCCCAAGAGCCGATTTTCCCCAAGAAAGTCTATGGCAAGTTTCGAAACCTCAAATGGGGGATCATGGTGGTTGCGCTGGGTATCTATTACCTGACGCCATGGCTGCGCTGGGATCGTGGGCCGAACCTGCCGGATCAGGCGGTGCTGATTGATCTGGCAAACCGGCGGTTCTATTTCTTCTGGATCGAAATCTGGCCGCATGAGTTCTATTTCGTTGCCGGTCTGCTGGTGATGGCAGGGCTGGGCCTGTTTCTGTTTACCTCTGCGCTGGGACGGGTCTGGTGTGGCTATGCCTGCCCACAGACAGTGTGGACGGATCTTTTCATTCTGGTGGAGCGCTGGATCGAAGGCGACAGGAATGCTCGGCTGCGGCTGCACAGGCAAAAGAAATGGGACTTGCGCAAGGCCCGACTGCGGTTAACCAAGTGGATTACATGGCTGGTGATCGCCGGTGCCACCGGGGGCGCGTGGGTCTTTTACTTCGCCGATGCGCCGACCTTGTTTGTCGATCTCTTCACCCTGAACGCGCATCCCATAGCCTACACGACTGTGGCGATCCTGACTGCGACGACATTTGTCTTTGGCGGTTTCGCGCGTGAGCAGATTTGCATCTATGCCTGCCCGTGGCCGCGCATTCAGGCGGCGATGCTGGACGAGGACACGCTTACTGTTGCCTATCGCGAGTGGCGCGGTGAACCGCGCGGCAAGAGCAACGTGCGCCGCAGGGATGCGGCAAAGGCAGCTGCGGCCGAAGCAACGTCGCGTGCCGCAGGGCCGGGGGCGGCAAAATATGCACCCACGCCCTATCCCGGTGTGCCGCTCAACGATCTCGGCGCGGCGGCGGCGCAGGACGAACCGGGCGACTGCATCGACTGCATGGCCTGTGTCAATGTTTGTCCGATGGGCATCGACATTCGCGATGGTCAGCAGATGGAATGTATCACCTGTGCGCTGTGTATTGACGCCTGTGATGACATCATGGCCAAGATCGGCAAACCCCGCGGCCTGATTGACTATATGGCGCTGACGGATGAGCAGAATGAACGTGCGGGTATGGCACCTCGTCCGATTATCAAGCATATCCTGCGGCCCCGGACGATCCTCTATACCTCGCTCTGGGCGCTGGTGGGCATCGGCCTGATCTTTGCGCTCTTTATCCGTGCTGAGATCGAGATGACTGTGGCGCCGGTGCGCAACCCGACCTTTGTCACTATGTCGGACGGCACGATCTCGTAACACCTACGAAGTGCGGCTGCTGAACAAGCATGGAGAGGCGCGACCGTTTGTCCTGACGGTCAAGGGCGATCCCGCGATTCGTCTGTCGCTGGAAGGCATTGAGGGTGATACACTGGTCGTGCCGGCGGATGACACGACCAACCAGCGTGTCTATCTGGAGGCCCCTGCCGGGTCGCAGGCTGCACAGAGCGCACGCACCGATGTGCGGCTCTGGGTCGAGGATACGGCGAATGGCGAACGGGCCAGTAAGGGAACCGTTTTCAACGGGAAGGCAGAGTAGTGTCATGAACGAACAGATGGATGCCGATCAGTCCCCCACGGTGCGGCAAATCACCGGTCGTCACGTGCTGGTCGGCTTTGTCGCGGCGTTCGGTGTGATCATCGCCGTAAATTTATTGCTGGCTTACAACGCGGTCCGCACATTTCCGGGCCTCGAGGTTAAGAATTCCTACATAGCCAGCCAAGAGTTCGATGAACGTCGCGCGGCGCAACAGTCGTTAGGGTGGCACGTTGCGGCGTCGCATCATGCCGGCCTGCTGACATTGTCCATCACCGGGCAGGACGGAACATCGGTAGAGGTCGCATCGCTGGATGCGGTGCTGGGCCGTGCGACGAATGTACGCGACGATATGGCGCCGGATTTTACCTATGATGGGCAGGCTTATACTGCCCCTGTGGCATTAGGTGCTGGCAACTGGAACATTCGCATGGTGGCCACTGCTGCGGACGGCACCGAGTTTCGTCAGCGCGTCGTTCTGATCAAGAAATGACCGCCGTGCTGCGCCCTCCGGCCTCGGCCTGCCCGGCCTGCGCTGCCGCACCGGCGGCGTTGGAACTGGCGGGCGCATCAGAACCACGGACCGGCGAGATCGTCTTGTCTCTGCCGACGATCCACTGTGCCGCCTGTATTGCACGGATCGAGGCAGGGCTGGCCGCGCATGACGGGGTCAAGACTGCGCGCGTGAACCTGACCCTGAAGCGCGCTACCATTGATGCTGCGCCGGACATAACTGCGGCAGATATGATCGCGGCAGTGACTGCGCTGGGCTATGAGGCGCATGAACTGGACCCAAGCGCGCTGAGTGCCACGGCGGCGGATCGGGCAGGGCGTGAGCTGTTGATGCGGTTGGCGGTTGCGGGGTTTGCCAGCATGAATGTCATGCTGCTGTCAGTCGCGGTCTGGTCCGGGGCGACGGATGCGACACGCGACCTGTTCCATTGGATATCGGCGGCGATCGCATTGCCCGCCATCGTCTTTGCCGGGCAGCCGTTTTTCCGCAATGCGTGGCGCGCGCTGCGGGCGGGGCAGTTGAACATGGATGTCCCGATCACGCTGGCCATCCTGCTGGCCGTCGGCACATCGCTGTGGGAAACCGCATTGCGTGGTGAACACGCCTATTTTGACGCCGCGCTGACATTGACATTCTTCCTGCTGGCGGGGCGCTATCTGGATCATCGTACACGCGCGATTGCACGCTCTGCCGCCGAAGAGTTGACCGCACTCGAAGTGCCGCGCGCATGGCTATCCGAGGGCGGAACCGAACGCGAGGTACCGATCGCGCAGTTGCGGGTGGGTGATCGGGTCGTGGTGCGTCCCGGCGGACGACTGCCGGTCGATGGTGAGATCACTGATGGTGTGTCCGAACTGGATCGCGCGCTGCTGACGGGCGAGACGCTGCCGGTCTTTGCCGGGCCGGGGCAGACGGTATCAGCGGGCGAGATGAACTTGACCGGACCGTTGACCATCCGCGCCACGGCGGTAGGGCGCGACACGTCGCTGCACCGCATGGCTGATCTGGTGGCCGTGGCCGAGGCCGGACGCGCCAATTACACCTCACTGGCGGACCGGGCGGCCAAGCTATACGCGCCGGGTGTACATATCCTGTCGGCGCTGGCGTTTCTGGGCTGGTATCTAGCGACCTATGACATGCGCACCGCGATCAACATCGCAGCGGCGGTTCTGATTATCACCTGCCCCTGCGCGTTGGGCCTAGCGGTGCCGGCGGTGACGACAGCGGCCAGCGGGCGGCTGTTTCGGCGGGGCATGCTGATCAAACACGCCACGGCGCTGGAACGGTTGGCAGAGGTCGATACCGTGGTGTTTGACAAGACCGGCACTCTAACCACAGGCACGCCGGCTCTGACCGGGCTGGATGCGCTGGGCGACCGCGAGGCAGGCATCGCTATGGCGTTGGCGCTGGGGTCATCGCATCCGCTGTCGCGGGCGATCGTGGAAGCGGGACAGGCGGCGGAGATAACGCCCGCATCGGTGAGTGAGATCACGGAGGTGCCGGGATACGGGGCCAAGGGCGTCTGGAAGGGGCAAACGGTCCGGCTGGGGCGTGCCTCCTGGGTCGGAGCCGCGCCGCTGGCGGTGACAGCAAGCTACCTGCAAGTGGGAGAGGATGCGCCGGTCGCGCTGCCATTCGAGGATCGGTTGCGGGACGGCGCGGCAGAGACGGTCGCGCAGTTCATAGCACGTGGCTTCAAGGTGTACCTGTTCTCGGGCGACAGTGCGCCCAGCGTCGAAGCGATGGCCGAAAAATTGGGCATCACCCGTTGGATGGCCGAAACACTCCCTGCGGACAAGGCTGCAAGGGTCGAGGAATTGCGCGCGTCCGGCGCGCACGTGCTGATGGTCGGGGACGGTCTGAACGATACCGCTGCGTTGGCGGCAGCGCATGTGTCGATCTCGCCCGCCAGCGCGCTGGATGCGGCGCGTGTGGCGTCGGACATGGTATTGCTGGGATCGGATCTGAGTGTTTTGGCGGAGGCGTGCACAATCGCCAAGTCCGCCACCAAACGTATTCGCGAGAATTTCCGCATTGCCACGCTCTATAACATCATCGCGGTGCCGTTGGCGGTGGCGGGACTGGCGACGCCACTGATCGCGGCGCTGGCAATGTCCACCAGTTCGATCACGGTTTCGCTGAACGCACTAAGGCTACGTGGGGGGCAACGATGAATATCCTCGTCTACCTGATCCCGATTTCGCTGTTTCTGGGGGCTGTAGGTCTGGTTGCGTTTATCTACACTGTGCGCAGCAATCAGTATGACGACCCAGAGGGCGACAGCCGCCGCATTCTATCGGATGAATGGGACGACCGGCCCAAGCCGTAGTCGTTGCTCGTTGCCGGTGTATATCCGGCTCTGGCCAATTGGTTCAGCCCGGTTCGACCATGAAGCAGGTGAATTTCTTGGCCTGCAGGCGGCGGCAGGCCAGATCGGCTGTTTCGCGCGACAGTCCCATGAAGTTGGCGTCGAAACCATTGGAACGCTGAACAACCTTGCGCAATGATCCGTCCAGAGTGCTGATTTCGCTCAATGCTGTTTTTAGCAGTACCTTGCGTGCTTTGTACTGGCTGGGATAGCGGCCTACGTTGATGCCCCAGTTGCGACCGCCAGAAGTGGAAATACGGGTAACAACTTCTTGGACGGGGTCTTCTTGTACTGGCTCGGTCTGAACGGCTGCCACCAGTTCCGCAGGGCGCTTCACTGGCTTTACGGTATCTGTCGGCAATGCGGAGGCCAGCACAGTCTGGACTGCGACCTTCGGCTGAGTGGCGGGGGCGCTCTTGGCGGCGAGGGCAGTCGCCTGCGCGGCCATCAGCGCCTTTTCTATGTCATCCTGTGATGCGACCAGCACCGGCTCTGCCGTGACCGATGGCGCGTCGGGGATGGGTCGCGACTGTGGTCGCAGGCTCTTCTTGACCGCTGCGGCACTGGCCAGACGGACGGTTTTTCCGACACCGCCGGGTGTGCCGGAGCCTGCCTTGCCCATGTAGGGTGGAACCTTGGGTTTTGCGACGGCCACGCGGGTGGGGGAACGGCGAAAGCCGAGATCAAGCAACTCGGCCACCCGTGCATTGCGGGTATGGGTAGAGCGCCCGCCAAAGACTGTGGCGATGACCCGCTCCTGCCCGCGTTCGGCACTTGCCACCAGATTGAAGCCTGCGGCGCGGGTATAGCCGGTTTTGATCCCGTCCGCGCCACGATAGCTGTTCAGCAATCGCCGGTTGGTATGTTGCACTGTACGGACGCCGGCATAGGCCTCGCGGCGGGAAAACAGATTGTAGTAATCGGGGTAGTCATAGAACAGGTGCCGCCCCAGATTGGTCATGTCCCGTGCGGTGCTGAGGTGACCGGACTCCGTCAGACCGTGCGCGTTTTTGAACGTGGTACGGGTCATGCCCATCGCCTTGGCCGTGCGGTTCATCCGGCGCGCGAACTTTGCTTCGGATCCCTCAATCGCTTCGCCGATCGCGGTGGCAGCATCATTGGCGGATTTCACCGCTGCTGCACGGATCAGATACCGCAGCTTGATCCGCTGCCCGGATTTAAGTCCCAGCTTGGAGGGTGGTTCACTCGCCGCGTGGCTGGAAATCAACACGTCGTCGTCAAGGCTGATTTCACCGTTCTCAATCGCTTCAAACGCAATATAGAGCGTCATCATCTTGGTCAGAGAGGCTGGGTGCAGGCGGGTGTCGGCGTTCTCGGCATGTACGACCTTGCCCGATCTCGCATCCATCACCAGTGCCGCGTAGGGGGCCGCCGCTGCGCTGAGCGGGACAATGACGAACATCCAGACCGTGGCTAGGGCCAACAGACCCCACCTGATCGGCTGCGCTTTCCGAGCCTTCATGGAACTACTCTTTTTTACTGCCTCGTGCCGCCGGTTATCCGACTGGCTTTTATTATGGCTAAAAGGCTAACACATGATACATTTCCGATAAAGGTCTCATTTTAATAGAATTTATGTCTTTTCACACACTCCGACATCCACATGTTGGGGAGGGTGAATTTGCAACCACAACACTGTCTAATGTGGCAGAAATGTGGCGAATCCGGGCGATAATATGGCAGCGGTGATTTGACATATTCGACCGCGTTGAGCGGCCTCGCGACCGAATTTCAGGATGCTGGTCTAACAAGTTTCGCAACGTCACTGTGGCGGGGGCAGGTGATCAAATGATCGTTGACCAATCCGCAGGCCTGCATGAAGGCATAAACAATGGTCGGCCCGCAAAAGGTGAAGCCGCGTTTCTTGAGATCCTTTGAGATCGCATTGGACAATGGCGTATGTGCGGGCACGTCGGCCATGCTGGCCCAGGTATTTTGCAACGGCACACCGCCCAGATAATCCCACAGATAAGTGTCGAACCCCTGTTCGGCCTCAATCCGCTGCCACGCGCGGGCATTTTTTATGGTTGCGGCGATTTTTCCGCGATGGCGCACAATGCCGGGATCCTCGAGCAGGCGCGTGACGTCCGCCTCGCCCCATTCGGCGATAATGTTGGGGTCGAAGCCCTCGAATGCGGCGCGAAAATTATCGCGCTTTTTCAATATGGTGATCCAGCTCAGCCCAGCTTGAAACCCGTCGAGGATCAGCTTTTCCCACAACGCGCGGCTGTCATATTCGGGTACACCCCATTCGGTGTCGTGGTAGGTTTTGTAGATCTCTTCATGTCCTACCCAGTCACATCGCTCGCTCATTCTGAACCCCGCCGGATTATTCAAATTGTTCCTTTAAGGAATCTTTATCCTCAAACACCGAGGTTGAGCGAGGACTATTCGGAGGGTGCGATGGGCACGCGCGACAAAAGCATATGGGCTGACGTGCCGGCTGGCCACCATGACCCGCTATCCTACGCAGTAACGAAGCGGGATCAGTCGGTGATTTCCATGGTACAGCAGGCTGTGCGGCACAAGCAGGTCATGTTGGCCTACCAGCCGGTTGTGCCCGCAGGGCAGGCGACGCGTGTGGCCTTCTATGAGGGGCTCATCCGTGTGCTGGACGAAACGGGGCGAATCATACCGGCCAAGGACTTCATCGAGGTGATCGAGACAACCGAAACGGGTCGGGTGATCGATTGTCTGGCTCTGGAGAAGGGACTGCGCGCACTCTTGCGGCATCCCGACTTGCGCCTGTCGATCAACATGTCGGCGCGCTCTATCGGGTACGAGCCGTGGATGCGCACATTGCGCAAGGGGTTGAAGGCGGGCCCAACCGTGGGCGAACGTCTGATCCTCGAGATTACCGAAAGCTCGGCCATGATCGTGCCGGAACTGGTCGTCAATTTTATGAAGGATCTGCAAAAACAGGAGGTCAGCTTTGCGCTTGATGATTTCGGGGCGGGGTTCACGTCGTTTCGCTATCTCAAGCAATTCTATTTCGACATCCTGAAGATCGACGGGCAATTCATTCGGGGCATTGCGCAGGACCCTGACAATCAGGTGATGACCACGGCGCTGGCGACCATCGGGCGGCAGTTCGATATGTTCACGGTCGCGGAAAGCGTCGAGCGGGCCGAGGATGCCGCCTATCTCACCGCCATCGGAATTGATTGCCTTCAAGGTTATTATTATGGCGCGCCAACCGTCAAACCGGCTTGGTTGAGTACGAGCGTCGCGCGCGTCGCTGTGTGACCGGACATCGCGGCATGTGACAACGCAACCGTTGTGGCGACCCCGTGCATGCGATATGTCTGGGTGGCAAATGGTGGGGATGTTGTCGCGCGCAACACTGGAGTGTTGCACACTGGGATCATGCCCCATCTGGAAATTTTTTCTGGTGGAGAGACACATACATGACCAATGTCGTTATCGCATCCGCAGCCCGCACGGCTGTTGGCTCGTTCGGGGGCGCATTCGCAAACACGCCCGCACATGATCTGGGCGCCGCAGTGCTGGAGGCTGTCGTAGAACGTGCCGGGATCGACAAATCCGAAGTGTCCGAAACGATCCTTGGTCAGGTTTTGACCGCCGCGCAAGGGCAGAACCCTGCGCGTCAGGCGCATGTGAATGCTGGCCTGCCGATCGAAAGCTCGGCTTGGGGTCTGAATCAGGTTTGCGGTTCTGGTCTGCGGGCCGTCGCGCTGGGTGCGCAGCATATCCAATTGGGCGATGCCGCCATCATCTGTGCGGGTGGACAGGAGAACATGACGCTTAGCCCTCATGCCGCGCATTTGCGTGCAGGTCACAAGATGGGCGATATGAAGTATATCGACACGATGATCCGCGATGGTCTGTGGGATGCATTTAATGGCTACCACATGGGCCAAACCGCCGAAAACGTAGCCGAGCAGTGGCAGATCAGCCGTGATATGCAGGATGAATTCGCCGTTGCCAGCCAGAACAAGGCCGAAGCCGCGCAAAAGGCAGGCAAGTTCGACGACGAGGTGATCGCGTTCACCGTCAAGGGACGCAAGGGTGATATCGTCGTGGACAAGGATGAGTATATCCGCCACGGCGCGAATATCGAGGCAATGCAGAAGATGCGCCCGGCCTTTACCAAGGATGGCAGCGTAACAGCCGCCAATGCGTCAGGCCTGAATGATGGTGCAGCAGCCACCCTGCTGATGAGCGCCGATGACGCCAACAAACGTGGCATCGAGCCGCTGGCGCGCATTGCCAGCTACGCGACTGCGGGTCTGGACCCCTCGATCATGGGCGTCGGTCCAATCCATGCCAGCCGCAAGGCGCTGGAAAAGGCGGGTTGGTCCGTCGGCGATCTGGATCTGGTCGAGGCAAACGAAGCTTTCGCCGCGCAGGCCTGTGCCGTGAACAAGGACATGGGCTGGGATCCCAGCATCGTGAACGTCAACGGCGGCGCGATCGCGATCGGCCACCCGATTGGCGCGTCGGGTTGCCGGGTACTGAACACGCTGCTCTTCGAGATGAAGCGCCGGGGGGCCAAGAAAGGTCTCGCCACGCTCTGCATCGGTGGCGGCATGGGTGTTGCCATGTGTGTCGAGCGGGACTGACCTGACGATTGCGGCCCGCATAATATTCAAAGGGCGCCCGAATCGGCGCCCTTTTTTTGGCACATGGTGCGGCTGGCAAGATACCTTTGATAATCGAAGATTTTGTCGCGCAATAATATTGCGTATCACTGACCGAAACAGTAACAGAGTTACCAGTCCGATCTGCAACACTGACACAAGACATTGACATCAAGGAGAGACATCATGGCACGAACAGCACTCGTCACCGGCGGCTCGCGTGGTATTGGCGCGGCGATTTCCAAGGCCCTCAAGGCGCAAGGCTGCAACGTTGCCGCGACCTATGCAGGCAACGACGAGGCCGCCGCTGCCTTTACTGCCGAAACCGGCATCAAGACTTACAAATGGAACGCCGCTGACTACGACGCCAGCAAGGCAGGCATCGCGCAAGTCGAAGAAGAAGTCGGTCCGATTGATATCGTGGTCGCAAACGCGGGCATCACCCGCGACGCCCCGTTCCACAAGATGACGCCAGAGCAATGGCATCAGGTCATCGACACCAACCTGACCGGCGTTTTTAACACTGTACATCCTGTCTGGCCGGGAATGCGTGAACGCAAATTCGGCCGCGTGATCGTCATCAGCTCGATCAACGGACAAAAGGGCCAGTTCGCCCAAGTCAACTATGCCGCGACCAAGGCGGGCGATCTGGGCATCGTGAAATCGCTGGCCCAGGAGGGCGCGCGCGCGGGCATCACTGCGAACGCTGTTTGCCCCGGTTACATCGCCACCGAAATGGTCATGGCCGTGCCGGAAAAAGTTCGCGAATCCATCATCAGCCAAATCCCGGCGGGCCGTCTGGGCGAGCCGGAAGAGATCGCGCGCTGTGTGGCCTTTCTGGCCTCGGATGATGCGGGCTTTGTTAACGGATCGACCATCTCGGCGAACGGTGCGCAATTCTTCGTTTGACGCAAAAATAGTTTTACGCCATAGCGTTCGACGGCTGTCCAATCGGGGCAGCCGTTTCCGTTTTGGAGTGTGGGATGTCACGGGGTAAAGCGACGGGAATCGGGTTTGCGGCGGTTCTGCTGTGGGCGCTTTTGGCGCTCTTTACTGTGGGATCTGCGCCGGTACCCCCCTTGCAACTGAATGCGATGTGCTTTGGCATCGCCACGCTAATCGGCCTGATCTGGGTCGGGCGCAGTGGTGGGCTGGGTGATCTGCGCAAGGTGTCGTGGAAAGTTTATGCTTTCGGCACCGCCGGGCTGTTCGGGTATCATCTGCTCTATTTTACTGCATTGCGCCTAGCCCCGGCCGCCGAGGCCGGGCTGATTGCCTATCTATGGCCGTTGCTGATCGTGCTGTTCTCGGGATTGCTGCCCGGCGAACGGTTGCGAGCAGGGCATCTGATCGGCGCGGTGGTTGCGTTTGCCGGGGCGGCATTGATTATAGCCCGTGGCGGCACCAGCTTTGATGCGGATGCGCTGCCCGGATATGGTGCGGCGGCGCTCTGTGCGCTGACATGGGCCAGCTATTCGGTGCTTTCGCGACGGTTGGGCGACGTGCCAACCAACAGTGTGGCGGTGTTCTGCGCCGGCACAGCGTTACTGTCGCTGGTTGCACATTTGCTGTTCGAAGTGACGGTTTGGCCGGTGGGTGCACTGGGCTGGGCGTCAGTTCTCGCTCTGGGTCTCGGGCCTGTCGGGCTAGCCTTCTACGTGTGGGATATCGGGGTCAAGCGGGGCGATATCCAACTGCTCGGCGTGGCATCCTATGCCGCACCGCTGCTGTCGACGCTGGTGCTGATCCTCGCTGGCGTGGCCGCGCCGAGTGCTAGCCTCCTGATCGCAGCAGTGTTGATTGCTGGTGGAGCATTACTGGCGGCCAAAGCGGGCGGGGCGAATTGAACCAAGGCTGGTCCGATCCGCATAAACCCTGCCGCCCAGCATGTGACGCGGGGCGGTCCTGAGCGCATCACATGCGCCTAAGGCGTTTCGCGAAAAACCGATGTTCAGCCATCCGCGAAACGAAAAATTCAGGCCTCTGCTGAAAGGCGGGCGATTTCTTCCTTGAGTCGCAGCTTTTGCTTCTTCAACTCAGCGATTTGCAGGTTATTGGTCCCTGGCGCGCGCTGCGCCTCATCGACTTGGTTTGAGAGAACCTGGTGTTTTTTCTTCAACTCCTCGACATGCGAACTCAAGCTCATGCGTGTTCTCCTTGTTGGTTGGCTTCATCTAACAATTCGAGTGCATCACAAAACTGTCATGCTGTCACGCCGCGCGCGCAGCATATCGGTGGCAAACTGCCGATAATTTATCTGAATTCAGCCGCCAAAGGGCAATGACGCTCCGTGGCGGAGGATCAGTGCCGTCCGATCAGAGTAATTTTCACGGTCGCCGTCATGGCTGTCGCCCGCGTGTAGGATCCATGGGGCGTACAGGCGAAATGCCGCTCTGCCTCCTTTGCGCCCGCGCATCAGGACCAAACTCGCCGGGCGTCCGGTACGTGCGGCCAACGGCTGTACCTCAATACTGCCTAGATGGCCCATCGCATGGGCCAGCAAGTCAGGTAGCTTGTCGGCGCGGTGGATCACATGCACAAAGCCCCCCGGCGCGGCGCGGCGGGACGCGGCGCGCAGCCATTGCGCGAGTGGCGTCACCTCACCCAAGGCCGCCTCGCGACCGGGATCGCGGGCTGATAAACCCGCGGTCCGGTCGAAATAGGGGGGTTGGCAATCACATGATCAAAACGGTGCTGCGTGATTTCGCCCGGCATATCGGCCAGATCCCCGGTGACCACGTCTAGCGCGATGTCGTTCTCGGTGGCGTTGCGCCGTGCCAGATCTGCGTAGTTCTCTTGCATCTCTAGCCCGGTCAACTGTAGCCCCGGCACCCGAGCGCCAAGGCACAGGATCGCGGCCCCAGCGCCACAGCCCAGTTCCAGCACGGATTGGCCGGGTTTGGCGGTGACCGATGCGGCCAAGAGCACCGGATCGACGCCTGCACGATAACCGGTGCGCGGCTGATAGAGGTGCAGTTGCCCCCCTAGAAACGCATCATGGCTTAGATCAAGGGCCGTCATGCACCTCGATCCCATTGTCACGCAGTGCCCTTGCGGCGGGTGTGAAATCATCCGGATGCACCATCAGGCGACGGGGGAAAATGCCGATGCCGCCTTCGAGAACGCTCATATTTACGTCCATTTCAAAGCAGTCTATACCCTCGCCCTGAAGCAGAGCCTGAGCAAACGCTATTGTGGCCATATCCGTGGTACGTAGCAATTGTTTCATGGGATTGATTTAGGGATCGCGGCCCGCAATGTCGAGCCGCCCGCGAGGATTGGGATGGGACTGGATCACGCCGCCATAAAACCGCATGAACAGATGGCCGAGCGTTTCGACGGCAAGCTGACGGCTGTCAATGCGCTGATCGCCGAGCGGATGGCGTCACGTCATGCGCCGCGGATCCCTCAAGTGACTGCGCATCTGGTTGAAGCGGGCGGCAAGCGTCTGCGCCCGATGCTGACCCTCGCCGCCGCCGACCTGAGCGGGTATGTGGGCGATCACGACGTGCGATTGGCCGCCACGGTCGAGTTCATTCACACTGCGACGCTCTTGCATGACGACGTCGTGGACGAAAGCGCACAGCGGCGGGGCAGGGCCACGGCGAACCTGCTGTGGGACAATAAATCCAGCGTTCTGGTGGGTGACTACCTGTTTTCGCGCGCATTTCAGTTGATGGTCGAAACCGGCAGCCTGCGGGTGCTGGACATTCTCGCGAATGCTTCTGCCACGATCGCAGAGGGCGAAGTGCTGCAGTTGACTGCCGCGCGCGATCTGGCCACGACCGAGGATATTTACCTGCAGGTGGTGCGGGGCAAAACGGCAGCCCTTTTTTCTGCGGCGACCGAGGTGGGCGGTGTGATCGCCGCTGCGCCAGAGGTTCAGACCCGCGCGCTATTCGACTATGGCGATGCGCTGGGGATCGGGTTTCAGATTGTTGACGACCTGCTGGATTTTCGCGGCGATACGGCGGCAACGGGCAAAAATATCGGTGACGATTTTCGCGAGCGCAAGCTGACCTTGCCAATCATCAAGGCGGTCGCGGCCGCAGACGCGACCGAGCGCGCGTTCTGGCAGCGCACCATCGAGAAAGGTGATCAGCGCGACGGTGATCTGGAACAGGCCATCGCGTTGATGCACGCGCACCGCACATTGGATGCGACGCAGGCCGATGCGCTGGCATGGATCGCGCGGGCCAAGGATGCGTTGGCACCTCTGCCCGATCATCCGGTACGCCAAATGCTGGCCGACCTTGCGGATTACGTCGTCGCGCGGGTGTCCTGACACGCCATTTTCAGACAGGCGGCTTCCGTGACGGCTGAAGTAAATACCATTGCGCCGATTTTGAGGTGTTTCAGCTGTTCAGCTGAGTCGCCGTGATCCACCAACTGGGGAATGCCTCGCTGAGGCGGCCAGCAGCAGAGGCAGCAGTTTCTTCGTCGCCATAGAGGCCGAAACATGTGCCACCAGAGCCAGACATCCGCGTTAGCAGGCACCCCGGTGTCACTTCGAGCGAGGCAAAGACCTGACTGATGACGGGTTCGCATTCGATGGCGGCGTCCTGTAGATCGTTTCGCATGCCAGCCAGCCATGCAATCAGACCGGATGCATCTGTTCCAATCGGAAGATCGTCAGGCATCGCTGGATTGTTCCGATTGCGCAACCTTTGAAATACTTCTGCCGTCAGTACGGGAATCTTGGGGTTCACCAGCACTGCATGAAGCGTCGGCATACCGCGTACAGGCGTGACCAGATCACCAATGCCGCTCATCCGGGCCGCACCAACGCCAGCCGCACATACCGGAGCATCGGCACCCAAAGCCAACACATCGGCAGGAATGGGTCGCCCGCTGAGTTCGGCAAGTGCGCGAATGGTGGCGGCAGCGTCAGAAGAACCACCACCGATGCCTGCGGCAATCGGCAGGTGTTTTTCCAGCGTCAGTGCCGCCGACACCCCCATCAGCGTGGCTGCCCTGTAAACAAGGTTATCGGCGCCTTTAGGCACGCGATGCGCTGTCGGCCCAACGACGCGCAGGCTGGTCTGCTCTGCTGCACTGGCGCGCACATGATCGCCCACATCGGCAAACATGACCAGCGAATCCAGCGTGTGATAGCCATCCGACCGCTGTCCCGTCACATGCAGTGTCAGGTTAATCTTGGCAGGGGCAAAGGATTCGACAACCCGGCTCATAGTCGCGTGATGCATAGTATCGCCCATGTGTTTTATCCCTCGTCATCCGCTACACGAAGAGGCGGAGCGCCTTCTTCTGCAAGCACCTTGTCCAGACCCACTTCCAGCTTGCGTCGGATACGGTCCGGATCCACGTCCGGGGCCGGGTTTTCTTCGTCCACGAATGACAACGCACGGCGCCACTGAAATTTTGCCTCGATGACGCGGCCTACGGCCCACAGGACATCGCCCAGATGATCATTGACCACCGGATCGACTGGCATCAGTTCTGCCGCCCGTTCCATATGGCCGATGGCCTCGTCATAGCGGCCCAGACGGTATAGCCCCCAACCCAGTGAATCGACGATGAAACCACTGTCGGGTTGCGCGGCAACGGCGCGCTCGATCATGTCCAGCGCCTCGTCCAGCTTGGTCTTTTTCTCGACCAGCGAATAACCCAGATAATTCAGCACTTGCGGCTGTTCCGGGTTCAGCTCCAGCGCGCGGCGAAAATCTGCCTCGGCCTGATCCCACAGGCCTTGGCGCTCTAGGGTGATGGCGCGGGCGTAATGGACGAACCATTGCGCGCTGTCGCGCGCATCATAGAGCGTGATCGCGGCATCATAGGCGGCCGTGGCCTTTTCAAACTGTTCCATCTGACGGAACAGATCGCCCAGCGACGCATGTGCGATGGGCAAGTCAGGATGGCTTTCGGTCAACTGTTCCAGCACTTCGACGGCGGCATCTGTCTTGCCTGCGCGTCGCAACGCCTCGGCGCGACCCAGTTCGGCGGCGTGAAAGGCCGGATGATCCCGCGGCACACGCTTGTAAGCGTCTGTCGCCAATTCAAACTGACCCAGCGCATCCAGCAGTTCCGCGGCCATGATACGTGCGTCAATGTGACCTTTGCTGAGATATTCGGCAAGGCGCGTGTAAAACAGAACGTAGTCCTCGCTGGTATCCGCCAGCAGCGCACGTCCCAGTGAATAAAAAACTTCAGCGACACCTTCGCGAGCACTTTCAATGCGGCTGAAGTTCAATCTTTCTCCAGCGACCAGTCGGGCGCGCAGGGCGGCAATCTGTGGATCAAGATCGCCACCGAATGCCTCGTCGATCACCTTGATGGCGTCTTCGTTGCGTTCCAGTTGGCTCAGCACTTCAGCCCATGCAATCGCGCCACGCCGGGTTGCCTGCATCGGACCGTCAGTTTCACCAGCATAGATCGCATCGGCGGATTCGTAGTCACCCACAGAGGCCAGTGCCAGCGCCTTGTGATAGATGGCAAAGCTGCGCAGTCCACGTTCGCCTGCGACCTCGTCAAACAGATCCAGCGCGCTGGCCATGTCGCCCTGTCCCAGTGTTGCCCACGCTGCAATCAGACCATCGGCCAGCGGGCCGACGCCACGTTCATCCGCGATCCGTTTCAGCACGGCATCGTAATCACCGCGCTCAACCTCTTCGGCGAGCAGAACCATCTGCGCCACCTGACTGCGGATATCACCGTCCTCCATCCGGCGGGCGATCGGCAGGGCGCGATCAACGTAGCCCAGCGACAACTGTGCCGCGACGGTATGTTCTAGAATGCTGGGGTTCGAGGGGTCTTCGGCCAGAGCGCGCGTGAAATAGAACGCGGCGTTCTCGTAATCGTTTTGATAGCGCGCCTGCCGGGCGGCCAGATATGCGCCCGAAGGCTCGTCCGCACGCGCGGGTGCTGGCGGAAGCGCGAGCGCCGCAGCCAGAGCGAATAGGGTCATGGATCGGAAAATCACGCTCGGGTTTGCCTGTTTTGATTGCCTCAGTGCCGCATAACCTAGACCGCGCGGCACGCAAGGGCAATGCCGGGCGGCAATACGCCGCCCACCAGATGCATGAAATTCACGGGAGTTTTACATATTGGGATAGTTCGGCCCGTCGCCGCCCTGTGGTGTGGTCCAGTTGATATTCTGGGCAGGATCCTTGATGTCGCAGGTCTTGCAATGCACGCAGTTCTGAAAGTTGATCTGAAAGCGTGGCTCCTTGCCATCCTCCTCGACAAATTCATAAACACCAGCCGGACAGTAACGTGCCGAAGGACCGGCAAATTTCGGCAAGTTTACCGCGACCGGAATACTCGGGTCCTTCAGCTTGAGATGCGCTGGCTGGTTTTCGTCGTGGTTGGTCATCGAAAAGCTGACATTGGTCAGCCGATCAAAGCTGAGCTTACCATCAGGTTTGGGATAGCTGATTTGCTTGTGCTTATCGGCGGGTTCGGTTGCATCGGCGTCGTTCTTGCCGTGCTTGATCGTCCCAAACAGTGAAAAGCCCAGCGTGTTCGTCCACATGTCCATGCCGCCCAGAGCCAGCGACGCCAGCAGGCCGTATTTGGACCACAGAGGTTTGACGTTGCGAACTTTCTTCAGGTCTTTGCCGATCGCGCCTGTGCGCACTTCGGTCTCGTAATCATTCAGTTCGTCACCAGTGCGCCCGCCCTCAATAGCGGTATGCGCTGCCTGAGCTGCGGCCATCCCACTGAGCATGGCGTTATGGTTGCCCTTGATACGCGGCACGTTGACCATGCCTACCGAACATCCCAGCAGTGCCACGCCGGGCGCCACCATCTTGGGCATCGACTGATATCCACCCTCCGAGATGGCGCGCGCACCGTAGGCCACACGTTTGCCGCCTTTCAGCAGCTCTGCGACCATCGGATGATGCTTGAACCGTTGGAATTCCATATAGGGATAGAGGTGCGGGTTCTTATAGTTCAGGTGCACGACAAAGCCGACATAGACCTGATTATTCTCCAGATGATAAATAAAGCTGCCGCCACCCGCATTGCCGCCCAATGGCCAGCCCATCGTGTGCGTGACACTGCCCTCGCGGTGCTTGTCCGGGTCGATTTCCCAGATTTCCTTCATGCCGAGCCCGAATTTTTGCGGCTCTTTGCCTTGGCTGAGGTCGTATTTTGCGATCACTTCCTTGGCCAGTGATCCGCGCACGCCCTCGGAGAGAAAGACATACTTGCCATGCAACTCCATGCCCGGCTCATAGTTCGGTCCCTTGCTGCCGTCTGGGGCAATGCCAAACTCGCCGGCGACCACGCCCTTGATCTCGCCATTGTCGCCATAAACCAGTTCAGAGCAGGCCATGCCGGGGAAAATCTCGACGCCCAGCGCCTCGGCCTGTTCGGCCATCCAGCGACAAACATTACCCATCGAAACGATGTAATTGCCGTGGTTGTTCATCAGCGGCGGCATAGGGAAATTGGGAATGCGGATCTGACCTGCTTCGCCCAGCATATAAAAGTTGTCATCCTTAACAGGCACATTCACCGGCGCGCCCTTTTCCTTCCAGTCCGGGATCAGCTTGTCCAGACCACAGGTATCCAGCACCGCGCCCGATAGGATATGGGCACCGACCTCGCTGCCTTTTTCCAGCACCACGACTTCGCGTTCGGGGTTCAATTGCTTGAGATGGATCGCGGCGCTCAGCCCGGCGGGGCCTGCGCCCACGATCACTACATCGTATTCCATCGTTTCGCGCGCCGTGTCGGACATCGGGTCATCCTTTCAAAAATGGGCTCGGATCATGTAGATCGGGCCAGCAACAAAGTTGCGCATGTGCGTAGCGCGGCGGGCGGGCAGGCGTCAATTGAAACACGACGTTAAACCGGTTGGAAAACGGCAAAATCTCTACTAGGTGCAGCGCGATTGCGCCGCTCTGCCGCTTCGTCTATTGCAAATGCGTGGTAGGTCAGGGCAGTCTGATGCGACCTTGAAAAGCTTGGGCAGGTGCGCATATGGCGTCTGCGACTAGGGGGATGCGAAAATGGAAAAAATCCCGATGACACGTGCGGGCCACGCGGCGCTGGAAACAGAGCTGAAACACCTGAAATCGGTTGAACGCCCGGCGATCATTCGTGCCATCGCCGAGGCGCGCGAACATGGCGACCTGTCGGAAAACGCCGAATATCATTCCGCCAAGGAAAAGCAGAGCTTTATCGAAGGGCGCATCAAGGAACTGGAAGGCGCGCTCGGCCTTGCCGAAGTGATCGATCCGGCCAAATTGTCCGGCACGATCAAATTCGGAGCCACAGTGACGCTGGTGGACGAAGATACTGATGAAGAAAAAACCTATCAGATCGTCGGTGAATACGAGGCCAGTATCGAAAAAGGCCTGTTGAATATCAAATCCCCCATCGCCCGTGCCCTCATCGGCAAGGAGGAGGGCGACAGCGTCGAGGTGCGTACGCCGGGTGGGGATCGTGCCTATGAAGTGCTGAAAATCGCATACGTCTGATCAAGGTGGCTAATCATGCCTGACCCCAAGTCGACCCGCCCCACGTCGCTGGGGATATACGACAAGACACCGCAAACGCCGATCACTGGTATCGAGGTGGCGGCGATTGTGCTGTCGGGTCTGTGGTTGGTCGGGTCTGCGGTTTTCTTTCTGGTGCTGGTCCCGCGTGGTGCGTTGGGCGGCCCTGGGGGGGCGTTCGATTTCCTGCTGACGATGCTGGCGGTTTTCCTGCCCGTGGCGATGATCTGGGTGGCCGCAACGGCGGCGCGCTCGACCAAGGTCATGCGAGAAGAGAGTCGACGCTTGCAGGCCGCCATCGATGCGATCCGTCAGGCCTATGTGGTCCAGAATCAGTCCGGGACACGCACCCCAGAGGGGGCCTCGGTGTCCCGTAAACTGGACGAGATCGCAGCGGCACAGCGCAAGACGGAAACCGCGCTCGCGACGTTCTCGACGTCGCGGCAGCCTGCGACACCGCGCGCTGCTGCACGGGCCGTCACACCACCGGCCGCCGACGGCGATCAGGTCGCGCTGCCTTTGGGCACATCAGCCGAAGAAATACGTCCGCCGCTCTCGACCGACGATTTCATTCGTGCGCTTAATTTTCCCGAAACCGTCGAAGACAAAGTTGGCTTTGACGCCCTGCGCAAGGCGCTGAAAGACCGGCCAACGGCCCTGCTGATACAGGCGGCACAGGATATTCTGACGCTGCTCAGTCAGGATGGCATCTATATGGACGACCTGCGCCCCGACATGGCGCGCCCTGAAATATGGCGCCGTTTCGGTGCGGGTGCGCGCGGCCGCGAAATTGCGGCACTGGGTGGTATCCGTGATCGATCGTCTTTGGCGCTCAGCGCCGCGCGGATGAAGAAAGATCCGATCTTCCGCGATGCGGCGCACCACTTCCTGCGCCGCTTTGACCGGATGTTCGCCAGTTTTGCCGAAACCGCCAGCGATGCCGAAATATCGGAACTGTCAGACACGCGCACTGCCCGCGCCTTTATGTTGCTGGGACGGATCGCAGGTACTTTCGACTAAGGGGCAAAAACCACCCCACTTTCATCGCTCTCTAAAGCGTTTTGTATTTAATCTGATCCACAGATTTGATGCAAAAGGCCCCAAATACTGCAATGGCAGATGGCTACAGCCCGAAACTGCCGTAGGGGATGTAGCGCACCATATCCCCCGGCGCGATCTCTGCCGCGCCGTCCGGCAGCTCAACCAGCCCTTCCGCCCAGCTTAGCCCACTGATCCGCCCCGATCCCTCTGAAGCAAAAACCTCGGCGCGCCCGTCGCGTATGCGTGCGCGCAGATATTCGCGCCGCCCGGGTTTCTTGCGCTTGGTAAACCCGGCAGGCACATCAAAGCCTTGCGGCAACGTCCAGCCTGTCCCGGCCATCAGTCCCAGCGCGGGTCGCGCAAAAATCAAGGTACAGACCAACGCGGCAACCGGATTGCCGGGCAGGCCAAAAACTGGCGTGCCCCGCCATATGCCCAAAGCCAGCGGTCGGCCGGGCTTCAGCGCGATGCGCCAGTGGCTAAGAGCGCCGCTTTCCTTCAGTAACGCCGAAACATGGTCCTCATCACCCGCCGATGCGCCGCCGGAGGTCAGGATTGCATCGCTGGTATCGGCGGCGCGATCCAGTGCTGCGCGCAGCGCGTCGCGATCATCCGGTGCGCGCCCCATATCATTGCACGCGAACCCCATCTGCGTCATCAGCGCGTGCAGCATCGGGCGGTTCGCGTCATAGATCTGGCCGGGCGTTGCGGGTTCTCCGGGTTCGCGTAACTCATCGCCGGTGGACAGGATCGCGACCTGCAACCGATCATAGACCGGTACGCGGTCGGTGCCCGTTGCAGCCAGCAGGGCCAGATCGGCGGGGGTTAGTACGCGGCCAGCGGGCAATATCTCCATGCCCCCGCATACGTCCTCGCCCGCCTTCCGAGCGTTGGATCCGGGCTTGACCCCGCCCCGAAAGGCGATCTGGCGACCATCGCACTGTACGTCCTCTTGCAGTATGACGGTGTCGACGCCATCAGGCAGGATTGCGCCCGTCAGGATGCGGATTGCTGTTCCGGGGGGCACGTTCCCACCGTACGGCACCCCTGCGGCGGCTCTGCCGTCGCAGAGCGGCAAAACTTGATCGCCGGTGCCGAGGCTATCGAATGCAAAACCATAACCGTCCACAGCCGAATTCGGGGCAGGTGGGTTCGACCGACGTGCAGTGACAGGCGTGGCCAGCACCCGACCAAGGGCGGCCTTCAGCGCCACTTGACCTTGTCCCACCACCGGATGCAGTCGTGCGCGTAACGCCTCGAGCGCATCATTCACCGGGGTCCAGTCCACACCGGCAGGCAGGGCGAAGCAATCGTCGCGCAGGGGCGGCGGCGCGAGCGGGGATCCTTGGGCCAGAGCGCAGAGCGCGGATGCGTGACCCGTGCCCAACACCCACGCCTCTTCGCGGGCCTCGGCGGGGATGTCTTTCATCATTGTGGTCAGCGCCTCGGGTGCCAGCCGTGATAGCGCGCCTGCCAACAGGCGAACCTGCACCCGGTCACGTATCTCGGTCCCATCGCGGGCGATCTGGGCTTTGACGGCAGCCTCGATCAGACCGGGCCAGATTTCCGCCAGCACAACAGGCGCATCGTGCCACGCCCCGAATGGCCAGACCGCCACGCCGTTCATTCGGCGCAGGCGTGACAACATCGGCAGGCCCATCAGGGCTTGGCTGCCCACAGTTGGATTGAAAAAGAGCTGAAAGCAGCTTGATGGTGTATTGGCCCCCCTGTCGCAGCTGCGTTTCTCGGCGACCCGGTCAAATGGGATGCCGATTTTACGATATGGGACACCCGGCCACCTGTCCTGATGACTCTTGCCCCAGAATGGTCCCGGTCCGGCAAACAGCGCATTGATCGTTTCGGCGACCTCGAACCGGTTGTTTACCCCTTCGGGCGTGTCGGTAATCTGCGCCGCGAGCCAGTCCCACAGCGCCAGAGGATCATCCTTTCCGGTCACGATCCGGGCAAATCCTTTTGGATAGCCAAACGGAAAATCAAACCCGATCAGCATACGTCGCCCGGCGTCTTGTTCGGTGCGGATGATTTCTGTGAGGCGCGTTTCAGCATCGATCCGGTTGCGGCAATAGATAGGTTCTTGCGCTACGCCGTCCTGCACGAATCCCAGCCATATCGCATCTTTGGATGGGTTCACGGGCGCGCGTTTGGCGGCGGACCAGTCCACCACCAGAAAACTGTCGAACCCGGTCACAATCCAACCTCGGAAAGGATAAAGTCAGCGATGGCGATGGTGTCATCCAGATTGAACACCGGACGATCAAGATCGAGCGGCGTATCGCTGGCCACGGCAAGGATCGTCGGGTCGTCGCGCGCAATCAGCGCATTGCCAGTGACCGCACGAAATGCTTCGATCTTGGGGTGGGCGTCACGTTTGTAACCTTCTACCAGCACCAAATCGACCGGAGAGAGCCGTGCCAACAGTGCGGAGAGGGGGGCTCGTCCGCGCCGCGTAATTCCTGCATCAACGCGATCCGGCTGTGCGATGCCAGCAATACTTCGGTCGCGCCGGCGATCCGGTGGCGATGGCTGTCCTTGCCGGGCTGATCGACGTCAAAACTGTGATGCGCGTGCTTGACCGTCGATACACTCAGGCCGCGTGATGTGATCTCTGCCACCAGCCGTTCCATCAGTCCGGTCTTGCCGGCGTTTTTCCACCCGGTGACGCCAAATAGCTTCATGTCGCGCCCTCAAGCATGGTGCGGGCGCGATTCAGATCCGCGGGCGTGTTGACGTTGAAAAAGGGATCGCCGCATTCTTCAAATAGTGCGGTCTGTGCGCCGTGCTGCTCCGTCCACATCACCACCTTGCGCAACCCATCCTGTAATGCAGTGCGCAGATCGTTGCGTAGCGCGACGGGCCAGATGCCGAATGTCGGCTGTCGGCCATCCGGCGTGGCCGACAGCGCCAGTGGCGCGTCCATGCCATCGGCGGCCAGCATCAGGCGTGGCACCAGATCGCAAGGGAAAAACGGCGTGTCCGCGGCGACGCTTACCACGGTTTCCGCACCTTGCGCGGCGGCCCAGTCAAGCCCGGCCAGCACACCGGCCAATGGGCCGACGAATCCTTCCACCGGATCGGGCAGAACGGGTAGGCCGAACGCGGAAAATCGCGCCGGATCGCCGTTAGCGTTGAGCGCGACGGAGGCAACCTGCGGCGCAATCCGGTCGATGACATGGCTGATCAGCGTGCCAGCGCCCAGCGGCAGCAACCCTTTGTCGCCGCCACCCATACGCGTCGCCCGCCCACCGGCAAGGATGATGCCGAGCGGCTGTTTCATCGCGCACGCCTCGCGTCATCACGCCACGCCCTGAGGCGTGCCAGCGTTTCATCGCGCGGTTCCGGCACCTCTGAAATCGGGACAACCGACACGAAAAACGGCGTGCGAAAAATGACAGCGCGATCGGTCATGGATATGTCGTGTACCACCGTCCATGGCGTTCGCCAGTCCTGCGCATACGTCACCATTCGGAACCCGGCCGCATCGAAATCGTAGATCACTTCAGAGCCGACACCGAATATATCACGCTCGCCAAGGCCCATGCGCCGGTTCACTCTTTGGTTGATCAGATAGAGTGCTGAAAACCCAAGGATCGCGCCCACAATCCCGAGGCTGGTTTCGGCACCAAATCCCAAGCCGAAATATCTGGACACGGACACCGCACCAAACCACCCGACCAAAAGCGCAAAGGTCGCGGTCGCGATGCTGGCGAGGCATCTGATTAGCCACGCATCCCACCCCATGTTCTTACGGTAGTTGCGCATTTCCTTCTCCCAGTCTTCGGTCAAGGTGTAGCGCACTGTTACCTGTCGCGCGCTCATTCCGGTGCCCCCTTGCGCCGATGCTTGGGCGATTCGGCGGGCACGGCGGCCGGATCCGCGTCCCGTACCAGCCGTTCTTCGCCGCTGAGGCAGATGAAACGCTGCCCGCGCATCCGTCCGATCAATGTCAGACCGACCTGCTGCGCGATCTCGACCCCCCAAGCGGTAAAGCCCGAGCGTGAGGCCAGCACCGGAATGCCCATCAATGCGGTTTTAATCACCATTTCCGAGGTCAGCCGCCCGGTGGTATAGAGCAGCTTGCCCTCGGCGCTGATGTTTTCCGACAGCATCCAGCCGGCGATCTTGTCCACGGCGTTATGACGCCCGACATCTTCCATATAGACCAATGGCTGTGCTCCCTCACACAGGACAGTGCCGTGGATCGCACCGGCCTCCAGGTAGAGCGACGGGGTGAGGGTGATCAGATGCGCCAACGCATAGAGGTCAGATGTTTTCACCTGACTGCCCGGCAGTTGCACGCCCTCGAGCCCTTCCATCATATCGCCAAAGACGGTTCCGACAGCGCAGCCGCTGGTGCGGGTCTTCTTGCGCAGCTTGTCCTCGTAGGTGGTCTGCCCGTCTGTGCGCACCACCACGGTTTCCAGATCGTCGTCATAGTCGACCCGCAGCACGGTTTCACCGTCCTGCAACATGCCCTGATTGCGCAGGAATCCCAGCGCCAGATATTCGGGGTAATCCCCGATGGTCATCGCCGTCACGATTTCCTGCGCGTTCAGGAAAATGGTCAGCGGGCGTTCTTCTACCACGTTGATCGTCTGGGCTTGGCCGTTGTGATCGGTGCCTGTCACTGCCCGCGTCAGCCCCGGCGCGGCAGGGTTGGGAGCGATCAAGTAACCAGAGGCGGGCAGGGTGCTACGGGGCAATTGTGTCTCCTGTCGTTTCCCGGTAGTCGGAAAGCTGAACTGAGGGAATGGAATGTCGGAACCATGCAAAGCACCAAATCCCCCTACTGGCAAGGTGTGCGCGCGGGTCTGCCGTTTATCCTGATTCTCGCGCCGTTCGGCACACTCTTTGGTGTGGTGGCCGCCGAGTCGGGGCTGAATCTGTTCGAAGCACTGGTTATGTCCGTGCTGACCATCGCGGGCGCGTCGCAGTTCACGGCGCTGCAACTGCTGAACGAGCAGGTTCCGACGCTGATCGTGATCTTGGCCGCATTGACGGTGAACTTGCGGCTGGCGATGTATTCCGCCGCGTTGACACCGCATCTGGGACAGGCATCACCGTGGATGCGGGCATCCGTGGCCTATTGCATCGTTGATCAGACCAGCGCCTGTTCGATTGCAGCCTATGAAGAAAATCCGGACTGGACCCTGCGCCAGCGGCTGGCATTCTTTTGGGGGGTCGCCACACCGATCATGCCGAACTGGATGGTATTCACCTGCGTTGGCGCGCTGGTCGGCGAGGCGATTCCAGAGGAAGCCGCGCTCGACTTCGCAATCCCGATCACCTTTATCGCGCTGGTCGTGCCGATGATGCGCACGGGCGCGCACCGGGCTGCGGCGCTGGCGGGCATCGTGGCGTCACTGATGCTGACATGGTTGCCATATTCGCTGGGCATCATCGTGGCCGGAATGATTGGCATGATGGTCGGGGCCGAGGTTGAGCGGCGCGGAGACAGGGCATGATAGACAAGACGACCCTTTGGCTTGTGATTCTGGCGCTGGGCGGGGGCAGCTATCTGTTGCGCTTCGTATTCATCGGACTGGTCGGTGACCGCCCTTTGCCCGCATGGTTGCTGCGGCATCTGCGCTACACGGCCGTGGCGGTTCTGCCTGCGCTGATTGCGCCGATGGTGCTGTGGCCTCCTGCGACGGGCGGGCAGATCGATCTGCCGCGGCTTGCTGCTGCGTTGGCAGCGATTATCGTCGCGTGGAAAACGCGCAGTGTGATCGGGTCCGTGCTCGCCGGGGGCGGGACGCTCTATCTGGGGCTGTGGCTGGCTGGGTTGAATCTCTGATTTTGTCTGGTCCCGGAGCGGCGGTCACGTCCGAGTGCAACCGCTAACACATCGAAAACACTGCGGAGGCTTGATCCAAGGCGGCCCCAAGCGTCGATGACAGATCAATGCTTTCGGAATAGGTGGCGACAACATGCCACGCATGCCCCCAAGTGCAGATCCGGCAAACATGTAGATCGGCAGAGACATTCAGGCGTTCTGCTCATCCGAAAACCCGCCGATTTCTTCTTCGGCGGGCTCTTTGTCTTAACGTCGTGCGACGTTTAGCCGATGGCGGCCGCTTTCACGTCGTCGTCAATAAACGGCACGTATTGCTCGAAGTTCGACGAGAACATTTCGACCAATTTGGCCGCCTGACGGTCATAGGCCTCTGGGTTGTCCCATGTGCGCCGCGGATCCAGTAGTACGGTTGGTACGCCCGGAGCGTCCTTTGGCACGTCAAAGCCAAAGTTCGGATCTTTGCGGAATTCCACATTGCTGAGCGACCCGTCGAGAGCCGCCGTCAGCAGCGCGCGTGTGGCCTTGATCGGCATCCGCGCACCGGTGCCGTAGGCGCCGCCTGTCCAGCCGGTGTTTACCAACCAGCAGGTCGCTCCGTGCTTGGCGATCTTGGCTTTAAGCAGGTTGCCGTAAACCTCGGGGCGGCGCGGCATGAACGGTGCGCCAAAGCAGGTGGAAAAGGTTGGCTCTGGTTCGGTGATGCCGCGCTCGGTGCCCGCCACCTTGGAGGTGAAGCCGGACAGGAAATGATACATCGCCTGCGCCGGTGTCAGCCGTGCGATGGGGGGCAGCACGCCGAACGCATCGCAGGTCAGCATGATGATGTTCTTGGGGTGGCCGCCGATTGCGGTCGCCGACGCGTTCGAGATGTATTCCAACGGATAGGCGCAGCGCATGTTCGCGGTCAGGCTGTCGTCGTCGAAATCCAGTTTCCGGGTCTCTTCGTCGTAGACCATGTTTTCGATTACGGTGCCGAATTTGCTGGTCGTGGCATAGATTTCCGGCTCGGCCTCGGCGTTGAGGTTGATCGTCTTGGCATAGCAGCCGCCTTCAAAGTTGAAGGTGCCACGATCAGACCAGCCATGTTCGTCATCACCGATCAGCGTGCGGTCCGGGTCTGCCGACAGGGTGGTTTTGCCGGTACCGCTGAGGCCAAAGAACACGGCGGTGTCGATGGGGTTGCCCTTGGCGTGGTTGGCAGAACAGTGCATTGGCATGATGTTCTTTTCCGGCAGCAGGTAGTTCAGCAAGCTAAAGACCGATTTCTTGTTCTCGCCTGCATACTCGGTGCCGCCGATCAGGATGATCTTGCGATCAAAGTTCATCGCGATCACAGTTTCAGAGCGGCAATCGTGCTTTTTCGGGTCCGCCTGAAAGCTGGGGCAGTTGATGACCGTGAAATCAGCGATGAAGTGTTCCAGCGTGTCGCGCTCGGGACGGCGCAGCAAATGGCGAATAAAGAGACCATGCCAAGCCAGTTCCGTCACCATGCGTACCTTGATCGAATGTGCCGGGTCCGCGCCACCGATCAAATCCTGCACATAGTAGTTGCCGCCCTGCATATGGGCGATCATGTCGTCATAGAGCGCGTCGAAACCTTCGGGTGACATTTCGGCGTTGTTGTCCCACCAGATGTTGTCGGCAACGCTGTCAGTCTTGACCACATGCTTGTCCTTGGGGGACCGTCCAGTGAATTTACCGGTCGAGACGAGAAACGCGCCGCCGCGCCCCAGCGTGCCTTCGCCGTTCTTCAATGCGGCCTCGATCAACGCCGGTTCGATCAGGTTGTAGTGCACTTCGCCAAGTCCGCTGATGCCTTGATCTTCAAGCTGGAAGCTCGGATTTACCCGTCCCATTGTCATCGCGTATATTCTCCAATTTGGATCATCGCCGAGTTCGGCGGCTGTAATGGGCGCGGGTGGTATGCCGGTATGCGCAGCCCGCCGATGCCCGATTAGCGGCGTCTTAGCATGACGTTTCCGCAAATGAACAGGTCACTTTTACGCAGTTAGCGCAACCAAGAGAACGTTAGCGCAATCAGCCACCTGCATAGGCGGCGCCGCGCCGGAATGGAACAAATGCGAACTATTAAGGCGCGGCATTTTAGCCATTCATCATGGTTTTTTTGCCCAAATGAGACGGGAAAATGGGCCGATTCGCAGTTTAGGATTGATTGTAAAGAAGAAAGGGGCGCATAAAGGTGAAAAAAGCAGGCAACACGAGCAGTACAAGGACAGCAATAATGTCTAAAATCGCCCTTGTGGACGATGACAGGAATATTCTGACATCTGTGTCCATGACACTCGAGGCCGAAGGCTTCGAGGTCGAAACCTACAACGATGGCCAGCAGGCCTTTGACGCTTTTAACAAGAAACTCCCCGATATGGCGGTCTTGGATATCAAGATGCCGCGCATGGATGGGATGGATCTGTTGCAACGTCTGCGGCAAAAATCATCCATGCCGGTTATCTTCCTCACTTCCAAAGATGATGAGATCGACGAAGTTCTCGGCCTGCGGATGGGCGCGGACGACTATGTGAAAAAACCGTTCTCGCAGCGTCTCTTAGTGGAACGTATTCGCGCGCTTCTGCGTCGACAGGACGCGATTGAGGGCAACGTGCCCGAAACCGAGTCCGAAGATGGCAAGGTGATCGAACGGGGTGAATTGCGGATGGACCCGCTCCGCCACGCTGTCGCGTGGAAGGGGCAGGACGTTTCATTGACCGTGACCGAATTCCTGCTGCTTCAGGCGCTTGCGCAGCGGCCCGGTTTTGTTAAGTCGCGTGATCAGCTGATGGATGTAGCCTACGACGATCAGGTGTATGTGGATGACCGCACCATCGACAGCCACATCAAGCGCCTACGCAAGAAGCTGCGCTCGGTCGACAGTGAATTCTCTGCGATTGAGACGCTTTACGGGATAGGCTACAGATATAACGAAGAATAACCGTGGCTTTGGTCGAGGGGATCAGCGTGCGTGACACGGCACACGGGCCTGCCGAGGGGCAGGATGGCGATGTAGTTCTGGGCGATGACTTTGTCGCCCCGGAGGGTGTTGTCGAAGAAGAAGTTCGCGCACGGCGTGCGCGGCGCGGCATTTCTTCGCTACGATCGTCACCTCTGACGCGCAAGATTATCACGTTTAATCTGATCGCCCTCAACATTCTTGTTGCAGGAATTCTGTATCTCAACTCCTCGCGCGACGGGCTGGTGCTGCAACGTGCCAACGGTCTGGTAGGCGAGGCAGAGCTGGTGGCAGATGTGTTCGAGGCACAGTTGCCGACAGCGGCACCGGTCAATCTGATGACTGGCGACGGTATTGATGTGGAACAGACATTGGCCGGGCTTGATATCCTCAAGGGTGCCGAAGTGTTCGTGTTCGACGAAAACGGTACGCTCGCTGGGCATGTTGTTGGCCAGATGTCGCGCAACGAAAACGGCTCAAAGGATCAACCCACGCTAATCACTGACGCGCTGAGTGTGCTTTGGGGTTGGGTCTCGAAACCATTCATTTCGCAATCTCCTGCCGTGTCGCGCAGTGTCGAGGACACGGTGCGCGCGCAGGTGCCAAAGGTTCTAAAGGCGGGCACGCAGATTACATCGGGCGAAGTCGCCGATGGTGCAGTATTTTCCGTCGCCACGCCGATTGAACATAACGGGCGTGCCATCGCGGTCGTGGCGTTGGTCAGCGCGTCAGGCGAGATTGACAAGCTGGTGATGGCCGAACGCGAGCGCGTGTTGCAGATGTTTATCATCGCGACGCTGGTATCCATCGGCCTCAGCCTGATTCTGGCCTCGACTATTGCACATCCGTTGGCTGATCTGGCGGCTGCCGCCGAGGTTGGCGGCGCGCGTAACCGCGGAAAACATGGCAATGGTCGTATCCGCATACCAGACCTTACCGCACGCCCCGATGAAATCGGACGTCTCAGTGGTGCGCTGCGTGGTATGGTGGGCGCGCTTTACAACCGGATTGATGGCAACGAACAATTCGCCGCAGACGTGGCGCACGAGATCAAGAACCCATTGGCCTCGCTCCGCTCTGCCGTGGGCACCATGCGGGTGGCCAAGCGCGACGACCAGCGCGAGAAGCTGCTGGATGTCATCGAGCATGACGTGCGGCGCCTCGACCGGCTGGTGAGCGATATTTCGAATGCGTCGCGGCTGGACAGCGAACTGGTCAAGGAAGAGGAAGAACCCTTCGATCTGCTGACAATGCTGCGCAATCTTGGTCAGTATCTGGGCGAAGAGGCCAAAGGCAAGGGTATCGACTTTATCACCGATTTGCCAAAAGACTCGATCGTGATCAACGGGTTGGAGGCGCGGCTGGCGCAGGTCTTTGTCAACCTGATCTCGAACGCAACCAGCTTTTGCGAGGATGGCGACGCGATCCGCATCTGGGCGCGCCGCCGCGAAAATCGCGTGTTGGTGGTGGTCGAGGATACCGGCCCCGGCATCCCCGATCAGGCGCTTAGCAAAATCTTCCAGCGGTTCTATTCGCAACGCGATGCCAGCGATTTCGGCAATAATTCCGGCCTTGGCCTTGCGATCTCGAAACAGATTGTCGAGGCGCATGGCGGCGTGATCTGGGCCGAGAATATTCGTCCTACCGATGCCGACATCACCTCTGATCCTTTGGGTGCGCGGTTCGTCGTCGGTCTGCCCGTCTAGGCAGGGACGTGTCCGTTGTTACGATCCCGCATGATGCAGTAACGATACATGCCAGTTGTGTCGCCCTTGACGGTCTGGCGGTGTTGATCCGAGGGCAGGCCGGCAGCGGTAAATCCGGGCTGGCCCTGCAAATGATCGCGCTTGGGGCCGAATTGGTTGCTGATGACAGAACCTGTCTGTGGCGCGCGGGTAATATGGTGATGGCGGCATCCCCACCGACGATTCTGGGGAGGATCGAGGCGCGCGGCGTGGGAATTCTGGCTGCACCCGTCGCTGCCCCCAGCCCACTGGCGCTGATTGCGGATATGGATGGCACGGAATCCGAGCGTCTGCCGCCGTTTCATACCGATCACATTCTCGGGATCACGCTGCCTTTGGTAAAGAAAATCACCGAGGCCCATTTTGCTGCGGCACTGACACTCTATCTAAAGTATGGTCGAACGGACTGACACGCACTGGCAAACGATTGCCCATGCCATCAGAGTGTGGTCAACCTGCCCAAAGAATTCTGTTGGTGGAGCCTGACAAATGTCTGACATGCAGAACGCACGGACCATCGTTCTGGTCACCGGGCCATCGGGGGCAGGCAGAACCACAGCAATCCGCACGTTAGAGGATATGGGTTACGAGGCGATTGATAACCTGCCGCTATCGCTGTTGCCGCGCCTGATCGGTGAACCTGCGCCTACGCAATCGCTGGTGCTGGGTGTCGACACCCGCAACCGAGAATTTTCCACTCATGCACTGATCGAAGCGATCGACAGCTTGGACAAGCTTAGCGGCGTACCGGTTCAACTGCTCTATATCGACTGCAATGCTGATGTGTTGCTGCGGCGTTTTTCCGAAACGCGACGGCGTCACCCTATGGCCCCGGACGAAAGCCCGCGCGCAGGGATCGAGCGTGAACTGGATCTGCTGGGCCCGATCCGCGCTAGGGCCGATCTGCTGATCGATACCTCCAGCTTCAGCCCGCATGATCTGCGCGCGGAACTGGCGCATTGGTTCGGACCCAAGACCGGACGCCGTCTGGCAGTATCCGTGCAGTCGTTTTCATACAAACGTGGTCTGCCACGCAGTGCCGACATCGTTCTGGATTGCCGTTTCCTTCGAAATCCGTACTGGGAGCCGTCATTGCGGTCACTCGACGGACGCGCCCCTGAGGTTGCGGCCTATGTGGCCGAAGACCCGTTATACGCGTCATTCCAGCGGCAATTGAGTGAACTGGCGTTTTTGTTGTTGCCCGCCTACGAAGATGAGGGCAAATCGTACCTGTCTATCGCTCTGGGATGTACCGGGGGGCAACACCGGTCGGTGGCGATGGCAGAATCTTTGACCGCGACCCTTGCAGAGCGGGGGTGGCAGGTGTCAACTAGACATCGGGAACTGGAGCGTCGCGCCGCCGGGCCAACGGGCCAGATGGATGTCGCGGACGCGCGATAAGGGGAAGTAGGCGTGATCGGGATCGTCATCGTGGCACACGGCGGCCTCGCGCGCGAGTATTTGGCCGCAATAGAGCACGTCGTCGGCGCACAACCCGGAATCCGTGCGATCACCATCGAAGGCGACCATGATCGTGGCGCCAAGCAAGCCGAGATATGCGCGGCTGCCGATGAGGTGGATACCGGAGCGGGCGTGGTCGTGGTGACGGATATGTTTGGCGGCTCACCCTCGAACCTGTCGCTGAAGGCCTGTCAGCCGGATGATCGCCGGATCCTCTACGGTGCCAACTTGCCAATGCTGATAAAACTGGCCAAAAGCCGGGGTAAGCCCCTGCCTGATGCGGTACGCTATGCGCTGGATGCGGGGCGCAAATATATAGACAGCCAAAACATATCGGTGAAATGACCATGACGAGTGCAACCAGGCGTCAGCTGGAAATCGTGAATGTGAAGGGATTGCATGCCCGCGCGGCTGCCAAACTTGTAGAAGTGGTCGAAGGATTTGACGCCAGTGCCGAGGTTTCCCATGATGGCCAATCGGCGAGTGGCGACAGTATAATGGGCCTTTTGATGTTGGCAGCCGCCAATGGAACCACTATTGACGTTGAAACGCGCGGCCCCGATGCCGAGGCGCTGACGGATGCTATCACGGCACTCGTCGCGAACCGGTTCGGCGAAGACATGTAAGCGCCAGCAGAGCGCCGGACAAAGTGGGACTGTCCAATTGGTGAAGCAACATGATGATCGGGGCGATGAGACGCCCGCGGAGATGGTCAACTTCACCAAGTATGACCGCCGTAGCCTGACCTATGCCAATTCCTTTGACAAACCCCTGACTGCTTTCATCATCCGTACGATCGAGATGTTCACCGGCAAGATCACGATCCTGCGCATGATCCGCGCATTCGAGAAACGTGGCGCGCCGATGGGACAGCCGTTCTGGCGCGCGGCGTTGGGGACGATGGGTATTGATCTGCTGACGCCGGACGAGGAATTGCTGAATATTCCGCTTGAGGGGCCGGTCGTGGCAGTGGCGAACCATCCTCATGGGTTGGTGGACGGAATGATTTTGGCCGATCTGATCGGTCGCCGCCGGACTGATTACAAGATACTCACCCGCGCCTTGTTGACCGGGATCGACGAGGTGGCAGCCAGCTATATGATCTCGGTGCCATTTCCGCACGAACCTGATGCGCAGCGCAAGTCGGTTGAAATGCGCGCCAAGGCGATGGCACATCTCAAGGAAGGCGGATTGATCAGCGTCTTTCCCTCGGGGGTCGTGGCCAACTCGGACACTCTCATGGGCCCCGCGATCGAACGGGAATGGAACGTCTTTACTGCGCAGATGATACGTCGGTCAGGCGCTGCTGTGGTGCCGATCTATTTCCCCGGCGCCAACAGTCGCTGGTATCAGATGGCCAACCGTATTTCCGCAACGCTGCGGCAGGGGCTTTTGTTGCACGAGGTCGTGCACAGCTGCAAACGTCCGCAAAAGCCGGTCGTCGGCGCGCCGATCAGCGACGAACGCATGAAGATGCTGGAAAGCGATCCGCGCGGCTTTATGACGTGGCTGCGTGAACATACTTTATCGCTGGGCGACGATGACCCGGCCTCAACCAAGGATACATGACATGACCAAGATCATCCGTAGCCAAACCAACCAACGCATGAGCCAGAGCGTAAAGCATGGCGAGGTTGTCTATCTTGCCGGTCAGGTCGGCAAGCCCGGGGAGAGTGTCGCCGATCAGACGCGCACCTGTCTGGCGAACGTGGATGCGCTGCTGGCTGAGGCTGGCACCGACAACACCCGCATCCTGCAAACGACCATCTGGATGGCCGACATGGCCGATTTCGCAGAAATGAACGAAGTGTGGGATGCGTGGGTGCCCGAGGGACATGCCCCGGCCCGCGCCTGTGGCGAGGCCAAGCTGGCCACCCCCGAATACAAAGTAGAAGTGCTGGTCATCGCTGCCTGTGACGGCCCGCAAGCCAGCGGTCGCTGAGCGCACGCATATCAACGGTCGGGGTGCGCGCGTCCCGGCCTGTCTCCTCCCGTTTCTCTGAAAGGTGCGTGCATATGTCCGGCCACGGCATCCCCATCCCTATGACGTCTGCAAAATGCGGCCCACTCAGCGGCACAGCAGAGGTTCCGGGTGACAAATCCATCTCGCACCGATCGCTTATTCTGGGCGCAATGGCTGTGGGTGAGACACGCATCACTGGCCTGCTGGAGGGCGAGGATGTGCTGGACACGGCCCGCGCCATGCGCGCCTTTGGAGCAGAGGTCACCGATCATGGCGGCGGTACGTGGTCGGTCCACGGTGTCGGCACCGGCGGGTTTGCCGAACCGGACCGCGTGATCGATTGCGGCAATTCCGGTACCGGTGTGCGGCTGATCATGGGAGCGATGGCGACCTCACCGATCACTGTGACCTTTACCGGTGATGCCTCGCTGAATGGCCGCCCGATGGCGCGAGTGACTGATCCGCTTGCCCTCTTTGGGGCGCGTACAGTCGGGCGCAGTGGCGGGCGGCTGCCGATGACCATCGTTGGGGCCGACAACCCTGTGCCGGTCCGCTACGCGGTCCCGGTGCCGTCGGCACAGGTCAAATCGGCGGTATTGTTGGCAGGGCTGAACGCCCCCGGCCAGACCGTCGTGATCGAACGCGAGGCAACGCGCGACCATAGCGAGCGGATGCTCGCGGGGTTCGGCGCACAGATTACCACCGAGGACACGGACGAGGGTCGTATCATCACCCTGACCGGTCAGCCGGAACTGCAACCGCAGACCATTGCCGTGCCGCGTGATCCGTCTTCTGCGGCGTTTCCGGTCTGTGCGGCGCTGATTACTGATGGATCCGACGTGCTGGTGCCGGGTATCGGCCTTAACCCGACGCGCGCAGGTCTCTTTACAACGCTGCGCGAGATGGGCGCGGACCTGACCTATGAAAACGAACGCCTCGAAGGCGGAGAGCCGGTCGCCGATCTGCGCGCACGCTTTTCGCCGAACCTCAAGGGGATCGAGGTCGATCCCGCCCGCGCCGCCAGCATGATCGACGAATACCCGGTGCTGTCCGTCGTTGCCGCATTTGCCGACGGTCCAACCGTGATGCGCGGGGTCAAGGAACTTCGCGTCAAGGAAAGCGACCGGATTGATGCGATGGCCACGGGTCTGCGCGCCAACGGGATCGAGGTCGAGGACGGAGACGATTGGTGGATCGTTCACGGACGCGGTCATGGCAATGTGCCCGGCGGGGCCATTTGCGCCAGCCATTTGGACCACCGCATCGCAATGGCTTTTATGGTGTTGGGTATGGGCACCAACGCGCCCGTCCGCGTCGATGACGGCAGCCCGATCGCCACATCGTTCCCGATTTTCGAGCCGCTGATGGCAGGCTTGGGCGCAAAAATCAGCCGCGACGCGTAATCGCGACTAGCACGCGATCCAACGTTGCCGTTGCCACGATACCCAGCCTATGGTGCCATCCGGCACCCGGACGAGATGCCACGCGCCGTCTCTGGGCCCCATCATTTCGATCCGCGTCCCCGATGGCAGCTTATATAGCCGGGTGCCCGTCCGAGAACTGGGTTCGGTCCGCAGGGCAAGCCACGCATCAGGCGGGCGCACATCATAGACGATACAGATCGGGTTCGCAGGCGCGGCGGGTTGTTGCGTTGATTGGCTTTGCGAAGACTGGCCGCTTTGGGTCGATGTGGCATTCTCATCGGGAGTGCCGATGTTGATCCTGCTGGGCAATGGCATTTGCGCGGTCACGTCGTCCTCGCAAAGCCCAAGACCGGGATAACAGTCATCTCCGGTTTGCGCGGCGGCAGCAGACATAAACAGGGCAGCGGTCAGTATGATGAGATATTTCATAACGTTCACATTCTAAAAGTCAGGGAAAACGCTGGTCACGAAGGCTTCGCCTTCGACCAGAGCGGCGGTAATATTGCTGTTTGGGTTGTTGACGTAGTACCGAAATCCGGCGCGCAAGGCGACGTGACGCTCCTGCGGGGTGCCGTGATGGCCGATATTGGTAAAATTGTTGTCGCCCAGCTCAAAGATTTTGCGCGCGAGCGTCTCCAGATCCTCGGACCTGTGGCTGAACTTGGTTCCCATGTAATACCCTGCCACGAAATCGGCATGCAGCTCTAGAAACTTCACAGTCGAATGCGCCTTGGACAATCGAGAATAGAGGTCACGATCAGAGAACTGGATGATGTGGGTGAATTCATGCGCGATGACGCCCGCGACGATGGAGCCGCCGAAATAGGCCGAATTCAGATGTTCGGTCAAAAGGTCCAGTTGATACAGTATCGTGCCATCCGTGCCCGGCGTCTGTGGGAACACCTCCGGCGTGGCCAGCGCGTTCTGTATGCCGCCCGAGTAAACAAAGAATGCGGGGCGCACCCGGAAAAAACGGGATTGCGCCATAAGCTCTTGCACCAACGCCCGATCAATGGCCAGCGTGCCCGTTCCGCTGAGAATGTTGAGGGATTGCAGATCGAACCCGGCGTCAGTCCCACACAGTACAATCGGTTGCTCTTGGTCGTCGGCACCTGCGGCAAAGGACGTAGTCAATGTGCAGCAAAGCGTCAGTGCAATAGCAACACTGATACGCCGAATGAAGGCAGGCAATGCAATAACCATGGCTGTCACCGATAAAAGGAGCAGGAACACCCTTTATCTTAGGTGGACACATAATGAGTTGGCAAGTTTGATGCGGGGTGGCCTGCTACCGGGTAGGCAGTCGATGAACGTCGCAAACATGAAGAGGCCGCACATCCATTGCAGATGCGCGGCCCCCAGCCGTTTGGTCGATGCCGAGTTAGTTCAGCGCCTTGTCGGTGATCGCGTGGGTCCACGCGGCATCACCCGGATGTGCCGTGATGACCGGATCCGACCCGCCCGACAGAAGCGATTCAATCGTCCGCTCGTAATCTGCGGGATCAAGCGTGCCGTTGCTGCCTGCGGTCAGTTTGGCCACTTCGCTCATCATGCGGATTTGATGTTCTTCGGTCTGTGCGCCTGTGGCGTCGTTGTCCAGAACGATCATTGCGGCGTCTTCGGGGTTCTCCTCGGCCCACTTCCAGCCTTTCATCGAGGCGCGGACGAAACGAACCATGCGGTCGACGAATTCAGGATCATTGAGGTTTTCCTCAAGCACATACATGCCGTCTTCAAGCGTCGCGACGCCCTGATCCTCATACTTGAACACCACCAGTTCTTCTGGCGTCAGGCCGGCGTCAATGATTTGCCAATATTCGTTGTAGGTCATGGTCGACACACAGGCGGCCTGGCCCTGCAGGATCGGATCGACGTTGAATCCTTGTTTGAGCACGGTCACGCCCCCGTCAGAGCCGTCGGTGGCCAAGCCCAGTTTGTTCATCCAGCTCAGGAACGGATACTCGTTGCCTCCGAACCAGACGCCCAGTGTTTTGCCCGCGAAATCAGCCGGGGTTTCCACACCGGCATCCTTGCGGCAGGTCAGCATCATGCCCGAAGATTTATAGGGCTGCGCAATATTCACCAGCGGCAGGCCCTTTTCACGGCTCGCCATGGCCGACGGCATCCAGTCGAGAACGACATCAGCGCCGCCACCCGCGATCACCTGTGCAGGGGCAATGTCCGGTCCGCCGGGTTTGATCGTGACGTTCAGATCTTCTTCGTCATAGAACCCTTTGTCTTGCGCGACATAATAGCCAGCAAACTGTGACTGCGTGACCCATTTCAGTTGCAATGTGACATCATCGGCGGCCTGCGCAGCGGCAGCCCCCCAGACGCCCAGTGCAGCGACCCCGAATGTGGTTGTAAGTTTGTTCATCGTGTTTTCTCCCTGTTACGGTTTTTTGAACGGTTGATTATCGGCCCCGTTGTGATGGGTGCCAGAATGTCACTGCTTTCTCCAGCATGGCAACCCCGCCGTAGAACGCGCTGCCCGCAAGGGCGGCGACAACGATCTCGGCCCAGACCAGATCTATCGCCAGTTGCCCGACCGAGATCGAGATGCGAAAGCCCATACCCAGCGTCGGCGAGCCGAAAAATTCCGCGATGATCGCGCCGATCAGGGCCAGCGTTGTGCCAATCTTCAGGCCGTTAAAGATAAACGGCATCGCGGCAGGCAGCCGCAGCTTCAGCAGGGTTTTCCAGTAGCCCGCGGCATAGGTGCGCATCAGGTCACGCTGCATGGCATCGGTGTCATCCAAACCCTGAACGGTGTTTACCAGCATCGGGAAAAAAACCATCATCACGACCACCGCAGCCTTGGACTCCCAGCCAAAGCCGAACCACATGACCATGATCGGTGCCATCCCGATGATCGGCAATGCCGCTGCAAAATTTCCAACCGGCAGCAATCCACGTTTCAGAAACTCAAACCGGTCCACCGCAATCGCCATCAGAAATGCGGAACCGCAACCCATGATATAGCCGGACAACGCCCCTTTGACGACGGTCTGCACAAAGTCGCGCCACAAGAGACCTAAGGAGGCAACAAATGTCTGTGCGATCAGCGACGGCGCCGGTAACAGAACCTTTGATATACCAAACCCCCGCACCACACATTCCCAGACAATGATCAGTGTCAGGCCAAAAATGATTGGAACTGCGATCTGCACCATGCGGGTCGCCGGTTGGCGAGCGAGCCAGACGTTTAACAGCCAGCCACCGATCCATGTGGTGAGCCCTGCAAGCAACCAACCCATCACGCGATCCCCATACGGCGCAGAGTATAGCGCTGAACCAGCCCGATGAGGCCGACCATCAACGCGGCCAACGCGGCGGCTGTCAGCAGTGCGCTCCAGATCTGGATGGTCTGCCCATAGTAGCTGCCAGCCAGCAGTCGCGCCCCCAGACCAGCCACGGCGCCGGTCGGCAATTCACCCACGATGGCCCCCACCAGACTGGCGGCAATCCCGATCTTGAGCGAGGTAAACAGATACGGCATCGACGATGGCAAACGCAGACACCAAAAGGTCTGCGCCGCGCTGGCATTCCACGTGCGCATCTGGTCCAGTTGTATGGCACTGGGACTGCGCAACCCTTTGACCATGCCCACGACGACCGGGAAAAATGACAGGTACATCGAAATCATCGCCTTGGGCAGCAACCCGGAAACACCAACAGCGTTCAGCACCACGATGATCATCGGAGCAATGGCAATGATCGGAATGGTCTGGCTGGCAATGACCCATGGCATCACGCTCATGTCCATTGTCCGGTTGTAGACGATCCCGATGGCCAGCAACGTGCCCAGAGCGGTGCCCAGCACGAACCCCAACGCAGTCGCGCTGAAGGTGATCCAGCTGTGGTAAATCAAGGATCTCTTGGAAAACCCCCGACCGCTCAGGATCATCGCACCGGTTGTTTTCCATATTTCCGCCCCAACCTGATGCGGCGCGGGCAGCTTGGGTTTTTTCTGGCTCCACGTATCTGCCACCAGTTCTGAGAAACTCAGCTCTATGCCTGCGCGTGCAGCCTTGTCCTTGGCCCAAGGCGCGTTCAGCGACACTGCCGCACCATACCAAAGCGCAAAGATCGCGGCCACGACTGTAAGTATGGGCAGGACATTGCGCATCACCGGCTCCCTGATTTCATCTTTCCACAAATACCTGAATTGCTGGGCCGATAGCGGGCGAAGTTTTCAGGTATTTTAAGAAAGGCGAAAGGATATTGGAGTCTCTTGAGCGAACGGTACAGGCTGAGGATCCGATGATCGTGAACGGTGATAGGCCCCAGCCCGATTGAAAGGGCAGGGGCAGGCGGGCCAAACCGGTGATCAGTCATCGTCGTGCCCCGCACGCAACCCGTCGCGTACGCGGTGGGCGATGTCGATGAATTCCGGCGTGTCGCGAATGTCGAGGGGCCGTTCCCGGGGCAAGGGGCTGTCGATCACATCTGCAATCCGTCCTGGGCGTGGCGACATGACGACGATCTTGGTGCTCAGATACACCGCTTCGGGGATCGAGTGGGTGACAAAGCAGATCGTCTTTTGCGTACTGGCCCAAAGATGCAGTAGCTGTTCGTTCAGGTGATCGCGCACGATCTCGTCCAGCGCGCCAAAGGGCTCGTCCATCAGCAGGATATCGGCATCGAATGCCAGCGCACGGGCGATGGACGCGCGCTGCTGCATCCCGCCCGATAACTGCCATGGGAATTTCTTCTCAAACCCGGCAAGTTCAACCAGTTCCAGCACGCGCTTCACCCGCTTGGCCTGATCGGATTTGTCATAACCCATGATTTCCAGCGGCAGACGAATATTGCCGCCGATGGTGCGCCACGGATAGAGGCCTGCCGCCTGAAACACATACCCATAGGCGCGGGCGCGGCGCGCCTCAGCCGGGCTGACGCCGTTCACCGTGATCGTCCCGGCGGTTTGTTGTTCTAGGTCGGCCATGACCCGCAGGAACGTCGTCTTGCCACAGCCCGACGGACCGATGAAGCTGACGAAGTCGCCTTTCTCGACGTCAAGACTCACGTCCTTGAGCGCGTGGACCGGGCCATCGTTGGTCTGGAACGTCAACGAGAGGTTTTGGGCGCTGATCACGGTTTCCTGGGTCAATGCCTAGCTCTCCATTTCGCGGTATGGACGTGGGATTGCTTGCGCGCGCGCTCCCCCATCAAATCCCCGCCGGAATATTCAGCGGGTCGCGCTGGATCATCTTGGGCGCGGTCAGTGCCTTCCATTTGCTCAGCGCGGTCATTGCCGACGGGAATGCCGGACGGGGGACGAACTTGCCGCGGCCGGGCTGTGGCTGGCTGTTCTGGCCCCAGCCCCAGATCACTTCGCCTCGGCTGATCGTGTAGCGGCTGTTGGCCGTAACTTCGAATCCTTCGAACACATTATAGTCGAGGATCGAGTGGTGGTTGGAATGCGAGATCGTCTTGGTGATCTTGGGGTCCCAGACAACGATATCGGCATCCGCGCCTTCGACGATGGCACCCTTACGGGGATAGATATTCAGGATTTTCGCCACATTGGTCGAGGTGACAGCAACGAATTCATTAGGTGTCAGGCGGCCGGTTTCCACGCCATGCGTCCACAGCACCGGCATCCGTTCCTCCAACCCGTTCGAGCCGTTGGGGATGATACGGAAATCATCCTTGCCCGCGCGTTTCTGCGCGGTGGAAAATGCGGCATGATCGGTCGCGACCACTTGCAGTGATCCCGATTGCAGCCCCGCCCACAGGCTGTCCTGATGCGATTTATCGCGGAAGGGTGGAGACATGACGCGCTGCGCGGCATAGTCCCAGTCGGTGTTGAAATAGACGCTCTCATCCAGTGTCAGGAACTGCGCCAGCGGCTCTCCATAAACGCGCATGCCCTTTTGCCGCGCGCGTCGGATCGCCTCGTGCGCCTGTTCGCAACTGACATGCACAATATACAGCGGCACACCCGCCGCATCGGCGATACAGATCGCGCGGTTCGCCGCTTCGCCCTCAAACTCGGGTGGCCGGGAATAGGCGTGGCCCTCTGGCCCGGTGATACCCTCGTCGAAATACTTTTGCTGCATATCGGCGACCAGATCGCCGTTTTCGGCATGAACCATCGGCAGCGCGCCCAATTCGGCGCAGCGCTTGAACGACGCAAACATCTCGTCGTCCTCAATCATCAGCGCGCCCTTGTAGGCCATAAAGTGCTTGAAGGAATTGACGCCCATATCGACAGCGTCTTTCATCTCGTCAAAGATGTTCTCATTCCAGCCGGTGATCGCCATGTGGTAACCGATATCGCTGCAAATCTGCGGTGCGGACTTTCGGTGCCACTCATTGATCGCGTTCTTGATGCTGCCATCTGCGCCGGGCAGGCAGAAATCCACCAACATCGTGGTGCCGCCACAGGCCGCTGCCCATGTGCCGGTCTCGAACGTCTCGGCCGCCGTGGTGCCCATAAAGGGCATTTCCAGATGGGTATGCGGGTCGATCCCGCCGGGGATGACATAGGCACCCTCGGCGTCGATGTACTCATCGCCCTTCAGGTCCTCGCCGATCTGCTTGATCGTCTCGCCCTCGATCAGCACATCGGCCTTCCACGTGCGATCGGCTGTGCAGACGGTGCCGTTCTTGATGACTTTGGTGGTCATGGAGCCTCTCCCTTTATTGCTGGTCCCGGTTTCATCTTCTTGCTGGAAATATCCCGGGGGTTTGGGGGCTGGCCCCCTTTATTCCACGATTCCCGCCGTCTCCACCACCGCATGCATCAATACATCCGTGCCCGCCGTGGCCCACTCCTTGGAAATTTCCTCTGCCTCGTTGTGGCTCAGCCCGTCCACGCAGGGGCACATCACCATCGCCGTGGGGGCGACGCGGTTAATCCAGCAGGCATCATGCCCCGCGCCCGAAATCAGGTTGCGGTGGGAATAACCCAGCCGTTCGGCGGCGTTGCGCACGGCTGTCACGCAGCCCTCGTCAAAGGTGACAGGATCGAACCCGCCAGCCACTTCGAATTCTATTCCCAGCCCCATGTCATCGCAAATCTGCTGCGCGGCGGCTTTCATGCGGCGCACCATATCCTCGATCACATCAAGGTTGGGCGACCGGAAATCGACGGTAAAAACCGCCTTGCCGGGGATCACGTTGCGCGAGTTCGGGTAGATGTCGATATGACCCGCCGCGCCCACCGCATCCGGGGCGTGGCTCAGCGCGATTTCCTCGACCTTTTCCAAGACGCGCGCCATGCCCAGCCCGGCGTTTTTGCGCATTGGCATGGGGGTCGACCCGGTGTGGCTGTCATTGCCGGTGATGGTCACTTGGGTCCAAGACAGGCCCTGCCCATGGGTGACGACGCCGATATCCTTGCCTTCGGCCTCCAGAATGGGCCCCTGTTCGATGTGCAGCTCGAAAAATGCATGCATCTTACGCGCGCCCACAGGCTCGTCACCCTTCCAGCCGATACGATCCAGCTCGCTGCCGAATGTCTTGCCCGTCGCATCTTCGCGGTCCTTGGCCCAATCCTCTTCGTGGACACCGGCAAACACGCCGGAGGCCAGCATCGCAGGGGCAAAACGCGTACCCTCTTCGTTGGTCCAGTTGGTGACGACGATTGGGTGCTTGGTCTTAATGTCCAGATCGTTCAGCGTGCGGATCAGTTCCAGCCCGGCGAGCACACCCAGTACGCCGTCATATTTGCCGCCCGTCGGCTGTGTATCGAGATGGCTGCCGACGTAGACGGGTAGGGCGTCAGGGTCGGTGCCCTCGCGCCGTGCGAACATGTTACCCATGGTATCCAGACCCATCGTCATGCCAGCAGCCTCGCACCAGCGTTGGAACAGCGCGCGCCCTTCTGCATCCTCATCGGTCAGCGTCTGCCGGTTGTTCCCGCCTGCAATACCCGGTCCAATCTTGGCCATCTCCATCAGGCTGTCCCATAGCCGATCGCCATTGATCCTCAGATTTTCACCCGGTGCAGCCATGCCAATTCCCCTTGCTATCCTCGTCGCGGCGTCGCTCGAGCGGTGGTCCGCTTTTTTACCATTTGGTAAAGATACGATTGCGGAGCAGCCCAGCAGTGTCAAGAATAGTCTTGGGGATTGCCGGGCTTCTGGCTAGGCTAAATCTAGCGGCCCGTTTTTTGGCCGTTTCCGGGCCTCGGCCCACGCAAGAGCCGGGGAGGCGCTGAGATGCGGCAGGCACCGGGCGACGCACCGCCCGAGGAAGACACGACAATGAGCCGCATACAACTGCGCAATCGCGGACTCATACTAGAGGCTGCCCTCGAGGTATTCTCGAAACAGGGGTTTCGTGGGGCCACGCTGGATCAGATTGCAGTCGAGGCAGGGCTGAGCAAGCCGAATATCCTATACTACTTTGACGGCAAGGAAGATATTCACGTCACGCTGCTGGATCAGTTGATGGATCGCTGGCTGGCCCCTCTGCGCGAAATTGATCCGGATGGGGAACCGCTGGAGGAATTGATGTGTTACGTCCATCGCAAGCTGGAGATGAGTCAGGAATTCCCGCGTGAAAGCCGACTCTTCGCGAATGAAATCCTGCAAGGCGCGCCGCGCATTGGTCCTCATCTGGAACGTGATCTGCAACCATTGGTCGATTGGGCGTCCGCTCTGATCCAGCGTTGGGTTGATGCAGGTGCGTTGGCTCCGGTCGACCCTCGGCATTTGATTTTTTCGATCTGGGCCACCACGCAGCATTACGCCGATTTCGAGACGCAGGTCGGGGTGCTGATGGACAGCGCACAGGTTCACAGCGGCGCAAAAGCGCATCTGGATGTCCTGTTCCGACGGCTGCTCACACCCTAAGTTCGTGTTAATCAAGGGGCGGTTCCGTTGCGAACATGCAGTCCCTTACGCGCCACCGCGATGCGGGATTCTAGCTTGGCCAAACGTTCGCGCCGCGAGCGGCGCAGACCGGCGGAGCATAGCGGCGGTTCGGGGTGGAGGTGCGCCGCCGCGGATTTCGCGTGATTGGATAGGCAGACCAAATGATCATGGTCTGCCACAATGGGCCGATCCGAATACTGTTCTGAGAAAATTCGCGAGATGTCACAAGGTAAGGATTGTCGCGAAAAATCTACCGCGTTACTCCGCCGCGCACGCTCCGGGATTGTTGGGATGTGTGGTCCAGTTGGCATATTCCTTGTCGACCACTTTGCCGGTGCGTGGATCGGTGGTGCCCGGTGCCATCTGTTCCATGGTGATGCAGCCCTCCACCGGGCAGACATTCACACAGAGATTGCAGGCCACGCATTCCTCATCGATCACTTCAAAAACCCGGTCTTCGGACATGGAAATCGCCTGATGGGATGTGTCCTCGCAGGCCGCATAGCAGCGACCGCAGTTGATGCAGGCATCCTGATCAATCACCGCCTTGGCCACGTAGTTCAGATTCAGGTCTTGCCAGTTGACCACATTGGGCACTGCACGACCGACGATCTCGCTGGTGCTTTGCATGCCCTTTTCGTCCATCCACTGGCTCAGGCCGGAAATCATCTCTTGCACGATCTTAAAGCCGTAGGTCATCGCCGCTGTACAGACTTGTACGTTGCCGGCCCCTAGTGTCATAAACTCGGCCGCGTCGCGCCATGTAGTGATGCCACCTATGCCGCTGATTGGCAGGCCGTGTGTGGCCGGGTCGCGGGCAATCTCGGCCACCATGTTCAATGCGATCGGTTTGACTGCCGGGCCGCAATAGCCGCCATGTGCACCCAGTCCGTCAATCGTCGGCTCCGGGGCAAAGATGTCCAGATCCACGCTTGTGATCGAGTTGATCGTGTTGATCAGACTGACCGCGTCGGCACCGCCTTCTTTGGCCGCCAGCGCCGGTTTGCGGACATCGGTGATGTTCGGTGTCAGTTTTACGATCACCGGCAGGTCACTGTGTTTTTTGCACCAATGCGCGACCTGACCCACATATTCCGGGACTTGCCCCACGGCGCTGCCCATGCCGCGCTCGCTCATCCCGTGGGGGCAGCCAAAGTTCAACTCAACACCGTCGCAGCCGGTATCCTCGACCCGGTGCAGGATTTCCTTCCACGCGTCTTCGTTGACCGGCACCATCAGCGATGCGATCAGTGCGCGATCAGGGTAGTCGCGTTTGACTCGCTTCATTTCCTCCAGATTCACTTCCAACGGTCGGTCGGTGATCAACTCGATGTTGTTCAATCCCAGAAGCCGTCGATCGGCCCCCCAGATCGCGCCGTAGCGCGGTCCATTTACATTGACCACGGGTGGGCCGGCCTCGCCGAGCGTCTTCCACACCACGCCGCCCCAGCCCGCGTCAAATGCCCGGCGCACGTTATACTCTTTGTCCGTTGGCGGCGCAGAGGCCAGCCAGAATGGATTTGGGGATTTGATCCCGATGAAGGTACTGGTCAGGTCGGCCATGTATTTGCTCCCTTGCGTACTGCGTAGGGCGGGCTTTAGCCCGCCGCATCCGTCAGGCTGGCATGAATATCTTCGGCGGCGTCACGTCCTTCTGCGACGGCAGTTACGGTCAGGTCGTCGCCACCTGCGGCGCAGTCACCGCCTGCCCAGACACCCGTCAGGCTGGTGCGGCCCGCACCGGTCACGGCGATCTTGCGACCCTCAAGCGCGGGCAGTTCCGTGCCCTCCAATGTCTGGCCGATGGCCTTGAACACCTGATCGGCAGCCAGTCGAAAGCTCTGGCCAGTGGGTTTTAGATCGTCGTCGGTGTACTCAAACTCGATCTCGCGCACGGCACCGTTGCCGATGACGGCACGCGGGCTGGCATTGGTGATGATCCGCACGCCCTTGGACGCCGCCAGATCCTGTTCGAACACGCTGGCGTTCATCCGGTCGCGACCTCGGCGATAGACGAGGCTGACATTGAGCGCGCCCAGCAGTTTGGCCTGCACAGCGGCGTCTACTGCGGTCATGCCGCCCCCGATCACCACCACATCGCGTCCAACAGGCACGGCGGCCACGTCACTGGCCTGTCGCAGATCGGCAATGAAATCGACTGCATCGCTCAGGCCGTCTTTATCCTCGCCCTCCAGACCCAGCGCATTCACGCCGCCCAGACCGATGCCCAGAAAAACGGCGTCATGGGTGTCGCGCAGCGCATCAAGGGTCAGATCAGCGCCCAACGTTTTGCCGGTTTCAACGGTGATGCCGCCGATCTGTAGCAGCCAATCGACTTCGCGCTCGGCGAAATCATCGACCGTTTTGTAGGTCGCGATACCGTATTCGTTCAATCCACCTGCCTTGGCGCGCGCATCATAGAGGGTCACATCATGGCCGCGCATCGCCAGACGGTGCGCGCATGACAGGCCGGACGGTCCGGCGCCCACGACAGCGATGGTTTTCCCCGTGGCGGGCGCGCGGGTGAACGGGTGCACACCTTCTTCCATCAGGGTGTCGGTCGCATAGCGCTGCAATTGGCCGATCAGCACGGGCTTGCCCTCGGCGACCTCGCGTACGCAGACTTCTTCGCACAGTGTCTCGGTGGGGCAGACCCGTGCGCACATGCCGCCCATGATGTTCTGGCTGAGGATCGTCTTGGCGGCGGCCTCGGGCGTGCCGGTGGCGATCTGCCGGATGAACAACGGAATGTCGATATCGGTGGGGCAGGCAGTGATGCATGGTGCGTCGTGGCAGAAATAGCACCGATCGGCGGCCACCAGAGCCTCGTGATCGTCAAGGCGCGGATGCAGGTCTGAAAAATTCTCGACGTAATCTTCGGAGGTCAGACGCCCCGAGATGATCCCGGGGGTAAGGGCATTATCTGTCACGGGAGCGATCCTCTGGCTACTGGATAAGTGAGAATCAGTATCACACAGAAAAAAATTTTATCAATTGGTAAAATTTTGAAAGCGCCAACCTCTTGTAAACATTCAGTTCGACTGCGCGACAATTGCGCACAACCATAGATATCAGACCATCCAGTGGTGGCCTTCCCTGACCCAGCCACTTAGGCGGCGCTGGGTTGCCACAGTCTGGCACCTGTCAATTCTGATTTTCTTACTGGAGTCTCTAAATGCCCCGTTTCGTTGTCTCTGCTGCACTGACATGTGCAACACTTTTCCTCTCTGCCTGCGCCACCGTTACGCGCGGCAATTCCGAAGATGTTGTTTTCACTTCTGATCCGACAGGCGCGCAAATGACGACGTCGATGGGGGTCGGTTGTACCACGCCCTGCACAATTGACATCAAACGCCGAAAGGCGTTCTCGGCTGTCTTTCAACAGGGTAGTGAGACTCGAACAATCGCTGTCGCCAGCAAGATCGGCAGTGGTGGTGTGGCAACTGGTGCTGCGAATGTGATCGCGGGGGGTGTCGTGGGTATCGCGGTCGACGCCTCGACCGGCGCGACACTGGAGCATATGCCAAACCCTGTGCATGCTGATTTCTCCAAGCCGCAATCGCAGGCACAGGTCATTGCAGAGGCGCATGCCAAGAAGATCATGCAGGCCAAAGCCAAGGCAACTGCCGAAGCAAACAAGGCCAAAAATCCGGGTCAAGGTCCCACCAGCTAGGACCCGATGCCACATCGTCTGCGATACGCACAGGCGATGTGGTGATGGAAAACCGGTCCGTCAGCGGTGCATTTCGTGCTCGAACCGTTGTTGTGCGATCGCCTCGTTGGCTGCGACCTTGTTGTGATCGGCCAACGCGGATTCGACAAAACCCAGATGTGCCTCAATCGCCGCGCGGGCCGCGGCGGGATCGCGGGCCTGAAGTGCCGCGTTGATCGCGCGGTGTTGCCCCAGCAGCAGGTCGCGGGTGCTGCGCTGCCGGAACATGACCTGACGATTGTAAAATACGCCCTCGCGCAGCAGCTGAAACATGGAACGCATCATGTGCAGCATGACCACGTTATGGCTGGCCTCGATGATTGACAGGTGAAATTCGGCATCCAGTCGTGCCTCTGTATCGGGATCAGGCTTGAGGTGGGCCTGCTCCATCTTCTCCAGCAGGGTCTGAATAACCTTCAGGTCGGTGTCCGAGGCATGGCGTGCTGCGCGCTCGGCAGCCAATCCCTCTAGATCGCGGCGAAAGGCCAGATAGTCGAATACCGCCTCGTCATGCTCGGAAAACAGCCGGATCAGCGCGTCTGAAAAGGCATTCCCCAGAACATCCGCCACGAAAATTCCTGCCCCCGCGCGGGCGCATAACAGCCCCTTGGACGAGAGATCAGCCACCGCCTCTCGCAGGGATGGCCGCGACACGCCCAGCCGCTCTGCCAACTCGCGTTCGGGTGGCAGGCGCTCGCCGGGGCGCAGGATGCCGCGCAAAATCAGTTGCTCGATCTGCCGGGTTACGGCAGTCGACAGCTTTTCCGGGGTGACGGGTCGAAAGGGCATGCAGGCCTCGATACGCAGATTGGTCAAATGATATGACCGCAATGCGAGCGAGGCAATGGTCGCCAGACATATTGCCGAGATCAGGAGGGGTGACAATCAAGGGGCGATGAGGGTCGGCAGTTCGCGCAGCAGGCTGTTGCGGGCGCGGTTCGAGGGCGTTTGCTCCTGCTCAAGCTCGTCTTGTATCACTTTGGCAAATACTACGCGCCGGTCGTCTTTTTCGGCCCATCCGACGAACCAACCAATCGCCCGGTCCCGGTCAAAGCTGCGATCCGCACGCCGCGGAAAGGCAAGCCCCGTCTTACCGTGCACGATCCAGCCGTTTTCAGCCGTTGTTTTTTCGATCAGCGACGTGGTTAGGCGGACAGCTTGTGCTGAAACAGGTAGTTGATGGGTCAGCATCCGATGCAGAAAATGAATCTGATCATCGGCGGAAATTTTCAGCGATGAGGCAATCCATGCCCGCTCTAGCGCGTTGTCATATCCAGCATCCCCCGAGAAATCAGCGTTGCCGTAACTGAACTTTTGCAGATATTCAGTGATCGTTTCCTTGCCGATAGCGCGCGTGATCAACTGCGAATACCAGACGACAGAATATTCGATCCATGTTTTGGGCGTGATGTTCTGCCGCCATAAATCGCCGCGCCAATCTGGATAGCCTTCCTTGAATGGCATTTCCGGCGCATCGGTTGACACAAGGTAACCAGACTCAAATCCGATTAGTGCCAGCGCGACCTTGAATGTCGAGGCAGGGGTGAGGCGCTTGTCGCATGCGCCTTGCCGATGCAAGACGGTAGCAGTGTCCATGTCCAGAACAACGGTGCATGTCATTTTGGCATTGACCGATCGCGGAAGCAGCGCCGTACAAACGAGAACAACGAAAAGCAGAGGTTTCAAACCACGGTCTCCTGTTTTGCGGACGGTCAAAGAGGCTCAGGTCCGCTTCCGCTGCCAGAGATCACCTTGATATGGCAGGAACGCTTCGACAGCCGCCGTGGCGATTACCAGGGTTTCACCGGTTTCGGGATTGGTGACATTCTGTCCCCCCATGACAGCACGTACCGTCGCGCGCCCGCGCGGTAGCTTTTGGGCCAACGCGTCAGTGTCGAGTTTCTCTGGCGCTTGTACACCCACGGTAACATCTACCCGCATTTGGGTGGGCTCGATTCCGGTTGTTCCAAAGATCGGTAGTGTCGAATGGCGGATGGCGTCCTCTATCGCGCGGCGTGCGGCCTTTTGATAGTCCATGCCATGCAGATCGTTTCCCATGCCCATTTCGATGATGAAGCGCTGATCAGTCATTGCTGTGCTCCATATCGAAACTGACGGAAATGGCCGCATTGGCGATCACCGTTGGGTTGCCACCCTGTTCGTAGTCAGGTCGCTGGATGTCCAGCCCGCCGTGCCCGCAGGCGATGCTGACCTGACCGTAGGGGAACACATCCGTCAGACTGTCGACATCGACGCGCTCGGGGTGCTGTACGGCGATTTCCACGTCGATCAGCATTGCCTCTTTGGGTTGGCCGAAAAGCTCTGCCATATTGATCGAATTGTGCCACAGCGCATCCTGCAACGCGCGCCGCGCGGCCTGCGTATAATCCTGACGACGCAGCGATGTGCCCATGCCGAATTCGGTCAGGACGCGGTGTTTTGGCATAGTTCCAATCCTTGTTCAGGGGGCTCTGCCCCCGACGTCGAATTTTCGTGGAAAATCCGACGTTTCCCCCGGGATATTTCCGGCAAGAAGAAGCGGTGATCATGATCTAGAATTCCACCCCGATCTGCGCCTTGATACCGGAGCGGAACGGGTGCTTGATCAGTTCCATTTCCGTAACGAGATCGGCGATTTCGATCAGCTCATCTTTGGCGTTGCGTCCGGTCAGGACGACATGGGTCATCTCGGGCTTTTCTTCGACGAGGAACGTCACCACATCGTTGATGTCGATGTAGTCGTAGCGCAGCGCGATATTGATCTCGTCCAGCAGCACCATGGTGTTGCTCGGGTCGCGGATCAGTTCCTTGGCTTTGCCCCAAGCCGCTTGGGCCATTTCGGTATCGCGGGTCTTGTCCTGTGTCTCCCAGGTGAAACCTTCGCCCATGGTGTGAAAGGCGCAGATATCGGGGAATTTCGACAGGATCATATCGCGTTCGCCGGTGCTCATCCCGCCTTTGATGAACTGTACCACGGCGCATTGCATGTCATGCGCGATGCAGCGGAAGATCATTCCGAAAGCAGCCGAGGATTTGCCCTTGCCCTTGCCGGTATGGACGATGATCAGACCTTTCTTGTCGGTCTTGGTTGCCATGATTTTGTCGCGGGCGGCTTTCTTCTTGGCCATCTTCATCGCGTGGCGTTCTGCGTCGGCATCTTCGGTCATGGAAGTATCCTTTTCTGCGTTATGTGGAGCATAGGGCGTGGGGCAGGCAGGGTGCAAGCGATCGGGGGAGTGAAACGCTTTGTTAACCACGTTGCGGCGATGCTGTGGCGATGGTCCGAATACTGTTTTTGTTCATTGCGCTGTTGGTGACGGCCTGCGACATGCCGTCGCCCGAGTTTCGCGGTGTCACACCGATGCGTGTGAAGATTGCGCAGAGCACATTTGATGTGCGGGTGCGCGGCACACGCGCCGAGGCGATCAGGATCAATACCGAATGGGCACCACGGATGGCCGCGACGGCCCCGCGCGGTGTTGCCGCGATCGAGGTTGTCTCGGGGTGCAAGGTACGCAAACTGCGCGGGGATCAGGCGATGATGACGGCGCATTTGAATTGCGGGGGGCCGCTTAGGCCGCTGCCTGTCCCGCGTCCGAGCTATCTGGATTGTGGATTGCTTGATCTCGGCGATGACTATGCCGATCTGATCTGCGAGCCTGTTTACCAATGAGACCATCAGGGCGCAGGAGCACCCGCACGCGCCGCCTCGATCCGCGCGTGCGCGGAGTTCGAGCGCGGTGACCAGAGGCCACGGTCGATCGCTTCTTGCAGGCGTTCCGCGATCTCGCGCAGGGCGGGGGCGTTATGTTCGTCGATAAAGTCGCGCGTGTCGTCGTCCTCTAGAAACGCCGCTTCGACCAGATCGAAATGGTGTCCCTTGACCGCGCCCGTGGTGGCGGCGAAGGCAAAGAGGTAGTCGACCGTCGCCGCGATCTCGAACGCGCCTTTGTAGCCGTGGCGTTTTATGCCGTCGATCCATTTGGGGTTTACAACGCGGCTGCGCACGACGCGGCCTATCTCGTCCTCCAGCGTGCGGATCAGCGGGCGCTCGGGGCGGGAATGGTCGTTGTGATAGATCGGTCTGTCGCGGCCCTGAAGCGTGCTGACTGCTGCTGCCGCGCCGCCCTCGAATTGATAATAATCGTCGCTGTCCAGAATATCATGCTCGCGGTTGTCTTGATTTTGCACGATGGCCTCAGTCTGGCTGAGCCGGGCCTCGAAACCTTTGCGGTCTGCGGTACCGTCGCTGCCGGCGCCGTAGGCGTAGCTGCCCCACGTCAGATAGGCATCGGCCAGATCGGATTTATCCGCCCAGAGCCGTTCGTCGATCATCGCCTGAAGACCAGCACCATACGCGCCCGGCTTCGAGCCGTAGACGCGGGTCTGCGCTTCGCCCCGGCCCGCGCGGGCGGCGGCCGGGTTCAAATCCTCGGATTCGTCCAGCGCCTGCACTGCCCGTGCGGCGCTGTCGACCAATGCGATCAACTGTGGAAAAGCGTCGCGGAAAAACCCGGAAATGCGCAGGGTGACATCGACGCGCGGGCGCCCCAACACGCCCTGAGGCAGGACCTCGAATCCGGTTACGCGGCGGTTGGCGGCGTCCCATGTGGGTTTTACCCCCATCAGGGCCAACGCCTGTGCAATATCATCGCCGCCGGTGCGCATGTTGGCGGTGCCCCATGCGGTGATCAACATGCTGCGTGGCCAGTCACCGTGGGTTTGCAGGTGTTTTTCAATCAGCAGGTTTGCCGATTTCCAGCCCAACGCCCATGCGGTTGGTGTGGGCACAGCGCGGCTGTCGACCGAGTAAAAGTTGCGCCCGGTGGGAAGGGTGTCGAGCCGTCCCCGCGTGGGTGCGCCGGATGGCGCCGGGGCGACGAACTGCCCGGAGAGGGCGGTGAGAAGGCCCGTCCCTTCGTCGGGGCCGCAGGCCGCGAGGGTCGGACGGATACGCGTCTCGATCTCGTGTAGGACGGCGGCCGCGTGCGGGCCACGGCCCGCATCGCCCCGCCCGCCGTCCCGCAACAGGCTTTGCGCTAACAACTCCAGTCGTTCCACCGTGTCGCCGTTGCTGCGCCACGGATCGGATGAAAGCGCTTGCAGCATCTCTGGTCGCTCGGTCGCAGGGGCGGCCATGTCGCAATCCAGCGGGTCAATCGACAGCCCGGCATCGGTCGCCAGCGCCCGGATCAGTGATGCATCTCTTCCCTTGCCCTGCTCGCGCGGCACGCGGGCCAGCGCGATGGCAAGGTCGATTTCCTGTTGACCGCTCGGCGATTGCCCAAAGATATGCAGCCCGTCCCTGATCTGCGCTTCTTTCAATTCGCACAGATAGGCGTCGAGCTTTGCCAGATCGCCATCTTCGTCAGCGCCGCTAAAGCCCACATCCTTGTCCAGCCCAGTGGCGGCACTCAGCGACAGGATCTCGCGCCGCAGATGGGCGATACGGCGCGGGTCCACGCCAGCAGCCTCGTAATACTCATCCACCAACGCCTCGAGATCGCGCAGGGGGCCATAGGTTTCGGCGCGGGTCAGGGGCGGAGTCAGGTGATCGATGATCACGGCCTGCGCGCGCCGCTTGGCCTGCGTGCCTTCGCCGGGATCGTTGACGATAAAGGGATAGATATGCGGCATTGGCCCCAGCACGGCCTCGGGCCAGCATTCGGCGCTCAGCGCCAGCGCCTTGCCGGGTAGCCATTCGAGGTTGCCGTGTTTGCCCATGTGCACGATGGCCTGCGCGCCATAGTGGTGCCGTAGCCAGAAATAGAACGCCAGATAGTGATGCGGCGGCACAAGGTCGGGCGAATGATAGGTGTCGGTGGGGTCAATATTGTACCCGCGCGCGGGTTGAATGCCGACGACGGCATTGCCGTAGCGCAGGATCGACAATTTGAACCCTGCCTCGGCGTCTTTGGCCAAGGGGGTGGTATCGTAAAAGGGGTCGTCTTCGGGTGCCCCCCATCTGTCAGCGATCTGTTCCTTGAGTGCCCATGGCAGAGCATCGAAATGGGCGTGATAAACGTCGAGCGGCAGGGTTTCGCCGCCTGCCTTTTCACGCCGGTCGGTCAACCAGTTGGTTGGGCCTGACATAACGGCCTGCATCAGACTGTCGCTGTCCGTCGGCGCATTTTCGATCCGGTAGCCGGCTTGATGCAGCAGATCCAGCGTGTGGACCGTCGCGGCCGGCGTATCCAGCCCGACCCCGTTGGCCAGACGTCCGTCTTTGTTGGGATAGTTCGCAAGGACCAGCGCCACTTTGCGTTCGGCCTCCGGGGTGGTGCGCAGGCGTGCCCAGTTGGCAGTAAGCGCGGCGACAAAGGCCACGCGGTCGCCCTGCGCGCGGTAGGTGGCGATCGGACATTCGGTGGCTTCGTCATAGAATGCCTCACCCTTGAAGCTGACCGCGCGGCTCAGGATGCGGCCATCGACCTCGGGCAGAGCCACGTTCATCGCGATATCGCGCGCCGATAGCCCGGTCAGGCCGGTTTCCCATGCTTCTTCGGAAGAGCCGGACAATACGACCTGAAACACCGGTGCGGCGTTGGCGGTGGGCATCGTCAGCGGATTTTGCGGGCTGTCGTCGCCATCATGCGGTGACCCGACAGCAAAAGCGGTACAGTTGAGGATCACGGCGGGTGATACGGCGGCAAAGAGATGATCCAGCGTGGCGACGGATACTGGGTCCTTCAGCGACGCCACGAAGATGGGCAGCGGGTTCAGCCCTTCGCGCAAGAGCGACTTGACCAGCCGGTTGATCGGGTTCAGCCCCGCGCCCTGTACCAGTGCGCGGTAGAAAACCAGCGGAACGACTGGCGCGCCGTCCGTCCAAGCCGCCTGGGCCGCAGCCAGATCCGACAGGCCCGCACCGGGCCAGTAGACACCGGCGCGCAGCAGTGGTGCGGGTGCGGCGGGGGCTTCGCCGCCCTCCAGCATCATGCGAGCGTAGCTCAGAAAATTCTGCGAATTTTCTGGTCCGCCCTCGACCAGATAGGACCAGAGTGCATCATAATCCGTATCCGAGACCGTTGACAGATTGCGCAGCTCGCCGTCGGGCTTGTCATCGCCGGGCAGCAGAGCCAGCGGCACACCGGCCTCGCGCAGGCGGGCCGCGTATTGTTCTGTGCCATAGCGCCAATAGCCGGTGCCGCCCAACACGCGGGCAATCACCAGACGGGATTTGGCGGCGCAATCGTCGATGTGCAAATCGACGGACATGGGATGTTGCAGATATGCGAGGTTGGCCAACCGCAAACCCGGAGCCGCGTCCATCTCTGCGCGGGCGGTGCTGAGGGCGGCCAACTCGGTATCGGCGGCTGAGATCACCACCAGATCGGCAGGTGTCTGACCCAGATCAACGGGCTCTTTGCCGTCGTCGATGGCACCGGGCGTGGCAGCGAGCAAGTGCATCAGTCGATCTGCTTTTGCATGAAATAGGATGTGCTGTTGGGGATATAGTCGCCAAAACGGTCACATTCGGTAAAGCCATGACGCTCATACAGGCGGATGGCGGCGGGCAGTTCGCGCGCTGTCTCCAGTTTCAGCGCCGACAGCTTCGCCGTGCGGGCGTGATCTTCAATCGCGCGCATCAGCGCCGCGCCGACCCCCTTGCCGCGCGCGGCGGGGCTGGTGAACATGGATTTCACCTCGCCGTAGTCGCCTTTGTCCACCACGGCGGCGGTGCCGAGCACTGCATCGCCCTCGCGCGCGACGATAAAGTGAACCTCGGGCGCACAGAGCGCATCAAACCCGAGGAAATAGTTTTCCTCAGGCTCAAACAACGTGGTCATCAGGTCATGGCTCTGCTCCAGCAGGGCACGGGGGCCATCGTCCAGCGGGTGGGCAGGTTCGACGATCAGCATCGGATCAGGCGCACAATGCGGTTTCAATCGCGGCGCGATCCAGCCCCGACTGACCGATCACCACCAGCCGGGTCTGGCGCGGTGCCGTGCCGAACGGTTGGTCGAAATAGGTATCGACGCGCGGGCCGACCGCTTGCAGGGTCAGGCGCATCGGTTTGCCTTCTACGGCGGCAAATCCCTTGAGACGCAAAATGTCATGGGCGCGGATCACATCCGCGACTTGCGCGGCAAAGGCAGCCGGGTCGGAGATCTCGGGGCGGGTGACGACAAAGCTTTCGAATTCATCATGGCCATGTGTGTGTTCGTGGTCGTGATGATGATCCTCATCGTCGTGATGATCGTCGTCGTCATGGTGGTGATGGTGGTGTACCTCGTGGCGCGCGTCCAGATCACCCTCGGCGCCGATTCCCTGCCCCAGCAGCACATCGACGGGCAACGCGCCCATCGTGGATTTGACCACCTGCACGCCCTTGCGGCTTTCGCCCTTAAGCCGCGCAACCAGCGCATCAGCCTCATCCGCGCCCAGCAGGTCGGATTTGTTGACCACGATCATGTCGGCACAGGCGATCTGATCCTCGAACAGCTCTGACAGGGGCGTTTCATGGTCCAGGTTCTCGTCCAGCTTGCGCTGTGCGTCGACGGCGGCGACGTTATGGGCAAAGCGACCTTCGCTCACCGCCTTGCCGTCGACCACGGTGACGACGCCATCGACCGTCACGCGGGTCGAAATCTCGGGCCAGTTAAAGGCGCGCACCAACGGCTGCGGCAGCGCCAGCCCCGACGTCTCGATCACGATATGATCAGGGGCGTTCTCTCGGTCCAGCAGCTTTTGCATCGTTGGGATAAAATCATCCGCCACGGTGCAGCAGATGCAGCCGTTGCTCAACTCCATCACATCATCCTCGCTGCAAGTTTCGTCGCCGCAGCCTTTCAGGATATCCCCATCAACGCCGAGATCGCCAAACTCGTTGATAATGAGCGCGATGCGGCGGCCCTTGGCATTTTCCAGCATGTGTCGGATCAGCGTGGTTTTGCCCGCACCAAGAAAACCGGTGACGACTGTGGCGGGAATTTTGGCTTGCATGGGGTGGCTCCTCAGAGGGGCTTGCGTGGGTTTTGGGGATCGCCTAGGCCATACCCCAAAGGAGAGGCGGCAATGACGCACCAGATCGTGATCTGTTCTACGTGCGACGGAGCGGATGGCAAGGGGTTTGCAGGGGCCGTGCGCCGTGCATTGGCGACGGCAGAGTTGGTATATGACGTGCGCGATTGGGAGTGCATGTCGAATTGCGCCCGCCCGCTTAGCGTTGCGTTCAAAGCTCCGGCCAAGGCGACATATCTGTTTGGTGATGTCGCGCCTGCTACTGATCTGGCCGATCTCGTCGCCTTTGCTCGCATGTACGCCACCAGCGCCGATGGCTGGATCGAGGATGCGCGCGGGGCAGGGCGGTTGCGCCATTGCCTGATCGGCCGGGTGCCTGCCTGAACGGTCATTCGATGGTGATCGTGGTTTCGGCAGTCAAAGCTACGCCATCTACCGCAAGCTGCCCGTGATTGTTGGCATTCAGCGTGACGCGAATCTCATGTGTGCCCTTGGGCAATGCCTGTAGGTGGACGTAGGGGCTATAGGCGCGTGGTTGTTTTACACCGTCCACATAGACATGGGCGTGTCCCTGACCCGGCACATGGCCGCCATTCACGTTTTGCGGCGCAAAGACGAAGTTGCTGACCATGATATGCAGATTGCGGCTTTGCGGACCGTCGGGCAGCACATGTAGCATCAGGTCGGGCACCGGCGCTTCGGCCTCGACCAACTGGCCATGCATCGCGTGGTCAGCATCCATGTCGCCCGTCCCGTCGCCGTGGTCATGGGCGTTATGGTCATGCGCGGCGTCCGTGCCATGCGCGTGCCCTGTCAGCTCCGCACCCGACGTGGCGGCCAGAAGAAACCCGAACCCGGCACCGAAAAAGAGGCCGATGATCAGAAACATGAAGGTCTTGGGCATGGCTGCCTCCCTCAAAGTTCATGTCCCGGCAGCCTGGCCGCCGGGACACTAATTGCTCAGGCGTTCGCGTTCTCGCGCTGCCAGAAGTACCCGCAGAGGCCCCCCAGCGCCACCCATGTGGCAAAGCCGAAGCCAAGCGCGCGTGACGCAAAGAGTGCGGCGATCTCGGGAGGAACCGGCCCGGTAAAGCTGTCGGGATGCGGTGCGCCGATCAGATGCGGTGCGACAAGCAGCGCGATCGCAGCGCCCCACGCAAGGGCGGAACGTCCGAATGCAATGAGCGCCAGCGCAACGCCGGTTGCCGCCACTGTGCCCCACCACCAGATTTGACGAACGAACACATCCGCTGCGGCCACGCCCGGCACTTCGGGGGGCAATGAGAAGGCCGGCGCAAAATGCCATGTGACAAAGCCCGCGATACCCCAGATCAGACCAGTGCGCGTGTTGATCACTGCGCCACGCTCTGCCGCAAGGCTCATCACGGCGACCAGAATGAACGCATAGCCCACATAGGTCAGCGCCATGAACAACACAGACAGCCCGTTGCGCATGACGTCAAAACCACCAAGGTCTGGATGCGCGCTGACGGCATCAGCACCAAAATGCACCAGATCGCCGCCCTCGTAGAGTTCGGCATGTAGCAGCACAGGCTGCACGAATACAATCTGCACGAGGGCGGCAATCAGCCCAGCACAGAAACCAGCGAACAATGCGCTGGTTACAATCTTGGAAAACATAGTTTCAATAGTCCCATTAGCTGGCAGTAACGGCTGATCGGCAGCAAAATTGCTGCACGGATTTCAGACGTTATCTGCACACAGCATTCGATCTGTCGTCAGATAGAATGCGGATCTCTGTCAGTGGCAGGGGAAGCCGGTGGCGTGGCGCACATCATGGGCTGCGTCATGCAGGGCAGATGCCTGAACGTGACCAGCGATTGTGATGATGCCAAGCCCAAGACCCAGCGCCATGATCGCGGGCAGGACAGTGGATTTTGCGGCGGATTGAACCAGTGCAGTCATATTGTCGTCTCCTTCTCGCCTCTCACCCGAGGCGCGTTTGAACCAAGCTAGGGCTGGTGTCCTGGCTTGCGGGTCATCACCTGACTGCCGCCTTCCCAAACCCCCGAGTGGGGTTCAGTGGCATATGGCAGGGGCTCACCGCTGACAGTCGCGGGGGCGGCTGAAGACTGGGCGCCCTGCATGGGTCCACCGTCACTTCATTCCCAATTCATCCCCGGACGCTTTGCGTCTTTGGGGAACCTTAGCTCCTCTGGTATGACCCGCCCCCGCGAATGCGTCAAGGACGATTCCGACACGGCGCGGGTGTGGAGCGACCCTGATCAGCGCGCGTAGCGGTCCGCCGTCAGTCCGTCGAAGGAGATTTCGGGCGTGCGGCCCAGCACCACGTCAGCCACGGCCCGGCCCGACCCGCAGGCCATCGTCCAGCCCAGTGTGCCATGGCCAGTATTCAGGAACAGGTTGCTGTATTTTGACGGACCCAGCACTGGTGTGCCATCGGGTGTCATCGGACGCAGGCCGGTCCAGCCTTCCGCGCGCGAGATGTCGCCGCCGCGTGGAAACAGATCGCTGATCACATGCTTGACGGTGTCGGTTGCGTGCGGGCCCAGACGGTTGGAAAATCCTGCAATCTCTGCTGTGCCGGCGACACGGATGCGGTCGCCCAGCCGGGTGATCGCGACCTTGTGGGTCTCGTCCATGATTGTCGATTGTGGCGCATATTGATCCTCGGTCACGGGCAGCGTCACGGAATATCCCTTGACCGGATAGACCGGCAGCTTGACCCCGATCGGGTTCAACACGCGCGGGCCATAACTGCCCAACGCACAAACATAGGCGTCGCCGGTAATCCGTCCGGCGATCTCGGTGTCGACGCCTGCTACCTGATCATTTTCGATGGCGATGGATCGGATCGACTGGCCGTATTGGAACTCGACGCCCATTTCGGCGCATTTCTCGGCCAGCGCGATGGTGAAAAGGCGGCAATCGCCGGTGCGATCTGCGGTCAGGCGCAACCCGCCCACGAATTTATCCTTCACTTCGGCCAGGGCCGGCTCAACGGCGATACAGCCATCCCGGTCCAGCACTTCGTATGGCGAATCGTATTCAGCCAGAATGTCCTGATCCGCCTTCGACCCCTTCAGTTGCTTCTTCGTGCGAAACAATTGCAGTGTACCCTGTTCGCGCCCCTCGTAATCGATGCCTGTCTCGGCAATCAGATCCGGCATTACATCGCGCGAATAGTTCGAGACGCGGACCATGCGCCCCTTGTTCAGGCGGTAGGCGTCCTCGTTGCAGTTGCGGACCATCTGCACGCACCATTTCCACATGGTCGGGCTGATCAATGGCCAGATAAAGAGCGGTCGCCGCTTCATAAACATCCACTTTACGGCCTTCATCGGAATGCCCGGCGCGGCCCAAGGCGATGTCATGCCATAGCTCAGCTCGCCCGCGTTGGCATAGCTGGTCTCCAACCCCGGCCCGGCCTGACGGTCGAGCACGACGACCTCGGCACCCTGCTTGGCCAGATAATACGCCGTTGTGACCCCAATGACGCCTGCGCCCATAACGATGATCTTCATCCGATGGCCTCCTGATTTGTTAATCTCAGCATGGGCGCTCCGTCGCGCAATCACAAGTGATCTGGGACGTTCCGCGCGAGGTACTGATATTTCCCGAATTTGGTCTATTCTCGCGACTGAAGACTGCGGCGATGCGTGTGGAACGGGATATGATGCGCAATATCTTGTGGATAAGTGCGGGCTTTGGGGTATATCCAGTGGTTTTGCGTTGACATGCCCTTTGAACGCTCGCCACATTGGGCGCCAATTCCGACGCGACATAAACACATCCAGCAAAGGACAGGCAGGCGATTTGCGCTTCTCTAAACTCAGACTGACCGGCTTCAAGAGCTTCGTTGATCCCACTGACCTGATTATCGCCGATGGGCGGACAGGCGTCGTGGGTCCGAACGGCTGTGGCAAATCGAATCTGCTGGAGGCATTGCGCTGGGTCATGGGCGAAAACCGCCCGACTGCAATGCGTGGCGGCGGGATGGAGGACGTGATCTTTGCCGGGGCGGCCTCGCGTCCGGCGCGCAACTTCGCCGAAGTCACGATACATATCGACAATGCCGACCGTCTTGCGCCTGCCGGGTTCAACGATTCCGATCATATCGAGATCACCCGGCGCATCACCCGCGACGTGGGCAGCGCCTATCAGGTCAATGGCAAGGATGTACGCGCGCGTGACGTGCAGATGCTCTTTGCCGATGCGTCCACCGGGGCACATTCCCCCGCGTTGGTCAGACAGGGTCAGATTTCCGAACTGATCAACGCCAAGCCAAAGGCCCGGCGACGCATCCTCGAAGAGGCAGCTGGCATTTCCGGTCTCTACCAGCGTCGGCATGAGGCCGAGCTGAAGCTGAAAGGTGCCGAGACTAACCTGACCCGCGTCGATGACGTGATCGAGCAACTGGCGGCGCAACTGGCACAACTGGGTCGGCAGGCGCGTCAGGCCGCCCGGTATCGTGCCATCGGCGAAGAACTGCGGCAGGCCGAGGGGTTGCTGCTGTACCGGCGCTGGAAAGAGGCGGACGAGGCGCTGGCGGCTGCACAAGCCGAACTGCGCGAACGCACGACCGCCACAGCCCGCGCCGAGGGGGCCGCGCGCGAGGCGTCCAAGGCGCGCACTGCTGCCGACGATGCGCTGCCCGCCCTGCGCGAAGAAGAGGCGATCGCCGCCGCCGTTCTGCAACGGCTGGAAGTGCAGCGTGGCGCGCTCGATGATCAGGAAAAAGCTGCCCGCACACGGATCGAAACACTTGGCTCGCGTATCGAGCAACTGGCCCGTGACATCGATCGCGAAAGCGGCCTGAACCGTGACGCGGGCGAGACCATAGAGCGGCTCGAATGGGAGGCGCGCGAACTGGCACGCGCCAGCGAAGGCCACGACCAGCGGCTAGAGGCCGCTGCCGCCGAGGCGCGCGATGCGGCCGGTGTCTTGCAGGATCGCGAGAGCGATCTCAGCACCTTGACCGAAGACGTGGCACGCCTCGCCGCGCGCCACCAGTCCGCACAGCGATTGCTATCGGACAGCCGCACCCTGCTGACCCGTAGCGAAGCAGAGGCCGAGCGCGCCCGCAGCGCCGCGGCAACCCAGCGCACAGCGTTGGAGCAGGCTGGCACCGACCACGCCGCCGCAGGGGCCGCCGAGGCCGCGGCAACACAAGCCGCGCAAGAAGCCGAAGCCGCCCTGATCGCCGCGGATGAAGCGCGCGCCGAAACCCAGTCGAGAGAGGCCGACGCACGCGCTGAACGTTCCGAGGCCGAGGGCGAAGTGAACGCGCTTAGCGCCGAAGTATCGGCATTGGCGCGGCTTGTGGATCGCGACACCGGCGATGGCGGTCAGATACTCGACCGTCTTCAGGTCGAGCCGGGGTTTGAAAAGGCGCTGGGCGCGGCATTGTCGGATGATCTGCGCGCGCCTGAGGTGGATGATAGCGGCCCGTCCGGCTGGGCGATTCTGCCCGGATACGTAGCACCGCAGGCATTGCCCGGCGGTGTGACGCCGCTGTCGCGCCACGTCACGGCCCCCGGCGTACTGGCCCGCAGAATGGGCCAGATTGGCCTGATCGAGGCCGAGGATGGCCCGCGCCTGCAGGCGGATCTGCTGCCCGGCCAGCGTCTGGTGTCACTGGCGGGGGATTTGTGGCGGTGGGACGGGTTCCGGGCGTGGGCCGAGGACGCACCGACCGCCGCTGCCCTCCGGCTGGAACAGCTCAACCGTCTGGAAGAGCTGAAACAACTCTTGGAACATGCCAGTGCCCGCGCGGATGGGGCCCGTGGTGCCCATGAACTGCTGGGCACGCAACTGGCCGAGCGAACGCAGGCGGACAAGGATGCGCGTAACGCGCGTCGTGCGGCCGATACGGCCGTAAACGAAGCCAACCGCGCGCTAAGCCGTGCCGAGGCTGACCGCAACCTCGCCGCATCGAAACTGGAATCGCTGGGACTGGCCGTGACCCGCCACGAAGAAGAGGCGATGGCCGCCCGCACGCAATTGAAAGAAGCCGAGAAAGGGCTGGCCGATCTGGGGGATCTGGACGCAGAGCGCGCGCGCGTCGAGGATATCAAGCTGACGGTCGAGGCCGCGCGCATCACCATGATGTCACGCCGCTCTGCCCATGACGAACTGCGCCGAGAGGGCGAGGCGCGTCTGCGCCGCACGCAAGAAGTGACCAAGGAAATCAGCGGTTGGCGCCATCGCCTTGAGACTGCTGAAAAACGCAGCGCCGAACTGGCAGAGCGCAAGGACGCCGCCGGGGCAGAACTGCTGGATGCATCCGGAGTGCCCGACCAGATTGCCGAGAGCCGCGCCGAAATGTCGGGTAACATCAGCACTGCCGAAGCACGCCGCGCCGCTGCCGCCGATGCCCTGTCGGCGGGTGAATCCGCTGCTCGCGCAGCCAGTCTGGCCGAACGCGATGCCGAACGCGCCGCTTCCGAGGCGCGAGAGGCGCGCGCCCGGTCAGAGGCTCGCACGGATGCCGCCCGCGAGGCGCGCAAGACTGCCGCCGACCGCATCGAAGAAGAGCAGCAATGCACGCCTGAGGCACTGCTTGAAACTCTCGATGCCGATCCTGAGAACATGCCTGCCTCTGACACGCTCGAATCAGATGTGAACCGTCTCAAGCGTCAGCGCGACGCGCTGGGCGCGGTCAACCTGCGCGCCGAAGAAGACGCCAAGGAGGTGCAGGAAGAGCATGACGCGCTGGTTGCCGAAAAGACCGACCTCGAAGAGGCGATCAAGGCATTGCGTGGCGGCATTTCGGGCCTCAACCGCGAGGGTCGAGAGCGGCTCTTGACGGCCTTCGAGCAGGTTAACAGCAACTTTTCGCTGCTGTTCAAGCATCTCTTTGGCGGTGGCGAGGCCAATCTGGTTCTGGTCGAGAGCGATGATCCGCTGGAGGCCGGGCTGGAAATCATGTGTCAGCCGCCGGGCAAGAAACTCAGTGTGCTCAGCCTGCTCAGCGGGGGGGAACAGACCCTGACCGCGCTGGCGCTGATCTTCGCGGTGTTCCTTGCCAATCCCGCACCGATTTGTGTTCTGGACGAGGTCGATGCGCCGCTCGATGATGCCAACGTGGCGCGGTTCTGCGATCTGATGGATGAAATGTGCCGCCGCACCGAAACCCGCTTTCTCACCATCACCCACAACGCCGTCACCATGAGCCGCATGGACCGCCTCTTTGGCGTTACGATGGCTGAACAGGGCGTGTCGCAATTGGTGTCAGTGGATCTGCGCAAGGCCGAGGCGATGGTCGCCTGATTCCTGCCGAAGGCAATCGCAACAATCGTCGGAGTTCTCTTCCGACGATCATTTCCAGATCGGACCGATCTATCTGCGCCGCCACCGCGCGCGGCGCACCTGCTGCGTTGGCGGGGCGCCCCCCGCATCGCCGGTTCCGCCCCGCCATGTTGGCCATGCATCAACCCGTGTCGGTTCGTCTGAGTTAAATTCGATTTGCCGTGTCGCAATGCGGTGTGCCGGGCGGGGCGTGACCGGCAGAGAGGCAAAGAGCTGGGGATGCGCTGGGGTTGGTTCGCCGCGCCGACCATACTGACCGATCACGATGGCCAGCACGATGATCATTGCGCCGGGCAGCAGGCCGGGGCCGGGCACCTCGCCCAGCAGCAGCATCGCAAAGAAGATCGCGGCCAGCGGCGAAAACGATGTGGCGAGCGAGACATCATCCGCGCGGGCGTGTTTCAGCGCCAGTGTCCAGACCAATTGGCCCACGACAATGACAATCCCGGCATAGAGCCAGACCCAGTTCCAGAGCACCGGCGACAGGATGCCCTGAAACGGTGCGCTGCCCCGCAGCCATAGCGTCAATGCCACGTAGACGGCCGTACCGATCACCGTGCGAAAGGTCGAAAAGATGCCGACCGGAACATCGCGCAACCCGACCCGTGTAACCAGCGTCGAGGCGATGAACGACAAAGTTGCAGCGATGGTCGCGATCTCACCCTTGCCGAAGGTAAACCCGCCCTCGTGGCCTGCCCCGATGATCACGATCGCACCAGCCAAAGCGATCAATCCGGCGAGCAGCGCATAGGGGTTCAGCCGTTCTTTGAGGAATAGCCACGTCGCGAGCAGGAACAGCGGCGGTTCAATCCGGCCAATCAGGACCACATTGGTAACGGTCGTATGCTCCAACGCGTAGAAAAACAGCCCCGGTGTCAGGGCCGAGGACAACACGGCAGACAACATCAGAATGCGCCAATCGCGGCGCGTCAGGCGGCGTAGGTTGGCGCGTGTCAGATCGCGGCGATAGAGTAGCGCGATCGGACCGAGCGAGATGATCGAGCCGAGCACGAGAAGATTGGCATAGGTGATCGCATTGTGCCCACCGGGCAGCGTGTTCTGCGCCCCGATCCCGACCAGCAGGGTGACGATGGAATTCGATGCAGCATAGATCAGGACTGCTCCCCACGCCAGCAATGCGCCAACAGTGGCGGGGGCCAGCCGTGCCCGCAAACCCGCCGTTTCGACGGGGGCAAGAGGGCTGGCCTGGATCGCATCGCGCATCGATTTCGCTTTCCGTTTTGCGCTTGAGGCATGAGTGCCGTTTCAAGCGTGTTGCCCAGAGCCACGCAGGTCCGGTCAGGAAAGTTTCGGATTGGCGCGATAACGTGCGTTCACGTCAGCGTGAAGCGGCCCCGCATCACAGGTTTTGCGAGTGCAGGGCCGCTACTGTAATTTGCTACAGAATATCAGATTTTATGTTGTTCTGTCAGAGCTTTGACAGCAACGCTCCGGTCGGCCACGCGTCGGCGGGCAAGCCCAGCTTTTGCTGCAGGTCCTGCACTGCCGCGCGGGTGCCAGCCCCCAAAATTCCGTCGGCTTTGCCCACGTTGTAACCTCGTGCCGTCAGCTTGCGTTGCAGTTGCTTCATCTGGCTGCTGCTCAGCCCCGGTTCAGGGTTGCCACGCGTCATCACCGGCGCCCCTTCTAGCCGATTGGCGAAATAAGCGGCGGTCAGAACGTAGGTAAAGCTTTGGTTCCATTCGAAATAGACACTGAAATTCGGATAGGCGATGAACGCCGGCCCCTTGCGCCCCTCTGGCAGAATGATGCTGGCGGGCAGATGCCCCGCGAGTTTGCCATGGCGCGGTTTCACGCCCAGCGCGGCCCAGTCCGATGCGCGCTTCGTCGTGCGCAGGCCGGTTTGTGACCAGTCGAGGTTCGCAGGCACCGCGACCTCCTGCAACCACGGCTCGCCCTTGCGCCAGCCCAGATGCGACAGCATCTTGCCCCCCGACAGCAATGCGTCGGGGGCCGAAGTTTTCAGCGATACATGTCCGTCGCCATCGCCATCCACGCCATTTACCAGAATGTCGCGTGGCAACATCTGCACCATCCCAATCTCGCCCGCCCACGCGCCCGTGGTGCGGCGCGGATCAAAGTCACCCTTCTCGTATAGCTCCAGCGCGGCAAAAACCTGTGGGCGGAACAGATGCGGGCGTCGGCAATCATGCGCCAACGTGACCAGCGCATTCAGCGTGTTGAAATCACCCTGAAAGCCGCCGAAATCGGTCTCAAACGCCCAAAAGGCCAGTAATACGCCCCGGCTGACGCCATATTCCTGCTCGATCCGTTTGAATACGCTGTTGTATTGCTTGGCTTTGGCGCGCCCCGTGGTCAACCGGTTCGAACTGATCAGGCGTTGTGCAAACTCGGTAAAAGGTTTCTGGAACACGCCCTGCGCGCGGTCCGCCTTCAGAACCTTGCCGTCCTGTCGTACTGACCCAAAGAACTGCTTTACCGTACCGGCATCGTGCCCACGCGATACCGCCTCGTTCGCCATGCTTTGCACGAATCCGTTAAATGAACCGCCACAGGTGCCAGCGGCCAGAGCGGGCATGCCGGTCCCGATCAGAAGGGCAGTCGAAAGACATTTGAATAAACGCATTGGGGCCTCATCATATGGTGTTTTCAACAGCCTAGACGGGCAAAGCGAAAATTTGAATCGAATTCGGCGATTGGACTCTTTTCGCGATCCGCGCAGTGCCGGCTGTCACCAGCGCGCCGGGCCTCAGAGCACGAGCGCGCAGAACAGTGCCGCCAGCAAAACCGCGCCCCAAACCCGCCATAACATGCGGGTGGCTGCGTCGATCTCGTTGGGGCCGATCTGATGTACGCCTACCGGATTGACAAAAGGGTAGTCGCGCAACGCGCCGTCATAGGATCGTGGACCGGCCAACGCCACACCCAGCGCTCGTGCCAGCGCCGCCTCTGGCCAACCGGCGTTGGGCGAGCGATGCAGTTGCGCTTCTGCGGTGATCTGCGACCATGATCGCAGCCCGCCGCCCAGAGCCGCGATGAAAAGTGCCGTCAGCCGGGCAGGTATCCAGTTCAGCACGTCATCCAGCCGCGCCGCCGCCCAACCGAAATCGCGGTGCCGTTCGGTCCGGTAGCCGATCATGCTGTCGGCAGTGTTGACTACTTTGTACAGAACGATGCCCGGCACGCCTGCGACCAGAAACCAGAAGATCGGCGCAATCACCCCGTCGCTGAAATTTTCCGCCGCTGATTCGATGGCGGCACGTGAGATGTCCGCACGGTTCATCGGTGCCGTATCGCGCCCGACAATCTGCGCCACGGCGCGACGCCCATCCCCCAGCGACACGCGCAGTGCGGTCGCGACGGCATCGACATGATCCATGAGAGAGCGTTGCGCGACGAGAACCGCCACGATCAGAGCAGAGATCATCCCACCCAATGCGCCCAGCAGCGTCCCGATGATCCACGCACCGATGCATAACACCGCCACAGCCGCGACGCCCTTGGCCCGCCGGGCCGCGCCGGTGTTCCAATGCTGGTCCAGCACTGAAACCGCACGGCCCATTACGACCGCAGGGTGGGGCACGCGTGACCATAGCCAGCGCGGCTCGCCCAACATGGCGTCCAGGACCAGCGCCACGACAAGACAGGTGAAAACGCTCATTCGACGTCCATCTCTCAGGCGTCGTCCGTATCCGGCAGGGGTGGATGGCGGGTCACGAAATGTCCTTTGACCCCCTGTGGCCATTCCCGAAACGGCACCCGACCTGTGTCGCTCTCCGCGTGCATTTCGGCATAATCGACGATGGCCGCTGCGGCCTCTCTATCGGGTAGGAAATCGCCCAACGTATACGCGAGCTTGCCCTGCGCCTGTATCGCGATATTGCAACCATGCTTGCACCCCATCAGGCATGACACCCGGCGGGTACGCACGCCACGTCCTTGGGCCGCCACCTCGACCAGTTCCGCCAGATCCTCGCCATGGGGGCGCTGATGGGTCTGCTCATGCCAATCGTCGCGCTTGCAGGTGTCGCAGATCGTTATCCAAGTGGTCATCGGGGCGGTCCCTGTCTGGCTGGTGGGTCGTCGGTTTCGTGCTTATCAACCGGATTTCCACGAGCGGCACAAGCATTTCCAGCGCGACCCGTATCATCATGTCCCATCGGCGGTCTGGACTACGCAAAGGGACCGCGTCGTGTCGCTTCTTGGTTTGCAAGCCCGCGTTATGCTGGGTATAGAAAGGGGCGACGACGCCCGGAAACGGGCCGGAAAGGTGCGCGGAGGAACGGTTGACCCATATCGGGAACCATGATCCGCATCGTCAATGAGGCGGCTGCCACTAGGCATGGCGTCCCGCGACCCCTTTTCGCAAAACGTGTAAGAGAAGGGACCCGCAGATGAAACAAACCTTTATGATTGTCGCGCTTTGCGTCGGCGCAGATATGGCTCAGGCACATCCCGGACACTTGGCCGAGGCCGCAGGCCATGGCCATTGGCTTGGCGCGGCAGCAATCGGTGCAGCCATCGCCATTGGCCTGTGGGCCGGTCTGCGCGAGAAGGCAAAGGCGCGCGCGGCAGAGGCCGAACAGGACGAAGAACTGCAAGAAGCAGAAGCGCAATGACCAAGACGGGCGTGATGATCTGCGGACACGGATCGCGCAGTCAGGATGCCGTGGATGAATTCAGCGTTCTGGCGGAAAAACTGCCTGCCTATCTGCCCGATGACTGGGAAATGGAATATGGTTATCTTGAATTCGCCAACCCGGTGATCCGTGATGGTCTGGATCGTCTGCGGGCCTCGGGCTGTGATCGGATCCTCGCAGTGCCCGGCATGCTCTTTGCTGCGATGCACTCCAAAAATGACATCCCCACAGTGCTGAACACCTACGCCGCCCGACATGGAATCGACGTCCGCTATGGGCGCGAACTGGGTGTCGATCCAAAGATGATCACCGCCGCAGGCGCGCGGGTGCAAGAGGCCGTGGACCGCGCCAATGCCGAACTGGGCGAGGTGGCGCTGCACGACACCTGCCTCGTTGTGATCGGCCGTGGTGCATCCGACCCCGACGCCAATGGCAACGTCTCGAAAATCGCGCGCATGCTGCACGAAGGTATCGGCTTTGGCTGGTGCGAAGTGGGCTATTCCGGCGTTACGTTCCCGCTGGTGGAGCCGTGCCTGCAACACGTCGCACGACTGGGTTATAAGCGCGTCATCGTCTTTCCCTATTTTCTGTTTTCCGGCATCCTGATTGACCGCATCTATGGCTTCACCGATCAGGTCGCGTCGCAGCACCCGGATATGCAATTCGTCAAGGCCGGTTATCTGGGCGATCACCCAAAGGTTTTGGAAACCTTCGCCGAACGCGTGACCGAGCAGATCGGCGACGTGCCACCGCCGAATTGCGGAACGTGCCAATACCGTACACAAATCCTCGCCATCGAGGGCGAAGAAGTGCGCAAGATCAGCCCGGCGGAGCGCGCTGCCATTGCCCGCGACAACGGTACCGGTCACCCGGCCTTCGGTGCCACGCCACCGCCCACTTGTGTCTTGTGCAAATACCGCACTCAGGTACTGGGATTCGAGGCCGAAGTGGGGGCGGTGCAGGAAAGCCACCACCACCACGTCGAAGGGCAGGGCGCCTCTGCCCCCGGATCCAACGTTGCCGATTGTGCGCTCTGCGATACATTTTGCACGGGCCGCTGCCGTCTGGAAAATGTGGGCCACCACCACCATCACCACCATCACCATGATCACCACCACGATCATGCCCACGATCATCACCACCATCATGATCATGACCATGCGCATGCCCACTACCCGCATGCTAACCACCCGCACGGCCCGGAAAGCGCCCGAAAAACAAACGCCTAAAATTTCTTCTTGCTTAAAATATCCCCGCCGGAGGCATCCAAAGGCTGCCCAAAACCTGAAAGTCCGATTGTGCGCCCCTACGAAAAATCCCCTTCGGCGATCTACGCCCAAAGCTTTGCGACCGTCCGCCGCGAGGCGCAACTCGACCGGTTCGACGCCGGAATGGAGGCGCTCGCGGTACGGCTGATCCATGCCTGTGGCATGATCGAGGTTGCCGACCGTCTGGCGTATTCCGACGACGCCTATCAGGCCGGAAGCGCGGCGCTTGCGGCGGGCGCGCCGGTGCTGTGCGATTGCGAAATGGTCGGTGCGGGAATTATCCGTCGGTATCTGCCGCGCGATAACCGGATCATCGTTACCTTGAACGATCCCCGTGTGCCGGACATCGCAGCGGGTATCGGTAACACCCGCTCGGCGGCGGCGGTCGAGCTTTGGGCCGATCATCTGGAGGGCGCGGTGGTGGCAATCGGCAATGCCCCAACGGCACTCTTCCATCTGCTCGAACTCATTGATCAGGGCGCTCCGCGCCCGGCAGTGATTCTCGGTTTCCCGGTGGGCTTCGTCGGTGCCGCCGAGAGCAAGGCAGAGTTGGCCGCCAACCCCCGTGGTTGCGACTTCATCGCCCTGCGCGGTCGGCGCGGTGGCTCGGCCATCGCATCTGCGGCGGTTAACGCGCTTGCCGCCGGATTGCCGGAGGTCACGGCACAGTGACAAAACTTTTCGCGAAAAATTTCCCACCAGAAAATTCGCCGAATTTTCTGCACGCTTCGCCGAGGATTCATCATGTCTGAACAGTGGCTGCATATTGTCGGTATCGGTGAAGAGGGGCTTGCCGGTCTACTCCCTGCGACCCGCGCGATCGTGGACGCCGCCGAGGTGATTATAGGCGGCGACCGCCACCATGATCTGTCCAGCGCCATCGACGCCGAGCGTGTCGCATGGCCTTCGCCGTTCGATGCGCTGATCGACGTACTGCGTGGGTACAAGGGGCGGCGGGTTGTGGTTCTCGCCACCGGCGATCCGCTCTGGTTCTCGGTCGGTGCACGGATCGGGCGCGCCATCGATCCCGCGCAGATCGTCTATCATCCGCAGCTCAGCGCCTTTCAGCTTGCTGCCGCCCGCATGGGGTGGAGCATTGCGGATGTCGAAACACTCACTGTGCATGGTCGCCCGGTTGAGCAGATGATTGCCTTCATTCAGCCGGGTGCGCGTCTCTTAATCCTGACCACGGGGGCAGAGACCCCGGCGCAGATCGCGCGGTTCTTGACCCAACGTGGATTCGGGACATCGCGCATGACCGTTTTGGCGGCCATGGGGGGCGACCGAGAGGCCCGTTTTGACGGGATCGCGCAGGATTGGGACCATTCAGTGCCAGCGTTCAACACCTTGGCGGTGGACTGTATCGCCGCGCCGGATGCGGCGTTACTGCCACGGGTGCCGGGGCTGCCGGATGACATGTTTCAGCACGACGGGACCATGACCAAGCAGGACGTGCGGGCTGCGACGCTGGCCAAGCTGATGCCGATGCGCGGTGCCTTGCTGTGGGATATCGGAACTGGTTGCGGCTCGGTTGCAGTCGAATGGATGCGCGCAGCACGATATGCGCGCGCTATCGGGATCGAGCCGCGCGCGGATCGTCGCGCGATGGCAGCCGCCAACGCGCTGGCGCTGGGAACACCGCAATTGCAACTGGTCGAGGGGCATGTACCGGAGGCATTGACAGGGTTGGTTGCACCGGATGCTGTGTTCATCGGTGGCGGGCTGAGTGTTGAGACCTTTGATGCCGCCTGGGCGGCGCTGCGCCCGTTGGGCAGAATGGTGTGCAATGCGGTCACGCTGGAGAGCGAAGCGGTGTTGATCGCGCTGCATAAGGCGCATGGCGGGCAATTGGTGAAACTACAGGTGAACCGAGCCGAACCGATCGGCAATCTCACCGGCTGGCGTCCGTTGATGCCGGTCACCCAATGGAGCCTGATCAAGCGATGATGACGGCGATGACGAGTATTGTTGGAATATTGAAACCCTTCGTGGAGCGCCGCGCGTGACCGGGGTGCTTTATGGTGTGGGCCTTGGCCCCGGTGATCCGGATCTGATGACCCTGCGCGCGCACCGGTTGATTTCGGGCGCTCGGGTCGTCGCCTATCCGGCGCTGGCGGGCGGCGAGAGTTTTGCCCGCGCGATTGCGGCGGATGCGATTGCCCCGGGCACGCGCGAGATTGTGATGGATGTGCCCATGACCACGGCGCGGGCCCCGGCGCAGACTGCCTATGACAAGGGCGCGCGGGAGATCGCTGTGGCGTTGGAGGCCGGTGAGGATGTGGTTTGCCTCTGCGAGGGAGATCCGTTTTTCTATGGCTCGTTCATGTATCTCTTTGCCCGTCTCAAGGACCGGTTCAATGTGCAGGTCATACCCGGCGTAACATCCATTACCGCCTGTGCGGCGCGCGCAGGCTTGCCGCTGGCAGCGCGCAATGAGCGTCTGACAGTGTTGCCCGGCCCGCTGCCCGAAGCGGAATTGCGCGCCCGCATCGAGGGGGCCGAAAGCGTGGCTATCATGAAGGTTGGCCGCCACCTGCCCAAAATACGCGCCGTCATTGATACGCTGGGCCTGACCGAACATGCTGTCTATATCGAACGCGCCAGCCTGCCCCAAGAGGTGGTTTGCCCACTGGCCGAGGCGCCGACAAACGCGCCCTATTTTTCCATGATCCTGCTCACGAAAGGGGCCGACCCGTGGCTGTAACCCCCGTAGTTCTGGCGCTCAGCGCCTCTGGCGAAGCGGTCGCGCACCGTATCGCCACCCTGATTGGTGCGCCCGTGCATGGCCGTGAGGGCCGTATTGCACAGGCGGATGCTTACTTTGCCAATGCGCTTGATCACGCGCGCGATCTCTTTGCGGCGGGCGTACCCATCGTGGGCGTCTGTGCGTCAGGCATCCTTATCCGTGCGGTGGCACCGCTTTTGTCGGACAAGCGGACCGAACCGCCGGTGGTGTCGGTTAGCGATGATGGCGCGGTGGTGATCCCGCTTCTGGGCGGGCATCGCGGCGCCAATCGGCTGGCGACTGAAATCGCGGCGGGTCTGGGTGCGGTTGCGGCAGTCACGACAGCAGGTGACGTGGCAATGGGGGCGGCGCTGGATGCACCGCCACCGGGCTATCGGCTGGCCAACCCGGAACATGCCAAAGGCGCGATGGCAGCGATGTTGTCGGGGGCAGGTGTCCGTGTGACAGGAGAGAATATTTTCGACATCGCGGACACGGGTGGACAGGTTGAACTGATCACCACCGAGGCCCCCCAATCAGGCGATGAAGAGCGGCTGATTTATCATCCCCAGTGTCACGTTCTGGGGTTGGGATGCGCGCGCAACGCTGATCCCGAAGAGATGTGGGCACATGTGAACGATACACTGGCGGAGGCCGGGATCGCACCCGGTGCGATTGCCTGCGTCGCCACCATTGACCTCAAGGCGGACGAGCCTGCGATGAACGTGGTCGCTGCCCGGCTGGGTGTGCCGCTGCGTCTGTTCACTGCGGCAGAGCTGGAGGCGCAGTCGGCGCATCTGGCGAATCCGTCTGATGTGGTCTTTGCCGAGGTGGGCTGTCACGGCGTGGCCGAGGGCGCGGCACTGGCGGCAGGCGGCGCGCTGGTCGTAGAGAAACACAAGACCGCGACGACGACCTGCGCCGTTTGCCGCAGCGACACTGTCATCACAACCATGCCGGGCCGCGCGCGTGGACGGCTGAGTGTCGTTGGCATTGGCCCCGGACAGGCGGCGTGGCGCACGCCCGAGGTCAGCCGCCTGATTGCGGATGCCGAAGAACTGGTGGGGTACGGCCTTTACATCGATCTGCTGGGACCGCTGGCTGCGGGTAAAACGCGCAGCGATTTCCCGCTGGGTGGTGAAGAAGCACGCTGCCGCTATGCTTTGGAACAGGCCGCGCTGGGTAAGAACGTGGCGCTGGTATGCTCCGGGGATGCGGGGATCTACGCCATGGGAGCACTGGTGTTCGAGCTGTTGGATCGCGCTCCCCAGGAAATGGGCGTCAGTGATGCTGCCCACCGGGTCGACGTGATCTGCTCGCCGGGCGTGTCGGCGCTGCAAGGGGCCGCGGCGCGGGCCGGGGCACCACTGGGGCACGATTTCTGTACGATTTCTCTCAGCGATCTGCTGACGCCTCGCGCCGACATCCTGCGCAGGCTGAAGGCCGCCGCTGAGGGTGATTTTGTCATCGCCTTCTACAACCCGGTCAGCAAGACCCGCCGGACGCTGTTGGCAGAGGCGCGTGACATTCTGCTGCAACACCGCCCGGCGGATACGCCGGTTATGTTGGCCAGTTCGCTGGGCCGCCCTGAGGAGAACGTTCGCTATCGCAGGCTGGACCAGCTGGAGGTCGACGAGGTTGATATGCTGACCGTCGTTCTGATCGGGTCTAGCAACTCGCGGCTGGCGCAACTGGGCGAGGGACCGCGCATGTTCACCCCGCGGGGCTATGCGCGCAAGATCGACGGCGATTTGGCAGGGCAAGGGTGACGATTTGAGCATTTTACACAAAAAAGAAGGAGGGGCGCGGTGACGGTCTATTTCATCGGTGCTGGTCCGGGTGACCCGGAATTGCTGACGCTCAAGGCGCAGCGCATCATCGGGGCCTGCCCCGTGTGCCTCTATGCTGGCAGTCTGGTGCCGCCAGAGGTGGTGGATTGTGCACCCGCAGGTGCGCGGGTGATGGACACCGCGCCGATGACGCTGGACGACACCCACGCCGAGATCGTCGCGGCCCATGCGCGTGGACAGGATGTGGCGCGGGTGCATTCAGGCGATCCGTCGCTCTATGGGGCCATTGCCGAACAGATCAGACGCCTGCGCACTGATGGGATCGATTACCAGATCATCCCCGGCGTGCCGGCTTATGCGGCGGCGGCGGCGGCACTGGGACAGGAACTGACCGTGCCCGAAGTGGCGCAGTCGATCATCCTTACGCGCGTGTCGATGAAGTCAACGTCAATGCCCGATGGCGAAACGCTGGAGAATTTTGCCCGAACCGGCGCAACACTGGCGATCCATCTGGGGGTGCGGAACCTGCGCGAAATATCGCGCGTGCTGTCGCCCTATTATGGGGCGGACTGTCCGGTGGTGGTGGCCTACCGTGTTGGCTGGCCCGACCAGATGTTCATTCGTGGCACGCTAAGCGACATTCAGGCCAAGGTGCGCGCCGAGAAGATCACCCGCACCGCGTTGACACTGGTCGGGCCAGTGTTGGGTGAAGTACGCGATTTCAAGGACAGTGCGTTATATGATCCGCAAATCCCGCACGTGCTGCGCCCGAAAGTGGTGGCAAATGGGTGACTCTGGCAGGTTTCGCAAAAACTTAACTTGATCAGAACCACAATTGCTCCACCCTTGGCGCAGTTCTCAAGGGGGAGCGCCATGATTACGCATTTGCCAGCCGATGTGCAGGCCGGGCTGGACGCCGCGCGCAAGGCGGCGCTGATGAAATCGCAACGCCTGAGGGTCGTCGCCGACGAGGTCAGCTACCGGGTCCTGCGCACATGGCCCGGCGGGTTCTCGATTGCGGCCGCGGATGCACCGCCGCAGCGTGGGCTGGTCGAGCTTTACGACGGCCCCCGCCACCTTGCTCATTGCCTGATCTTCGCCTCCGGCGAGGAGGCGGGCGAGATCCTGTTTGATTTCAAGCAGCGGTCAGATGTGTCGGGCGAACAGCCGCTCGATTTCGTGCGCGCGCCGGATGCCCCTGTCGCGCTGATCACCAAGGGCGGATAGCGCGACAAGGTAGCGTCAGTTATTGCAGATCGGAAAACGCTGCGCGCAGACGCTCGACGGCAGTTGTGACCTGTGCTTGGGGCATGCCCAGATTGAACCGCAGGCAGTTTTCACCACCGGAGCCGAACACGACGCCCATACTGGGGGCGAGTCGCGCCGTTTGCTTTACCCGCGTCGTGACCTCGTCCATCGACATGCCGGTATTGGTGAAATCGACCCATGCCAGATAGGTCGATTGCATCGGCATCGCCGACAGTCCGGGAATCTCGTCGACGGCGTTGACGAAGAAATGCTGATTGTCGTCCAGATATCGCACCAGCGCATCGACCCATTCGGCCCCGCGCGGGCTATAGGCTGCCTGCGTCAGTACCACGCCCAGCAGGTTGGGCGATACGTCCAGCGCCCGAAAAACTGCCGCGAAGCGCGTGCGCAGGGCCTCGTCCGGCACCGACACAATGCCGAGCCGCGCCCCCGCGATGTTGAACGTCTTTGAGGCCGAAGTCAGCATGATCACACGGTTCACGGCGTCAGGGGCCGCGACCGCCATCGGAATGTGCTTTTGTCCGGGATAGACCAGATCGTGATGAATCTCGTCAGAGATCAGCAGCAGATCGTGACGCGCACAAAAGGCGGCCAGCGCCCGCAACTCTTCGCGTGACCAGACGCGGCCCGCAGGGTTGTGCGGTGAGCAAAACAATACCACGCGCTCGCGCCCGCTGAGCGATGCCTCCAACGCGTCAAGGTCCATGCGATAGACGCCGTCGCGGATCACCAGCGGGCTTTCCTTCACCACGCGTTCGCACTTGTTAATCTTGTTGGTGAACTCGTGGTAGACAGGGGTAAAGATAATGACTTCATCACCCGGATCGGTAAACGCCTGCAGGCACATAGCAATCGCATTGCCCAGACCAAAGGTCGAGAACATCGCATCGGGCGAAACCGTCCAGCCGTGGCGCTCTTGCATCCACCATGCGACGGCCTGTTTCATTTCGGGCTCGCCGCTGAAATAGCCATAGTTGGCCTTGTCCAGCAAACCCCGCACCGCGTCCTGCAGAAAATCAGGCGCGGCGAAATCCATATCGGCAACCCACATGGCGATTCCGTCATCCGGGCTGACGCCGGTGGCGGTCTCCATCAGGTCCCATTTGCTGCTGTTGCTGCCACGGCGGTCGATGATCTGGTCGAAACTCATTTGCAAACGGTCCTCTTGTACATACGCGGCGCACGCTAGCCGATTGCCGGGCAGGTGCAAGCCCGTTGCAGACCTGCGCGCCATGTCCTACATGAACCACCATGAAAATGCCGATCCTCATCCATCCCGATCCGCGCCTGAAAAAGGTCTGTTCTCCTGTTGTCGATCTCAGCGATGCCTTGCGCGCGCTGGCGGATGACATGCTGGAGACAATGTATGATGCGCCCGGTATCGGCCTCGCGGCACCGCAGGTCGGTGTGATCGAGCGGCTGATCGTGCTTGATTGCGTCAAGGAAGAGGGTGAGGCACCACGCCCGATGGTGATGTTCAATCCCGAGGTTATCGCCCGCTCCGACACAACCAACGTTTACGAGGAAGGCTGCCTGTCCATCCCCGACCAGTTTGCCGAAGTGACCCGCCCGGCCGAAGTTGACGTGCGCTGGATCGACCGCGACGGGGCAGAGCAGACCGCCACATTCGACGGCCTGTGGGCCACCTGCGTGCAACATGAGATTGACCATCTGAACGGCAAACTGTTCATTGATTATCTCGGCCCGATGAAACGGCAACTGATCACGCGGCGCATGCAAAAGCTCAAGCGCGAACAGGCGCGGGTTTGAGCCGATGACTGTACGTCGTTGCCTTCCGTGGCCGGACAAACGCCTGCGCACTGCCGCCGAACCGATTGAGAGCATCACAGATGACATACGCGGTCACTGGGATGACATGATCGACACGATGGAGGCGATGCCGGGGCTTGGTCTCGCCGCGCCGCAAATTGGTGTGATGTTGCGCCTTGCCGTGGTGGACGCCTCCGAAGCCCGCGGCCAAGCGGTGCGTATGGCCAACCCCGAAGTGCTGCACGCCAGCGTGACGTTGCGGCGTCATGTCGAGGCAAGCCCGAACCTGCCCGGTGTTTCGGCCCCGGTCGAACGCCCCCGTGCTGTCACCGTGCGGTTTCTGAATGCCGAGGGCGAGATTGAAGAGCGCGATTTTGTCAGTGTTTGGGCGACATCCGTGCAACACCAGATCGATCATCTGAACGGGCGGATGTATTTCGACCGGCTAAGCAAGGTGAAACGCGACATGCTGTTGCGCCGGGCACGCAAAAAGGGCTGACGGTGTGCCCGGTTCTGATCCGGGTATTGAGTGTTTGAAGAACGATGACAGTTGAATGCATGCCTTTCACCGTTCTCTAAACTCTCACAGCTAACGGCAGAAACCCGAGCGAAAATCGAAAGGGATGCGATGCGGATCATCTTTATGGGAACGCCGGATTTTTCCGTACCTGTGTTGGATGCACTGGTCGCAGGCGGTCACGAAATCGCGGCAGTCTATTGTCAGCCGCCCCGGCCCGCCGGGCGCGGCAAGAAGGACCGCCCGACACCGGTGCACGCACGTGCGCTGGAGTTGGGATTGGATGTGCGCCACCCGATCAGCCTGAAATCGCCGGATGTGCAGGCAGACTTTGCGGCGCTCGGTGCCGATGTTGCTGTGGTTGTCGCCTATGGCCTGATTCTGCCACAGGCAGTGCTGGATATGCCTCGGCACGGGTGTCTGAATATTCATGCCTCGTTGTTGCCACGCTGGCGTGGTGCAGCGCCCATTCACCGCGCGATTATGGCGGGGGACGCGGAGACCGGCATCTGCATCATGCAGATGGAGGCCGGGCTGGACACTGGCCCTGTGCTGCTGCGCGACATCACTAGCATCGGGGATGAGGAAACAACCGGTGCGTTGCATGATCGGCTGTCACGGATGGGGGCCGTACTGATCATTGATGCGCTGGCGCAGTTGAACAGCCTGACGCCGCAGCCGCAGTCGCCGGATGGCGTTACCTACGCCGAGAAGATCGACAAATCAGAGGCCCGCATAGATTGGGCATGGCGCGCGACAGAGGTCGACAGGCATATCCGCGGGCTCTCGCCCTTTCCCGGTGCATGGACCGAAATCGGCGGCGCGCGCGTGAAACTGCTGGCCTCCCGGCTGGGCCGAGGTTGCGGCGCGCCGGGTGAAGTATTGGATAATGCACTGAGCGTCGCTTGCGGGCAGGGCGCGGTACAGCTTTTGCGCTTGCAACGGGCCGGGGGGCGGGCGCAGGATTGCGAGGCATTCCTGCGCGGTCATCCAGTGCCACGCGGCACGCGGTTATAGGCGAGGGGACGACGATGTTTCCAGTATTGATCGGCACAGTGGTGATCGCGGGTATCGTCGGCTACCTGTCGGAAAGGTCCGGCTTTACCCGCAATGGATATGTCGCGTCGATCATCATCTGCGTGGGTGGCGCGTTCCTGTTCTATTTCCTGCGGATCATGTTCGGCCTGCGTTTTGGCGCGCCCGGCGTTGACGCGATCCTGTCGTCGATCGGGGCACTGATTATCGTGCCGACCCACTGGCGCGGCCGGGGGCGCCGCTGATGCCCATCGCTGCGCTGATCATCATCGGTGCTGCCGCCGGGTTTCTTGCCACCCGATTGATGCGGCTCGATACCAATGTCGTCACCACTATCGGCATCGGCATCATCGGTGCAATCATCGGCGGGGTGATCCTGCGCTTTGTCGCAGCGGTCTTCGGGATGCTGGGCGGCTTTGTCGGGGCTGTCCTTGGCGCGGTTCTGCTGATCTGGTTGTGGCAAACCTACTGGCGCAGATAGCTGATCAGACCCGTGGCGGGCGACCACGATAAACCGGCAAGGACCACCCGAACAACAGTGATCCCGCCCGCAGTGTCCAGGTAAGCGCGGCGCAGCCGATCAGCACGAGGTTCTGCTCAAACCCCAGATGATCCATGCCAGCCGCCAGTGCAGCCCCGGCAAAGGCGGCGCTGACATATAGCTCGCCCTGTTTCAGAACCAGTGGCACTTGGCCGACGACCACATCGCGCATCAGCCCGCCCATGCAGCCTGTGACCATGCCCATCAGCACCACCACCAGCGGTGATTGCGCCATCAGCAGCGCGACTGCCACGCCTGCGGGAACCGCCACGGCCAGTGCGAAACTGTCCAACCATAGCAACCAGCGATAGCGGCTCTCGACCAGATGTGCGGTGAAAAACACCAGCGCGGCCGCGCCGACGGCAACGCCGATATTGGTCGGGTCCGCGATCCAGAAGATCGGGTTGCGGTCCAGCATCACGTCGCGCAGCGTGCCACCGCCTACCGCTGTCAGACAGGCGATAAAGGCGAACCCCACCAGATCAAGCTGTGCCCTGCTCGCCACCAGCGCGCCCGTCAGCGCAAAGACCAGAACCGAAGCGTAGTCGAGAAACGTGAGCGCGCTCATGTCGTGGTCTTTCCATCCGGTTTGTACGGGGCCATGCCAGCACGCGCCAATTCGTCCGCGCGCTCGTTCTCTGGGTGACCGGCATGGCCCTTGACCCATTCCCATGTCACGTCATGGCGTGCCTGCGCCGCATCGAGCCGCTGCCATAGTTCGGCATTCTTAACTGGCTTTTTCGCCGCCGTGCGCCAGCCGTTGCGCTTCCAGCCGTGAATCCATCCGGTCACGCCGTTCTTAACGTATTGGCTGTCGGTCACGATCGTCAGGGTGCTGGCGCGCTCCAGCACTTCGAGCGCGCTGATGGCTGCCATCAGTTCCATCTGGTTGTTGGTGGTGTCCGGTGCGCCGCCTGACAGCTCGCGTTCCTTGACAACGGCATCGCCCTGCAAGGCGCGCATCAGCACACCCCAGCCACCGGGGCCGGGATTGCCGGAACAGGCACCGTCTGTATACGCAATCAGCTTAACCATTGGCGGCAATCACCACCCAAGGCGCCACAGTGCCATCCAGCCCCGGATCGGCACCGGTCCACTGATCGCGTGGGCTGAACCCGGCGGCGGTCAGCAGATCGGACAGCTCGTCAGCCTCGTAATAGGTATAGAGGCGGCCAATCGCATCGCGCTTCTCGCCTTTGCCCGTCTTTAGTCCGATGTGAAATCGCCCGCCGGGTTTCAGCGCTGTCCGCAATGCTGCCAGATGGGCAGGCATCAGGGTGCGGGGTGCATGCAGCAGGCTGAAATTGGCCCAGATACCATCGTATAGATCGACACCCGCAATGTCGTCGAATGTCGCGATCCATGCCGTCACGCCGGGATGGGCGGCTGTCGCCATATCCACCATCTCTGGCACAGCATCGGTCGCGTCCACGACCAGCCCGGCCTGTGCCATCTGTGCCGCCGCGGCGCCGGGTCCACACCCCAGATCCAGCACGCGTCCGCCGGGTACAACATCCGCAATGAACCGACTCAGGTGCGGGTCATCCACACTGCCGTCGGTAAACGCCGCGTATCGCGCCGCCTGCGCGCCATAGACGCTTAGAGTTTCATCATCTGCGCTCACAAAAACACTCCTATGCCCAGACATGCCAACACCACTGCCGTCATCGGCACCCGCAGCGCCATCCACCACGGCGGTGCGGCGTCATAGCGCCAGAACAACCAGTCGAGCCCTAACAACCCGGCGAATCCCGCCATCAGCGACATGCCCGCCCCTGTTGGGCCGCCCCCGGTCATGAAAAACGCCCAGAGCGCGGGGATAACCGACAATGCGTATCCAGTCGCAGCCTGCGCGCCTTCCAGCCGGGTGGCAAAGCCCCAGAGCACCCCGGACATGAAGCTCAGGATGATCGCGCCGTAGAACAGCATCACGTACGGCCCGGCAAATCGACCGCCGACAGTCTGCGCTGTCCAGAGCGCCAGATCGGGCAACAGTACGGTCATAGCCCCCCACAGAAATGGGATCAGGCCAGCGAGGCCGAGCAACAGGGCAGGGCGCGGAACGTTCACGCGGCGCGCTCCATCGTCAGACGGGCAGCCAGCGCGGCAAAGATCGCGGCAAAACCACGATTGAGCCAGCGCATCACCGGTTCTGACCGCAGCACCCAGTCGCGCGCAGTTGCAGCAAACAGTCCATAAAGGACGAATACCGCAAATGTCAGCACCATAAAGACGCCACCCATCAACAGCATTTCGCCTGTGGCCCGTGTGGGATCACCGGACAGAAATGGCGGCAGCAACGCCAGAAAGAAGATCGACAGCTTCGGATTGAGCAGGTTCAGCAGCATGCCGCGCCGGGCAATGTGCCAGCCGGGTTGTGTCGTGCGTTCGGAGGTGACGCTGAGCGCGCCATCGGTGCGCAGCGCCTGCCACGCAAGGTATAGCAGATAGGCCACCCCGCAGAATTTTACGATCTGAAACAGCAGTGCCGAGGTATGTAGTAGCGCCGCAAGACCAAACGTGGCCGCCATCAAATGCGGCACAATGCCGATCGTACATCCGGCCGCCGCGATCAGCGCGGGACGCCGCCCCTGACCCAGCCCGATGGCCAGTGTGTAGATCACACCCGTGCCGGGGGCGAGCACCACCACCAGCGCCGTTATCACGAATTGCAGGCTCACGCGGGCACCCGCAGGACGCGGGGCACCTTGAACTCGACATTTTCCACTGCGGTTTCGACCTGTTGGATGGTCACGTCGTAGCGGGTCTGCAATGCGTCGATCACTTCGTTTACCAGCACTTCGGGTGCCGACGCTCCAGCGGTCAGCCCGAGACTGCGCATCCCCTCCAGTGCGCGCCAGTCGATATCGTTCGCGCGCTGCACCAGTTGCGCATAAGTGCATCCGGCCCGCGCACCGACCTCGACCAGACGGCGCGAGTTGGACGAATTGGGCGCACCCACCACCAGCATCGCATCGGCTTGCGCGGCCATCGCTTTGACCGCCTCCTGCCGATTGGTGGTGGCGTAACAGATGTCTTCCTTGTGCGGCCCGCGAATATCCGGGAACCGCGTTTTGAGCGCGGCCACGATCCCGGCAGTGTCGTCCACCGACAGCGTGGTTTGTGTGACATAGGCCAGTTCGGATTCGTCACGCACGTTCAGATTCGCCACATCCTCTGCTGTTTCCACCAACAGCACGGCGCCCTCCGGCAACTGTCCCATCGTGCCGATGGTTTCGGGGTGGCCGTCATGGCCGATCATAATGATCTGTAGTCCTGCCTCGTGGTGGCGTTCTGCTTCAACATGCACCTTGCTGACCAGCGGACAGGTGGCATCGACATAAATCATCTCGCGCCGCGCGGCCTCGGCTGGCACCGCCTTGGGCACACCATGCGCGGAAAAGATCACCGGACGGTCCGTTGGGCAATCGTCCAACTCTTCGACAAAGACAGCCCCCTTGGCGCGCAGATCGTCGACCACGTATTTGTTGTGCACGATCTCGTGGCGCACATAGACTGGCGCCCCCCATTTTTCCAACGCCATCTCGACGATCTTGATCGCCCGATCCACACCGGCGCAGAACCCGCGCGGCGCGGCCAGATAGAGCGTGAGAGGCGGCTTGGTCATCATTCATCTCCTGTTGGGGCAGAGGTAAGGTTTTCCCCGGTCGAGGTAAACCATGCGGACAGGATTTTCCCCGGCTATGCTCGCTTGGCGCACTCGGTATTTATCGACCCTATCGGTCATCGTCGCCAGTTGACGTGTCGCGCGCGTCAATACCCCTCGCGCTTGTAACCGAAAAATACCTTGGTCAGCTCCTCGACGATCTCCCATGTCACACGGGTGCCATCGATGACAAAGTGGCTGTCATTCGGACCCAGTTCGTAGGTCACATTGCTCGCATGGTCCGTCAGACGACACCTGCCAGAGAGGATGGTCATCAACTCGTCGCCCTGTTCGGTGCAGTCAAATGTACCAACCGTACAATGCCAGAGGCCCATGCGTGTCTTGTGCCCCCGGCCACCGGCGTCAATCCGCCCCGAGGTGCGCGGATCGCCTGCGCGCACCACGTAGGCGCTGGCGGGGTTGTCCAATGGCCAGCTTTGCAAGGGACCGACATCGTCGCCGGCTTTGTAGGAAATCATGTGGTTGGCTCCGCTGATCAGGACTGTCGGGCTCACTCTACACCGATTTCACCACTTGCCCACATTGCGCCGCTTGACACGGTGAAGCACGTCGGATCAGGGTGCCATCGGCACGGTGGGGGGATAAAATGCAGCAATACGATCTGGTTATCATCGGGGCTGGCGTGATGGGCCTCGCCCATGCCTACCACGCGGCGCAGGCTGGGTTAACCGTTGCCGTATTGGAGCGCTCCGACACAGCGAACGGCGCATCGGTGCGCAATTTCGGCATGCTGGCTATCGTCGCACAAAAACCGGGGGCGGAACTACAGAGCGCTCAACGGGCCCTCGCAGATTGGCAAAAAATCGCAGCCGGGGCCGGGATTTCAATGCGTCGCGCCGGGTGTCTCTTTGCGGCGCGTGTTCCCGAGGAAATGCAAGTATTGGAGGAATGTGCCGGATCGCAGGGGCACGCGTTCGAGCGCATCACCCAAGCCGATCTGGAACGCCGGGCGGGCGTTCCACTGGCGGATGGCCTGTTGGGCGGCATCTGGAGCCCCGACGCCTGGAAAGTGGATCAGCGGCAGGCGATGGCGAAAATGGCCGCTTGGTTGCAGCGTGAACATGGTGTTGTCTTCCATTTTGGCACAGAGGTGCGTGCGATATCGGGCCAGACGGTGCAGACTGATACCTTTGAGATCGACGCCGGCCATATCATTCTGTGCGCGGGCGACGATTTCGCCACGCTTCTGCCAGAGGCCTTTGCGGCCAGCGGTGTAACGCGCTGCCGGCTCCAGATGCTACGCACCGCGCCGCAGCCGGGGGCATGGCAACTGGCGCCATTCCTGCTCGGCGGCCTCAGCATGACGCGCTACAGTGTTTTTGCTGACTGCCCGGGATTGCCCGCACTCAAAGCGCACCAGCAGGCGGCGCAGGAGGCATATCTGGCGAATGGCATTCACATGATCGCCTGTCAGGAGGATGACGGCAGCCTGACCATCGGCGATCTCGCACCATTACGGCGATGATCCTGTGCAGCCCAGATCGGAAGAGGTCGACGACCTTCTGCTGACCGAACTGGCCGCGCTGGTCACGTTGCCGACGCCGGGTGCTGTGGATCGTTGGATCGGGTGCTATGCCCATCTGCCGGGGCGCGATGCACTGGTGCTGCATCCGCAGTCCGGCGTGACGGTGGTAACGATGACCAACGGGCAGGGCATGACCCATGGCCTGAGTGTGGCGCAGGGTGTTATCGGCACGGTTCTGGGACGACCCTGACCATGGCTTGACCCACCACTGGTTGTGGTGGGTCATATGTGTCCGGTCTTAGTCGTCGCGGTCAGGGGATGCCTCGCGCTGCGGGCGGCCGATGACGTCCTTGAGGTCGTCCAGCTCGATAAAGTTATCGGCTTGGCGGCGCAGCTCGTCCGAGATCATCGGCGGCTGGCTGCGAATGGTCGACACGACTGAAACGCGCACGCCCTGACGTTGCAGACTCTCGACCAACGGGCGGAAATCGCCGTCACCGGAGAACAAAACAATGTGATCGACGCGCGGAGCCAGCTCCATCGCATCAACGGCCAGCTCGATATCCATGTTGCCCTTGACCTTACGGCGGCCCTGACTGTCGGTGTATTCCTTGGCTGGTTTGGTCACCATGGAAAAGCCGTTGTAGTGCAGCCAGTCGACCAGAGGCCGAATCGGCGAATATTCGTCGTTTTCCAGCAATGCCGTGTAATAAAACGCGCGGAGCAGCTTGCCGCGCCGCATGAACTCGGTTCTGAGCAGCTTGTAATCGATGTCGAAACCAAGCGACTTTCCGGCTGCATACAGATTCGATCCATCGATGAACAGCGCCAGCCGTTCGTCCTTGTAAAACATCTGAAATTCCTTTCGAATGAATATCCGCCCGATCTGCGTGAGTGGGTGAGTGGTTGGGGACAGGGGCGGGATGATGTGTGAATTTAAGCACTATCGTGCTTGGCGACAAGAGACCCAGAGGTCGACCCGAAGGAGGCTGACGTGGGGTTAGGCAGTGGATTCTTGATCGCACTGGGTGGAAATTTGCCGTCATCGGCAGGCCCTCCCGAGCAGACACTTCGGGACGCCTTGGCGATATTCGGCAAATGGGGCTGCAGTGTGGTCTGTGTCAGCGAATTTTATCAAACACCCTGTTTTCCGCAGGGCGCAGGCCCTGACTACGTCAATGCGGCCGCGCGAATAGACTATGATGGCACCCCGTCAGAGCTGTTGGCAGTGTTGCACCGGGTCGAGGCGGAGTTCGGCCGCGAACGGGTACAGCGATGGGGCCGCCGCACGCTGGATCTGGACCTGATTGCAGTCGGCGATTTGGTGCTGCCCGATGCGCTGATTTTCGCCCATTGGCACGATCTGCCACCCGAGGATCAGATATGCGCCACGCCGGATCAGCTGATCGTGCCGCACCCGCGTTTGCAGGATCGCGCATTTGTGTTGGTGCCATTGGCGGATATTGCGCCCGACTGGTGCCATCCCGTCCTGCGCCGCACCGTAAGCGAGATGCTGAACGCCCTTCCGGCGCAGGCGCGCAGCGAGGTTGTCGCGCTTGGGTCGGGCCGAGATCCGACGCTTGTAAATCCTGATTCGAGCGCGTAAATACGGGCTTTCTGATGGATGACTAGACCGGAGGTCTCATGGCCCGCGTAACAACCGAAGACTGCGTTGACAAAGTCCCGAACCGTTTCGACCTTGTGATGCTTGCCGCGCACCGCGCGCGCGAGATTTCTGCAGGTGCGCCGCTGACGGTGGACCGTGACAATGACAAGAACCCGGTCGTGGCCCTGCGCGAGATCGCGGAAGAGACCCAAGGCGCGGACGCATTGCGTGAACGCCTGATCGAGTCGAACCAGACGGAAATCGAAGTCGACGAACCCGAAGAAGACAGCATGGCGCTGCTCATGGGGGGCGGCGAAGCGGATAAACCTCAGGACGATGATATGTCCGAAGAGAAACTGCTGCGTGCTCTGATGGAGGCGCAGGGGCAGGGCTGAGCCCAAACCCTGCGACCGGAGGCGCGGACTGCATGATCGCCGTTGATGATCTGATTGATCTGGTCCGCACCTATAATCCCAAGACCGACGAAGACATGCTGCGCGCGGCCTATGCCTATGGTCGCGACATGCACGAAGGTCAGGTGCGCCATTCAGGCGAGCCTTATTTTTCGCACCCCGTCGCTGTTGCCGCCGTGTTGGCCGAGCAGCGGCTGGACGATGCGACGATTGTCACAGCTCTGCTGCATGATACGATCGAAGACACCCGCGCCTCTTATGCCAGCGTCACGGAAAAATTCGGTCGCGAGGTTGCCGATCTGGTCGATGGCGTGACCAAACTGACCAATCTCCAACTGTCCAGTTCCGAAACCAAACAGGCCGAGAATTTCCGCAAGCTGTTTATGGCGATGTCGCGGGATTTGCGCGTGATTTTGGTCAAACTCGCCGACCGGCTGCACAACATGCGCACAATCAAGGCGATGCGCCCGGACAAGCAGGTGCAAAAGGCGCGTGAGACGATGGACATCTTTGCCCCCCTCGCGGGCCGGATGGGCATGCAATGGATGCGCGAAGAGCTGGAGGATCTGGCCTTTCGCGTGATCAACCCTGATGCGCGCGCCTCTATCATGCGTCGGTTCATCACGCTGCAACGCGAATCGGGCGACGTGATTGACCGGATTACCGGCGATATGCGCAAGGAACTGCGCAAGGTCGGCATCACTGCCGAGGTTCTGGGCCGCGCCAAGAAACCTTACTCGATCTGGCGCAAGATGCAGGAAAAGGAGATGGGGTTTTCCCGTCTGTCCGACATTTACGGTTTTCGCATCGTGACCGAAACCGAGGCGGACTGCTATGCTGTCCTTGGCGCGATCCATCAGCGCTGGCGCGCGGTGCCGGGCCGGTTCAAGGATTACATCAGTCAGCCCAAATCGAACGGCTACCGCTCGATCCACACCACGGTGTCGGGCCGTGACGGCAAACGCGTCGAAGTTCAGATCAGAACCCGCCAGATGCATGATGTTGCCGAAACCGGCGTTGCCGCACACTGGTCATACCGTGACGGTGTACGCACCGAAAACCCGTTCGCGGTTGATCCGGCGAAATGGATCAATTCGTTGACCGAACAATTCGACGCCGAAGAGGATCACGAGGATTTTCTCGAGGCGGTCAAGCTTGAGATGTACGCCGACCAAGTGTTCTGCTTCACCCCCAAGGGCGATGTGGTCAAACTGCCGCGCGGCGCGACACCGATTGATTTCGCCTACGCGATCCACACCCGCATCGGCAATGCCTGCGTTGGGGCCAAGATTGACGGAATGCGGGTGCCACTCTGGACGCGGGTCAAGAACGGCCAGTCGGTCGAGGTAATCATCGCGGACGGCCAGACCCCACAGGCGACGTGGCTGGACATTGCCACCACGGGCAAGGCAAAATCGGCCATTCGCCGTGCGCTGCGCGAATTGGACCGTGGGCGGTTCATCAAACTGGGGCGCGAACTGGCACGTTCCGCTTTCGAGCATGTGGGCAAACGCGCCACCGACAAGGCGCTTGAGGCAGCCGCGCGCACCCTGCGCATCGGCGGCGCCAATGAACTGCTTGCTCGGATGGGCAGCGCCGAACTGACCGGTCGCGAAGTGCTGAACGCGGTTTATCCCGATCTGATCCCGGCCGAGGGCGACGAGGTCAGCCGCGACCGTGCGGTGATCGGACTGGAGGCCGATCAGCATTTCGATCGCGCCCATTGCTGTCAGCCACTCCCCGGCGAGCGGATCGTGGGGATCACCTATCGTGGCCGCGGCGTGGTGTTGCATGCCATCGATTGCGCGGGTCTGGCCGCGTTTGAGGATCAGCCGAACCGTTGGGTTGATCTGCAATGGCATGCGGGCACCCACGAGGCAGCCTATAATGTGTCGCTTGATGTGACCATCGGCAACGATGCCGGCGTCATGGGACGGATTTGCACCTTGATCGGCGAACGCAACGCCAATATCTCCAACCTGACGTTCCTTGACCGAAAACCGGACTTCTATCGGCTGCTGGTCGAGGTGGAACTGCGCGATGCCGAACAGCTACACAGTGTCATTTCAACACTGGAAGCCGAAAGCGATGTCGCCGAGGTGGTACGTCACCGAGATTTGGCGCAAGGTGCAGCCGCAACACGAACCGAACGCTAGGAGCCGACCCAAGTGGTTTTCAAACGTCGAGACAAGCGACCTGTTTGGAAAGCCGTCGGCGGTTTCTTTTGGCCAAAAGGCGGCTGGGGCCGCGCTGCACTTTACGTTAAGCACCGCTTGCGCCGTCTGCCGGATCCTCCTCACCGTATAGCGCGCGGAATCTTTGCCGGTGTTTTTGTCTCGTTCACACCGTTCTTCGGGTTTCACTTCTTTGCTGCGGCATTCGTTGCTTGGGTGATGCGCGGTAATATTCTGGCGTCACTATTGGCGACGTTCTTTGGCAACCCGCTGACCTTTCTGGCCATTGCCACCATCTCGCTTCAGACCGGGCACTTCATGCTTGGCAAGGGCGGGACGTTGCCAGAGGAATCGCACCGATCTCTGGGCGGAAAATTCATCGATGCGGGCAACGATTTCAAACAAAACCTCTTTGCGCTCTTCAACGATGACGTGGCGCATTGGAGCAAGCTGCATGTTTTCTATGACGACGTGTTCTTTCCCTACATGATCGGTGGGATCATTCCGGGGCTGATCGCGGGGATTGCTTGTTATTACTTCAGCCTGCCTTTGTTGATCGTCTACCAGAATCGCCGCAAAAAACGACTGAAGAAGAAGTGGGACGAGCTCAAGAGGAAGGCCGCACTCAAAGATGCGGATCGCTCTGACGTGGATCAGGAACCAGAGGGATAGGTGGTGCGGCGGACTTTCGCCTTTCCGCATGCCGGGCAATGGGCTTAGTCTGTCACCGACTCGTCATTCTGCCCGAAGGAACCTACCATGTCATTCAGCGACCGCCTCCGCCTCGGCATCAACATTGACCACGTTGCGACTGTTCGCAACGCCCGTGGCGGTGACACGCCTGACCCACTTCGCGCCGCCAAACTGGCCGAGGAGGCCGGCGCTGATGGCATCACCGCCCACCTGCGCGAGGATCGCCGCCACATTTCTGATCGCGATATTGACGCACTGATGGATAGTCTGACGGTGCCACTCAATTTTGAGATGGCTGCGACTGATGAGATGATGCAGATCGCCCTGCGGCACAAACCCCACGCGGTTTGCATCGTGCCGGAAAAACGCGAAGAGCGCACCACAGAGGGTGGGCTGGAAGTGGCCCGCGAGGAAAACCGACTGGCGCATTACATCGCGCCGCTGCGCGAGGCAGGTTGCCGCGTGTCGATCTTTATCGCCGCCGAACCGGCCCAGATCGAGGCTGCCGCCCGGATCGGGGCCGAGGTGATCGAATTGCATACCGGCGCCTATTGCGATGCCCATGCCGAAGAACGCTACATGGCCCGAGATGCTGAATTGCAAAGCTTGCGCGAAATGTCGGCCTATGCCCATTCGCTCGGGCTTGAGGTGCATGCCGGGCACGGCCTGACATATGATACTGTCGGTCCAGTCGCGGCCTTCCCCGAAGTGCGCGAGCTCAATATCGGGCATTTCCTGATCGGCGAGGCCATCTTTCGCGGCTTGCAACCGGCTATCGCTGAAATGCGCGGGCTGATGGACGCGGCGCGCGGTGATGCGTTGAAATCCACGGCATGATCTATCTGCGCTACTCTCTCGTTTTTCTGGCCGTGGCCCTTGGGGCGGGGGTGGTGGTGCGTTTGCTTGAAGGGCGGGTGTCAGAACTGGGGGCCTCCACGCAACTGATCGTTCCTGCGATGGTCGCGGCATTGATCGAGGGGCACCGTTATGCGCGCACCCATCGGCAGAGGGTCCCGCGCGCCGAGTTGTGGGGATTCGTCTGGATTGCCACCGCGTTGGCGACGGCGCTTAACCTTGCGCTGGCCTATCTGGCGGGCGGGTTGCTGCCGGAATTCGGCAAGCTGACGATCGCCAGCTTTGGCTCGCAGCAGTTTTTGATCCTGCTGGGCATCTATACCGGAGCCTACCTGATCTCGAACCGGTTTTTCTATGGTATCGGCACATCGACCGAACTGGGCCGGCAGGCGCAAAAGGATAACAAATGAGCGGCTATGAGACGGTCTTGTTATTGATCGCATGGGCCGTTGCGGGGGGCAGCCCGGGGCCTGCAACATTGGCGATCTCGGGCACGGCTATGGATGAGGGGCGTGTTGCAGGTCTGAGCATCGCCGCCGGAATTTTCTGCGGATCGGCCTTCTGGGGGATCGCGGCAGGTGCGGGAATGAGTGCTGTCATGCTCGCCAATGCGTGGGTATTCGAGGTGATCCGATACGCTGGTGCGGCCTATCTGATGTGGTTGGCGTTCAAGGCGTTCAAACGCGCCCTGCACCCACCCGCTGCGGCTCGGATGCGTGCGGCCTCCGGCTTGCGTCGTCTCTGGCTTAAGGGCGCGCTCATTCACGTCACCAACCCCAAGGCAATCCTGTCATGGGGCGCGATCTATGCCATCGCGCTGCCACCCGGCGCGACCCCGGCAGCGGTGTGGTGGCTCTTTGCCATGCTGATCGCAACCTCTGCGGTCGTATTCTTCGGCTACGGCCTGCTCTTTTCCGCGCCACGCATCGCGCGCGGCTACACGCGCCTGCGCCGCGGATTCGATGCTGCGTTCGCCGTCCTTTTTGGTGCGGCCGGATTGAAAATCCTCACCACCAGACTGGAGGTCTGACCGATGTTGCGTACAGCCCTGATGCTATGCCTGCTGGCCACACCTGCCGCTGCACAACAGGCGGTACCGTGCGATTGGGTCGCGCGTGCGGATGCCATTGTCGAGCCGTGGGAGGATAACACCGCCACCTTTGCCAATGGCAAGGTGCGCCTTGCGTTGATGGACGTGATCGAACCCGCCGCTGGCGCGTTTCACATCCTGATCCTGTCCCCTCCGAGCGATGAAATGGGTGGGCGGCAATGCCGGACATTGGGGGCGTCGGAAAATGTCGGCTTTTCCGATGTGGACTGGAGCAGCCTCGACGCCGGATATGATCCTGCTGTCGGGCTGATCTTTGATCTCAACGTCCGGGTCTATGACGGCATCGACTTCGTGCCGCGCTGGTTGCGCTTCACCCTGAACCAAGCGACCGGTGTAATCGGTGCACGCTTGAAATGAGAAACAAAACAATCAAAGATAATGACAATAAATGGCGGCGCATTTCATATCTTTTGGCCCTTCCGTTTCGAGCGGTCCAGTCTCTTTCCAAGGGCGCATTGCAGCTGATTTGCTTGTCTTTGTTACTGATCAACTTTTCAATTGTTTCATTTGATTTTGCTTTTTCTATAGCATCAAAAATCGTATCGACTGCGACCTCTATGGCTGGTGTGAAAGGCAGGCAGACGGTGGCGTTGCAGAGTAAGGCGGCGGAAATAGAAACCCTGAAAAGCGCGAAAGCCAGTTTGTCTGATGAGAAGTTGAAACTAGAACTGGCGAACAGTCAGCAGCGCAATACGATCCTAAACTCAAGACAAGAATTAGCTTCCCTCAAATCTCAGAACGCTAAGCTGCAGAAAAAGATTGTTGGGCAGGTTGTTGTATACCGTGGTCAGAAACGACGGGCTGAAAAGGCTGTCTCTGATGCTGCGCAGAGGATTTCTCGTCGAGTGGCAATTGCGTCGGCCCGAAATGCCGGTTCCGCTGTGGCGGAGGCGATGCCGTTCGTAGGCATCTCAGTGATCGTTGGGGCGACAGCATGGGAATTGAAAGATTCTTGTGAACTAATGAAAGATCTTTATGAGCTTGATGTAGCGTTCAACCCAGAGAATGCGATTGATGATGACGGCGTGTGCGGAATGAAGCCGCCGACTGCGGAAGAGGTCTGGCGTGCCGTTCGCGAAAGTCCGCGCGACGTCTGGGATGGCGCGCGGTCAATGTACAGTGACCTACCCGAATGGTCGTCAGGGGCGACATATGAATGGATGTTAAACGGGCGCAATTCCATCCTTGAGCTTGTGGGCTTGGGTGAAGGATCAAAATGATCCTTGGCATCGGCACAGATCTGGCCAATATCGATCGCATCGCCGCAACGCTTGACCGCTTTGGCGACCGTTTCCGCAATCGGGTCTTTACCGATGTTGAGCAGCGCAAGGCGGAACGCCGCGCAGACACGCCGGGCACCTATGCAAAACGCTGGGCCGCCAAAGAGGCATGTTCCAAGGCGCTGGGCACCGGCCTGCGCATGGGCATCGCGTGGAAGGATATGGCCGTCAGCAACCTCGACACCGGCCAGCCCGTGATGCAGGTGACTGGCTGGGCCGCGACACGTCTGGCCGAGATGACGCCCGCCGGGTTCGAGGCAATCATTCACGTCACCCTGACCGACGATCATCCTTGGGCGCAGGCCTTTGTCGTGATAGAGGCCCGCCCGATGACCAACCCGGCGATGTAACACGCCTACCCACCTTGACTCCCGCGCCGGGCGCGACCATGAAGCAGGCGACCGATTTCAGGCGGAGACCATGCATGGCCAGCGACGAAAAAAAGAGCAATTCGATCGTCGAGACGATCAAGACTGTCGTCTATGCTCTGCTGATTGCAGGGATATTCCGCACGCTGTTCTTCCAACCTTTCTGGATTCCCTCAGGATCAATGAAGGACACGCTGCTAATCGGTGATTTTCTCTTCGTCAACAAGATGGCCTATGGCTATTCCTACGCGTCCTGTCCCTCGATTCGCATTGGCGCACTGGGCATCGACATCGACGCGACCGATCTTTGCGGTTTTCTCGACGGTGACAACTCTCGTATTCTGGGCAGCGAACCAGAGCGCGGCGATATCGTCGTATTCCGCCACCCGGTGCAAGGCACCGACTTTATCAAGCGTCTGGTGGGCCTGCCGGGTGACAAGGTCCAGATGAAAGCAGGCGTTCTGCACATCAACGACGCACCCGTTGAATTGGCAGATGCCGGCAGCTTTGACGAGATGTTTGCCGCCCAAGGCCCACTGCGCTCGCGTCCGCGTTGCGAAAACGGCGTCGTCGGTGAGGGCGCGTTGTGTAGCAAGTCGCGCCAGACCGAGACTTTGCCGGGCGGGCACAGCCATTCGATCCTCAACATCACCAATCAACGCTCGGACAACACCGGTATCTTTACCGTTCCGGCGGGGCATTACTTCTTTATGGGTGATAACCGCGATAATTCCACCGACAGCCGCTTCCCGCAGGCCGTGGGTGGCGTCGGTTTCGTCCCCTACGAGAACCTGATCGGCCGCGCGAACCGGGTGATCTTCTCTTCTGCGGGCAGCCGGATGTTCTATTTCTGGACATGGCGGGGGGATCGCTTCTTCAAGAGGCTTGAGTGAAACTCTCTGCCGATCTGAAAGCCCTCGCTAACCGGCTGGGCCATGAGTTCGACCAGCCCGCACTGCTGGTGCAGTCGATCACCCATGCGTCAATGTCCTCTACCACCCGCCGCGACAATCAGCGGCTGGAATTTCTGGGTGACCGGGTGCTGGGGCTGGTAATGGCCGAGGCCCTGCTGGACCGTGATCCAGAAGCCAGCGAAGGGATGCTGGCCCCGCGCTACAACGCGCTGGTGCGCAAGGAAACCTGCGCCGATGTGGCCCGTCAAATTGACCTTGGGGTTGTGTTGAAACTGGGCCGCTCTGAAATGCTCTCGGGCGGGCGGCGCAAACAGGCGCTTCTGGGTGATGCGATGGAGGCGGTGATTGCCGCTGTCTATCTGGATGCCGGATTCGATGCGGCCCGCGACATGGTGCTGCGGCTCTGGGGGGATCGGATCGGCGCAGTCAAGGCCGATGCCCGCGACGCGAAAACCGCGCTTCAGGAATGGGCGCAGGCGCGCGGTTTACCGCCACCCAGCTACACCGAAACCGCCCGTTCCGGACCTGATCACGCGCCGCATTTCACGATACTGGCTGCCCTGAAAAACGGCCAGTCCGAAGCCGCGACCGCCGGTTCAAAACGTCAGGCCGAACAGGCCGCCGCCAAGGCGCTGCTCAAACGGTTGGAAAACGATCCGCATAGCTAGTGATCGCACACGCACGGCACGCCGCAGACAACAGCACGCCACGGCCCAAGATTGCTGGCAAAGTGCCGCGCGATGCGCTAATGGCTTGGGCTTCGCAAGGAAAGAGAACTATATGACCATCCGCGCCGGTTTTATCGCCCTGATCGGAGAGCCCAACGCAGGCAAATCCACGCTCCTCAACCGTATGGTCGGGGCCAAGGTCAGCATCGTCACGCATAAGGTGCAGACCACGCGCGCGCGCATTCGCGGCGTGGCGATCGAGGGCGATAGCCAGTTGGTGTTTGTCGATACGCCGGGCCTTTTCAAACCGCGCCGCCGTCTGGATCGCGCGATGGTCGCGGCCGCATGGGGCGGGGCGGCGGACGCCGATATCACGCTGCTTCTGGTCGAGGCCCATCGCGGCGTGACCGAAGGCGTCGAGCGTATTCTTGAGGGCCTTGGTGATGTAACCCGCGGCCGTAAGGTGGCGCTGGTCATCAACAAGATCGACCGCGTCAAGTCCGAGGCGCTGCTGGCGCTGACCAAGGACCTGAACGAACGCTTTGATTTTACCGAGACCTATCTCATCTCCGCCGAGAAGGGCCACGGCGTTGATGCATTGCGCCAATGGCTCGCCGAGATGGTGCCCGAGGGTCCGTGGCTCTATCCCGAGGATCAGATTGCTGACCTGCCGATGCGTATGATTGCTGCCGAGATCACCCGCGAAAAGCTGACGCTGCGGCTGCATCAGGAACTGCCCTACCAACTGACCGTCGAAACCGAGAATTGGGAAGAACGTCAGGACGGATCAGCCCGGATTGATCAGATCGTCTATGTCATGCGTGACGGCCACAAGGGCATCGTGCTGGGCAAAGGCGGCGAAACAGCCAAGGCCGTGTCCAAGGCCGCGCGCGAAGAATTGGAGGCGTTCCTTGATCGCCGCGTCCATCTTTTCCTGCAGGTCAAAGTGCGCCCCAACTGGCTGGAAGAGGCCGAGCGCTACAAGGAAATGGGCCTCGATTTCAAAGACGGAAACTGATGCCCGCACCCGTTTTTCATCTTTCTACAAATACTCAATCCGAACGGGCCTTATGCCGCGCCTGACCGCAGAATTCTGGGTGCAGGCCTATCTCACGCGTCTGCGTTCGGTCGCGATCCCTGCCTTTGTGGTGGCGCATGGGGACAACACCGCCGGCGCGGTGCTGGTTAAGCTCAATACCCTTGATGGTCGCGCCACAGCCTATCAACGCAGTTTTGATCTGATGACCGGTGCCCGGCACTGGGCAGAGTTAACCGCGGGAGCAGAGACAGACGTGGACGCCGCCATAACTCGCCAGCGTGGCTTTGACCCCGATCTGTGGGTGATCGAAGTAGAGGACCGCGCCGGACGGCACCTGCTGGACGAAGACGGCCTTGGCGGCTGAAAACGTGCGCAGTCCTAAAAAGCTGTACAACCGATGACCTTCGCTTGGTGTGACGTCTCGCCATACTAACCCGCAGCACTTGCGATCCACCATGTGGTGCCGTTCGTGTCCCGTACTCCCCCGCGCCGTTCGCCGTCGTCTTTCACCTCTAGCTCCTGCACTGCTTCGGCTCCCGCTGCGATGGCACGGTCGAACGCTGCCTGCGGATCGGACAGATAGAGGTGCATATGTGCGTTTGGTCCGCCCGGCATCTGCCCGACCATCACCACGCTGTCACCTATCTGCGCTTCGGCATGCATGATCTCACCGGTGTTGCGGCGCATCACTCTCAGATGCTCTGCGTCAAACGCCGCCACCATGAAAGCCAGCGCTGCCTCGGCGTCATCCACGATCAGATAGGCCGACACATCCGGATACCCTTCGGGTTTGTGCGGCTGTCGCATGGGATCATTCCACCACGATCACTTTGCGCGCCAGCACCTCTTGTTTGCTCACGTCAAGGAAACGCAACTCGTAGCTGCCCGGCTCATCCGGAAGAGGCATCTTAACAGGCGGACCATCCCCGGTCTTGATCGCGGTGATCCAGGTAAAGATCGCCTGATCGCCCCGCGCCAGCGTGATGCGTTGGTCGCCGCCCGCACTCTCGACGCTCCAGCCCACATCGATGATGCTGCCCGGCTTGGCCGTATCGGGGGCCGTCAGGCTTGCCCCGGTGTTCAGCGCGGCATCTGCGGCCAGCACCTCGAACCGGTGTCGTGCGATCACGCGCCGCCCTTCATCCAGCGTATAACGCAACTCGTAGAACCCGGTTTGTTCGGGCGCGGTCAATTCGGCCTCTGACTTGTCGCCCACGCGGGCATAATCGCCCTTGTTATAGTCATCGTCACTGCCCATTGGGACTACGCGGATATAGTCTCGTGAATCGACTGCGCCAGTCCATGAAAACCGCAGCTTATCACCCGCGCGTATTTCTTCTGGGCCTGTCACGGTTACTTCTGGTTCCGTGACCTCTATTGTGTGACGCGCCATTGTTTTACGACCCTCGTCGAGGATGTAGCGCAACTCGTACAGGCCCGGATCGGCAGGAATCTGCAGCATGCCTTCGGTTGTCTCCTGCACCCTGACATAGCTGCCATTGGTTCCTTCATCCGCACCCATTGGAACAATGGTGACATAGTCCCGACGATCTACCGCACCGGTCCAGCCGATCTTGACGTTACTGCCAGCCACCGCTGATGCGGGGCCGCTGACCGTCACTTCAGGCTCGGTGATTTCGATGGTTTGACGCGCCATCGTTTTGCGGCCTTCGTCCAATAGGTAACGCAATTCATACATGCCCGCGTCGGCAGGCATCTGTAGCATGCCTTCGGTTTTCTCTTGTACGCGGACATAGGCGGCATAGGTCGCCTCTTCGCTGCCCATCGGGACGATCGTGACAAAGTCACGACTATTGACGGTCCCCGTCCAGGTCACCTTGACCTTGCTGCCTGCCAGCGCGGTGTCTGGACCGCTAACGGTTACTTCGGGTGCAACCACCTCGATAGGGTGCGAGGCCAATGTACGGGCACCTTCCGACAGCACGTAACGCAACTCATAGAGCCCGGTTTCTGCGGGCATCTGCAACATGTCCTCGGACTTGTCCTTGACCCGGACATAACGGGTGTATTTGCCCTCATCCGCGCCCATCGGCACGACGGTGACGAAGTCGTTGCCATCCACGGCCCCGGTCCAGTTCACCTTGACCTTGCTGCCTGCCAGCGCGGTGTCTGGACCGCCGACGGTGACTTCAGGCGCAGTGATTTCGATGGGTTGCGAGGCCAATGTACGGGCACCTTCCGACAGCACGTAACGCAACTCATAGAGCCCGGTTTCTGCGGGCATCTGCAACATGTCCTCGGACTTGTCCTTGACCCGGATGTAGCGGGTGTATTTGCCCTCATCCGCGCCCATCGGCACGACGGTGACGAAGTCGTTGTCATCTACGGCCCCGGTCCAGTTCACCTTGACCTTGCTACCTGCCAGCGCGGTTTCGGGGCCACTAACTGTAACCTGCGCGTCGGTGACTTCGATCGGTTGGGTTGCGAGGGTGCGGGCATCCTTGTCCAGAACGTAGCGCAATTCATACAGGCCCGGTTCAGCGCCTGCGGACAGTGTACCGCTGCCATCCGTGGCGTCGCGGACATACTCGTAACCGGCGTAAGAGCCTTCATCTGCTCCCGCGGGCACGATCGTGACGTAATCTTCGGGATGAACCGCACCGGTCCAGGATACATCGAACGTGGTGCCGACCAGTACCGACTCGGGCCCGCTGATCGTGACATTGGCATCCACCAGTTCAATATCGGCACGACCCAGCGCGGCATAGCTTTCACGGTCCATATAGCGCACTTCATAGAGGCCCGGCTTGCTCTGCGCGCGCAGCAGCGCCGTCAGCGTGTCGCCGGTCAGAACTGTGTCAGTATAAATCTGATCATCAGCGCCGACAGGTACGATGGTGATGAAATCTTCGGGATGGTTGGTTTTGTCCCAAGCCACGGCAAAGAGCGATCCGATCACGGCCGTCTCGGGCACGGTGAGCGTCACTTCGGGCAATTCCGGCTCAGGTTCAGGCTCGGGCGCTGCCGCAACGGCGGTGCCCACGGTGCTCAGTGCCGCGCCCAGCTCGTCGGCATTGCTGGCCTGAATGAACTGTCCGCCAGTTTCCTCGGCAATACACGCCAGTGATGCGGCATCCTCGGACCCGCCGAGACCGAAACCCACCACATGCGCGGTAAAGCCGACACCGCCCTTTTCCAACGCACGCGCCAACGCACATGGATCGCGTTCGCAGCTTTCCAGCCCGTCTGATATCAGCACGACCGTCGCGGGCCGATCTGTATACGCCAGTTGCTGCGCGGCCATCTCGACCGCGTCGGTCAGCGGTGTCTTGCCCGTCGGTGTGATCTGGTTGATTTGTGCCTGAATGTCACCCGCTGTTCCGGTTGCGGGGGCAATCAACGTCTCGATATCGGTGCAATCGCCGCGTCGCCGGTGACCGTAGGCCATTAGCCCGACCTGTCGCGAGGTTGTCCATTCACCCAGCAGGTTATCCATGACATCGCGCGCAATCTCGATCTTGGCGACGCCATCGATCTGGCCCCACATCGAATTGGACCCGTCAAAAACGACCATTACATCCTCGTCGGCGTGTGCGGCAGGAGCGGCAAGGGTCAAGATACTCGCAAGCAGTACGGAAAAACGGGTCATGGAAATCCTCACATCAAAACGGTTGAGCAAAGTGAACCATACTTTGCGCTGATTCTCTACCGCGCCGCAGGATGCACGGCTGGCATTGCCTGTGCGCCAATGCGATACTGACGCATTACCGACGTATTACCGACGTGTTACCGATGGGGATAACGGTCATGGAATGGCGCGAAGAGGGCATCTTGTTGTCCGTCCGCACCCACGGCGAAAATGCCGCGATCATCGAGACGTTTACGCCGTCGCACGGTCGCCACGCGGGCATTGTGCGCGGTGGAACGTCGCGACGAATGGCTCCGATCCTGCAACCGGGGGCGCAGCTGGATCTGGTGTGGCGGGCACGGCTGGAGGATCACATAGGTGCCTATAAGGTCGAACCGGTCCGCTCGCGGGCGTCGGCCTCTCTGGGGGACCGGATGGCATTGGCAGGTCTCAATGCGGTGACAGCTTTGTTATTGTTTTCATTGCCGGAACGCGAGGCGCACCCCTATCTCTACCGACGCACGGAGGCGCTGCTCGACCTGCTGGGGCAGGGCGATATCTGGCCTTTGGCCTATCTGCAATGGGAACTGGCGCTGCTCGAAGAGCTGGGCTTCGGTCTTGATCTCAGTGGATGCGCGGTGATGGGCGTGCAGGCCAACGACCTCAGCTATGTCTCGCCGCGCAGCGGGCGGGCGGTGTCGCGTGCGGGTGCGGGCGAATGGGCCGATCGGCTTCTGCCGTTGCCACCCTGCCTGATGGGGCATGGCAACGCATCAGATTCAGAGATCGCAGACGGCTTCAGAACCACCGGTCACTTTCTGCGAAATCATCTTGCCCCGCAGCTTGGGAACAGGCCACTGCCCGAGGCGCGCCAGCGTTTCGTGGATCGATTTGCTGTCTCGACAACGCGCTAACGGTTAGTTCCGGCGCGAAAACTCCAGATCAAAATCGTTGTCTGTCGATAGGATCAATACATCCCCCACAACTTCGACCAGTGTCGCGCGTCGTATGGTGGACACCGCGCGCGTATCGACTGAGGTCGGCGGGCAATTCCGACTATATTCCCGAACATCATCCAGTTGAAACCAAGGGTACGGTGCGATTTGCCGCGCCGTCATGACGGTGCAAGGGGTGATTACCGAAACGTCGCCATGCGCACCCAGTTGCAGTACGATATTTTGCTGAACCTGCGTATTGCTGACCTTGCTCAACTGCCAGCTGCCCATGCCGCCATAGGCGGTCACGGTTTCGTCTTTTTGACAGGTATTCAGGGATAGTAGCGCCGCGATGATCGCTGCCAGTTCCTTCACCGCAGGGCCAGCACCAGATCGACGAGAGACCCGATTGCGCCCTTGTTGCGGTTTGCCTCCTCTGGGCCGAGCGCCTCCATCCCGAGGCTTGCGCTGTAGATGATCCGGGCCATTTCAGGATTGCTGACACCGATGGCACCCAGCAGGGAACCCAGATGGTCCAGCCGTTTGGCATCTACACGGCGGATGGCGGCGGCCGCACCATCATGGCTCAGCCCCCATGCCCGGATCGCAGGTTCGACCGGGAATATCGCTGCGGCATCGCTTGCCGACATATCCATGATGGTCTGTGCATAATGCCGCAACCGGGCGGCGTCGCCTTGGGGGCTGGATTTCGCTGCGTGCACCATCTCGATTGCTTCATCTTCCCAGCGCTCGATCAGCTCGGCTTGAAAGGCAGGAAGATCTGCGAAATGCCAATAAAATGAACCTTTTGTCGTGCCCAGCCGCCGCGCGAGGGGTTCAGCCTGCAACGCACTGGAACCGTCCGACGCCAGCGCGTTCAATCCGGTGCGAAGCCAGTCCTGTCTGGTCAGACGTTGTGTTCGTTGCTTGTTCATGCGTCGCTACCTAGAGTGGGGTCAGTGCCGCTTCAAGTGCGGTGGCGGCAATCAGCCAATACCTTTTCATCTTTCTTCAAATACCTGTTGCACACGCTGTGCCATACTAGCGTCTTTGCAGGTGCATACGCTTGCGCGTCACGTAAAAACCAGCCTATGCATAGGCATGGCAGGCGGGCGTGGAGGTGGAGCGGCCAATGCAAGGATATAGCTCTGAAATCACGCATCTGAGACGCGCACGATGAATGTCAGCGTCTTCGGAATTGTCCTGCTGGCGGCTCTTTTACACGCGGGCTGGAACGCGCTCGTCAAGGGCGGATTGGACAAAACCCGCAGCATGGCGGCGGTCGTCATCGGACAGGGCGCATTTGGCGGTCTGATGTTGTCGTTTGTACCTGCTCCAGCAATTGAAAGCTGGTCCTATCTGCTCATCGGCGTCGCGCTGCATCTGGGCTATCAGATGTTTCTGATCTCGGCCTACAAGGTGGGCGACCTTACCCAAGTCTACCCGATCGCCCGCGGTATCGCGCCGGTTCTTGTCACGGTGGTTTCTGTCACGGTTCTGGGCGTCAGTTTCGATCTGCCGCAATTGCTGGCGGTGGGGCTGATTGTCTGCGGGATCATCAGTCTTGGGCTGGTGCGCAGCGCAGGTGGAACGCGCGGTGGCGCGGGCACGATGTTGGCGCTGATCACGGGGTGTTTCATCGCGGCCTATTCGCTCAATGACGGGTTGGGCGCGCGGCTGGCGGGCAGCCCGCTGGGGTTCTATGGCTGGATGGCGCTGCTCAATGCGGCGGCTTTTGCCGTGTTTGTTCCATTTTGGGAGCGCGGCGCACTTAGCGCGCTGCCACGGTCCGGCACGCTGATGGTGGTGGGCGGCGGCGCGTCTTTTGCGGCGTATGCGCTGGTTGTCTACGCCTTTACATTGGCTCCCATTGCGCTGGTGACGGCGCTGCGCGAGACCAGCATCGTCTTTGCACTATTGATCGGGGTGTTCAAGCTGAAGGAACGGCTCGATCTGGCCAAGGTTTTTTCGACGTTTCTTACGCTTATCGGGGTGGCCTTGTTGCGATTGTCCAAAGGGTGACCCGTTGGATGGCCGCGATATGTATCTGGCTATGGTAACGACCCGATCTATCTCGACAATGCAACGCGGCGGATGAGGTGAAAACGACCATCCTCGTCCTCGCCCACGAGGCTCAGGGCGTCAAGGACGAACGGCGCAGGTAAGAGCGGCTCTACATGCGCGGCGAGCGCAGCGGTTAGTACGGCCACCTGTCGCTTTGGCAGTTTGCCACTGAGCGTGATGTGGAACCGAAAGGCATCCATCACATGCGGGTATCCCCAGTTTTGCAGGTTCTGCTCCTGAGCAGCGGTCAGCAGGCCTGTTCGGTAACGATCTAACGTTTCACGATCTGGCGGCGCGCGAAAGTCATCGAGATGACGTACGGCGTGCGCAGCCAGATCCGTGACGGCAGCGCATGGGGTCGAAGGGATCAGCGCCAGAAACCGCCCAAGCGGCGCCAGTGTCAGAGCGGGCAGGGTGACGGGCGCACGCGTCGCGCAAAATGCGTCAAAGGCCGCCTGCAATTCCTCGACATGTCTTGCTTTCGCCAACGTGAATGGCGGCTTGATTGTCGCATGCAGCCCGTACCGGCGCGGACGTTCGGTGATGTCCCACACCGGGGCAGGCAGTCCGTCCATCACCAGATGCGGCACGCTCACCCCGCGCGCGATGTCCCAGCCCAGCCACGCAGCGCCGAAATCTGCCAGCGCGCCGTCGGGGGGCGTATAATAGATGGCATAGCGGCGGAACATGGGCATCCTCTGGCATTTCAGTGCGTATGGGGCAGGCTCGTTCTTGGCATAGGTTGGTGCGGGCGCCAATGACGACTGGTGCGGCGGGCTGAAGTTCTGCTGTGCTGATACGTATGCAAGGCTTTGACAGCCCCCTTTGTGCCCCGCATAAAGGCACGATAACTCCCATAACACAGGTGCGTCCATGCCCGCCAACATGCTCTTTGACTTGCCCGCCGCGCCTGCCGTGCCGATCACCGGATCGGACGCTCTTTTTCCTGTTCGCCGCATCTTTTGTGTCGGGCGGAACTATGCAGCGCATGCCGCCGAGATGGGCAACGAAGTCGACCGTGAGGCGCCGTTTTACTTTACCAAGTCTGCACATGCGCTGATTCTGTCCGGGACAGATATTGCCTATCCGCCGGGCACGTCGGACTGCCACTATGAAATGGAATTCGTGATGGCCCTCGGGGCCGCAGCCTTTGAGGCGACAGTCGAAAATGCCATGCAGGCGGTCTATGGGTATGCATGTGGTATCGACCTGACGCGGCGCGATTTGCAGGCCGCAGCCAAGGACAAGCGTCGTCCGTGGGATCTGGGCAAGGATTTCGAGAACGCGGCTATCATGGCCGCGATCACCCCTGCGACGGAGTTTGGTCTGATCGCGGATCAGGCAATCACGCTGGATATGGATGGCACGCGTGTGCAGGATGCGACGCTGAGTGATATGATATGGTCTGCGCCAGAGATCATTGCGCATCTGTCGCGGTTTTATCATCTGTCACCCGGTGACTTGATCTACACAGGGACGCCCGCAGGCGTCGGCCCGGTCGCGCCCGGCGCAACGTTGAAAGGCCAGATTGACGGGCTGTCCCCGGTCGAGCTGGGCATCACTCGCTGAGATACGATCCTGTTGCACCAATGTCTTGCGCCGCTTGATGGTTGCAAACTCGTACGCATGCATGTGTAGTACATGATAAGACGGGCCAGAGCCCGCTGTCCGGGATCGCCCGCGCGGTCCCGGTGTTAAAGGGAGGAAAATACCATGAAACACTTTACCCTTACCGGTGCTGCGCGTGCCGGGGCGTTGACTGCGATCGCCGCTTGCTGGGCAACCTTTGCCGCCGCTCAGGATGTGACACTGAAAATGCACCAGTTCCTGCCGCCACAGGCCAACGTGCCCAAACTGATCCTCGTGCCTTGGGCCGAGCGCGTGATGGAGGCGTCTGGCGGGCGCATCAAGATCGACCATTTCCCGTCGATGCAGCTGGGTGGCAAGCCGCCCGAACTGGCCACTCAGGTCGTGGACGGTGTGGCAGATATAATCTGGACCGTCGCCGGATATACGCCGGGCCGTTTTCCGCAGGCCGAAGTATTCGAATTGCCGTTCATTATGTCCAATGCCGAGGATACGAGCCGCGCGTTCTGGCAGTTTGCCGAAGCAAACATGATGGACGCCGATTTTGCCGAGATGAAAATCCTCGGCGTATGGGTGCATGGCCCCGGCGTGATCCATTCCAAGGATCCGGTAAATTCCATCGCCGATCTAAATGGTAAAACCGTGCGCGGCCCGACGCGGATCATCACTGGTATGCTGGGAGAGTTGGGCGCAACCCCTGTCGGTATGCCCGTCCCGGCCGTCCCAGAGGCATTGTCCAAGGGTGTGATCAACGCCACCGTGATCCCGTGGGAGGTGACGGCGGCGCTGAAAGTGCCGGAACTGGTTACCAACCACACGACGTTTGGTGATGAGGCGCTGTATACCACCGCGTTCATTTTCGCGATGAACAAGGACAAATACGACAGCCTGCCCGATGATCTGAAAGCGGCCATCGACGGCCAGTCAGGTGCAGACCTTTCGGCGCTGGCAGGCAAGACAATGGCGGAATCGGACGGTCCCGCGCGCAAGGCGGCAGAGGATCGCGGTAACAACATCATCGACCTCACCCCCGAACAGGTGGCAGAATGGAAAGAGGCCGCCGACCCGGTAGAGGCGGGTTGGATCGCTGACATGGATGCCAAGGGTTTTGATGGGCAGGCTCTGGTTGATCAGGCCAAGTCATTGATCGAAAAGAACTCTATGTGATCCAGCAGTGGGCCGATGCCATGTCGGCCCACCCAGTCAGGGACCTGCATTGATGCACCGGATTGTCACTTTTGTCGCCAGCGCCATGGCCGTGCTGGGTGGCGCGGTCCTGACCTTGCTCATTGCGCTGACCTGCGTTTCGATCCTCGGACGGCTGGCGAACGGGCTGCTGCACAACGCGGTCACATCCGACGTGTTCGCCAAGGTTGCCCAGCGTCTGCTGGATGCAGGTTTCGGCCCGGTTCTGGGTGCGTTTGAATTGGTCGAGGCGGGCGTGGCCTTTGCGATCTTTGCCTTTCTTCCGATCTGCCAGATCAGTGGTGGCCATGCGACCGTGGATCTGTTCACCGCGCGTCTGCCTGACGGTGCGAGCCGCGTTTTGCAAATCGTGATTGATGTTGTTTTCGCCCTCGTGCTTGCGCTGATCGCTTGGCGGCTGTTCGAGGGAATGCAGGGAAAGATGCGGTACAACGAGACGACATTCATGTTGCAGATGCCGATCTGGTGGTCCTACCTCGCCAGCTTCTTGGCCGCCGCGTTGGCTGCTGTTGTGGGGATCTATGTGGCGCTGGCCCGGTTGGTCGAAACGCTGACCGGGCAGCGTATCCTAGGCACGCAGGACGGATCCGAAGCATGAGCGATCTGGCCATTGGGATCACCTCCTTCCCTGTGCTTTTGGCTCTGATTTTCCTGCGTGTTCCAATCGGGCTGGCGATGTTTCTGGTCGGGCTGGGGGGCTTTATATGGTGACGGGCGGCATGAATGTCGGCCTGTCAAAGCTGAAAACCGAGACCTATTCGACCTTTTCCAACTATTCGCTGACCATCGTGCCAATGTTCCTGCTGATGGGGCAGTTCGCCACATTGGGCGGCATGTCCACCGCGCTCTTCAAGGCAGCCGAGGCGTGGCTGGGTCACCGCAAGGGCGGCGTCGCGATGGCATCCGTGGGGGCCTGCGCAGGGTTCGGCGCGATCTGTGGCAGTTCATTGGCAACGGCGGCGACCATGGGGCAGGTGGCCCTGCCAGAGTTGCGGCGCTATGGGTATTCGGGTGGGTTTTCGTCGGCCACACTGGCCGCGGGGGGTACACTTGGTATCCTTATTCCGCCGTCGGTGATTCTGGTGATCTACGCGATCCTGACCGAGCAAAACATCGCCAAACTTTTCCTTTCCGCCTTTATTCCCGGTGTGTTAGCCGCGATTGGCTACATGATCACCATTGCGATCTATGTCCGGATGAACCCGGGGGCGGCGGGTCTACGCGATCCGATACCATATCAGGAACGCTGGCGCGCACTGATCGCGGTCTGGCCGGTTCTGTTGGTTTTTGCTTTGGTTGTGGGCGGCATCTATCGAGGCTGGTTCACACCGACCGAAGGCGCAGCCGTTGGGGCGGCGGGCACGGGTATCATCGCGTTGCTCAATCGTGGGCTGACGGCCAAAACACTGATCGACAGCTTTCTGGCGACGGCGCGGAACAGTGCGATGATTTTCTTCATCATTTTCGGCGCGGCCTTCTACAACGGATTTCTGGCGTTGACCCAGACGCCACAGGCGCTGGCCGAGTACGTGCTGGCGACGGGCTATAGCCCGTGGGTGATCCTGTCGATCATCCTTGTGCTGTATTTGGTGTTTGGCTGTGTGATGGACAGCTTGTCGATGATCCTGTTGACGATCCCGATTTTCTTTCCGATTGTCATCCAACTCGATTTTGGCATGACCGGAGAGGAACTGGCGATCTGGTTCGGCATTCTGGTACTGATCGTGGTCGAGGTGGGCCTGATCACGCCGCCGGTGGGGATGAACCTGTTTGTTATCAATGCGATGGACCGGGGCACGAAGATGGTAGAGACCTACCGAGCGGTGCTGCCGTTCGTGGCGTCCGATCTGGTACGGGTGGTGATCCTCGTGGCGTTTCCGGGCATCACGCTGTGTTTGCTCAGGTTGTTTCACTGACGGCAAATTGGGATGTCGGTATTGCGTCGGTAAAACGTCGGTATTGCGTCGGTGCGCCGTCAACTGCCCGGCAATGCCCCTTGGTGATCAGGTTTTGCATCTTCCAGATGCCGCGCATCGCCGGTCGCCCATCCAATCGGCGAGGCTGCGGTCGAAAGGTTCGTTGACCTTGGCTTCGACGCTCAATGCGATGGTCTGGTCTGGGGTGCGCGCGAGGGCGAAGATATCGCATTGGCTGGGTCGTGATCCGCCGGGCAGCGCGACCTTATGCTCGGGAAATGCCAACAGCAGTTCAGCGTCAGGTCCAAGGATGGTGGCGATTTCGGGTGGCAACCCCTTTGCATCCTCCCAGGATCGCGCGGCAGCCTGTGCGGAATAGCCTGCGCGCCATTGCTTTTGGGGGTCTGCCAGCAATGCGCGCCAGTCGAGCGGGCCGTGGGTCGGGATGTATATCTGTGCCATGGCGGCAGTTTGCGGGACCGCCTTCCGAGACGCAATGTTTGCTTGGATCTGTGTGCCGGGCTGATGCCCGGCCTACGCAATGTGTTTGATCGTGATTCAGTTTCGCTGATCCAGCAGGCGCCGGGCGATAACCTGTGCCTGAATTTCTGCGGCCCCTTCAAAGATGTTCAGGATGCGTGCGTCGCATAGAATACGGCTGATTTTGTATTCCAGCGCAAAACCGTTACCGCCGTGGATTTGCAGCGCGTTGTCCGCCGCGGCCCACGCGACACGCGCGCCCAGCAGCTTGGCCATACCGGCCTCTAGATCGCAACGGCGTCCCTGATCCTTTTCCCATGCGCTGAAATAGGTCAGTTGCCGGGCCACCATGATCTCGACCGCCATCATCGCCAGCTTGCTGGAAACGCGTGGGAAGTCGATCAGTGATTTACGGAATTGTTTGCGGTCCTGCGCGTATTGCATCCCCACGTCGAGCGCGGATTGCGCCACGCCGATGGCACGGGCGGCGGTCTGGATGCGCGCGCTCTCGAACGTCTCCATGAGTTGCTTGAACCCTTTGCCTTCTTCCCCGCCGAGCAGGTTCTCGCCTTTGACGTGAAAGTTGTCGAAGCCGAGTTCGTATTCTTTCATCCCGCGATAGCCCAAGACTTCGATTTCGCCGCCGCTCATACCTTCGGTCGGGAAGGGGGCGTCGTCGGTGCCCGGCGTCTTTTCAGCGAGGAACATCGACAGGCCACGATGGTCCGTCGTGTCCGGGTCAGTGCGCGCCAGCAACGTCATCACATGAGTGCGTGCGGCGTGGGTGATCCAAGTCTTGTTTCCGGTCACGCGGTAATCATCGCCATCCTTGACCGCACGGGTGCGCAAAGCACCCAGATCAGAGCCGGTGTTTGGCTCGGTAAAGACGGCAGTGGGCAGGATTTCGGCGCTGGCCAGCTTGGGCAACCACTGTGCCTTTTGCGCGTCGGTGCCGCCGCAGATGATCAGTTCTGCCGCGATTTCGGATCGGGTGCCGAGAGAGCCGACGCCGATGTATCCCCGGCTGAGTTCCTCGGAGACAACGACCATTGATGCCTTGCTGAGGCCAAGCCCGCCAAACTCCTCGGGGATCGTCAGACCGAAAACGCCCATCTCTGCCAGTTCCTCGATGATCTCCATCGGGATCAACTCGTCCTTGAGATGCCAGTCATGGGCGTGTGGTTCGACGCGCTCGACCGCGTAGCGGCGGAACTGTTCGCGGATCATCTCAAGCTCTTCGTCCAGACCGCTGTGCCCGACGGTGATTTCGGCGCTGCGTTCCTGCATCAGCGCGACCAGTTGCGTGCGCGCAGCTTGCGTGTTGCCGCGTGCCATGAGGGTCTGAACCTCATCGCACTGGAAACCGCCAAGGGCACTCCAGCCGAGGCCAAGCTCGGCCAGGCGGACCACTTCGCCCTGATTCATCGGGATGCCGCCGGCGATCTGGTGCAGGTATTCGCCAAATGCGATCTGGTGAATCAGCGCCTCGACTTCGCCAAACTGACCTGTCTCCGACAGCCGCTCGGCCCATTTCTGCATCTGGTGCAGCGCCTCACGATAGGTGGCGAGCCATGCCAGACCATGCGCGGCACTCTGATGGGTCTCGAGTGCTGCGCCCGACACGCGACCGTCCTGCACCAGAAGGGCGCGCAGCGCCTCCTTGGCGGCATCCAGCACTGCGTCGACCGCAGGCAGCGCCGTCGCCGTAAGGCGGGTCAGATCGTCTAGAAGCGGCTCTTTGGTTGTCGCGAGATCCTGTCCATCATGGGCCATCTTAGTGCATCCTTCTTTTGTCGCGCTTTGTCCTAGCCACTTTGCAGGTGCAGCGCAACAATTTAACCAAGAAGCGCGCATTTTTGATTGTTTATTGCGCAAATTTTTTTTGCAGCGCAGCATACTCAAGCAGTGTTAGACAGGCGCGATGGAGATTTTCACAGCCCCCGTTTCCGTCGGTCCGGACGCCATGATCATCTGGGTGTTCGCGCTGACCGTCACCTTGTTCGCGGGGATGATCAAGGGCCTCGTAGGTTTTGCTCTGCCGATGGTGATGATTTCGTGTCTCGGCTCGGTCATGGCGCCGGAACTGGCGTTGGCGGGCGTGATCCTACCGACGCTGGTGACGAACATCTGGCAGGCGTTGCGGCAGGGTCTCGGCGCTGCATGGCAATCGGTGCGACGGTTCCGACTGTTCCTGATGTCGGCGGCGGCGATGCTGGTCGCGGCGGCGCAGTTGGTGCCACTATTGCCATCATCCGCGCTATACCTGCTGATTGGTGTGCCGGTCACACTATATGCCGCCATGACGCTGCTGGGGCGTGGTCTGCGCCTGCCGCCCAACCCCGGTCCGCGGCTGGAGGTGGGCATTGGCCTGCTGACGGGCGCAATGGGCGGGCTGACCGCCGTTTGGGGACCGCCGACAGTGGCGATGCTGACGGCGCAAGGCACGGAAAAACGCGAACAGATGCGGGTTCAGGGGGTGATCTATGGGTCAGGTGCGATTCTGCTCGCCATGGCGCATTTCGGGTCGGGGATCCTGCGCGCGGAAACGATGCCATTCTCGCTGGCGATGGTGCCGCCAGCACTGCTGGGGATGTGGATGGGGTTTGCGATTCAGGACCGCATTGATCAGGCTGTGTTTCGCAGGGTCACGCTGTTTGTTTTGCTGGTCGCTGGCGTCAATCTACTGCGGCGCGGGGTGATGCTCGTTTGAACGCAAACTGGTCAAGAGATGCTCCGAATCATCTGAGCGCAATTCGCCAACAGTGTCGCAAGGGGACCGGCTGACGCGGGGGCAGGCGCGGATTCGCGCCGAATTGCCACGGCTTGGCGTCGTAAAAACGCAAAAATTGACATCTGTCGGCATGCTTTCCGTTTTCTTCTGCACAATTATATCTATAGTCGGGCTGTGCTGCTTGCGCCAAAAAAACAGAAGACCGGGGGACTTGCTCGATGATCCGATCGGAGCTCATTCAGAAAATTGCGGACGAGAATCCGCATCTTTACCAACGCGATGTCGAACGGATCGTGAATACTATCTTTAACGAGATTACCGACGCGATGGCTGGTGGCAATCGTGTCGAGTTGCGCGGCTTCGGCGCGTTTTCCGTCAAAAAGCGGGATGCACGGACCGGCCGAAATCCCCGCACCGGCGAATCGGTTTACGTTGAGGAGAAGCATGTGCCATTCTTCAAGACGGGCAAGCTGCTCAGGGACCGTCTGAACGGGAAGTAAACCATGCGCTACATTCGCTATGCCAGCATCGCCATCTTTGCGGTGGCGCTGATCCTGATTGCGCTCGCCAATCGCGAGTTCGTGACAGTCAAAGTGTTGCCCGGAGAGATTGCGCGCCTTGCGGCGATGACGCCTGCCTATGATGTGCCGCTCTTTGTCGTGATGTTTGGCGGTGTGCTGGCTGGACTGGTTCTGGGATTCATCTGGGAGTGGATTCGCGAGGCGGGCGAACGCGCCGCCGCCGCGCGTCAGGCCCGCGAGCTGCAACGCCTGCGCGCCGAACTGCGCCGTCTGAAGGGTGAAAAGCACGAGGGCAAGGATGACGTTCTGGCGCTGCTGGACGAAGCCAGCTGAGCCGAGCCATGACACGCGACATTCGGATCAAGATGTGCGGGCTGACCCGCCTGAAGGACGTTGACGCGGCTGCCGATGCGGGCGCGGCGTATATCGGTCTGAACTTCTTTGCCAGATCACCCCGGTATTTGACGCTGGATGCCGCGCGCGAGATCGCACAGGCCGTTCCCGAGGGGATTGCCAAGGTGTCCCTGACGGTGGACGCGGACAATGCGACGCTGGATGCCCTGACGGAAACCGTACCGCTGGATATGCTGCAACTGCATGGTTCCGAAAGTGCCGCGCGCGTGGTCGAAATCAAAGCGCGTTATGGCCTGCCGGTGATGAAGGTGGTGGGTATCGCCGAGGCGGCAGATCTGACCCGGCTGGATACCTACGCACAGGTGGCCGATCAGTTATTGGTGGATGCGAAACCGCCTAAGGGCGCCGATCGTCCGGGCGGCAATGCCGTTTCCTTTGACTGGGCGTTGATCGCGGGGCGCCGTTGGTCGCTGCCCTGGATGTTGGCGGGCGGCCTGACCCCGCAGAATGTGGCAGAGGCCGTGTGTGCAACGGGCGCGAGACAGGTTGATGTGGCTTCGGGGATCGAGCAGGCGCCGGGGATTAAGGATGCCGATCTGATGCGCGCCTTTGTTCAGGCGGCGCAAGGGTGATCCGGTTCCGGCCCGCCACGCGAACCGATGTTCCCGCCGTAATTGCGCTGTTGGTTGACGATGATCTGGGCAAGGCGCGCGAACAGGGCGATATGTCGGTCTATTTGGCCGCGTTTGATGCGATGCAATCTGAGGGTGGTAATCACCTGATCGTGGGTGAGGATGGTACCGGGCGGATACTGGCGACCTACCAGATTACCTTTATCAGCGGGTTGTCCTTGCGTGCCGCGCGCCGGGCACAGATCGAAAGCGTGCGCGTCGCGAGCGATTTGCGCGGGCAGGGGGTCGGTCGGCAGATGTTTGCGGATGCAGAGGCGCGGGCACGCGAAGCAGAGTGTTCGTTGATGCAACTGACCATGAACCAGAGCCGCACAGAGAGCAATCAGTTCTATCATGCGTTGGGCTTTATCCCGTCGCATACCGGATTCAAACGCACCCTCGACTGACGCGCATGTTGACAGTGTGTATTCAGCGGTGATGTGATGCCACCCAAGGAGGGCGCAGCATGGCTCAGAACACTGAAGATCTGGATGCCGTCTATGGCGCGACCACGCCAGAAGCGTCCCGGCGGCTCTATGATGACTGGTCGGACAGCTACGACGCCGAGAATTTGGCCAAGGGGTTCTGGCTCCCGATTGTGGCTGCGGGCGTGTATGCCCGTCACATGGGCCGGGCCGAGGGGGCAGTTCTGGACGCAGGATGCGGTACGGGGCTGGTCGGGCAATCGTTGAGCCTGATGGGATACGGCCCAATCACCGGCTGCGACCTGTCACCAGAGATGATCCGCATGGCCGAAGGCACCGGGGCCTATGCCGGGTTCGCCGAGGCAGACATGGGCGCGGGCCTGCCATTCGACGATGCGGCGTTTACCGGGTTTACCTGTATCGGATCGTTTGGGCCGGGCCACGCGCCACCTGAATCTCTGGACCATTTGATGCGGGTCACATGCCCCGGCGGGATCGGCGTTTTCAACGTTATCGAGGCGACCTACAAAGAGCAGGGGTTTGGCCAGATGATAAAGTCATTGGAGGAGCGTGATCTGCTTCGTGTCGAAGAGCGCAGCCGACCTTTTCGCGCCTACCTGTTGGCAGAGCCCGAGCTGACCACGCGGATCTACGCGGTGCGCAGACTTTGAGGGTAAAAGGGCGGGCTATTGCGCGCATTGGCCACAACGAACTCCGGGCGATGACCGCTTTGCGCTGGAAAATCCGCCCGGTGTCGCCTATGCAACGGGAAACCCGTGAAATGGCAAGGCGAACGCGATGAACGATCTTTTCAACTCTTTCATGACCGGCCCTGATGAAAAGGGACGGTTCGGCAATTTTGGCGGGCGTTTCGTGTCGGAAACACTGATGCCGCTGATCTTGGAGCTGGAAAAGCAATATGAATTCGCCAAGACCGACCAAAGCTTCTGGGACGAAATGCATGATCTGTGGACGCATTACGTGGGTCGCCCCAGTCCACTATATTATGCGGATCGGCTGACGCAGCACCTGGGCGGCGCTAAAATCTACCTCAAGCGTGACGAGCTGAATCATACCGGCGCGCACAAGATCAACAACGTGCTGGGCCAAATCATTCTGGCGCGCCGTATGGGCAAGACACGCATCATCGCCGAAACGGGTGCAGGTCAGCACGGTGTCGCGACCGCAACCGTCTGTGCCAAGTTCGGGTTGAAATGTGTGGTCTACATGGGCGCGCACGATGTCGAGCGGCAAAAGCCGAACGTATTCCGTATGCGCCTGCTGGGCGCGGAGGTGGTTCCCGTGACGTCCGGTCGCGGCACGCTGAAGGATGCGATGAACGATGCGCTGCGTGACTGGGTCACGAATGTGCGCGACACGTTCTACTGCATCGGCACGGTGGCGGGTCCGCATCCCTATCCCGCGATGGTCCGTGATTTTCAGGCAATCATCGGCAAGGAAGCCAAGGAACAGATGCAGGCCGCGGAGGGCCGTCTGCCCGACACATTGATCGCCGCGATTGGTGGTGGTTCTAACGCGATGGGCCTGTTTTTTCCGTTTCTGGACGACAAGGATGTGAACATCATCGGCGTCGAGGCCGGCGGCAAGGGCGTGAACGCCAAAATGGAACATTGCGCGTCCTTGACTGGCGGGCGGCCCGGCGTGCTGCACGGCAACCGCACATACCTGTTGCAGGACGATGACGGACAAATTCTGGAGGGGTATTCGATCTCGGCGGGCCTTGATTATCCCGGCATTGGTCCCGAGCATAGCTGGCTGCACGAAATCGGCCGTGCGAAATATGTCTCGATCACCGACAAGGAAGCGCTCGAGGCGTTTCAGCTGTGCTGCGAGCAAGAGGGGATCATCCCTGCGCTTGAGCCGAGCCATGCACTGGCTCATGTGATGAAGATCGCGCCGGAATTGCCTGCGGATCACCTGATCTGCATGAACATGTGCGGCCGTGGCGACAAGGATATCTTTACCGTCGCCAAGCATCTGGGGTTCGGCATGGAAGAGGCCGACTGACATCCAAGATCGGCGCACCCGGTCCCAACCGGATGTGCCGTGCCTGTGCGAATGACGCCGCTGTAAACTCCGAAATTAATTCAACACGACACTGAGTCACCCTCTGGTGGAGGATGTAGGTGCATGTCTCGGTGTCGCGAGACCGAAACCGGCGATGAAAGCAGTGGTGGAGAGTGTCCCCTTTACCTTGCTGCTCAGCCCCTATGGGGTGCAACCGGACGGATCGGCTGTTGTCGATCCCATGTCAAAGACATACGGCCAGATAGTGCATCGTCTCTTTAGGCCAAACAAGGGCGACGAGTTTCGCCATTTTGGCTGGAATGCATGGTCGTCCTCTGTGTCACCTCTGACGGGGCATGCATTTCGGCAGCACCGCGACCTGATGCATTTTGGCGATCACATGCGTGCAAAGCGTCTGCCGTGATGTCGAAGAGATACGGATGACAAGAGCGTTTCGCGCAGCACGCGTCAACCAGCGCCTGCGCGAAACGATTTGGGCCGTCGTGCCCTGTGTCATTCAGGCGTAGTAGCTGCCCGAAAAAACGCGATACTCGATATCCTCGCGACGGATGCCGCGGGCCTCAAGCTCTGCGTCGCTGAGCGCGCGCAGGTGACTGATCTGACGCCGCGCGTTTTCGGCTTTGGCATCGGCAGGGCGCATCATGGCGTGCCCGACAGTTGCCAGCGCGCCGTAGATCGCGCGCATCAGGTTGAAAGAGTGAGTTGATTTCGTGGTCGTAAAAGCCATCGGAGATTTATCCTGTCTCGGGGTCATCTCCTCCCTTGCTGACTAAACTATGGATTGGATTGCATAACGCCAGTGCCAGTTTCGCAATCCCGCCATGCGTTGCTTGCAATGGATATGGGGCGGTCGGGCTGAAGCCCGGCCTGCGCCGCTGATTTTGCGCCTGTCTAGCGGGTCGGAACCGGCGCGTCGCCGCGATAGTCGTAGAACCCCCGACCCGTCTTGCGGCCCAGCCAGCCGGCCTCGACGTATTTGGTCAAGAGCGGGCAGGGGCGGTATTTGGTATCCGCCAATCCGTCATGCAGTACGTTCATAATTGCCAGACAAGTGTCCAACCCTATGAAATCGGCCAGTTCCAGCGGGCCCATGGGATGATTGGCACCCAGTTTCATGGATTGGTCGATGGAATACACGTTCCCGACACCCTCGTAGAGCGTATAAACCGCCTCGTTTATCATCGGCATCAGAATGCGGTTGACGATGAAGCCGGGAAAATCCTCGGCTGAGGCGGCTGTCTTGCCCAACTTTTCCACGACCCCAAGGCAAGCTTCATAAGTGGGTTTGTCAGTGGCGATGCCACGAATAAGTTCCACCAGTTGCATGACGGGCACTGGGTTCATGAAGTGAAACCCCATGAACCGTTCGGGCCGATCCGTCCGGCTGGCGAGGCGCGTGATCGAGATAGACGAGGTATTGGATGTCAGGATCGTATCGGGTTTGAGATGCGGCAGCAAATCCTCGAAAATTGCCTGTTTGACAGTTTCTCGCTCGGTCGCGGCTTCGATCACCAGATCGGTCTGCCCCAGATCGGTCAGCGTCAGCGTGGTGCCGATCCGGGCGATGCCGTCATCCATTTCGGATTGGCTGATCTTGTCGCGGCTCACCTGGCGTTCCATGTTGTGGCGCATCAGGTCCATCGCGCTGTCCAACGCATCGCGACTGACGTCGGTCAGCAGCACCTCATACCCGGCCAGAGCCATCACATGAGCGATCCCGTTGCCCATTTGGCCCGCGCCGACGACGCCGATTTTCTGGATTGCCATGTACCTGTCCCGATTACTACTGCGCTTTGACAATACGCCCCGTAACCGGGTGCCTGCAAGGGGCGCAGTCCGTTAAAAAACGCGGTGAATTTTCGCATTAGGAATTTCTAAACGCGCCTGCTGCAGGTTCGTTCGCGGGTAAGTTTATGGTGGGTTTTATGGCTTATGAAAAGCTGGGGGATGTCCCCCTGAATTACATGCCGTGCCGATACGGCGCGTCAAAACTGCGATTCCGAGGTCCGCGCCGCAGGTTGAGCGGGCGCTACGCGGCTTTCTTGGGTGGTACGGAAACCTATGGCAAGTTCATTGCGCACCCGTTCCCGGCACTGGTCGAGGCGCGGACCGGCGTGAAATGTGTCAATCTCGGCTGGTCAAATGCAGGTATCGACGTGTTTTTGCACGATCCGGATATTCTGGCGGCCGCCGCGCGGGCGCAGGTGACTGTGTTACAAGTGCTACCGGCGCAGAACATGTCGAACCGGTTCTATTCAGTTCATCCGCGCCGCAACGATCGGTTTGTCGAGGCATCGCCGGTGTTGCGTAGCGTTTACCGCGAGGTGGATTTTACCGAGTTTCATTTCACACGGCATATGCTGCACCGTCTGCGGGCCGTGTCCGAAGAGCGATTTGCGCTGGTGCGCGAGGAACTGCAAACCGCGTGGGTCGCCCGGATGAAACTGTTGTTGCATCACTTGGGCTCGCCTGTGGTGTTGCTCTGGCTGTCATCGCACGGACCCGGTGAGGTCGCTGATCAGCCCAGCGTGTCGAGCGACCCCGCGTTTGTGACGGCGGGCATGCTGGAGGCGCTACGACCGCAAGTGTTGCAGATCATTGATGCAACGGCGCGCCCAGAGGCGCTGGCCTGCGGCACAGATCGCATGGTGTTCTCTCAGTTCGAGGTCGCAGCGGCGTCAGAACTGTTGGGGCCTGCCGCGCACGAAGATGCGGCAGAGGCGCTGGTGCCAGTTATCGGTGAACTGGTCGGGGGCTGAGCGCAGCGGGCGATTCGATGTTGAGCAGTTTGCCGGGCTGAAGCCCGGCCTACGAATGGCCGCATATGGGTAGGTCGGGCTTCAGCCCGGCACGCGTCGGTGCAAACGAAAAATGGCCCGCCAGAGATGGCGGGCCATGATCGGTACTACTTAGGGGAGGAACGACTCTCCCCCCGTATCAGAGTTTCTCAGTCAGTTCTGGCACAGCATCAAAGAGGTCGGCGACGAGGCCGAAATCAGCAACCTGAAAGATCGGTGCCTCTTCGTCCTTGTTGATCGCGACGATGACCTTGCTGTCTTTCATGCCTGCAAGGTGCTGGATCGCACCCGAGATGCCGACGGCGACATAAAGATCAGGGGCGACCACCTTGCCGGTCTGGCCAACCTGCCAGTCGTTCGGTGCGTAGCCGCTGTCGACAGCAGCGCGCGAGGCGCCGACGGCGGCCCCCAGCTTGTCAGCCAGTTTCTCGATCAGGGCAAAATTCTCTTCGGAGCCGACGCCACGGCCACCGGAGACAACGACGCCAGCCGAGGTCAGCTCGGGGCGATCGCTGGCGGCGACCTTGTCTTCGACCCATTCGCTGAGACCGGGATCGGCGGGAACGGATGCGGTGTCGACCGAGGCAGAGCCGCCTTCACCGGCCGCATCGAATGTCGATGTACGGAAGCTGATGACTTTCTTGGCGTCCGAGGATTTGACCGTCTGGATCGCGTTGCCTGCGTAGATCGGACGCTCGAACGTGTTGGCATCCACGACACCGGAAGCATCGGAGATGATCATCACGTCCAGAAGTGCGGCCACGCGGGGCAGCACGTTCTTTGCATCCGTGGTCGCGGGGGCGACGATATGCTCATAATCGCCTGCAAGGCTGACGATCAGCGCGGCGGTCGATTCGGCCATGCGGTGCCCCAACGACGCATCCTCGGCAACCAGTACCTTGGATACGCCATCAATCTTGGCGGCGGCTTCGCCTGCGGCGGCGGCAGAGCCACCAGCGCAAAGAACCGTGATGTCGCCCAGCGATTTCGACGCGGTCACGGCCTTGGCGGTGGCGTCCATTGCCAGTTCGCCGTCGTTGACTTCTGCGAGAAGAAGAACAGCCATTATACAGCCCCCGCTTCTTTGAGTTTCTCTACCAGCTCGTCGACCGAGCCCACGATGATACCAGCGGCGCGTGCCTCTGGTTCTGCCGTTCCGGTGATTTCCAGACGCGGCGTCACGTCGACGCCGTAATCGGCGGCGGTTTTCTCATCCAGCGGCTTTTTCTTGGCCTTCATGATGTTGGGCAGCGATGCATAGCGCGGCTCGTTCAGGCGCAGGTCCACGGTGATGATCGTGGGCATCTTGACCTTGATGGTCTGCATGCCGCCGTCAACTTCGCGGGTGACGAGGGCGTGATCGCCTTCGATTTCCAGACCGCTGGCAAATGTGCCCTGAGACCAACCCATCAGCGCCGACAGCATCTGACCGGTGGCGTTCATGTCGTTGTCGATCGCCTGTTTGCCTGCCAGCACGATGCCCGGCTGCTCTTCGTCGATCACGGCTTTGAGGATCTTGGCGACAGCCAGCGGCTCAATATCGGTGTGCACGTCGTCGGCGGCAACCACGAGGATCGCGCGATCGGCACCCATCGCCAGCGCGGTGCGCAGCGTTTCCTGACTTTGCTTCACGCCAATGGAAACCGCGATGACCTCATCGGCCTGACCGGCCTCTTTCAGGCGGATCGCCTGTTCGACGGCAATCTCGTCAAACGGGTTCATTGACATCTTCACATTTGCAAGATCGACACCGCTGCCATCCGCCTTGACGCGGACTTTCACGTTATAGTCGATCACACGTTTGACAGGTACTAGCACCTTCATTGGCATGGTCTCCTCAAATTCATACCAAGAGCCGCGACGCGACTCCCAATTTCTCGCTCTCACGCGGTTTCATATAGGTTCGGGTGGGCGGAAAACAGGGAAAAATCGTCATTTAACGTGCTCAAGACGTCGCGTTTTATTCGTTGGGCAGAAAATTCGAGCCGTCGGGGTAAATGCGTGTGGCTTACCGGTTCGCGCCCGGCCTCACGGCGCGGGGTTCCGCCCTACCGGTTGCCGGTCCGTGCACTGGACCGCCCGCCGCTATTCGCGGTTCGCGCCCGGAACCCACAGCACATCCGCGCGCCCGTCGTCATTGGCCATGCGCGACGCGACAAAGAACCAGTCACTGAGGCGGTTGAGGTATTTGACCGCCGCGGCGTTCACGTCCTCGACCCCGGCAAGTTCTACGGTCAGGCGTTCGGCGCGTCGTGACACGGTGCGGCAAAGATGCAGTTGCGCAGCAAGGGCCGACCCGCCGGGCAGAATAAAGCTGCGCAATGGTTCCAGCACCGCTGTCATCGCGTCAATTTCCGCCTCGAGCCGTGCAACCTGCGCATCTGTGACCCGGAGGGGTGTATATTCGGCCTCTGCGTCGCGGGCCATGTCGGGGCGGCAGAGATCAGCCCCCAGATCAAAGAGATCGTTCTGAATGCGTGCCAATGCGGTATCCACATCGCCGGTCGCATGCAGGCGCGCGAGGCCCAAGGTCGCGTTGGTTTCATCCACCGTGCCGTAGGCATTGACGCGCATTGAATGCTTTGCCACGCGCGTGCCATTGCCAAGCGCCGTATCGCCACCATCCCCGGTGCGCGTGTAAATCTTGTTCAGGACTACCATTGGCCTCAGCCCCCCATTTGTCGCCGGATGAACACGAAGGCGAGGATCACTACCACAGCAACGAACTGTGCGATGATCCGCCAGCGCATGAATTTATTCGCGCGTTTGCCATTGTCCGCGCCGCCCTTGCCGAAGGTGCTGATACCTAGCCCGAGTATAAGGGCGACCGCCCCACAGGCGACGAGAACAAGCAGGAAAAGCGGATCGGTCAGCATGATGCGTCCTCTGGTTGCGTCTGGGATTGATGTAGACTGACACGCGGCAAAAGCGAACCGGAAAATGTCGGCTGAACAACGTTCAGCTACGCCTCAGCACCCAATCAAGCGCACGTGTGGGTAGCAGTCGTTTCAGCACGCCCATCAGGTAGGTGGGGGTGGTCACGTAATAGCGCGCGCGCGGTCGGCGCGCCTCTACTGCATGGATCAGCTTTTTGGTAACGGCAGAGGCAGGCAGCTCGAACTTGTCGGGGCCGTTATCCTGATAGAGCCGCTTTTGCAGTCCGGCGCGGTAGGCCTCAACACGCGGGGAGTTTTCCCAATCTATCCACCGCTCGAAATGCGGAATCGCATTTTGCCGGATCTTTGATGTGACCGGACCGGGTTCAATCAGGATCACGTCGATTCCGGTGCCTGCCATTTCGATGCGCAGCGTATCGCTCAGTCCTTCGAGCGCAAATTTTGTGCTGTTATAGGCCCCGCGCCACGGCAGCGTGACAAGGCCCAGAACCGACGAGCATTGCACGATCTCGTCCGTGCCCCTGCGCGCGCATGACGGGGATGACCCGGCGGCTGAGGTCGTGCCAGCCAAAGAAGTTCGTCTCGAATATGGTGCGCAAGGCGTCTGTCGGCAGATCCTCGACCAGACCGGGGCAGGCGTAGGCCCCATTGTTGAACAGCGCATCAAGCCTGCCATCTGTCGCCTCCAACACTTCGGCGAGGCCCGATGCGATACTGGCAGTATCGGCATAATCGATGCGCGGGCTGTCGAAGCCCTCGGATTTCAGGCGGGCGCAATCGGCCGCCTGTCGGCAACTGGCAAAGACACGCCAGCCACGGGCGCGCAGGCCGTGGGCCGCGTCGTATCCGATGCCCGACGAGCATCCGGTGATCAGTATGGATTTATCTGTCATGCCCCAGCTATGGCGCGCGGGGCGGGGGGCTGCAATGCCGTTCTTGCGGGTGTTACTGGGCGGCGGCCGTGACCAGCCAATCGGCCATCCAGCCGGTTTGGCCGGTATCGAGCGCGCGCAGATGGACCCAGCCGTTCGCGGCGGTTTCCAGAACTTCGACCTGCATGCCCTGGCTGAGCTGATCGACCTGAGCAAAATCAGTGCCCGGACCGTTGCGCATGTTCACGAGGGTGCCGGTGACAGCCCGAATGTCAGCGGGCTCGGGGGTGACATCGGCCCCGGTTTGCATTCCGTTCTGGCCGCCAATGACACCTGTTACATCACGGGCAAGTGTGCCGCCGGAAAATGCGCCCACACCCGATAGGCCCATTTCCTTGATCGGTTCGGGATTGAAAACGCTTTTGGCCGGGCTGGCGGCGGCCAACGTGACCTTGAATCGGGTCGCCTCCTGCGCCTGCAGATAACGCGCCTCCTTGCGCGCCTCTCGGGCATCGTGGGCGGCCTGAACCGCCTCGCGCTTTTGCTGGATAAGGCGCGGGGTCAACTTGGTTTTGGTATCGGCGGATGCGACCTGACGGGCGCGCGGCTGAGCGGGCTTTGGCTGCGCAAAAAACGATTTGTTCTGGAATGCGACCTGAAGCGAGTCCGCACGCGGGGCGTAGTCGGCCCCACCGCTCAGATGATAAAACGCGAATCCCAGAAACGCGAATGTTAACAATATAAAGCGCCACATATGCGCGTCCCCCCAGCGATCGTACAAACTTTGGCAGCGGTATCAGGATACACGATTCGCAGGGGGCCGTGACGGGAAAACCACAAATCTTTCCCCGGCTACGCTTTACGAGCCAATCTGCCGGAGCTATCACCACATCCATGAATGATCTGGTGGATGACCCCAACATAAGCCCCGAGGGCGACCCCGGCACCGTGTCCGAGCCGCTACGCCGTGCAATTGGCGAGCGTTACCTGACCTATGCGCTGAGTACGATCATGCACCGCGCACTGCCTGACGCACGTGATGGGCTGAAGCCCGTGCATCGTCGTATCCTATATGCAATGCGCGAGCTGCGATTAAGTTCCACAGGTGGATTCCGTAAATCGGCCAAGATTAGTGGCGATGTGATGGGTAACTATCACCCGCACGGCGATGCGGCGATCTATGATGCGATGGCGCGGTTGGCACAGGATTTTGCCGTGCGCTATCCGCTGGTCGACGGGCAGGGCAATTTCGGCAACATCGACGGGGATAACCCCGCCGCCAGCCGGTACACCGAAGCGCGCATGACCGCCGTAGCCGAGGCGCTGCTGGATGGGTTAGCGGAGAATGCGGTCGATTTTCGTGACAACTACGATGGCACCCTGACCGAGCCGGTGGTTTTACCCGCTTCGTTTCCCAATCTGTTGGCCAATGGATCGAGCGGGATTGCGGTAGGCATGGCCACCAACATTCCGCCGCATAACATTGCCGAGCTGGTGGATGCTTGCCTGCACATCATCGATACGCCTGATTGTCGTGATGACACGTTGCTGAATTACGTGCGCGGCCCCGATTTCCCCACCGGCGGGGTCATTGTCGAGCCGCCTGAAAATATCGCCAACGCCTATCGCACAGGGCGCGGCAGTTTCCGCCTGCGCTGCAAGTGGGAGGTCGAGGACCTGGGCCGGGGCCAGTGGCAGATCGTGGTCACGGAAATCCCCTATCAGGTCCAGAAATCCAAGCTGATCGAGAAGATTGCCGAGCTGATTCAGGTTAAGAAGATTCCGATCCTCGGCGACGTGCGCGACGAGAGCGCGGATGACATTCGTCTGATTCTGGAACCGCGCAGCAAGAACGTGGATGCCGACCTGTTGATGGGCATGATGTTCCGCAATTCGGATCTGGAGGTCAAGTTTTCGCTGAACATGAACGTGCTGATCGACGGGGTGACACCCAAGGTCTGCTCGATGAAAGAGGTGCTGCGCGCATTTCTCGACTTTCGCCAAGAGGTGCTGGTGCGCCGCTCGACGCACCGGATGGAGAAGATCGACCATCGTCTGGAGGTGCTCGAAGGGCTGATCGTTGCGTTCCTGAACCTTGACCGGGTGATCGATATCATCCGCTATGACGACGAGCCCAAGGCGGCGCTGATGCGCGAGGATTGGGGGCGCGAATTCACCCGCGCCATGTCCGAGGATGATTATGTGCCACCCGCCGTTGGGGGCGATGACGGGCTGACCGAGGTGCAGGCCGAAGCAATTCTGAACATGCGCCTGCGCAGCCTGCGACGGTTGGAAGAAATCGAACTTCTGAAAGAGCAAAGCGCGCTGATGGAAGAGCGCGCCGGGCTGGAGGATCTGTTAGAGAATGTCGGCTTGCAGTGGAAAGCGATTGCCGACCAGCTGCGCGAGGTGCGCAAGACCTTTGGCCGGACCTATGAACATGGCGAACGCCGTACGCAATTCGCGGTGGCGGGCGAGGTCGAGGAGGTGCCGCTGGAGGCAATGATCGACCGCGAACCGATCACGATCGTCTGCTCGGAAATGGGCTGGATCAGGGCGATGACCGGCCATATCGATCTGACCCGAGAGCTGAAGTTCAAGGATGGCGATGGGCCGCGTTTCCTGTTTCATGCCGAGACAACCGACCGGCTGCTGGTCTTTGCCGAGAACGGACGGTTCTACACGCTGTCGGCGGCCAATCTGCCCGGCGGTCGCGGTATGGGAGAGCCCCTGCGCCTGATGGTCGATCTGCCAAATGAGGCGGGGATCATTGACCTGTTCATTCACCAACCAGACCGCAAGCTGTTGGTGGCCTCCAGCGCCGGGGATGGGTTCGTCGTACCGGAACAGGATGTTCTGGCGCAGACGCGAAGCGGCAAACAGGTACTGAACGTGCGCGGCGAAACACGGGCATTGGTCTGCAAACCCGTCACCGGAGATCATGTTGCTGTTGTGGGTGAAAACCGCAAAGTGCTGGTTTTTGCACTGGCCGAGCTGCCTGAAATGGGGAGGGGCAAAGGCGTACGGTTGCAAAAGTATAAGGATGGCGGGCTGTCAGATGCCACCACCTTTGCGCTGGAAGATGGGTTGAGTTGGCACGATCCGGCAGGGCGTACCCGAACCGAGACGGCGCTGGCGGAATGGACAGGCAAGCGTGCAGGCACAGGCCGGATGGCGCCACGCGGATTTCCGCGGGATAACAAGTTCACGTAACGAACGCGGTCTGTTGCTGTGGTGAACGGCGTTTCGCCGGTTTGACCGCCGCCACAGTCGCAGGCGCATGTACTTGATCCGATGGCGTCACGGCGCGATGATCGTGGCGGGGATCGGAGCAGGGCGCGGGCATGACCGACAAGATCACGGGTGAATACCACGGCAGCAGGCGGCCTCTCTTTGGTTTGGCGCTACGCACGACGTTGCTGACGGTGCTGACCCTCGGATTATACCGGTTCTGGGCCAAAACCCGTATCCGGAAATACATCTGGTCATCAATCGCGGGGGACGGCGACAGCTTTGAATACACCGGCACCGGGTTGGAAAAGCTGTTGGGGTTCCTATTGGCGCTGGTGGTTCTGGCGCTTTGTCTGGGCGTGGTGCAGATGGTTTTGTTTTATTTCGGCCTGTCGCTGCTGGATGCCGCGCGGGAATCGACAATGCTCTATTTTCAGTTCGGGGCGGTGGCTGTCGCGTTTCTGTCGATTGTCCCGCTGATCTTTTTTGCGCAATACCGCGCGCGGCGGTACAGGTTGGCGCGATCGCGCTGGCGCGGCGTGCGGTTCGGGGCAGAGCCGGGAGCGTGGGGATATGTTCTGCGCGCAATGGGACATTGGGCACTGAGCCTTGTTTCGCTGGGGTTATTGCTGCCGCGTCAGACATTCTATCTGGAAAAATTCAAGACGGATCGAACATGGTATGGCGACGCGCGGTTCCGGCAGGGCGGAACGTGGTGGGCGCTCTATCCGGCAATGAAACATTCGCTGATCGGGGTTGCATTGATGATCGTGGCGTTGGGGCTGTTTGGGGCGGGACAGGTGGTCAATGCGGCAGCATTCGCCTTGCTCGGGTTTGTCTGGGCGGCTGTGGGGCTGGTGTCGTATCGAGTTCGGTCCTTTGTCTATTTGACGGCACACAAGACGTTGGACGGTGGCATCCGGTTCCGGGCGACGCCGGAAACCCGAACCATCGTCAAAAAAATTGTCGTCGGTGGGCTGGTGCTGGGCCTGTTGGGGGGCGTGATGTTGGGTGCGCTGGGCTTGGTCCTGATGGGGCTGATGGAGGACGGGGCGCTGCCCGTCGGCGCGACGTTACTGCCCATGGTAGCGGCCTACATGCTGGCACTGGCCGTGATCGGGGCATTGACGCTGGTGTGGATCACTCAACCGATCATCGCGCATGTGGTCGCGACATTGAAAATCGAAAACGCCGGGGGTTTGGCACGGATACGGCAGCGCGCGGGCGATAGTGGCACAGATGCCGAAGGTTTTGCCGACGCGCTCGATATCGGGGGAGGGATCTGATGCTGCCGGTGGCGGGGCGCTATTTCGATGGTCACGGCGCGCGGCGGCACGAGGTGCAGGTGTGGCTGGCCGAAGGGGGGAATCATTTGACGATCCTCGGCCCGACATTGGGCGCGTCGCTGGAATGGCCGCTACAGGATCTGCGCGCGTTGCGTGAACGTGCACGCAAGGACCGAATGACGTTGACCCTGCACGCGCCGGGGGCCGTGGAAAACGCCGCACCGCGCGATGCGGCGCGCCTGACGATCACCGATCCTGCGTTGATGGCCGAGCTGCGCAAGCAGTGCTCGGCGCTGATGCGGGCAGATGTGCATGCGGGCAGTTGGGCGCGGGTCGTGCGCCGTGCGGTGTTGGCGATCGGGGCCGTCGTTCTAATGCTGTTTCTCATCCTGCCAAGGATGGCTGATACGCTGGCCTCTCTGATTCCTGTGGAACGCGAAATCGCTTTCGGCAAGGCGGTGGTGCGTCAGATGGAGGCGGCATTGGGGGCGACGCGTCTGGGGCAGTTGGATTGCAAAGGGGGCGATGGCCTACAGGCGCTGTGGGAGTTGGCCGGACGATTGGCCAGCGGCGGCCGGCTGGCCTACGGGCTGGAACTGCGGGTGCTGGACCATGACATGATCAATGCCTTTGCCGCACCCGGCGGTCAGGTTGTCATCATGCGCGGCCTGCTGGATACGGCAAGCAGCCCCGAGGTCGTTGCCGCCGTTCTGGCCCATGAGATCGGCCATGTAGAGGCCCGCGATGCCACGCGTCAGGCGTTACGGGCGGCGGGGTCTGCGGGGCTGTTGTCGATGGTACTGGGAGATGTGACCGGCGGCGCGGCCGCTGTGCTGCTGGGCGACCGTATTTTACAAGCAAGCTATACCCGCGGCGCAGAGGCGCAAGCGGATGTGTTCGCGCTGGGTTTGCTGAACGGAGCGGATGTGGACAGTTCGGGGATGGCGGACTTTTTCGATGGTCTGGCGTTGATGGAGGGGGACGCCCCGGCGCTACCGATCTACTTTGCAACTCATCCAGCCAGCGGTGGACGGGCGGCACTGGCGCGCCAGAATGCAGCGCAACAAGGTGAAACACGGCCTGTTCTGAGCGCAAAGCAATGGCGCGACCTGCGCGATATTTGCGATTAACGCGGGCGGTTGGTGCCGTTCAGGCAGGCTCTGCCTGAAGCCAGACGCCCCCCTCTGGGCGGAGCGTCAGGATCATTACCGGATCAGGATTGCGCCCTTTGACCTGAGTGAAGCGAAACCGCGATAGCAGCGTGGCAAGGATGATCACCGCCTCTTGCAAGGCAAAGCTGGCACCGATGCAGATGCGGGGCCCATCGCCAAAAGGCAGGTAGGCATAACGCGGTACAGCCTTGCGATCAGCAAAACGATCGGGTCGGAAGTGGTCAGGCTCGTCCCACAGTTGGTGATGGCGATGCAGCGCGTAAATCGGGATGATGACAGTGTCCCCTGCGCGCACGTCGCGCCCGCAGAGCGTATCAGCCTCTTGCGCGGTGCGCGACACCATAGCGGCGGGCGGGTAGAGGCGCAGCGCCTCATCAGCGATCTGCCGGATGAAGGGCAGATTGGCGACATCCGCGCCAGTGGCGGCACGGCCCTGCAAAACTGATTGTGCCTCGGCGCGGGCGCGGTCCTGTACGTCCTGATCAAAGGCGCAGAGATAAAGCGACCAACCGAGCGTCAGTGCGGTCGTTTCGTGCCCGGCGACGATGAAGGTCAACAGGTTATCGCGTAGCTCGGCCGTATTCATCTGGCGCTTGGTCTCGGGGTCGATCCCGTCCAGCAGCAGGTCCAGCAGATCGGGAACGCCCTGCGCACCGCGCACGCGCCGCGCCTCGACTGCTTGATCGGCGACGGTTTTCATCTGACGTACCGCCTGACCTGACATCATCCGTCCGGGGCGTGGCACCCAATCGGGAAACCCGAGAATATCAAAGAGCGAGATTTTACCCGCTTCGGCGATGTAGCCATCAATTGCGTTGTGAACGGCGTCAGAATCGAAACTGCCGTCGCCGGAAAAAGTCACATCGCTGATCACGTCGAACGTGGTGCGCACCATGTCCTCTGCGACGTCAATGGCGCGTGGCCCGGCGGCGGCAATCCGCGCAGCACTGCGATCGGCAGCGGCGGACATGATCGGGGCAAGGTTCATCACGTTGCGATGCGAAAACACCGGTGCCGCCGCGCGGCGCTGCCAACGCCAATGCGCCCCTTCTGCGATAAAGAGCGAATCACCAATGGCAGGACGCAGCAGGTTCTTGGTCACGACGGATTTGGGGTAATTATCCAGCTTTTCCAACAATATCGTCTTAATGGCGTCCGGGTCCATCACCATGTGCCATCGCTTTCCCGTTCGGCCCGACACCATTGGCTGGCGCGTGGCGATCTGGGGGATAATGCTCAGTACGTTGCGCCGCGCTGCACGCAGGCTGGCCAGCACGCCCATCGGTTGCGTAACCAAAGGGACGTGAACGGGGATGTCATTGCGCATCTGGATCACCTTTCGCCTGTAGCCTCTGATATAGAGGCGCGGGCGGAGTGGGGCAAATGATTGCACACGGGCGATGGCTCTTGTATCCGCGGGGGGACCCTTAGCTGCGAGGATACCTTGATGCGTTTCAATCTTCTTTCACGTCTGAGCGCCGTTTTGCTGGCGTTGGGCCTGCTTGGTGCCTGCACCAATGCCAATGATCTGGACCAAGCGCCCGTGCCGCTGGGTAACTTTGCGCTTGGCCACAACGTCGTGGTCGCCCCCAACCTGACCAAGGGGCCAGCCTCGCGTGATGCGAGCAAGGAAGAGTGGATCACATCGATGAAAAAGGCCATCGACGAGCGTTTCGGACGCTACGACGGTGACAAGCTTTATCATATCGCGATCTCGGTCGAGGGTTATGTGCTGGCGGTCCCGGGCGTGCCGATTGTCGCTTCGCCAAAATCTGCGCTGATCATCAACGTGACGGCATGGGATGACGCGGCGGGCAAGAAGCTGAACGCCAAGCCCGAGCAGGTCACGATTATCGAGAGTTTCTCTGGCAACACCATGCTGGGATCCGGTTTGACGCAATCCAAGGAGGTGCAGATGGAGAACCTGAGCCGCAATGCGGCCAAGCTGATCCAGAACTGGCTGGTGCGCGAAAACCTCGCGAACGAGTGGTTCGGCGGGAAGGCCGCGAATTCGGCCAAACCGGTCAGTGCCAAGCTTGCCCCCGAGGATGACGCCACTGCGGCGGCGGCGGCCACCGCTGCGGCAGAAGTCATCGAAGAACCTGACGTCGCACCGGTGCCCGAAAGCTGAGGCAAAGACCGCCGCCGCGTGTCTCGAACACCGTAGACCTGTGCGCGGTAGGGCTTGATTTTCGCCCCGCAGCGCAATAAATGGCGCGCGACGCCGGTGGCGACGAAGATAACCATGACGGGTGCCGGGCTGAAGCCCGGCCTACCCAAAAACCAGTCGGTCGGGCCTGAGCCCGGCACCCGAAAACCAAGGAGGCCACGATCATGGCAAAGGAAAAGTTTGACCGCAGCAAGCCGCACGTAAACATCGGCACGATCGGTCACGTTGACCACGGCAAGACGACGCTGACGGCGGCGATCACGAAGTATTTCGGTGACTTCAAGGCGTATGACCAGATTGATGGCGCGCCGGAAGAGAAAGCGCGCGGGATCACGATCTCGACGGCGCATGTTGAGTATGAAACCGACACGCGCCACTACGCGCATGTCGACTGCCCCGGCCACGCCGACTATGTGAAGAACATGATCACCGGTGCGGCGCAGATGGACGGCGCGATTCTGGTTGTGAACGCGGCTGATGGTCCTATGCCACAGACCCGCGAGCACATCCTTCTGGGCCGCCAGGTGGGCATCCCCTACATGGTCGTCTACATGAACAAGGTCGATCAGGTTGACGACGAAGAGCTGCTGGAACTGGTCGAGATGGAAATCCGCGAGCTGCTGAGCAGCTACGAGTATCCTGGCGACGACATTCCGATCATCCCCGGCTCGGCGCTGGCCGCGATGAACGGAGACACGCCTGAGATCGGCGAAGAGTCGATCAAGAAGCTGATGGCGGCTGTGGACGAATACATCCCGACGCCTGCACGTGCGGTTGACCAGCCGTTCCTGATGCCGGTCGAGGACGTGTTCTCGATCTCGGGTCGTGGCACGGTTGTGACCGGTCGTATCGAGCGTGGCGTTGTGAACGTTGGCGACGAACTGGAAATCGTGGGCATCCGCGACACCAAGAAAACCACCTGCACGGGCGTTGAAATGTTCCGCAAGCTGCTGGATCGTGGTGAGGCGGGCGACAACGTTGGCGTTCTACTGCGTGGTATCGACCGTGAGGGCGTCGAGCGTGGTCAGGTTCTGTGCAAGCCCAAGTCGGTGAACCCGCACACCAAGTTCGAAGCCGAGGCGTATATCCTGACCAAGGATGAGGGTGGCCGTCACACGCCGTTCTTCGCGAACTATCGCCCGCAGTTCTACTTCCGTACGACGGACGTGACCGGCACCGTGAACCTGCCCGAGGGCACGGAAATGGTTATGCCCGGCGACAACCTGAAGTTCGAAGTTGAACTGATCGCACCGATCGCAATGGAAGAAGGCCTGCGCTTCGCCATCCGCGAAGGCGGCCGCACCGTCGGCGCCGGCGTCGTGTCCAAAATCCTCGAGTGATCGGGGGCGGGGCGGGATCAAACCCCACCCTGCACCAGCATGTTCAGGGGCGTCCTTTGGGGCGCCCTTTTTCTTTGGTCGCTTGCCTGTTGTTCTCGCGTCGAACCGATGGAGAAAGCCGTGGCCAAGGCTGCCTATGCGAGGCGGCAGGGCTTCTGCAAGTGGGAGGGCGATTCTGCCCACAAGTAGATCCGCGATGATCCGCTAGGCGCAGACTTCTCGATCAAATACACGCCCATCCGCAGGGGCCGGTTTTATGACGAGCTGGAGTTCCAGATCACTAAGACCTCTAAGCGGACTCAAACGGACAAGCTCATCAAGCGCAACGTTAATGATGCCTGCAAGACCAAGGCCGCGAAAGGACGAGACTGCCTTGCCTTGCTCGATGCTGACATTGACAATGCGGAGCAGGGAACGTGCTATTTTCTGGACATGAGGGAAATTCAACTGCAGTTTCGGACGCATTGGGAAAGCGCGGAGAAGCCAGATTTCAAAGAGGCGTCGCACAGGCCTTATGGATTTCACCAAGCGGAAGTATGGTCAGAGGAAGTACGGCAAGGGGTGACTGTCAAACCATGGCGGAAATTACAAAGAACCACGTTTTTACGGCGTTAGGCGTAGTGGCGGCTATTGGCCTTGGGTATTTCAAATTCCAAGAGCGATCTTCACGCACTTATAGCGAGGCTAACGACCCAATGGTTTGGGTGGAAGATCATGGACTTTGGTCATTTACTGTCCACAACACAGGCCCTGCAACGAAAGTTGTCTATTTCTTTTGGGGACGTGCAAAGCCCGACACCGTATATTGCCTTCAAGAAACGTATTTCTCTGCGGACGAGCGTCGTAAGCTAACAAATGTATGCTCCGCGCCGGACACCGATCTCCCCAAAGGAAGCTGGTACGGACCTGTCGTGCTAACCCTAGATCAGTATGAACATTCAAACTGGAGAGAAGTTTTTGTTAAGGCATATAAATCAGTCGAATAGCTTCGCACACAAGCCGATGCGGGGCGGCTCTGCGGAACACTCACGCTGATCTGTCAAAAGCGCGGTGAGGCGGCGATGCCCTGACTTTTCTCCGGATAGAAACTGCTGCAAACTCTTCCTGCGGTGGTTCAGTTGTTCCCGTTCAAGGATGATCGCCAAGCCCTACCCCAAGCGAGCAGAATGAGACAGTCATGCCCCAACCTTTTCCCGATCCCGACAACCGTAATCCGCTGACATTGCCCGATGGCACCCGGCATCAGGGCACGGTTTTCCTGCGCGCCGCGATCGACCATCCGCGCATCGAGGTGGGGGAGTATTCCTATGCAAGTGCGCATGAGCCGCCCGACGACTGGGCGGCGTCTCTGGCACCCTATCTATATCCACATTCGCCCGAGAAGCTGATCATCGGGCGGTTTTGTCAGATCGCCGATGGGGTGCAGTTCATCACGGCCTCTGCCAATCATCGGCATGACGGGTTTTCGACCTATCCCTTTGCCGTCTTCGATGGCGGGTTTGCAGAGGGGCGGGCGTCACTGCCCGGACCGGGGCGCGATACACAACTGGGTCACGACATCTGGATCGGGGAGGGCGCACGGATCCTGCCGGGGGCAGTGATCGGTAGCGGCGCGATTGTCGGTGCCGGGGCCGTGGTGGGTGGGCATGTGCCGCCCTATAGCGTGGTCACGGGCAATCCGGGGCGCACCCGGCGCCGCCGGTTCACGTCCGAGACGATTGCCCGTTTGTTAGAGGTCGCATGGTGGGATTGGCCGATAGGAGATATTCTGACCCATGAGACGGCGATCTGCGATGCCGACCTGACAGCGCTGGAGCGCGCGGCGGCCTGTGTCGGTGCCCGGTAGTCACCCGCCGATACTTGCTGGTCAGGGAGGTGTGAACAAATGTCGTCTATGATCGGTCCGACCCCTTGCGCTGGCGCGCGAGTTGGCTTAATCCCCGGACCGCGTATAGGGGTATAGCTCAGTTGGTAGAGCGACGGTCTCCAAAACCGTAGGTCCCGGGTTCGAGCCCTGGTGCCCCTGCCATCGGCCAGTCCGGTGTGATGCCAAACTCCCGGATTTGCGTGACGACCTTCTTGGTCGGTTGCCACAGTCCCCGCCCTTTCCGAGCAGAGACAGTCACCACCGCAAGCGTTGCCGCATTTGCCCTATTCAGGTCCAATTTATTGCAGGTTTGCCCCGAATTTACCGCGGTTGCCACATTTTTGCCAGAATCACGCCCTAGAATGACTGCAATCGGTGACGGACCTCGCGTTCGCGCCGGGTGTGCGTGGGGGCGCAACATAGGATTTGGTGCTGCCATGCCAACCATGACTGATTACGAGAGCTTGCGCGTCGATGACAGCAAGCTGCGGCCCGGCCTTCGGCTGGACACACTGATGGAATCGCGGCTTCCGGAATTGAGCGATGCGGAAATCGACGAAGTCATTGCCCAGACATTGAATGAACAAAAAGACGAAGAGCGCGCCGCGGCAAGTGCTGCGGTGACGCAGGCCGTTGCCCGTGCCGAGGCGCCGCCACTGCGCCGCGCCGCAACGACCGCCAGTGCCAAGCGCGGCAGGGGCGTTCCTGTCGAACAGACACACGCCGCTTTCGAGGAGATCGACCCGCCGAGAGACTCCGGCAGGCCACGCGCTGTGCGCAAGGGATGGCTGGGGCGGGTGCTGATTGCCGCATCGGCGATTGCAGTGTTCTATACGTGGCCTTGGATTGTCCCGACGCTAATCATTGGTGCGATCTGGTTGGCACTTATCGCATTCATCTTTGTCGGTGCCGAACGGATTGCGGCGGCAATGCTCTGGTTCTACCGATGGCTGGACGACCGCGCCCCGCGCCGGGCAGAGCGGCTGCGCGCCGGTGCAGATGGCCTGGCGATACGGTTGGATGCGTTGTTTGATCGTTTGCCGGGACGCTGGACCGAAGGGCTGTACATGCCGGATTTCAGCCGAGAGGCGCTCTTGGACGATAGTAACGATGACGGGCCGGACCCGTTCGACAGGCTGGCCGCACAGGCCCGCCACGGTTGAGCATTGTGACTGCGACGGCGCGTTGAAAACCCTGAGAGCCGGTCCATCTGGATCGGCTCTTGAATTTACCCCATGGGGCGCGTATGTCGCGCGGACGGGCTGGACCATTCGGGCAGCCCGCACCGATTTGAGGGTAGCGAGAGACATCAGCGCATGGCACGAACCAATCCGCTTCAGTTCATCCAGCAGGTCCGCGCCGAAGTGGCAAAGGTCGTTTGGCCGACGCGCCGCGAGGTGTTTTTGACCACTGTGATGGTGTTCATCATGGCGGCGCTGACGGCAATCTTCTTTGCCTTGGTGGATCTTGGTATCCGCAGTGGACTACAGGCTGTACTGGGAATGTTCGGCTAAACCACGCCAAAACTGCCTGTAGCCCCTTGAAATCATGGGGGATGCGCGGTAATGGGGCGCTCATCAACGGAACATGGCGCGCGGCGATTCGAGTTGCGCGCCGATTTTTGTTTCGGGACCGTGTGTGTGACGCGCGGAGAAATACAATAATGCCGGGCACTTGGTCCGGATGGTACGAGGAATTGGGTCGGCATGGCAAAGCGGTGGTACTCGGTAAGCGTTCTCTCGAATTTCGAGAAGAAGATTGCTGAGCAGATCAGAACATCCGTCATCGAATCCGGCCTCGAGGACGATATCGAAGAAGTGCTGGTGCCCACCGAAGAGGTGATCGAAGTGCGGCGCGGCAAGAAAGTGACCGCCGAGCGGCGGTTCATGCCGGGGTATGTGCTGGTGCGCATGGAGATGTCCGATCAGGGCTATCACCTGATCAGCTCGATCAACCGGGTTACTGGATTTTTGGGCCCTCAGGGCCGTCCGATGCCGATGCGCGACGCTGAGGTGAATGCGATTCTGAACCGCGTTCAGGAAGGCGAAGACAGCCCGCGCACGCTGATCCATTTCGAGATCGGCGAAAAGGTAAAGGTCAACGATGGCCCGTTCGAGGATTTCGACGGGATGGTCGAGGAAGTCGACGACGAGAACCAGCGCCTCAAGGTGTCGGTGTCGATCTTTGGTCGGGAAACGCCGGTCGAATTGGAATTTACCCAGGTTACCAAGCAAGGGTGACGTGGGGGGTGGGGCAGCGCCCACCCTATGAGACATGCGAGGTCGGCCCGGATGGGACGACAGCGCATCCCAAGTGGGAGGACAGGGGGCCGCGGCACCCGATCCGGACCACGCAACGAGAGAGACCGAAGGGCGCGCCCCGAGGTCGTTGGAAAGAAGGAGAGGCCTCATGGCCAAGAAACTCGCTGGCAAGATGAAGCTGCAGGTGAAAGCCGGGCAAGCCAACCCCAGCCCGCCCGTTGGACCCGCCCTGGGTCAGCGCGGCATCAACATCATGGAATTCTGCAAGGCGTTCAACGCCAAGACGCAGGACATGGAGCCAGGTGCCCCATGCCCGACCGTGATTACCTATTATCAGGACAAATCCTTTGAGATGGAAATCAAGACGCCGCCCGCGTCCTATTACATCAAAAAGGCTGCCAAGCTGAAATCCGGTTCCAAAACACCGGGTCGCGATGTGGCCGGTTCCGTAACCGTCAAGCAGGTCCGCGAGATTGCGGAAGCCAAGTGGAAAGACCTGAACGCAAACGACGTCGACGCCGCGATGAAGATCATCGTCGGTTCCGCGCGTTCCATGGGCATCGAGGTGAAGTAAGATGGCAAAACTCGGAAAACGCACGCGCGCCGCCCGCGA